>QCCJ01000037.1 GCA_003281285.1 Prochlorococcus sp. AG-347-K22 | reverse complement strand
ATCTCTCTCTAATTCTATAGTTGCACCTCTTGCGGACAAAATACAAGACTCCGCTAAAGCTATAGCTAAACCACCATCAGAGATATCATGAGAAGAAACTATAAGACTTTTTAAAATCGCATTTCTTAAAAAACTCTGGCAAAACTTTTCGTCCAACAAATCTATTTTTGGAGGCCGACCTGTGATTTCTCCATGAAAATATTCTAGATAAGAACTAGCTGCAATTTTTAGTTCTGATTTAGAAGAACCAATTAACCAAATTTGATCTTCAATATTTTTCCATTCACTGCTTATTGCTTTTTCGACATTATCTATCTTTCCAACCATTCCAATAACAGGAGTAGGATTAATAGGAGTTATTACATTATCTTTATTTTTAGATTCATTGTATAAAGAAACATTACCTCCTGTAACAGGAGTTTCCAGTACTTTACAGGCTTCAGCAATTGCATTACATGAAGATGAAAGTTGCCAATATCCTATTTCATTCTCCGGAGACGAAAAATTTAAATTATTTGTAATTGCTACTGGTTCAGCCCCAACACAACTAACATTTCTAGCAGACTCTGCAACAGCAGCAATAGATCCTCTAAAAGGATCAAGCGCAACCCATCTACTATTGCAATCAACTGAAGCAGCAATACCAGAAAATACTTTACTTTTATTTTTTTGATTTTGTTCCCTTAGTCTTACTACAGCTGCATCTGATTTCCCAGGTGTAAATACAGTATTTGCCTGTACTTGAGAGTCATATTGTTTATAAATCCATCGTTTAGAAGCTATTGATGGATTTGAGAGTAGTTTTAAAATGATTTCTGAAAAAGAAAAATTCTTATTTTCCTTCAATGAAAATATTTTTTGCTCATGAATTTCTGGTAAATCATTTTCTTTCCATTCCCATTTCTTTAAAAGATCATCGGGTGGATTATTAATCACATTGTGAAGATTTACAGGAGTATCGTCAGATAAGGCAGAAGTAGGTATTTGGGCCACAATTTTACCTTTATGAGAAATAATTACCTCATTAGTTCCTATTACTTCACCAATAACACTGGCATACAATCCCCATTTATTAAATTTTTCAATAAGATCATGAATTTTTTCTTCTTTAACGACAAACAACATTCTTTCTTGCGATTCAGATAATAAATATTGGTATGAAGACATATCATCTTCTCTAGAAGGGACCAAATCTAAATCAACAGATATCCCTAAATTTCCATTTGCGGCCATTTCTGCGGTACTACATGTTAAACCTGCAGCACCCATATCTTGAGCTGCAATTACATCCCCTGTCTTGAAAGCATCCAAACAAGCTTCTATAAGACTCTTCTCAATAAATGGATCACCTACCTGAACTGCAGGTCTATCATCTAATGAAGTTGTAGTTAATTCTGAACTAGCAAAACTAGCACCACCAACACCGTCTCTACCAGTTGTATTACCAACATATAACACTGGTGATCCTACATTTTTAGCTCCAGAACAAACAATTTCTTCTGTCTCTAAAAGTCCTAAAGCCATAACATTCACTAGAGGATTTCCAGAGTAACTATCATCGAAGTTAATTTCACCTCCAACAGTCGGCACACCTACACAATTTCCATAATGCGCAATACCGGATACAACTCCTCGAAGTAAGTCAACATTTGATGATTTATCAAGATTGCCGAATCTCAATGAATTCAACACTGCGATTGGCCTTGCACCCATTGTAAATATATCTCTTAAAATTCCTCCTACACCTGTTGCTGCGCCTTGAAAAGGTTCAATAGCAGAGGGATGATTATGACTTTCTATTTTAAAAACAAGTTTTTGATTATTTCCAACATCAATAACGCCAGCATTTTCTCCAGGTCCAACTAAAACATTTTTACCTTTAGTGGGAAACTTAGATAATAAAGGTTTTGAATTTCTATAACAACAATGTTCAGACCACATAACGCCAAACATGCCTAATTCCGTTCTATTAGGTTTTCTCTTTAATCTTTTGCAAATTTCTTCGAAATCATTAAATGTTAAATTTTCAACTTTTAGTACTTCATTAAGATCATATAGATCATTATTTTCATGATTTATCATTATTTATATCCAAGGGTCATCTTCTTTTTTTCCACTAAACGGTATAGATGATCTGTCATTATTATAAAAACTTTTTTCCTTAAAATCTAAGTTTTGGCTAATATCTTCATCTTCTTCAAGCCATTCCTCTAATCTATTAGAAGCAATATTTTTCATATTATCAAATCTATTAAAAATTTTTTTTCC
>QCCJ01000036.1 GCA_003281285.1 Prochlorococcus sp. AG-347-K22 | reverse complement strand
TAATGAAATAAATTGGCAAAACCCATATAGCAACAAATCTTCCTCCTAACCATTGCCTAGCATTAGGAAGGGCATACTCTTTTATATATTTATTCTCTGGTATCCCAGATTCTAAATCTTTATAAATATTTTCTAAAGTATCTTTTTTATTTAATTCATTAATCATTAAATTCACCTATAGATGAGATAAATTCTCTAAAATTTAAATATTTAATAAAAATATTCCTAACTACTAAAATAACTAAAACGTAGTTAAGAATATTTTTGCTGGCTAGGTTCATAAAGACGGATTGTAAACCGTTGCAGATGCGCCAAATATCTACATATTCTTTATAAATAAAAAACTATTTTTTTAAAAGTAAATAATATACAAAGGCATAGATATTTTTTAATTGAAAGAGTTTATTTTTGATACTGAACTTTAACCTTATACTAAATTCTTTTTCTAAAAATATTTAAACCTCATTTTCTAAGATTGCGAAAAAGAAAATGAGGTTAAAGGGAGGTTCTCATTACAAACCGTACTTATCAAAGCTAGCGGCTAGTAGATTGCCCTAATATCTACTTTCTTATTTATATAATGATTTTCTTAATTTATAAAGATTAATTTTATACAAATAAGTGTTTTATATTTTATGCAATTTTTATTTAAGAAAAGCTAAACAAGGCACTTACTATTCTTATTGAAAGATGAAAAAAAGCGTAAAGAGAAACTGCAAAAAATAAATACTGTTCTATTGGAATCATGACAATTTAATAAATAAAAAATAAATGAATTAAATTTAATTTTTTGTTAAAAAGATATTTTCCAAAAAATAACTTTGCTCTTCTGATTGATTTTTTAAAGTCATTTTTTTTGACAAATTATCATCAGGCAATTTAAAAGCACCCCATTTTCTTAGCCAAAATAAGGTATAGAAAAAAGCAATTACGAAGGGGGCTCCAACAATAAAGAATCTTATATCCATCAAAGTACCTAATTAATAAGATTTGAACTGCATTGCCAAAATTGCTCCTAGAAAGAAAACAGCTGGAATTCCTAAAGCGTTTACAGCTGCAGTTCTTACTGTAAAAACAGGATAACCTTCTGCTGGTCTCCCTGTATCAGGAATTAGTGCTGAATCATCCCATACTTGATAGTTTTTGAAAGGAGCAAATCCCTTCTTGGGTAGTCCAAGTGGTGTCAATCTAAATACATCCCATCTACCTAACCAAAAAACTGTAAAAATCCATGAAAATACTATTGGCGTAATAACAAGTAAAACTCTAAAATCCATTTTTATAAAGTAATAATAAATTTGGTAATTATTTTGACCTTTTAAAATTAATAATTGATTAAATCATTAACTTATATTTATACAAAAACTCTTAATAACATTATTTTTAATCATTAATCACAACTAATTATGATTAATTGATTTTTTTCAAGTATATTTTTTAAATAAAAATATTTGAATATTTAGTTTGATGTAGATTTAATTTAATTAAAAAATTAAAAAAAAAATATGGAAAATTTTAGATTTTTACTTTTTGGAATCGCAGGTGTAAGCGTTGTTTTTTGGGTTGCAGTAATAACATTGTGGCATACTTATATGTTCCCAAAATTCTTTAATGAAGATAAAGGTTTAAATTCAGTTATCAATCAAGAATTGAATTTCTCAACCGAACCCATTTTAGGCAGCTTGGTTAAAAGTAGCAATTTCAAAAGTAGGGATAAATATTCAATGAAAAATTTAGTTGTGGCAGATTTTTCATCAAGCAATAATTTCACATTAAATAAACTCTATACAACGGTAATGATTGGAGTAACATTTGCAAGTTTTATATTTCTCACTTATGGATTAAGTAGCTCTATTACATCGATTAGTTAAATGGATTCTATATATGTAATTGTTTTCTTAATTTGCTTCCTTTATTTTATTTTCGACTCTTTAAAGAATACAGGAATCAAATAAATTGCTAATGCTTTTCACCTTTCAATAAAATTTTTCTCCTTATATAAAAGAAAACTAATGTAGTTATTATCATCACAGGGGGATGAAATGAGATTGAATTAAGATATTCATAATAACTAAAGTTTTCCAAATCCTTAAAAACAAACTCTAAAAACTATATCCTTTTTCCCAATCTCAAATTGATATAAATAAATCATTCTCATGTATAAAATGTTTATTTAATTTATATATTTATTTAAAGTTTTTAATAAATAGAGATTTTTAAATAGGATGATAATCTAATCATTCACTTAAAATAACTTAAAGTAAGTAAAAACCAATAAGTAAATAATTTTCTATCTGGGTTTATAATTTTTTAATCTATTATTTACAATAATCAAATGATTAGTTCTGTTAATTTAAAAGATTTGCCTATTCAGGATTTGGTTATCT
>QCCJ01000035.1 GCA_003281285.1 Prochlorococcus sp. AG-347-K22 | reverse complement strand
AACAGTATCTAGAGAATCTGCACCTAAATCATTTTGGAAATTTGAATCTGATTTGACTTCTCCAGCTTCAACGCTTAATTGTTCTGAAACAATAGAACAGACTTTTTCGAGGATTTCTTGTGACATAGTTTATGGAAATTACTAATTATCTATATGATTTTATGCCCTAGAGTTAACAAGAGTGAAGCATATCTTAATTTTTTTAATTTCTTTGTAAGACAATAGTATTATAAAACGAGGTTCAAAAGACAATTTTTACATGTCACACGCAGTTAAAATTTATGACACTTGCATTGGTTGTACCCAATGTGTAAGGGCTTGCCCACTTGATGTTTTAGAGATGGTTCCTTGGGACGGCTGTAAAGCTGGCCAAATAGCTTCTTCTCCTAGAACAGAAGATTGTGTAGGTTGCAAAAGATGTGAAACGGCATGTCCCACAGATTTCTTAAGTATTCGTGTTTATTTAGGAGATGAGACTTCTAGGAGTATGGGTCTAGCATATTAATTTTTATAGTGCAGTTTTAAGAGAGTCCATGTTTTGGTAAATACGCATCTTATTTCAATATAATTGAAATAAAAAAATTGTATGTGTGGAATAGTTGCTGTAACTGGATATAAAAAAGCTTTACCATTATTAATTAATGGTTTAGAAAAACTTGAATACAGAGGGTATGATTCTGCAGGGATTGCAATAATAAATTCCGAAACTAATTCTATTTCTTGTAATAAAGCAGAAGGAAAACTCAAGAATTTAATAAGTAATCTTAGCGATCATAATATTCCTGGAACTGTGGGTATAGGACATACCAGATGGGCAACTCATGGAAAACCTGAGGTTAAAAATGCACATCCTCATACTGATAGTTCAGGAAATATAGCAGTTGTTCAAAATGGTATTATTGAAAATTTCCAAGATTTAAAAAAAAAATTAGAGGAAGAGGGCATTATTTTTAATTCTGATACAGATACTGAGGTAATTCCCCATCTAATTCAAAGAGAGTTAAATACATTAAGTAAACTTAATCTTGAGAATAATGGGTCAACATTATTAGTAGCTGTGAGAAATGTATTATCGGATTTAGAAGGATCTTATGCTTTAGCAGTTTTATGGTCTGGTGCTCCAAGCTCTTTGGTAGTTGCAAGAAGACAAGCGCCCTTGATTATTGGTTTGGGTGAAGGGGAATTTATTTGTGCTAGTGATACTCCAGCCATTGCAAACTTTACGAATATTATTTTGCCTATGGAGGATGAAGAAATAGCTTTGTTGACTCCGCTTGGAATTGAAATATATGACTCAAGCAACGAGAGACAATATAGAAATCCAGTTTCTTTAAAAGTCTCAGAGCAAATAATGGATAAGATTAATTTCAAACACTATATGTTGAAAGAGATATATGATCAGCCACAGACTGCAAAAAACTGGTTGGAAAATTATTTAACTAAGAACTCAGATAATGGTCAATATCAAATCAACTATCAATTTGATACGGAGTTTCTTGAATCAATAGAAAGAATTGAAATTATTGCTTGTGGTACAAGTAAACATGCTGCAATGGTGGGCAGCTTTTTATTAGAACAATTTTCAGGTATTCCTACAAATGTCTTTTATGCAAGCGAATTTCGATATTCACCACCTCCCCTATTGCCAAATACATTAACTATTGGAGTCAGTCAATCCGGAGAAACTGCCGATACAATTGCGGCTATCGATATGGAAATTAAAAGACGTTCTTCAATTGAAAATGAAAAATTTAAACCCAATCTTATTGCAATTACAAATAGAAAAGAGAGTTCCATAGGTAGACAGGTCTCAAATATAATTGATATCTGTGCAGGAATAGAAGTTGGAGTTGCAGCAACAAAAACTTTTTTTGCTCAATTACTTTCTTTTTATGGATTAGCTATAAAATTTGCTCAAATTAAAGGTAATCAAAGTCCTGATGAAATAGGTCAATTAATAAATGAACTTATAAAACTTCCGCCATTGCTGGAAGATCTCTTAGAGAAACATAATAAATCTTCAGAAAAGCTAGCACATGACTTTTTTAATATTAAAGATGTTATTTTTTTAGGAAGAGGAATAAATTATCCTATTGCCCTTGAAGGCGCGTTAAAACTTAAAGAAATTAGCTACATTCATGCAGCTGGATACCCTGCTGGTGAAATGAAACATGGTCCAATAGCTTTGTTAGATAAAAAAGTACCTGTAATTTCTATTGCTTCCCCTGGTGAGGTTTTTGATAAAGTTATCAGCAATGCTCAAGAAGCAAAAGCTAGAGATTCATATTTGATTGGGATTGCTCCTGAATGTAATGGAACTGAAATCTTTGATTATTTAATGAAAGTTCCTTCCTCTAATGAGTGGATTTCACCTCTAATTAATATACTGCCTTTACAATTATTGAGTTACCATATTGCGGC
>QCCJ01000034.1 GCA_003281285.1 Prochlorococcus sp. AG-347-K22 | reverse complement strand
AAGTGGCAACTTATAAAGAATTTGCTAAACCATCAGTCCATTGGAGCTGGGGAAATCGTCAAAAAACTGGTAGAAAAGCTTTTTCTCAAAAGTTGTCAAACAGAATAATTGATACGAAGACTTCTCAACAAACTTATGATCTAACAAGCCAATTGGTTGGATTAGATTAATTAAGACTAATCAAATCCTAATAAATCAAAAATTTCTCTATCTTTAAGTGGATTGCCCTCCAAAGGTTCTACGTTTTCAAGCATATTTTTGGCAAGAGATAAATATTCATTTTGAACTTCAATAACATCTTCAGTTGGTTCCATTTCAAAAATGGTACATTTTTTTAGCCTTGATCTTCTGATTGCGTCGACGTCTTTAAAGTGGGCCATAGTTTTTAAACCTGTTTTTTCATTGAATTTATCTATTTGGTCTGTATCTTTTGATCTATTTGCGACTACCCCACCTAATCTGACTTTATAATTTTTTGCTTTTGCTTTGATTGCAGAGACTATTCTGTTCATTGCGAATATTGAATCGAAGTCATTAGCAGTAACAATTAGACAGTAATTTGCATGTTGCAATGGAGCTGCGAATCCTCCGCAAACGACGTCTCCTAGGACATCAAAAATAACAACGTCAGTATCTTCTAATAAGTGATGTTCTTTTAATAGTTTAACTGTCTGACCAGTTACATATCCCCCGCACCCTGTCCCAGCAGGAGGACCTCCACTTTCGACGCACATTACGCCATTAAAACCTTCAAACATGAAATCGGTTGGCCTCAATTCTTCGCTATGAAAATCTACCTCTTCTAGAATATCGATAACTGTAGGAACCATTTTGTGGGTCAAAGTGAAAGTGCTATCGTGTTTCGGATCACATCCAATTTGTAGAACCTTTTTACCTAATTTTGAGAATGCTGCAGAAAGGTTTGATGATGTAGTTGATTTTCCGATGCCACCCTTCCCATAAACAGCAATAACTAAAGCCCCTTCCTCAATATTTATTTTTGGATCTTGCTTTACTTGAACACTTCCTTCTCCATCAAGAGGTCTATTTATGGTACTTGTCATTTAAAGCTTAAAACATATTATTATTTATATTCTTGCAGTGTAAATACACATGAAATATGTTTCTAAACAAATATGTATTTAATTGTATTAAAAGCGGGAAATATGTTCTTATAACTGAATTTTTAGGATTAGATCTATTAGATTATGAGTGAAAATACTCATGACTTAATTATATTTTATTAGTAAAAAATTAACTGAAATATGCTTTGGCATCGTAAAGAGTTTCATCGCTTATCTCTGGAATTCCTCTCAAGATTGCGTATTTTTCAGTATTTGTTTTAACTTTACCTCTTACAAAAAATGGAACTTTTATTAATTCAGCTCTACCAGATTCAGTCCAGGTAATTCCTTCTTTGCTATTTTTTTCTTTTTTTTCGTCAGAATTCAAAATGTCCTTTGAGTTTGTCGCTGTATGTCCTAAATGGCTTTGATGACCATCAACAAACTCAAAGTCATGTTTGAACATATCAATAAGATGCTCTTCTAAGCCCATCATTAGAGGATGTACCCAGTCATCAAAAATCACATTTGCTCCCTCCCATCCCATTTGTGGGCTATATCTTGCAGGAACATCTTGAACATGCATTGGAGTACTAATTACTGAGCATGGAATGCCGAGTCTTTTTGCGCTATGCCTTTCCATTTGGGTCCCTAAAACTAGTTCAGGTGCGGCTTTTTTCATGGCATCTTCAACTTCTAGATAATTGTTAGTTATCAAAGCTTCTATATTTAGATCTTTTGCAGTAGCTCTTACTTGCCTTGCCATCTCCCTGCTGTATGTTCCAAGACCAACTACTTCAAAACCCAATTCTTCCTTAGCAATTTTGGCTGCTGCAATTGCATGTGTTCCATCACCAAAAATAAAAACTCTTTTGCCAGTTAGATAATTTGAGTCAACTGATTTTGAGTACCAAGGAAGTTTTGATTTATTTTCTAATTCTTTTTTATTCGTCAAAGGAAGATCTAATTTCTTATGAACTTCATTTATAAATTCAATTGTACTTTTTATTCCAATTGGTATAGTGTTTGTGCATTCCATTCCAAAGTTCCGTTTAAGCCATTCGCATGATGCTTCAGCAATTTCTGGATAAAGACAAATATTTATTTCAGCATCAATTAGTCTTTCAATATCATCTGGACTAGCACCTAATGGAGCAACTACGTTTGTATCTATTCCTTGCTCTGAAAGTATGCGTTGGATTTCGATTACATCATCTCTGCATCTAAATCCTAGTAATGAAGGGCCAAGTATATTGACTTTTGGTCTACGCCCAAGATCCTTCCACCTCAAAGGACTTATTTTCTCTGAATAGCTTACTTTCTCTTTTAAAAGGGTTCTTGTTAATTGATAAAAGGTTTCTGAGGCCCCCCAATTTTCTTTCTTGCTATAGGCA
>QCCJ01000033.1 GCA_003281285.1 Prochlorococcus sp. AG-347-K22 | reverse complement strand
TAGCCATCAAATATAGAAAAAAATTTATATTTTCTTAATTTCAAATTTTTTCTACTTGATTCAAGAATTGGGCCCCAGATGATATACAAAAAGAACCCTACACATAGGAATAACCAGAAATTATTAGTTTGATCTCCAGTCGAACTAATAATTAATGAGATAAATCCACCAATTGAAGAAACTATTACTCTTTGAAGAATTTTTCTCGGATTCCCCAACGCATACTTAAATTGACTTCCTGTACCAACTGCAGGAATAAGTTTTGAAATTTGACTTGAATTAACTGGAATTAACATTTTAAAAAATCAATTTTTCAAGTCCGTAAACTAAGATTTCATAATTACCAATTTTTTTAATAGCCTGTAAAACTCCTGGCATATATGCCTTTCTGTCAATAGTGTCATGCTTAATTGTGTAAGTTTCACCTGGAGAACCCATAATTACTAACTGATGAGCGAGTAATCCTGGTAATCGTACAGAATGTATATTAATTCCTGAATCTCTGAGCCCACCACGTACACCTTTCAATGACTCAGACTCTTTAACTAAATTCTGATTAAATTTCTTTGGATATTCTTCAATCATTTCTGCAGTTTTTATACACGTCCCACTAGGAGAATCAGCTTTTTGATTATGATGCATCTCTATTAATTCAATATTGTCATAAAACCTTGCAGCTACGGATGCCGCCTGCTGAAGAAGAACCATACCTACTGAAAAATTTGGAATTATTGCACAACCAACCGATGCTTTCTGAGCAAAAGCAGACAAATCTTGTATTTGCGAAGGGCTTAGACCTGTAGTTCCTACTACTGGTGATACACCATATGCAATAGCTGATCTGGTATTTTCATATACAGAATTAGGATGAGTAAAATCAACCAGCACAGGTTTAATTTTTTCATTTCTATAATTTTGACTAACAGAACATAAAGTTCCTTCAAAATCATTTGAAATAAAAACATCACAATTTTTTACCTTCAATAATTCAGAAATATTTGAGCCATTGTTCTTTTCGTTTATGTCAATTGCTGCAACAAGTTCACAATCTGTAGAATTTAATACAGCATTAACAACTTCACTACCCATTCTGCCTAATGCTCCGGATACTAGTACTGGTATGGGTTTTTTAGAATTTTCAAACATTTTTTTAAATAATTTTTTTTTAAAGGTTGTTACACGCTATTTATATTGCACACAATAACGTCATTTCATTCGTAGTCTGGTAGAAATACTTAAAGAAAATCAATGTTTACGCAGGTCCGCTCAGCAAACCGCAGAGTATCTCCTGTTGAGGATAACAAACACAAAGTTGTAATAAAAGCAGTTTATGTTGTCCTTGAGCCACAATACCAAAATTCCTTAACGGAAGCTGCAAAGTCAATAAATGAGATGAATGGGCCCATAGGTATAGACCTTAGCGGCTATCTTATCGAAGAACTTAGGAATAATAGTAATTTTGAAGATTTTAAAGAAGATATAGCTAATGCAGATATATTCGTTGCTTCTCTAATTTTCATTGAAGACCTTGCTCAAAAAGTAGTTGATGCAGTATCTCCATTTAAAGACAAACTTAAAGCATCAATTGTTTTCCCCTCCATGCCAGAGGTAATGAGATTAAATAAGCTAGGTTCATTTAGTATGGCCCAACTTGGTCAATCTAAAAGTATTATCGGAGATTTAATAAAAAAGAAAAAAGAATCTGATGGGGCAAGCTTCCAAGATTCAATGTTGAAGTTATTGAATACACTACCTTCAATACTTAAATATCTACCAGTAGAAAAAGCTCAAGATGCTAGAACATTCATTCTGAGTTTTCAGTACTGGTTAGGTGGAACTACTGAGAACTTGAAAAACTTCTTGTTAATGATTTCTGAAAAATATGTAGTTTCAGAGAACATAAAAGATCAAATAGAGGAATTCAAAATTCAAGACCCTGAAACATTCCCAGATTTAGGAATTTGGCATCCTCTTGCTCCTTGCATGTTTGAAAGTCTTAAAGAATATCAAAATTGGGAGAATAATAGGAAAGATATAAATCCTAAAAATGACAAAACTCCAACAATAGGTTTAGTTCTTCAAAGAAGTCATATTGTTACTGGAGATGATGCTCACTACGTTGCCGTTATTCAAGAATTGGAATATAGAGGGGCGAGAGTACTTCCTATCTTCTGTGGGGGTTTAGATTTTTCTAAGCCTGTTAAAGAATTCTATTATGATTCCATAAATAAAGATCAACCGATTGTAGATGGAGTTGTATCTCTAACAGGATTTGCACTAGTTGGTGGACCAGCAAGACAAGACCATCCTAGAGCTATTGAGGCTCTTAAAAGGCTAAACAGACCCTATATGGTTGCACTTCCATTAGTTTTCCAAACCACACAAGAATGGGAAGATAGTGATCTAGGTTTACATCCAGTTCAGGTAGCTCTTCAGATTGCAATTCCGGAGCTTGATGGTGCTATTGAACCTATTATTCTCTCAGGTCGTGATGATGCTACAGGTAAGGCACATACTCTCCAAGATCGCGTTGATGTAATTGCTGAGAGAGCCA
>QCCJ01000032.1 GCA_003281285.1 Prochlorococcus sp. AG-347-K22 | reverse complement strand
CTCACCCTTTTTGAAGGGACAAGTGCTTATAGAGGCACTCAAGGAGATTTTCATACTCATTCTCATGATTTACCTCCACAAATGGGAGGATGTTATAAAGAAAGCAATGAACAACAGATTACTTTCTCTAAGCTAATAGATACTGGGGAGGGTCTAGGTAATTATGAATTAAATAAAAATTATGAGTCAAAATATTTCGCAAAAATTGCTCTTAAAAGAGTGATAAAGCATAAAGACAATTTACTAAAAGTAAATCCATACAGTAAAGAATTCTTTGAGGAATCATTGAGATCTGCTTTGACCTATATGATCACAGGTGAAGTATTAATCCCTAAAAAACTTTCAGGAATCTCTCTAAGATACTTAAAAAATAGAATCTCAGTTCCAAGAGATATGCCAATTATTTCAGCAAGGTTATTAAGACAATCATTAAATAAAATTGAATCGCTTAGTGATATCAATGAAATGGATAAGATACCTTTCAGGCATAGATATGATCAAGATCCTAGAAATTTTATTTCTAGTTAACAGAAAAACTATAAATTTTTTCTTGAATCTATTTGAAGTAAATCCCTTATTTTTTGAACTTGACTTGCAATATTAGGATCAATAGACAATTTTTTTTCAACTTGTTCAATAGCATACATAACTGTTGTATGGTCTTTGCCCCCAAACTCATCTCCAATTCTTGGTAGGCTCAGATCCGTTCCATGTCGCATAAGATACATGCCTATTTGCCTAGCTTGACTTACTGGTTTTCTCCTACTTGAACTAATCAATTCATCGGTAGAAACTTTAAAGAAATCTGAGACTTTATTAATAACTTGTTTTGGAGTAACAACTACTCCAACACTATTCGGATCAAGCATTGGAGCAATTGATTGGACTGTCATTGGCAAGCCTGTTATTGATGCAAATGCAACAGCCCTAGTAAATGCTCCTTCTAATTCTCGAATATTCGAAGTAAATCTTCCTGCTATAAATTGAATTAAATCTCTTGGAAGACTCATCCTCTCTTGTTCTGCCTTTTTTTGAAGGATGGCTGTCCTCGTCTCAAGGTCAGGTGGTTGAATATCTGCGGTCATACCCATTGAAAACCTAGAAATTAATCTCTCTTGAATTCCCGACAATTGATTTGGAGGTCTATCACTTGCAATAACTATTTGACTTCCTGATTCGTGAAGTGCGTTAAAAGTATGAAAGAATTCTTCCTGTGTATACTCTTTGCCCTCTAAGAACTGTATATCGTCTATTAAAATCAAATCTACATTTCTATATTTATCTCGAATCGCTGTCATTCCATCTCTTCGAATACCACTAATAACATCATTAGTAAAAGTCTCTGTAGATACATATTTAACTTTTGCTTCTGGATCTATTTCAACTCGATAATGGCCTATTGCTTGCATTAAATGAGTTTTACCGAGACCTACTCCACCACAAATAAATAATGGATTAAATTCTCTCCCAGGTGATTCAGCAACTGCCAAAGCAGCGGCGTGAGCCAACCTACTATTTGGACCTACAACAAATCTTTTAAAGACGTAGCGCAAATTTAGACCGTTGAGATTTTTGAATTGATTTTTTGAAGAATTATTTTGGTTGTTACTAGAATAAAGTCTTGTTTTATTATTCGCGTTCTGTTCGTTAGGTTTCTCTTTATTTGTCAAATCGCTACTCGTATTTGTTTCAGATTTAAAAACAACTTTTACATCATGGCCGCAGATTTCTTTTGCTGCTTTTTCAATAGTTTCACAATAATTCTTTCTTAACCAATCACTGGAAAATGTATTTGGAGCTATTAAGGTCAGT
Organism: Prochlorococcus sp. AG-347-K22; assembly: GCA_003281285.1. GTDB lineage: Bacteria > Cyanobacteriota > Cyanobacteriia > PCC-6307 > Cyanobiaceae > Prochlorococcus_A. The sequence goes on along the minus strand of QCCJ01000032.1, from coordinate 899 downwards.
AAGCCATTCTCAAAACAGTTGAATTTTGCAGGCCTTATCCATGTCTCAAATGAAGGCTTGCTTAAAGTTTTTTGGAGTGATTGTTGAACTTCCGCCCAAATAGGATTAATTGCTTGCAAAGTTTTATTCTCTAGATTATTAATCTAGTTGGAATTTAATAATTGGCCATTATCAAATCACAAGATCACGACAAATTTAAAATTCTTTAACAAAACATCAACCAAATTTATAAAGATAATTTTTATATTTTTTTAATAGGCATATAATTATTTTAAATCTTATTAGGGTATTGGATAAATCATTACTTGTTATCATGGCAAAATGGCATGGTTTTGGAAGATGCAAAACAAGATTATCAAAAGATATAGGTAAAAGTAATTCGGCAAAAGTACAAAGTATAATGACCAAACATACTATTTCAGTAGCAAAATTTCTCCAAGAAAATAAACTAATTGATATTTCTATTGCTATTTCTGGTCTTGGGGTAGGTAATTGTAGAAGATGGTCTAGAGAATTAGGCATCAAAAAATTTAATTTGCAGGGGAAAGGCTGCTTGGGAGAAAAAATGAAACGGCAAATAATTATCAACAAAAAATTTTGTGCTAGACATAAGATCAAAAATATTATTTTTATTGGTACTGATCTTCCAGATTTATGCCATCAAGATTTAATGAATACTCAAAAAGAGCTTCAACAAAATGATCTTATATTAGGACCATCTAATGATGGAGGATATTGGCTTATTGGTTTATCAGAAAAAATAATGTCATCGCATATATATTTACCTTTTATCAACATAAAGTGGGGTACAGAAAATGTTCTTCAAAATACAATTGATAATTTTGCTTCTACAAAATTTACATATAAGTTTTTAGATAAAAAAATAGATATAGATACAA
>QCCJ01000031.1 GCA_003281285.1 Prochlorococcus sp. AG-347-K22 | reverse complement strand
CCAATAATGTAATTTGAAATTTTTCTTGATCCACCAATTTTTTGTTCGATTTTATCGAAAGAAGTGAGGTCTGTATTCATTTTTATCTTTTTTTAGAGCCTAATTCAGATAATTTAACAAACTAAGGGAGTATTCTTACCTAATTTTTAATAAAAAAGTCAGGAAAGCTTTACAAGGCATTTCAGATATAAAAATATTTCCCCACATTACTCTCAATCTTTGTTACAGTCACTGCGTATCCCGATGCTAAAAACGATTTCTCATGACGATCGCAGTTGGAAGCGCCCCACAGAGAGGATGGTTTGATATCCTCGATGATTGGTTGAAGCGCGACCGCTTTGTATTTATTGGTTGGTCCGGACTACTCCTACTTCCTTGCGCATATCTTGCTATAGGTGGCTGGTTTGTCGGAACAACATTTGTTACCTCATGGTACACACACGGAGTTGCAAGCTCATACCTTGAAGGTTGTAACTTTTTAACAGCAGCTGTAAGCACCCCTGGCGATGCCATGGGACACAGTCTTCTATTTTTATGGGGTCCTGAAGCCCAAGGTAGTTTCGTAAGATGGCTACAACTTGGTGGCCTTTGGAACTTCGTTGCATTACATGGAGTATTTGGCCTAATTGGCTTTATGCTTCGTCAATTTGAAATTGCTGGCCTTGTTGGAATTAGACCATACAACGCACTAGCTTTCTCAGCAGTAATTGCAGTTTTTACAAGTATTTTCCTTATTTATCCTTTAGGACAGCACAGTTGGTTCTTCGCACCTTCATTCGGTGTCGCAGCAATCTTCCGTTACATCCTGTTCATCCAAGGTTTTCACAATATCACTCTAAATCCATTTCACATGATGGGAGTTGCTGGAATTCTTGGTGGTGCTCTTCTTTGCGCTATTCATGGAGCTACAGTACAAAATACTTTATATGAAGATACAAGTATTTATACAGATGGTAAAGTTCAAAGTTCAACATTTAGAGCTTTTGATCCAACACAAGAAGAAGAAACCTATTCAATGATTACAGCGAATAGATTTTGGAGTCAAATCTTTGGAATTGCCTTCTCAAACAAGCGTTTCTTACATTTCTTGATGCTATTTGTACCTGTTATGGGTATGTGGACATCTTCAATCGGTATTGTCGGCTTAGCACTAAACTTAAGAGCTTATGATTTCGTAAGCCAAGAAATCCGTGCAGCAGAAGATCCAGAATTTGAAACTTTCTATACAAAAAATATACTTTTGAACGAAGGTATGCGAGCATGGATGTCTTCTGTGGATCAACCACACGAAAACTTTGTATTCCCTGAGGAGGTTCTTCCACGTGGAAACGCCCTTTAATAACTTATTAAGAGCTCCAAACCAAAGTATTGAGGAAACTGGTTATGCCTGGTACGTAGGCAACGCTAGATTAATCAATTTATCTGGACGGTTATTAGGAGCTCACATTGCTCACTCTGGACTAATAGTCTTTTGGGCAGGAGCAATGATGCTCTTTGAGGTTAATCATTTTACTTTTGATAAACCAATGTGGGAGCAAGGTTTAATCTGTATGCCACACGTCGCAATGTTTGGTTATGGAATAGGCCCTGGTGGTGAAGTTACTGATATCATGCCTTTCTTCCAGGCAGGCGTGGTTCACTTGATAGCTTCTGCTGTACTTGGTTTTGGTGGTATTTACCATTCATTAGCAGGTCCAGAAAAACTTGAAGAAGATTTTCCATTTTTCTCTACTGATTGGAGAGACAAAAATCAAATGACAAATATCCTTGGATATCATTTGATCGTTTTAGGTGTAGGTGCATTAGCATGGTCAGTTAACTGGTGTTTTATTGGCGGTGCATATGACACATGGGCTCCAGGCGGAGGTGAAGTTAGACTTGTTAACCCAACTTTAGATCCAAGAGTCATTCTTGGTTACCTATTTAGATCTCCATGGGGAGGAGCTGGTTCAATAATCGGCGTTAACTCCATTGAAGATATTGTTGGCGGACATGTTTACGTGGGTATTACTGCAATTATTGGGGGAATATTCCACATCTTTACCAAACCTTTTGGATGGGCAAGAAGAGCATTCATCTGGAACGGTGAAGGACTATTAAGTTATGCTCTTGGCGGAATTTGTGTAGCAAGTTTTATTGCTTCAACATTCATATGGTTTAACAACACTGCTTACCCTTCAGAGTTTTATGGCCCAACAAACGCTGAAGCTTCACAGGCTCAAAGCTTTACTTTCCTCGTGAGAGACCAAAGAATTGGAGCTAATGTAGGTTCAACAATGGGACCAACAGGTCTAGGTAAGTATCTCATGAGATCTCCTACTGGTGAAATTATATTTGGTGGTGAAACAATGAGATTTTGGGATTTCAGAGGTCCATGGTTAGAGCCTTTAAGAGGACCTAACGGATTAAGCCTTGAGAAAATCCAAAATGATATTCAGCCTTGGCAGGTAAGAAGAGCTGCTGAATATATGACTCATGCTCCTAACGCTTCTATCAACTCTGTTGGTGGAATCATTACTGAGCCTAATGCTGTTAACTTTGTTAACCTAAGACAATGGTTAGCTGCAGCTCAATTCTTCCTAGGATGGTTTACATTCATCGGTCACCTTTGGCATGCTGGACGTGCTAGAGCTGCCGCTGCTGGTTTCGAAAAAGGAATCGACAGAAAGAGTGAACCAGCTCTAGAAATGCCTGATTTAGATTAAATTCTATTTCATCAAAAAAAAGCCCTATCTTTAGATAGGGTTTTTTTTTGCTCAATTTTATTATCTATATAAATTTTCTCTGAGCCATGGCAAACTTAAACCCATTACATTACTAAAACAACCCTCTATTTTTTCTATATATTTACCGCCTATACCTTCCAAGGCAAATCCTCCAGCGCAATATAAAGGTTCATTTGTATCTACATAACTCTTGATTTCCCAATCTTCCAAATTAGAAAAATAAACTCTTGAACTTACTGTTTTTTTTATTATTTCAGTGATTTTAAA
>QCCJ01000030.1 GCA_003281285.1 Prochlorococcus sp. AG-347-K22 | reverse complement strand
TTTCAAAAAATGGAATAATAATTCTGTTATAATTCGTTTATATCTTAATCGAGAACAATTACAGTTTTAACTAGAGGAAATCAGGTATCAAGAAAATCTATAGAGAAGCTTGATTTATTATTATTAATACTAGAAACTATTGACTTAAATGGTATCCAGTCCCTTTACGCCTTGTCAAATAGACTCAATTTAAATAATGTTTTACCAAATAAAGTGACTATTTGGAAATTAAGGAACAATAATCAATTGAGAAAATCTTATGTTACTAACAATATTAAACTTAACGAATTCGATGCCTTAATTAGAATTACAGTTGAAATGTCTAAATATTTATATCCTTATATCAGAGAGATACTGAAATCTAAAGAAGATATTGAAGAGAATTCAGTTGTTTGGAATGATTTTAATAATAGATTTATTGAGTTGATTAAAGAGAGATTTAATATAGATAGTATGAGAGTGAAAAAGCTTTTAAATCAAGCTGAAAATGATGAGATTATCATAAAATCTTTGCTTATTTTATCTTTTTGTATTTCAAATCAGGGTTATCAAAAGTTGAAGAATTTTTTATACGATTTTTAATATTATGCAAAATAAATTGTCATTTCATCAATCTTCAACAAGTCTAGAAATAATAGGATTGCCAGATTATTCCAATAATGAAAATAAAGATCAAATATCTATAATCTCTCAATGGAAATTAACCATAGTTGATAAACCACTTATTGAAGGAAAAATAGAACATTTAGGGCCTATTATGGATGCTTTTTATATTTATTCAAATCTTTTAATCAAAAACGAAAACCCAATATATGAGTCTAAATTAATTGATATAAAAGCCGATAATCTCCACATACATAATATTGTTCTCAAGAGCTCTAAACCAAATGTAAAGCCTTTAGTTTTAAAGATTGGTAATTCATTGCTTGCAGATACCATAAATTGTTTTGATCAATTAAATGAATCTCCAAAAGTAAGAATAAAAAAAACTGATATACCTACTAACAACATTCCTAAAAAATTAAGATTTGGGTTAAATAAAAAAGTTAACTTTTTCAATTTCTTTATTCCACCGTTTATTGCTATTTGCTCTTTAATTCTATTATCTGCCTCTTTTATTTATTTTTATAGTCCTTTTGAAAATATAGAAAAAAAAGAACTAATAAATCCTGAATAAAGAGCAATTAGCATCTTAAATACAAACACGATACTATAGGTTAATTTCTTTTCAGAGTTATTCAAATTTATTCTTTGAGCTTTGATTTATGGCAGATTTAAACATCCCAAATTTGAATATTAAATCTGATAAATATATTTTTAAAAAGAAATTAAATTTAAGAAGAAAATCCAAAAGAAGACTATTTATTGAATCCTTCTTTTTGTTTATTTTGAGTGTTTTATTATTTTATATAAATTATTTAATTCCTAATAAAAATTTGCTTTTACAAAATCTACCCTCGACATTTAATAAATCTTTTTTATTAGTAGTTGATCTCTTTTCAAATCTCTATGAAATTTTTTTGGTGATTTTTATTTTCGTCTCTTCATTTTTTGCTCTTATTTTAATGATTGGTTCTTTTTATAGGTTACTTAGAGTCTCTAAAAGAAAGTCAAAACAAATTATTTACAAATAATCTCAAATAGGTTGCATTAGGCCTCCACTTCCCGAATCAGAATCATCATCATCATTTTCTGTTTCTTCTCCAAATAATGCAAATATGCCAAGTACAATTGATGAAAGAATAATAGATAAAGGTAAAATCGAAGTTTGGATTCCGACGTCTATATATTCACCCATAAAACAAATAAATTTTTATAAACCTAACCGAAATCAAACTGATTCGCGGGTTTTATATAATTATTTAATAATTTATTCTCTTTTAATAAGTTCTTTGTCGAAATTTTTTATTTCTCTTTCAAAAGAACCGAACCACAACATTAGTTGATCAATTTGATTTTGAATTTCAGTTGCACCTAAACCTCTTATAGTGATGATTGATAATTGTTCGCCTTCATTAAAATTAAATTTATTTTGAACACTACTTGCTAGAGAACTTTTAAGAATTTTAAAAGTAGAATTTTTTAATTTTGTCTCTATCAGAATGTTTGGCTTTTTGAGCTTGATCTTATTAAAACCACATTGTTTAGCAAGTAATTTTAGTTTCATTATCATAATTAGAGATTCAACAGGTTTGGGTAAGTTTCCATATCTATTCACCCAGTCTGTAGCTAATTCAGTTAATTCATCATTATTTGAACATTCAGTAGCAGATTTGTAAGCCTCAAGTTTCTCTTCCCTGTTTAATATCCATGTTGCAGGTATAAAAGCATTTATTGGCAGATCAATTTGAGTGTCGTTAACTTCGGGTATTTCTTGCCCACTGATTTCTGAAATAGCCTCGTGGAGCATTTCTATATATAAATCATATCCAATAGCATTAACCTTTCCACTTTGTTCTTCTCCAAGTAAGCTACCAACACCTCTTATTTCCATATCTTTCATTGCAAGTTGGTATCCACTTCCTAGTTCTGAAAAGTCTTTTATCGCTTTCAATCTTTGTTTTGCAGCGTCATTAATTTTATTTATATTTGGATAAAATAACCAAGCATGTGCTTGTACTCCGCTTCTACCAACTCTTCCTCTAAGTTGATAAAGTTGTGAAAGGCCAAATTTATGAGAATCTTCAATAATGATTGTATTTACTTTAGGGATGTCTAATCCACTTTCAATTATCGTTGTGCATATCATTAGATCAACTTCTCCATTATTAAAAGCAATCATTGCATTTTCTAGCTCTGTTTCGTTCATTTGCCCATGAGCAACAATAAATTTTAAGCTGGGAAACATATTTTTTAACTTGTCTACAGCTTGATCAATATCAGAAATTCTTGGAAGAACATAAAAAATTTGACCTCCTCTATCAAGTTCTTTATTAATTGCAGTTCTTATAACATCCATATCTATTTCAGATAAATATGTTTTTATTGATCTTCTTGATGGAGGAGGAGTATTTAGTAGGCTCATTTGTCTTAGTCCAGATAAACTCATATACAGTGTTCTTGGAATTGGCGTTGCAGAGAGAGTTAAAACGTCTATGTTGGTTTTGATTTTTTTTATTTTCTCTTTTTGCTTTACTCCAAATCTTTGTTCTTCATCAATAACAAGTAATCCTAAGTTTTTAATTTCTATTTCTTTTCCTAAAATTTGGTGCGTTGCTACAACTAAATCAATTTTGTTATTTTTCAAACCTGCATAGATTTCCTTTCTTT
>QCCJ01000029.1 GCA_003281285.1 Prochlorococcus sp. AG-347-K22 | reverse complement strand
AGAATTAGAAACTCTTATAGAAACAGATAACGTAACAGGTTTAAAACCAGATGAGAAGAATATTCTTGAAGGAGTTTTTGCTTTAAAAGATACACAGGTTAAAGAAGTTATGATTCCAAGATCTGAAATGGTAACTTTGCCAAAAAATATAACCTTTTCAGAACTTATGAAACAAGTAGATAAAACTCGACATGCTCGCTTCTTTGTGATTGGTGAGTCTTTAGATGATGTATTAGGTGTATTAGATTTACGTTATCTAGCTAAGCCAATATCAAAAGGTGAAATGGAAGCCGATACATTATTAGAGCCATTCCTTTTACCAGTAACAAAAATAATAGAAACATGTTCACTAGCAGAAATATTTCCAATAGTAAGAGACTACAATCCGTTCTTACTAGTAGTTGATGAACACGGTGGAACAGAAGGACTTATAACTGCAGCTGATCTAAATGGCGAAATAGTTGGAGAGGAAATGCTCAATAATAGAATTTATTCAGATATGAGAATGTTAGATAATTTCTCTAAAAAATGGTCAATAGCTGGAAAATCAGAAATTGTTGAAATCAATAAAAAGATAGGATGTTCTATTCCAGAAGGTACTGATTATCATACTCTTGCTGGATTTATGTTAGAGAAATTTCAAATGGTTCCAAAAATTGGCGACGTTTTAGATTTTAATAATATTAAATTTGAAGTTATTTCTATGTCAGGTCCAAAAATTGATCGTGTTAAAATAATTCTTCCCAAAAGCTAAATGTGACTCCCCATAGAGGATAATGATAATTAATATATGGATTTGAAATTATGCAACCAACCTCATCATCCGTAAAGGTTGGAGTCATAGGTATAGGAAATATGGGCTGGCATCATGCTCGTGTACTAAGTTTACTCAAAGATGCAAATCTCATTGGAGTCGCAGATCCAAATGAGGAGAGAGGCAAATTAGCTATTGAGCAATTTCAATGTGAATGGTTCAAGGATTATAAGGAACTAATTCCAAAAGTTGATGCTATCTGTATCGCTGTCCCTACACTACTTCATCAAAAAGTAGGACTAGATTGTCTCAAGGGAGGTGCTAACGTTCTCATAGAAAAACCAATTGCAGCTAACGAGTTGGAAGCAAAATCTTTAATAGAGGCTGCTAATGCAAGTAAATGTCTATTACAAGTAGGGCATATTGAAAGATTTAATCCTGCTTTTAGAGAATTAAATAAAATAGTAAATAATGAAGAAATTGTTGTTTTAGAAGCAAGGAGGCACAGTCCTCATGCAGACAGAGCAAATGATGTATCTGTAGTAATGGATTTAATGATTCATGACATTGATCTTATTTTGGAGCTTGTAAACTCAAAAATACAAAAATTAGCAGCAGTTGGAGGAAGAAATAGCGAAGGATTGATAGATTATGTCAATGCTACTTTAGTTTTTAAAAATAATGTTATTGCAAGCCTAACTGCAAGCAAAATGAGTCACAAAAAAATTAGAAGTTTAAGTGCTCATTGCCAAAATGGCCTAGTAGAAACTGATTTCTTAAATCACTCTTTGCAAATCCATCGAAAGTCTCATGAATCATATACAGCAGAGCATGGCGAATTAGTTTATAGAAATGATGGATATGTCGAAGAAGTTAGCACAACCTCCATTGAACCTCTCTATGCAGAACTGGAGCATTTTCTTAAGTGCGTTCAGGGCAAAGAAATACCTGAGGTTGATGGTGAGCAAGCCTCAAGAGCACTAAAAATTGCTGATTTTATAGAGAGTGCTGTAGAAAATTCTGGAGATGCGATTTTACTTGAAGATCCCGTCTAATAGTAACAATCTAAACTAAAAGAATTTTATTTAAATCCAACTGCAGCTTGCCAAACAAACACTAATAAAAAGAAAAATAAAGGAATCAGTGGAAGAACATCAACAGTTGGAGCAAAGGCCTTATAAGCCTCGGGTAATTCAGCGAATGTATTAAATAGAGTGAGCACCTTTTTGATAATTTAATTAATTATGATAAGACGTTACCACGTATGGTGAGCAATAGAGGATGTTTTCCAAGGAGCGAAATCATTTGTAAAACAATTATCTCTAATTGCAGAAGAAATTGCATTGGTAAATCTTATTAAGTGAGCAATATTATGCAAACTTATGAGAGTTAGGCCTAATATTTCGTCATTTCTAATTAGATGATGCAAATATGCTCGAGAATAGGATTTACAGGTTTCGCATTTACAAGTTTTGTCAATCGGAGAAAAGTCATTTTTAAATCGAGCATTTCGCAAATTCAATCTTTCATCATTAAAAAATGCAGTCCCATGTCTTCCTAGTCTTGTAGGCAAAACACAGTCAAATATATCGAATCCATTAGCAACGGCTAGAGAAATTTCTTTTAAAGAGCCAATTCCCATTAAATATCTTGGTTTATTTATTGGTAAGAATTTCGGGACGTAATTAATTACACTATGTATTTCTTCGACTGCCTCGCCAACACTTACACCTCCCACTGCTATTCCAGGCAGATCAAAAGAACTTGTATATTTTGCGCTATATTCTCTCAATCTCGGATACTTTCCACCTTGAACTATACCGAATAATGCTTGATTGGATTTCTGATGAGTCTCAACACATTTTTGTAACCATGAATGAGTTCTTTGTAAAGAGTCCTCAATATCATTTTCGCTAGCTGTATGCGGAGGACAATGATCAAAAGCCATCGCAACATCCGATCCAAGATCCATTTGAATCTGTATTACTTTTTCAGGTGATAAAAAAACATGACTACCATCTCTTGGATTTTTAAATTCCACACCTTTATCAGAAATATTATTTAATTTGGCCAAACTAAAAACTTGATATCCTCCTGAATCAGTAAGAATAGGATTAGGCCAATTCATGAACTTGTGTATTCCGCCAGATTCTTTAACTAGTTTTTCTCCAGGTTGTAAATGAAGATGAAAGGTATTTGAGAGAATCATTTCTGATCCTGTAGAGATTAACTGCTTAGATGAAATTCCTTTAACCGTTGCCAAAGTCCCCACAGGCATAAATTTTGGTGTGTTTACCTGACCATTTGGTGTATGAAATATACCAGTTCTTGCCTCTGTATTACTGCAATTCGATGTAATTTCAAATTCAAACACGATAATTTATGAAATTTTTTGATCCTTTTTCATTAATCTACCCTATTATTTAATATTGAATCTATTTTTATCTCATCAAAAAATATTTAATAAAAAATTTTGCAGGATCTTGGATTTTCTATACGACATTTCCAAAGATACCTTTAATTAATCCAGAATTTAAAAATATTGCACAATTTGCCCCGCCTTTAGGATTTTTGATTGGAACAATACAGAGTTATATTTTTCTTTTTTTTAGAACAAACTCTTGGTCAATTTATGCATCTACATTAATTTGTTTGGCTTCAGGATATTTAATTACTGGTGGTCTACACATTGATGGTTTAATGGATACTTTCGATGGTATTTTTGCGGGTAAAAAGAAACGTTTAAAAGCCATGAAAGATAGTAAAGTTGGATCTTTTGGCGTTCAAGCTTTGGTTTTTATAACTTTAATTCAAATTGCTTGCATACTGAAAATTCAAAACCTAATAATTTTT
>QCCJ01000028.1 GCA_003281285.1 Prochlorococcus sp. AG-347-K22 | reverse complement strand
CCCTAAAGTTAAGGTAGCTAACACATAAAATAGTTTTTTAGTATTTGAGTGTGTTTTTAAACAGGTCTCCATTTTCTTTTTTTAAATCTCCTTAGTAAAATCTTTACTTAAATACAATTCCTTAATTTACTAGGAATTTATCTAACTAGAAAAATAGAATTCTAGTTAGTATAAACCATATATGTAGTCTTAGGGAAAAGCAATAAAAATTTCCAAACATAAACTTAAAATTGCAATAAATATTTTTCTTAATGAATATTTCCTGATTCCTCAAGTTATTTTATTAAATTTTAAAAAATTATCCCCTTGATAAATTTTATTTTAAATCAATGCTCTTTAGTTACTGCCTTCTCCAAAGTTTTTATTAAATAATCCTCCAAAGCTATTTCTTCATCTTTAGCTTTCAGGATTAATTTTTCTATTAGTTCATCTTCAAGTCTTATTTTCAAGTTATGTTTGTCCATAATTATGAAAACTCGTAGGAATTTTATTATTTAAATTAAAATATTTAGACCTAGAAATCTAGAAATAAAGAGGAAAAAGAAATATAAATTAATCATTAAAAATGGTAATCATTCTATTAAGAAAATTTATATAGACTATTGTATAAATTAAATAGAATATAAAAAAAAAACCTACAAGTACATAAAGCATTAAGTATAATTTTCCTATGGTGAAAAAATGACAAAAAAAGAACACAATTAAACATAAATATTGATGAGGAGTTGCTAAAAGCTCTCAAATTTAAGGCACTTTCTAAAAATATTAAATTAAATACTCTAGTTAAAGAAATACTATCTGAAAATACAAAATCATTAACTTTAGATAATTCGTCTAATCGTTTTTCAGATCATGATGCAATAAATTGCACTAACTTTATGAAATCACTTTTCCAAAATGCTTCAAAAAAGTTAAATTATCCAAATAATGAAGAGGCTTTCAAATCCCTTATTTCTCAAATTGAAAAATTTAATCAGTGGAACGAATCTTACTCTAGAAGGTTAAAATCAGTACTTTTAGGCTCTGCGGAATCTTCGACTTCATCTGAATTGAATAAGTTAACTCTTGATAGAGAATGTGAATGTCCTATTTATGCTGGATTAAAAATTTGGACAGGCTCTGATGAATTTCCCTCTCAAGATTTAATTTGTGATCTAGGAAGCTCTTTGGTTCCAATCATTGAAAATAATATAAAACCTTCTTGATTTATCTTTTTAAAATTGTCTTTCATGATTGAAAATTTACTTTAATAACTTCCACTTCCTTTGATCTTAATTAATTTTTGAAAGGTTTTTTTTAAGCAAAATTATTTATATATTCAACCCTTAGAAGGGTATTTGTTATCAATCATGAAAATTATTTAGTTAATAGTAAATTAATAACTGAAAAAGAGATTTTTCAAAAATTCGCGAAATACTATTAATGTATGTCTTAATTAATTTTACGTGCCATGTTATCAATTTTTAAATAAAATTGTTGATCCTTTATCCGTATATGTTTGTGCCTTTAACCGTACATTTTTGTTAGTCAGTTGCTTAGCGTGCCTAGTTAGAACTTAGAGGTAACATGAATAAACTAAATGCCTTCAACACCGATTAAATCTTGTAATAAATATGTGTTGAGTTACAAAGATTCATCAAATAATACACATGAAGTTGGCTTCTACGCTCGCGATGCCTACGATTGCCTAATTCTTGCGAGAGAATTCAACTCTTACGTACACGATAATCCAGGATCTGTGATCAGAATCCAACAAAAATTTTGAGGGGAATTAATTATGAATTTAAAAAGATCACCATTCGCAATTCAAGATAAAAAACTAAGAGATCTTGACAATACAAAAGATTTTCCAACTATTGCAGATTTAATGAAAGAACAGAAAGTTCCACGGGATGTTGGAAATACAGTTCACCACAGAAGAGATTTAGACTCTCTAGGTTAGTTTACAAGAATAGCAAGTTACTAATCTTTAAAAAGACCAATATGAAGGTGGTTTGCATTTCATTCAAAAACTAATATTTTCTTCCTCAAGTTTTTTTTTAAGTTCTAAAGGCATATATGCAATATCTTTTTTTATTGCAATAATTGCATCTCTATACTTTTCAGGTTCAGCTAAAAGCATTTTTATTAAATTGTATTGACTTTCAATTTCTTCGGAAGAAAATTTTCCCATAAAAAAGAGGTGGTACTCTCTTATTTTATATCAAAAGTCAAACCCCAAAGGATTAATTATTAATTAGAGGCTGCTGCAATTTCTTTATGGACGGATAGAAATTCTTTATCCGTTAGAACTGGTGTAACTTCAATTTCTACACCAAAATTATCGACCCAGATACTACTCCATTTCCATATGTTCTGATGGTTTGAAGATTCAACTATTGCCCAACCATTAGCTCCCTCAGGATTTACTACTCGATTAAGAACTTTAAACCCATCAAATTCATCACCTTCGCATCCTCCTTCAACAAAACCCGCGAATGCTTCAGCCCCTTGCATATGACTTTCTTGATCTGGAAATTGCCAGTGCACGATGTAAGTTTGCATAAATAAAATTATTTTTTTAATTATTATTTATCGAATTTAAAAATTAAATAAAAAGTCTTTAAACACTAATTAAAAACGAATAATCTTGAACCCCAAAAATAGCAAAAAAAAAGACTCTTACGAGCCTAGGTGATGGGGACTCTTATAATGACAAATTAAATAGAAACTAACAACCCCATCAATAGGTAATTTTTTATACTTACAAACACCATATGTAGTGCTAGGATTTTAAAAAGGTCTGGGTGATGGGGATTATCCCGCTTTTTGATTGGGGCGAAGCTAACGCCCTTTTTTTATGGAAAAATTCACTTTAATCAATAAAGCCAGATCGAGGATTGAAGTATCTGAACCTTTCAAGATAGTTTTAAGAACTTTTCTATGATTAATGCAATTTTAATATCTTATGGTTGTGTTTTTAAGCGATCAAGTAAACCATTTATGAAAGGATCTAGGGTTGAATCTATCGAAGAAGCGAAAAACGAACATAACAAACTATTAGAGGAAGGGTGGTAAAAAACTATTAGATACAATAACTTTTTTTTAAAAAATGGTGATTAAGTACTTTACTTAAAATTTGACATTATTAAAAATTAATTGCTAGATAAGCTTCAGAATGGAAGATTGAACATGAAAAAAGACATTTATTCAAGTATTAAAGATTCAGATGCTTTGGAAAGTTTTTTTGAATGTAGAACTTCATTTAGCATCAATAGTGCGGGAGTAGATTGCACAACAGCGTGTTATGCAAGACACTTAGAACCAAACAATATTGATTACCCTTTAAAATTTTCATGAGCAAAGCTTATTGATAATTGTTATATTTCATAAATGGTATTTCCACCTCCTCAAGTTATTTTTGGTTTATTGCTTTTATCTACAGCAGTAGTTCTCATTTGGGATATTAGATACAATCCTTTTGGAGAAGACGAAGACGGCATTTAAGGTTCAACTAGGAAGCTGATTTGTTGGTGGTGCGTGAAATCGACGTTTCTTTCTTTTGAGTCTTTTGTAAGCGACTAAAGAGCCTAATAATAACAATGTAATAGCTATTGAGTTAAACATATCAATTAGTTTTATATATATAAAAACAAATATGTTCTAAATATCAATGATTAAAGTTATTTTTCAAAAAAGGACTTATTTTTAATATTTAGCTTTGACATTAGGTACACAAAACAACTAAGAGAAAAAGCTTATCTGACCAAAAATAATTTCCATTCAATAAGAATAAATCACTTTTTCTTATTTCTCATTTGATATTGCAGAACAGCTTTTAGATGGTGCACTTCTTTTTCTAAAGTCTCAATTCTTTTTTCTAGTTCTTCATTAGTTGCCATATTATTGGGAGATAAATTCCTTGATATTTATACTATTAAAAATACGACTTCTTACCCATGGCAACCGTCAAATAAGTATTAGAGCCTATTGATGATAATAATTTCTCTAGATAAATTATGCAAAGTATAAATTTAGGTGTAATTTATGAGTGGA
>QCCJ01000027.1 GCA_003281285.1 Prochlorococcus sp. AG-347-K22 | reverse complement strand
ACCAACCACATCTCCTCCTCCTCCCAGTAGTGGTTCCAAATTCACTGCCTCTATCACAGAGTTGATCATTAATACTACCTTGCAATTCCGTTGGGAATGGCCCCTCACCTACTCTTGTGGTATAAGCTTTTGCAACACCTATAACTCTATCAATTAAAGTGGGACCCACTCCAGCCCCTATGCATGCCCCTCCTGATATAGGGTTTGATGAGGTAACAAAAGGATAAGTCCCATGATCTAAGTCAAGTAGAGTACCTTGAGCACCTTCGAAAAGGATATTCTTCTTGTTTTTTGAGGCTGCATGGATAGTCCTCGTACAGTCAACAACATGCTTTGATAATCTTTCCCCATAGTCAAGGTATTCTTCAACAATATCTTCTAATTTAAGTGGTTTAATGCCATAGATTTTTTCTAGTAGACCGTTTTTTTCTCTCAATGGAATTTCGATCACATCCTTAAGCCGTTCCTTATTGAGCAAGTCTCTTATTCTAATGCCATTTCTTTGTGACTTGTCCGCATATGTTGGGCCAATCCCACGACCTGTTGTCCCTATTTTGTTCGAACCTCTATCAGCCTCCATCGCTTCATCTAAAATTCGGTGGTAGGGCATTGTTACATGTGATGTTGATGAAATTTTTAATCCTGAGATATCAATTCCATTATCAATTAACATGTCGATTTCTTTAAGCAAGATTTTGGGATCTACAACAGTGCCAGACCCGATTAGACAAGAAGTATTTTTATAAAGTATCCCTGAGGGAATTAAATGTAATTTTAAGACTTTATCATCTACAACTATTGTATGACCTGCATTCACTCCACCTTGGTAGCGAACGACAACATCTGCCGAACGACTAAGTAAGTCAGTTATTTTACCTTTTCCTTCGTCACCCCATTGGGCTCCGATTACAACAACATTGGCCAATTTTAGAAGAGCATTATTTTTGTGAGAATATTTAATATATTCAAAAATCTTGGTTAACTTTTAAAAAGTAGATTAATTGTATCAACTTTCTCTTAGCACCATTTTTTCAGCAAGAGAAAATTCCTTGGTTAAACGCTCCTTAAGTTTATCTGGTAAAGGTCTACTTGCAAAGTTTTTGTAATGACCTGCCATAGCATTTAATGCTGTTTGCATTGTGGTAAATGATTGTGTTTTATTGACCATCCCTCTATTTCTGTATCTGGAAATATAGTCAGTTATAAGTGTAAGTGCCTCACTTCTTACTTCATCTTTATTTGGAGAATCTTTTGGAGTATCAACTGCTGTTTGTAATGTTTTAACAACTGAAATTGTATCTTTTGTGTAGTCACCTGTCATAGAGGTTTTTGCAGCTATAGAAGGGGAACTAAATAGTGTAAAAAAGATAATTAAGGATATTGAAAAAGATATAGCTTTGGTGAGATTTTTTAAAAATAATTTTGATGTCCATTTCAGTAACATAACTTAGCTCCCAAAAAAAAATAAGCCTTAAGACTTTTTATTGTACATTATTTCCGATTCGGAAATAAATGTTTCCAACAATTTATCAGTACTAATTTTAAACTTAGTATTATTTATTCTAGATAATAGTTCTACTTCTTTATTAACAGAATCTCTGCCAATAATTATCTGAAAAGGAATACCAATTAATTCTGCATCTTTAAATTTCACTCCAGCTCTATCGTTTCTATCATCAAGTAGGACATCAATTTTATTAATTAAAAAGTTGTTATAGATTTGCTCAGTAAGGTCACTTTGTATAGGATCTTTTAGGTTTGTTGGAATAATAATAACTTCAAAAGGAGAAATTTGGATAGGCCAACAAATTCCCTTTTGATCATGATTCTGTTCGATAGCAGCTTGAGCTATTCTTGTCACTCCTATTCCATAACAACCCATCCATAAATTTTTTAACTTACCATCCTTATCAGAGAACTTTGCATTTAATTTTTCACTATATTTTTGACCTAGTTGGAAAATATGTCCAATCTCGATACCTTTTTTTTCTTTAAGTTCTTCATCATTATCAATACTTATTTTATCTCCTTTTTTGGCATTCCTTATATCCCCAATTAGATATTCTTTCGAAACAAAAGAAAATTCTTGAAAAACTTTATGGAAATTAACTTTATTTCCACCACTTATAAACTTTGAAAGGTCACTTGCAGAATGGTCAATTATTCTTGTCCATTTTTTATCCCAATTAGAACTAGCTTTAATAGTTTTATTATCTAAATCTGGTCCGATAAAACCTAAAGGAAAATCAACTAGGTTTTTTTCGATAGTATTTTTGTCTTCAATTCTTTTAAGATTAAGGAGATTGAAATTATGAAGTTTATTGATTAAGTTAAAAAGCTTTACTTCATTAATGTGTTGATCGCCTCTAATGCATGCAAGAATTGGGACCTCAAATTCACCTTCAAACTGTGCAAGGAATATTACTACTTTAATAATCTGACTTGGGTCTAAATTATTATTTTTGCAAACTTCTAGGATTGTTTTTTGTTGAGGTGTCTCCAACCACTCTGCAATATTATCTTCTAGTGGAATAGGTTGAGAGGGTAGAGAAACAGCTTTTTCAATATTTGCGGCATAAGAACCACTTTGAGTAAACAAAATGGAATCTTCCCCAGCATCAGCAGTGACCATAAATTCTTTAGAGGAGGCACCGCCAATTGCTCCACTATCAGCTTCGACCCCTACGGTCTGCAGTCCACAAGATTTAAAAATATTTTCATAAGCATTTCCCACCTTTTCATAGAAAGAAGCCAGATCGTTTTCTGAAGAATGAAAAGAATAACCATCTTTCATTATAAATTCCCTACTTCTCATCAATCCAAACCTTGGCCTTATTTCATCTCTAAATTTTGTCTGAATTTGATAAAAACATTGAGGTAATTGCTTATAGGAGTTGATGGTTTCTGATGCAATACTCGTGATCACCTCTTCGTGAGTTGGGGCTAAACCAAATTCTTTACCTTGTCTATCTTTGAGATTAAACATTATTCCTTCTCCTGCAGTATATCCTTCCCACCTTTCACTTTTTCTCCATAAATCTGCAGGATGAAGTTGGGGTAATAGTAATTTCGCACAGCCAATACCATTAAGTTCTTTCTCTATAATTGCGGATATTTTTTCAATAACTCTAAGCATCATTGGCATATATGCATAAATACCGCTGTTAATTCTGCGAATATACCCAGCTTTTAAAAGTAATTGATGTGAAATAATCTCAGCTTCAGAAGGTGTGTCACGAAGTGTCCCCAGAGGAAGTGAGGTTGTAACTCGCATACAAAAAAATCCTTAATAATATTTAATTTTATCAATTAAGATGAAAAAATAATTTAAAGTGTCTTGAGTCCCTCAACGCGGCTAGTCTAAAAATATTGTTTCTGCTAACTTCTTCAGTAATGAAGTTCAAATTCTTTTAAAAGTTCATTATTACTAAAACATTTTCTTAAGTTTATGGAAAATATAGATTCCAATATTTCTAGTGAAGAGGAATTAGTAGGTATTGATGAAGTTCAAAAATTCCTAAACAGATCAAGAGCTTCTGTCTACAGGTATACAAATACAGATTTAAGAAATCTAAACCCTAGCTTTAATCCAAGAAAATTAAATCCCGAATTTAGAACTGATCAAAAAGATCCTTTGAAATTCCATCCTAATGAAGTAGCAAGATTTGCAAAAGATATTTTAAGAATTAAGGAAGTTACTGTAGAGGTCTTTAATACACCTTCTTCTGCGGCACAAAATATAATGGTGCAAATATTAGATGAACTAAAATCAATTAGGTCTTTACTAGAAAAAGAGTAATTAAAAAGTTACTAAGCAATGTTTTGATTTATTGACATTTTGAATGTAGGATAATGATGTTTAATTATCTCCTTAATCTTTACCAATTAAGAGTTCTTGAGTTACACGAAATCAAAGCAATTTATTCAAAGTAAATCAAGCGAAGAATCTTCCAATGGTTCTGCTCGAAGTGATTTTGAAAGAGACGATGATGACCCCTTAAGTATAAGGAGTTTATCAATAACATCTTTAGGTATTATTTTTGCATTTTTGACAATTTTTCTACCTTCAATAAGCATCTTAATTGGAAGACCTTTATCTCAAGGAAACGAGATAATTCATAATCACGATTTAAAAAAAGATGGACCTTAGTTCAATACCTCCATCTCCAATGAAGGGAATAGTAAATATTGTTGTTGAAATACCTGCAGGGAGTAGGAATAAATATGAATATTGCTCTGACGCTGGAATAATGGCCCTAGACAGAGTATTGCATTCTTCAGTTAGGTACCCTTTTGATTATGGTTTTATTCCAAATACCCTGGCTGACGATGGAGCTCCTCTTGATGCAATGGTGATAATGGATGAACCTACTTTTGCTGGTTGTTTAATAAAAGCTAGACCTATTGGAGTTTTGGATATGCATGATTGTGGTGCATACGATGGAAAACTTTTATGTGTTCCTATGGCTAATCCTAGACAGGCTAAGATAGTGAGTATTAATCAAATTGCTCCTAATCAGCTTGAGG
>QCCJ01000026.1 GCA_003281285.1 Prochlorococcus sp. AG-347-K22 | reverse complement strand
CTGTCCATTGGCTTATCGCTTTCCATATCAGATTTTATTTCCTTCACAGCAGTAATTTGATCTGGGGTTGGTTGATAAGGGAATGATTCCTCTAATTCATCTTGCCAAGGACCATCTTCTGGGTATATGTGCCCCTTTAATTTTTCTCTCTTTGCATAAAGTTTTAATATATCTACAGCAACCTTTTTGATTTGTTTCTTATTTTTATCTTTTATTCTTTCCCATTCTGTCCCTCCTAATTTATTTATTTTTGGCTTTATTTTTCCGCTTGATCTATATCTGTTAACACTACCCAGTTGATCTGCGGCAACACTTATCTTCCCATCTTGATACTGAATTACTAAATAATCTCTTGAATCCCCAGTTATATTTATTTTTTCTATTTTTAAAAATTTTCCTATCCCATGGTTTTTGTGAACTATAAAATCACCGGGACTAATCTTATTTACATTTATATTTGAATTGATACTTCTTTTTTTTCTTCTTATGAATACATTATTAAAAAGAGATTGTTGTGAAAATAATTCTTTATCTGTTATCAGGACAATTTTCCATATCGGAAGATAAAAACCCTCGATTTCATAATTGTTCTTATTTTTTAAAATTAAAGGAGTTGAATTATTAATTGACTTAAATGCTTCATCAATATCATTAGGATTGTTTAAGAAATTTGTATTACATTCGTGCTCAAAAAGTAAAGTCCTAGTTCTTAATGGCTGTGCTGATAATATCCATACTTTTTCATTATTTTTTATATTTTTATTTATATCATTGGATAATTTTCCAATATTTTTAGAGTATGAATTTAATCTTTTATCGTTTAACAAAAACCTATTATCAATATTGACTTTAGATTCAAATTCATAAAATTTTATTAAATTAAAATTTCTTAGTGAATTTAATATTTCGTCAAACTTTAAATGCAAATTAGGTTTAATTTCTAAATTTATATCATTATTTTTAAGGTTCTCATTTAATTCATACGCACAATTATCAAAATTACTTTCTGAATCTAGATACCAATTATTTGCAAATTTTTTACAATCTTCTAATTCATCAATTACAAGAATTGTTTCTCTATTTATAAATTCTATTATATTTGAAGGTTCTTCTTCAATTATTCCTAAATAACGATCAAGATTATTTTTATTTATATCTTCTGAATTAAAAATACTGTTCTTAGATAAATTATTTAGCTTATCTTTTATTTGCAAATCAAATCCAGCCTGTATTATTTCAATATTATTGATACTTTCTAATGTTTTCTGTGTGTGGGGATCATATTCTCTTATTTTCTCAATTACATTATCAAAAAATTCTAATCTTATAGGAAACTCATTATTTACAGGATAAATATCTATTATTTCCCCTCTCCTACTCCAAAATCCTTCTGTTGAAGTCACATTTTCCTTTGTATAACCCAGTAAAGTAAGTTTATTTGCTAATTCGTGAATCTCGATTTGAACCCCTTTTTGCAAATCTAACTTGTTTTCAATAAACAAGTTTTTATTTATTAGATGAGGTTGTAGTGATCTCTCTGTTGATATAACAACATTCAGTTCCTTTTTATCTTTTTTTATTAATTTGGATAAAACAGTAAGCTGAGTAAATTCAATCTCTTTGGATTTATTAATTGATGAGTATGGTAGATGTTCTGTTGGAGGATAATATAAAACCGCTTTATTATTTATACTTTCAAAATAACCAATCCATTTGTAGGCAATTTCTACATTAGGACAAATTAATAATATATTTTTCCCCTCTTTTTTTGCGATGCTATCTAAAATTATTGATTTAGCATATCTACTTGAACCAACAATATTTAATTCATTATTTTTATAAATTCTTTTTATTAATTCAGAAGTAATTTGTGAGTTAGAAATATAATCAACTAAAGTATTTAAACTCATTTATAGTTATCAATCTTGATTACAAATATCCGATACATTATATTAGATTTTATACTGATTGTGAACAATATTTGATGGATTCAGCCGCAATAAATTCTTTTATACCCACACTAGATCAGGTAGACAGTTGGTACGAAATCCTTACACTTTTACCAATATTAATTGCTCTTGAATTATTATTATCTGCAGATAATGCTGTCGCACTAGCTTCTCTTACTAAATCCCTCGACAGTACAGAATTAAGGTCAAGAGCCTTAAATATTGGTATAACAATATCTTTATTATTTAGAATTATTCTCATCATATTATCTAATGTTCTACTAAAGTTTATTCTTATTAGAGTTTTTGCTGGTTTTTATTTAATATACTTATTCTTCTCTAATGTTTTTTTAAATACAGATATAGAAAACGCTGAATATGGGACAGATAATAATAAAAATAATTTTAGGTTCTTAAGGGTTGTAGCGCTTCTTTCAATTACTGATTTTGCTTTTTCCATAGACAGTATCACTACTGCAGTAGCTATCAGCGATCAATACATATTAATAATATTTGGAGCAGTGATTGGAGTATTAGCCTTAAGATTTACATCGGGGATTTTTCTAAAACTTCTGGATATATTTTCTAGATTAGAAACAGCCGGTTACGTAGCAATTTTAATAGTTGGGATTAAACTTTTACTAAATACGTTAATTAAAGAATCTTTTCTTCCAGACTATTATTTTTATTTTTTGATTCTTTTTGCCTTCACTTGGGGATTCTCTAAAAAAGAATCTAAAACTTAAACTGAGAGAGGTTCACCTACTGATGGCTTTAACTGTTGTATCAACTGCTTTTTGCTAGAAATGTTTTTGCCTTCAAGTTTTGCTTCTAACAAAATAATCGGATCAGTTTTAGTTGAAATTATTATTCCTTCATTTTCTATTACAGCAAGAATAATACCTGGTCTTGAATTATTGCTCGTGAACAGGTTTTTTCTATTTTTAATTTCATCACTACTCAAAACTTTGATCTTAAGTATTTTTAGATTCTTACCTCTAAAAGTTGTATTTGCTCGTGGGTATAATCCTTTTATTTTTTGAGAAATATTAAATGCCTCATTACCCCAATCAACTCTAAAGTCTGATTTTTCAATCATTCTTGCGTAAGTAATTTCTCTCCCAAGAGTATTTTGTTTTGTTAATTGAGAAATAGTATCTTTATAAATATTTTCTTCGAGTAGTGATGTGGCATTTAAAAATAATTTTGCAGATAAAATACTAAGTTTTTCCGATAGTGTATTTAAATTATCGTCATTATCAATTTTAATTTTTTCTTCCAATAATAAGTCGCCAGTATCTAGTCCCTCATTCATTTTCATAATTCCCACACCAGTAAATTCATCGCCTTTTATTAGGGCCCATTGGATTGGGGCTGCACCACGCCATCTTGGAAGTAATGAAGCATGTGCGTTCCAACATCCAAATTTTGGGATTTCCAATATTTCTTTGGGTAATATTTTCCCGTAAGCTATAACAATAAATAAGTCACAAGATAAAGATTTAAGTTCATTTATAAAATCTATATTTTCCCTAATTTTTGCTGGAGTATAAATTTTTATAGATTCTTGCTCAGCAAAGCTTTTAACAGGTGAGGATATTAATTTATTTCCCCTAGATCTTTTCTTATCGGGTTGGCTAACTACTCCAATTACCTCGTGCTTAGATTTAATAAAAATATCAAGGGTCGCAATTGAATATTCAGGTGTTCCCCAGAATATAATTCTCACGCGTCACCAGTTATTGATAATTCATCTACCCATATATGTGGAGAAATTCCACTTGTTGTTACTTCCTTGTTTGATTCAATATTTACTATATTTTTCAATAGATATTTGATATCCCCTGCAACAGTTGCAGATTCTATTGAGATTTTTTTACCGTTTTTATATAGCCATCCATCAAATGGAAGAGAGAATGAACCCTGACTTGATCTGACACCTGCATGAATTGCATTTAATTCTTCAATATAAACAAATTCTCCCTCATAAGTAGAGTGATCTAATGATGTTTTTAGATCTGAGTTTTCCTCTGATTTCTCAACTACTATCCAATCAGGAGATACTGAGACTTTTGATCCTAGTCCAGCATGGCCTGTGGGCTTTGTTTTAAATATTCTTGCAGTTGATTCAGAATGTATAAAATTTTCAAGTCTCCCTTTGTTAATTAAACATAGTCTTTTGGTAGGAGTTCCCTCTCCATCAAATGGTGATGAAGAAATATTCTTTTCGTGAAGACCATCATCATAAATATTAAGTGCTTCTGTAGATAGTTTCTCTCCAATAGAATTTTTATTAGATAAGCTAACTCCATCTAAAATGCTTCTAGCATTAAACATGGAACTAAAGGCATTAATGATCGTTAAAAAAGACTCTGGGGAAAAACATATTAAATATTTATCAGTTTTAATAGATGAATAATTTAAATGAGAAATTGTTTTATTAGAAGCTTCTTTAATACAAAACTCTATATCTATATCTTCAACTCCATATCCAAGTTTTACAGAACCTGAGCTACGAGGTTTCTTGTTTTTCTCTTCTGCTCTTGCGTATAAATAAAGTGCAGCTTGACTTTTGGTATAACAACGAAAAGCACCATCACTATTTGCATAAACTCTCTCATAAAAACTCTCAGATAGTCCATTATACGGAACAGATTTTATAGATTCATGGCTTTCTAATAGTTTTACTTCTGCTTCTCTTAAAAGCGTAAGTAATTTTTTTATTCCAACAGGATTTCTTTTTTTTATGTCCTTAACTTCAATAGGATCCTTCGCTAGTGGTGAGAATTCTGTTTTTTCATTCTTATTGCCAAAATCAGATGCAATATTAGCTTGATTTAGAGCTTTTTTAATACCTGATTCACTGATATCACTAGTTGTCGTAATACCAACTAAATTAGATTCGTTCCAAACTCTTATAGTTAAAATTTGCTTTTGTGATGCCTTAAGTTGTTTAGCCTCACCTTTATCTACTTGCACAGAATAATCATTAGAAAAGCTTGCACCATAATCCCATTTTTTAAGATTTAAAGAATCTGCAGCTTCAGAGATTTGAGTTGTTATTTCTTTTGAATTCATATCCTATCTTCCGCCAACAGTGATCGAATCAACCTTGATATGAGGTTGGCCAACAGTTACGTTGACACTTCCACTGATGGATCCACAGAATCCAGGAGCTAATTCAAGGTCATTTCCGCACATTGATATTTTCGGTATAACTTCTTTAGCCTCACCAATCAAAGTTGCTCCCTTTACTGGTTTAGTTAATTTTCCATTTTTAATAAGATATCCTTCTTCTACCGCAAAATTAAATTGTCCTGTGGCACCTACACTGCCACCACCCATTGATTTGCAGTAAAGTCCATCACCAATACTATTGATTAAATCCTCTTTCGAGTGCTCACCTTTAGCTATATAAGTATTTCTCATTCGCGAAGCAGCAGCAAAAGAATAATTTTGTCTTCTTCCACTTCCTGTTCTTTTATGGCCAGTTCTTAATTCACCTGCCCTGTCTGATATGAATTTTTTTAAAATTCCATCTTTTATAAGAACTGATTTTTCGGGTTCCATACCTTCATCATCTACTGATAATGAACCAAAGGATCCTTCTGAAATGCCCTCATCTATTGCTGTTACAGATTCATGTGCAATTTTTTCATTCAATTTATTCTCAAATGGTGTTGTTCCTCTCTCTATTTGT
>QCCJ01000025.1 GCA_003281285.1 Prochlorococcus sp. AG-347-K22 | reverse complement strand
TCCTCCAGAGCATGATTGCAAGAAAATTAAAAAAATTAATAAAAAAAATTCCTTTTTTTTTAAAATCATATTTTTTCTAACTTTTCTTTTTCCTTGTAGTTTTTTTATTACTAATCTTTGTTTTTTTTAAAATTGCGCCTTTTTTATCTTTTAGTTTTTCTTCTAGAAGAGATACTGCGTCATCTATGGTAAATTTTTCTATGTCAGTATCTTTGGCAATCGAAACATTGGTTTTGCCACATTTTAAATAGACGCCATATCTTCCATTTAATATTTGAATTTTTTCTTTAAATTCTTTCGGTTTTCCAAAGTCTTTTAGTACCTCTTGACCACCTCTACCCATTTTTGGCATCGCAAGAATTTCTAATGCTCGTTCTATATCAACTGTGAAAACATCATCCTCTTTCTTTAAGGATCTGTTTTCAGATTCATTTTCATTTTTAATCCATTTGATATACGGGCCAAATCTTCCTCTATCAGCCTCAACAACTCCTCCTTCAGGATGAACTCCTAACAATCTAGGCAAACTTAAAAGTACAAGAGCCTCATCTAGAGTTAGATCATCAGTTTTCAACTCTTTGGGTAATGAAGCTCTCCTTGGTTTAGCTTTATCTTGATCATTATTTCCCAATTGAACGTAAGGTCCATATGGGCCAAATCTTAAAAAGACTTTTTCCCCAGTTTTTGGATCAGTTCCAAGATCCGATGGGCCACTTAAGATTTGATCAACTTGTTTTATGTCTAAATCTCCAGGAGTAATATCCATTGGAAGATTTCCTTTTGCCTGAATTTCATTACCAGATTCATCAATTTTTATACCCTCTAGCCAAGGTCCGTTAGAGCCTATTCTGACTACGCAAGGAAGGTCTTCGAAATCAACTTGTCTATAAGCTTTACCATCAATATCACCCTCTGTTTTCTGAACCTTTACCTCCAAACCATTTTTACCTTTATAGAAAGTTTCGAGATATGGTAGCCACTCAAGATTACCTGAAGATATTTCATCCAATGAAGATTCCATTTTTGCAGTAAAAGTAGTATCAACCAGATCAGGAAAATGTTCTTCTAATAGAGCAGTAACAGCAAAAGCTGTAAACGTTGGAGCCAAAGTATTGGAAGATATATTCGCATAACCTCTATCAACTATGGTCCCAATAATGCTGGCATAGGTAGAAGGTCTTCCAATCCCTTCCTTTTCAAGAACTTTAACTAATGCAGCCTCTGTATATCTTGCAGGAGGTTTAGTTTCATGAAAAGTAGATTCCTTATTAGTAACTTCAAGACATGTTCCAGTTGTTAAGTTTGGGAGAATAATTTCTTGTTGTTCAAGGGATGAACTTGGGTCATCACTTCCCTCGACATAAGCTCTGAAGAATCCAGCGAAATCAATACTTTTCCCGCTCGATTTAAATAATCCATCCCCTACGCTAATTTCAGCATTAATCATTGTTAACCTAGCTTCCGCCATTTGACTAGCCACAGTTCTTTTCCAAATTAAATCGTAAAGTGATAAGTCTCTACCAATTAGATTAGTTTCCTTTGGTGTTTTAAATACCTCACCTGCCGGCCTAATAGCTTCGTGTGCTTCTTGAGCATTTCTTGCAGTTGAATTAAATTGTCTTGGTGAGTCAGATAAATATTCTTTTCCATACATGGAACTGACACATTCTCTAGCAGCTCTTGTGGCTTGTTCGGATAGATGAACTGAATCAGTTCTCATATATGTTATGAAACCTCTCTCATATAGCCCTTGTGCACATCTCATAGTTTCTCTTGCAGACAAACGAAGCTTCCTATTTGCTTCTTGTTGTAATGTGCTAGTTGTAAATGGAGGAACTGGCTTACGAGTGGATGGTTTTTTTTCGATTTTTGAGACTAACCAATCCTCTGAGGAAAAAGTCTTCAATAAATCATTTACTTGTTCTTCTCCAATTATTAAAGATTTGTTTCCTTCTTTTAATTTACCGGTTTGTTCATCGAAATCGGAACCGTTGGAAATTCTTTGACCGTTTAAACTGAATAATTTAGTTTCGAAAGTAATATTATCTTTTACTAGGGAAGCTTTAATCCCCCAGTAACTTGCTTTTTTAAAGGATCTTCTTTCTCTCTCTCTCCTAACAAGAAGTCTTACAGAAACTGATTGAACACGACCAGCAGATAGTCGGGGGGCTACCTTCTTCCAAAGTAAAGGAGATAATTCATATCCAAAAAGCCTGTCCAAGATTCTTCTTGTTTCTTGCGCCTGAACAAGTTCCATATCAATTTCTCTTGTTTGGTCTAAAGCTTTATTAATTGCCTTTTTTGTGATTTCATGAAAAACCATTCTCTTAGTCGGAATTTTAGGCTTAAGTATTTGCAGGAGATGCCAGCTAATACTCTCTCCCTCTCTATCTTCATCAGTTGCAAGTAATAGCTGGGTCGCACCTTTCAATGCATCTTTTAACTCTTTAACAACCTTTTTCTTATCTTTTGGAACTATATAAAGTGGTTCAAAATCTTCTGTTGTGTTAACTCCTATCCTTGACCATTTTTCTTTTTTAACCGCAGCAGGTATTTCAGCAGCTCCTTTTGGAAGATCTCTTACATGTCCCATTGAAGCGAGAACTTCATAATTAGGAGGCAAAAACTTTCTTATAGTTTTTGCTTTGGTGGGACTTTCAACAATAACAAGTGTGTGATCCAAGGTTTATTTCAAAAATTGGTGTTTTTGTTCAGTTAGGGCATATTATGATTATTTGAAGCTTTTTCAAGTAATTTCTTCTGAAAAT
The DNA here is from genome assembly GCA_003281285.1 of Prochlorococcus sp. AG-347-K22. Taxonomy (GTDB): domain Bacteria; phylum Cyanobacteriota; class Cyanobacteriia; order PCC-6307; family Cyanobiaceae; genus Prochlorococcus_A. The sequence continues at coordinate 4,800 of QCCJ01000025.1, read as the reverse complement.
TTCAAAAATCATACCCACAAATTATAATCAAGTTAAGATTAACTCCTAGACCCTTACAATCAAACTTCTAATTTAATCCAATTTAATAAAGTGCCCAACGAAATCTTTACAATTAATTTAAATGCTCAAGCCATTATTCCAGAGGCTTTTATTTTACTAGGTATTGTTGGAACACTTCTTGTAGATTTATCAGGAGAAAAAACTGCATCAAAGTGGGCACCAATAATTTGCTATTTGTCAATCGGAAGCTCGCTTGTTAGCTTGGCATTGCAATGGAGTAATCCGGTAGAAAGCGCATTCCTTGGGTCCTTTAATTCAGATAATTTGGCAATAGCATTTAGAGCAATAATTTCTTTATCAACCTTGGTATCTTTACTTATAAGTTGGCGTTATACAGAACAAAGTGGTAGTCCAATTGGCGAGTTTGCTGCGATAGTCCTTTCGGCCACCCTTGGAGCAATGCTTTTATGTGGATCTACTGACCTTATTAGTGTATTTATATCTCTTGAAACTTTATCTGTAGCAAGCTACTTACTTTCTGGTTACCTCAAGAGAGATCCAAGAAGTTCAGAAGCGGCCTTAAAATACCTCCTTGTTGGATCAGCTGCTGCTGCTGTCTATTTGTACGGATCCTCTTTTCTTTACGGATTAAGTGGTTCAACAAACTTAGCGACAATAGGTTTAGAGATTATCAATAAGCCATCCTTTATTACTTCACTAGCACTTGTATTTGTCTTATCAACAGTTGCATTTAAAATTGCTGCTGTTCCCTTTCATCAATGGACTCCTGACGTATATGAGGGTTCACCTACTCCTGTAGTAGCTTTTTTATCTGTTGGTTCAAAAACAGCAGGCTTTGCATTTGCAATAAGAATTTTAAGCACAACTTTCTCTTCTTTTGACGAAGAATGGAAACTTTTATTTACCATTTTGGCAATATTGAGCATGGCTCTAGGAAATGTTGTAGCTCTAGCTCAAACCTCAATGAAAAGGATGCTAGCTTACAGTTCTATTGGACAAGCAGGATTTGTAATGATTGGAATAGTATCTGGCACACAAGATGGTTTATCAGCTGCTGTTTTATATTTGGCTGCATATTTATTTATGAATTTGGGTGCATTTTCTTGTGTAATACTTTTCTCACTAAGGACTGGTTCCGACAGAATTCTTGATTACTCAGGACTTTACCAAAAAGATCCTCTCATTACATTAGGCTTAAGCCTTTGTCTTCTATCTCTTGGAGGTTTACCTCCAATGTTAGGATTTTTTGGAAAGATATACTTGTTCTTTGCAGGTTGGGCAAATCATCAATATCTACTAGTAATTGTTGGATTAGTAACTTCAGTTATATCTATTTATTACTACATTTCAGTGATAAAAATGATGGTAGTTAAAGAACCACAGGAAGCTTCTGAAATAGTCAAATCATATCCTGAAATTAATTGGGGAATTGTAGGATTACCTCCCTTGAGAATTGCACTTTATACTTGTGTGGCGGTAACTGCTCTTGGAGGAATCCTATCTAATCCTCTTTTTAAATTAGCCAATACAGCAGTTTCAGAAACTCCTTTCTTACAAGATATTATTGCTACAGCAAACAATATTTCCTAGAAGAATTCTTCAATAAATGTCTAAGAAAGTCGCTAGTTTAGAAAATATATCTAAAACATATGGGAAAGAGGATCTAACTGTCAAAGCCTTAGACAGCATAAATTTAGAAATCCATAAAGGTGATTATTTAGCTGTAATGGGAGCAAGTGGCTCAGGCAAAAGTACAGCTATGAATATTATTGGATGTCTAGATAGACCATCTGAAGGTATTTATAAATTAAATGGTATTCCTGTTGAGAATTTATCTGATGATGAGCTCGCGGAAATACGTAACCAAAAATTAGGCTTCGTTTTTCAACAATTTCATCTTCTCTCAGACGCAACTGCACTTGAAAACGTAATTTTGCCAATGATTTATGCTGGTATTGAGCCTGAGCAAAGATTAGTGCGAGGTAAGAATGCCCTAAAAAAAGTTGGCCTTTCAGAAAGAATGAATAATCGCCCAAACCAATTATCAGGAGGTCAGCAACAACGAGTTGCTATTGCGAGGGCTATTATTAATAACCCCGCAATTTTATTAGCAGACGAACCTACTGGAGCACTAGATTCAAAAACCACTGAAGATGTACTAGATCTTTTTGACAAACTGCATGAATCTGGAATAACTATAGTTTTAGTTACGCATGAAGATGAAGTTGCAAATCGCGCAAAAAAAATAGCCAAATTCAAGGATAGGAGTTAACACAACAGAAGATTTTGAACCACTTTATATAGTTCCAAAAGATAAGAAAAAGGTTGTTAAAGAGTTAAAAGATGCATTGAAAGGTGCGACCCAGCTATTACTTGCAACTGATGAAGATAGAGAGGGAGAGAGTATTAGCTGGCATCTCCTGCAAATACTTAAGCCTAAAATTCCGACTAAGAGAATGGTTTTTCATGAAATCACAAAAAAGGCAATTAATAAAGCTTTAGACCAAACAAGAGAAATTGATATGGAACTTGTTCAGGCTCAAGAAACAAGAAGAATCTTGGACAGGCTTTTTGGATATGAATTATCTCCTTTACTTTGGAAGAAGGTAGCCCCCCGACTATCTGCTGGTCGTGTTCAATCAGTTTCTGTAAGACTTCTTGTTAGGAGAGAGAGAGAAAGAAGATCCTTTAAAAAAGCAAGTTACTGGGGGATTAAAGCTTCCCTAGTAAAAGATAATATTACTTTCGAAACTAAATTATTCAGTTTAAACGGTCAAAGAATTTCCAACGGTTCCGATTTCGATGAACAAACCGGTAAATTAAAAGAAGGAAACAAATCTTTAATAATTGGAGAAGAACAAGTAAATGATTTATTGAAGACTTTTTCCTCAGAGGATTGGTTAGTCTCAAAAATCGAAAAAAAACCATCCACTCGTAAGCCAGTTCCTCCATTTACAACTAGCACATTACAACAAGAAGCAAATAGGAAGCTTCGTTTGTCTGCAAGAGAAACTATGAGATGTGCACAAGGGCTATATGAGAGAGGTTTCATAACATATATGAGAACTGATTCAGTTCATCTATCCGAACAAGCCACAAGAGCTGCTAGAGAATGTGTCAGTTCCATGTATGGAAAAGAATATTTATCTGACTCACCAAGACAATTTAATTCAACTGCAAGAAATGCTCAAGAAGCACACGAAGCTATTAGGCCGGCAGGTGAGGTATTTAAAACACCAAAGGAAACTAATCTAATTGGTAGAGACTTATCACTTTACGATTTAATTTGGAAAAGAACTGTGGCTAGTCAAATGGCGGAAGCTAGGTTAACAATGATTAATGCTGAAATTAGCGTAGGGGATGGATTATTTAAATCGAGCGGGAAAAGTATTGATTTCGCTGGATTCTTCAGAGCTTATGTCGAGGGAAGTGATGACCCAAGTTCATCCCTTGAACAACAAGAAATTATTCTCCCAAACTTAACAACTGGAACATGTCTTGAAGTTACTAATAAGGAATCTACTTTTCATGAAACTAAACCTCCTGCAAGATATACAGAGGCTGCATTAGTTAAAGTTCTTGAAAAGGAAGGGATTGGAAGACCTTCTACCTATGCCAGCATTATTGGGACCATAGTTGATAGAGGTTATGCGAATATATCTTCCAATACTTTGGCTCCAACGTTTACAGCTTTTGCTGTTACTGCTCTATTAGAAGAACATTTTCCTGATCTGGTTGATACTACTTTTACTGCAAAAATGGAATCTTCATTGGATGAAATATCTTCAGGTAATCTTGAGTGGCTACCATATCTCGAAACTTTCTATAAAGGTAAAAATGGTTTGGAGGTAAAGGTTCAGAAAACAGAGGGTGATATTGATGGTAAAGCTTATAGACAAGTTGATTTCGAAGACCTTCCTTGCGTAGTCAGAATAGGCTCTAACGGACCTTGGCTAGAGGGTATAAAAATTGATGAATCTGGTAATGAAATTCAGGCAAAAGGAAATCTTCCAATGGATATTACTCCTGGAGATTTAGACATAAAACAAGTTGATCAAATCTTAAGTGGCCCATCGGATCTTGGAACTGATCCAAAAACTGGGGAAAAAGTCTTTTTAAGATTTGGCCCATATGGACCTTACGTTCAATTGGGAAATAATGATCAAGATAAAGCTAAACCAAGGAGAGCTTCATTACCCAAAGAGTTGAAAACTGATGATCTAACTCTAGATGAGGCTCTTGTACTTTTAAGTTTGCCTAGATTGTTAGGAGTTCATCCTGAAGGAGGAGTTGTTGAGGCTGATAGAGGAAGATTTGGCCCGTATATCAAATGGATTAAAAATGAAAATGAATCTGAAAACAGATCCTTAAAGAAAGAGGATGATGTTTTCACAGTTGATATAGAACGAGCATTAGAAATTCTTGCGATGCCAAAAATGGGTAGAGGTGGTCAAGAGGTACTAAAAGACTTTGGAAAACCGAAAGAATTTAAAGAAAAAATTCAAATATTAAATGGAAGATATGGCGTCTATTTAAAATGTGGCAAAACCAATGTTTCGATTGCCAAAGATACTGACATAGAAAAATTTACCATAGATGACGCAGTATCTCTTCTAGAAGAAAAACTAAAAGATAAAAAAGGCGCAATTTTAAAAAAAACAAAGATTAGTAATAAAAAAACTACAAGGAAAAAGAAAAGTTAGAAAAAATATGATTTTAAAAAAAAAGGAATTTTTTTTATTAATTTTTTTAATTTTCTTGCAATCATGCTCTGGAGGA
>QCCJ01000024.1 GCA_003281285.1 Prochlorococcus sp. AG-347-K22 | reverse complement strand
AACATAAGATTACCTGAAATAGAAATACTCTTAAATTATGAAGTAAATACGGGCAACCCTATTGTTGCAGTTGTTATTAGAGCCCCTGCAAAAATCAAAAAAGGTAAAAAAGGATAATTTTTCAACGATAAACTTACTAATTCGAAATAACTATATAGGTATTTATACTGTTTGTCTACCCCTTGCCTTTCTTAAAGGTAAAAATTTTTCTTTTTAAAGGTAAAAATTTTACATCAACCAAATTTACCTGATATGTATTCCTGAGTAGTTTTTTCTTTTGGAGAGTTAAAAATTTTCTTTGTTGAATTAAATTCGGCAAGATAACCGACTTTACCTCCATCACCATCTTCATATTCAATAGCATTAAAAAATGCAGTCATATCACTAACTCTTAATGCCTGTTGCATATTATGAGTAACGATTATTATTGTGTAATTCTTCTTAAGTTCGTGCATCGTCTCTTCTATTTTTAAAGTAGAAATTGGATCTAATGCTGAACATGGCTCATCCATGAGAATTATTTCAGGCTCAATAGCAATGGTTCTAGCGATACATAATCTTTGTTGTTGTCCACCAGATAAAGAGTAACCACTATCATTTAATTTATCCTTACATTCATCCCATAAAGCAGCTTTTCTTAGTGAACTCTCAACTAATTCATCCATATCTCCCGTAAAGCCATTAATTCTTGCTCCAAAAGCGATATTTTCGTAGATAGATTTAGGAAAAGGATTAGGTTGTTGAAAAACCATTCCTATTCTTCTTCTTACTTCAACTGGATCTACTCTTTTATCGTAAATATTTGTTCCATCAAACAGGACTGTCCCTTTCAAAGAACAATTAGGAATTAAATCGTTCATCCTATTTAATGATCTAAGAACAGTTGATTTGCCACAACCAGAAGGTCCAATAAGAGAGGTTATATTTCCTTTTTTGAAGTCACAAAAAACATTTCTTACAGCTTCAAAAGTTCCATAGCAAATAGAAACATTCTCAAGAGATAAAATGATATTCTTTGTTGTTTTTTTATTAGTTTTAATCATTTATACTCTCTTAGTTTTCTCTGTAAAAGCAGCCAAAATCCTTGAAAATATATTTACTGATAGTATCGACAAAACAAGAATAAAGGAAGCTGCCCAGGCTAATTTATTCTGTGGATCGTATGGTTCTAGAGCAAAGTTGTATATCAATACAGCCAAAGAACCCATTTCATAAAACAAGTCTCCAAAGCCTGTTATGTAGTAGTAAGAGAATAAAGCCGTAAATATCAAAGGTGCTGTTTCACCTGCGGCTCTTGCGATTCCAAGTACAACACCAGTCGCAATAGACCTAAAAGCAGAGGGCAAAGTAACTTTCAATATAGTTGTATACATACTTGCACCAACACCAAGAGACGCATATCTTAATTCGTTAGGAACTAACTTTAAACCTTCGTCAGTGGTCTTAATCACAGTAGGCAACATCAATATTGAAAGTGCCATACCTCCAGCCAAGCCACTGTACATACTTCCAAATAAGATCTTTGTTGAAACAATTAAGGCATAAATAAATACACCTGCAATTATTGAGGGGACTCCCGCTAAAACATTTACCCCGAATCTAATAAACCTTGAAAAAGCACCACCTTTAGAATATTCAGCTAGATATATTCCACCACCAACACCTACTGGTATTGCAATAATTGAAGCAATAGTAGTTATTATTAATGTTCCGATCAATGCAGGATTAATACCACCTGCATCTAAATCATCTCCAGGGGGATTTGGTTCTAAAGTAAATAGTTCTGGTGTAATTTGAGATCCGCCTTTGTAAAGGATATAAGTCACTAGAAAAATCAAAGGAAGTATTGCTATCAATGCACAAATAACGGATAAAGAAGTAAAGAATTTATCTCCTATATTTCTTGATAATCTTTTCTGGTAATAGAGTGAATTCATAATTATCTAATATTTGAGACTAAATTTCTTAACTAGCCATTGAGCAAAGATATTTACTACCAAAGAAAGGATCATAAGTACAAAAGCCGCATAAAAAAGTGATGAAACCTGACTTCCATCAGCTTCACCAAACTGGTTTGCGAGCATGGAGGAAATGGTATATCCAGGAGATAATAGAGACCAACTAAATGCATTGGAATTACCAATAATCATTGTGACAGCCATTGTTTCTCCCATTGCCCTACCTAAAGCCAATAAGACACCTGCCATAATTCCTGATAATGCTGCCGGCAAAATTACTGAAAAAATTGTTTTCCATCTACTTGCTCCAATTCCATAGGCTGCATTTCTAAGCTTTTTAGGAACCTGATTAAGTGAATCTCTTGCAATGGAAGTCACTATTGGCAGAAGCATCACAACTAAAATCAATATTGCTAACAAGGAATTCCTGCCTGTAGGTTCTGTACTGAATAAAGGTATCCAACCAAAGAAATTATGTAAAAAGACAAAAAAGGCTCTAAAAAAAGGTTCCATCACAAATATTGCCCAAAGTCCCAATACAACTGATGGTATAGCCGCTAGTAATTCAACAAAGGAACCTATTATTTCTCTAACAACTTTCGGTACAAAGTCTTCGGTAATAAATATTGCAGTTCCAACTCCCAAAGGGATAGTTATTAATAACGAAAGAAATGAGGTTACTAATGTGCCATAAATTGCAGTAAATGCTCCGTATTCATCTTTTACTGGATTCCATTCAGAGGTTACTAAAAACTTCAATCCATACCTTGAAAAGGATTCAAATGACTGAAAAAAGACAACTAAAATGATTCCTAAAAGTATTATTGCTACGAAACTAGACAAGACTAGGGCAGTATTCTTGAAGATAATATCTATATTTTTTTCGATACCGAATCTTTTACGATTCTTGAAAAGAGTTAATTTCTCTTCCATTAAAAAAAGAATATCTCTATAAATCTACTACTAAATGTTCTAAAAGACTTTAAGAGGGGTTAAAGGTATATGAAAGTCATGATAATTTGACATGTACTGAAAATTTATCTACCTATTTTTTTAACTGCTGCTTTTGATTTCTCAAGGATATCACCTTTAAGTGGAACAAATCCTAGAGGCGCGGCTTTATCTTGGTATTCATCGCTCAGCAATTTATAGAATGTATCTTGAATTGCCTTAGTATTCCTTCCATTACCTGTTTCATAAGCAAGTATCCAAGTCAAAGTTGCTATTGGATAAGCTCCTTTAGCAGTAGGATTCGGATTTTTACCAGCCAAGTTTTCATCAAGATTTATTCCATTTAAAGCTATTGCGCCTGATTCAGTATTAGGGGTAACGAATTCACCAGAAAGATTCTGAAGTGCAGCAGCTTTAACATTACCTTTTATATAAGACTGGTTAACATAACCAATTGAGCCAGGAGTATTTTGTATGACTCCAGCGACGCCTGAATTCCCTTTTGCTCCAACACCTGAAGGCCACTTAACAGACTTACCTGTGCCTAATGTCCAGGTTTTTGAAAAAGCTTCCATAGAGTTTGTAAAAGCTTTAGTTGTGCCTGAACCGTCAGAGCGATGGGCCCAAGTTAATTTACCTGACTTACACCCTAATTCCTTCCAATTTTTAATCATTCCCATTGCTACTTGAACAGCTTTTTCTTGTGTTAGTTTCAAGTCGCAATCGTAGTTATATCCAAACGCAATTGTTCCACCTACCATCGGTATTTGAACAAGTCCTCTAGTAACTTTTTTTATATCAGAATCTTTCATTGGATCGTCAGAGGCTCCAAAATTAACAGTTTCATCTATGAAAGCTTTTCTTCCAGATCCAGAACCTACTGCTTGATAATTAACTCTAGGGCCTCCAGATTTAGCTAAGTCAAAAAACCACCTGGTATAAATTTTCGAAGGAAATGATGCACCAGCTCCACTCAATCTTTTTGAAGCCATCGCAGATGGAGAAAGTATTAATGAAATAACAGATGAGAAAATGAAAGTTTTTTTGAAAATGCCCACAATGTAATGAGAACTAAGTTTGCTTGACATAACTATAATTTACAGCCTTAATGAAATTTATAAATTGAAAAATTCCTGAATCAAATTATTTTGATATATCTACTTTAATAGCTCAACTGCTACAACAAGATTTATTAATTTTCCATTCAAAATATTTAGATAATAGAAATAAAAAAGATGCAATAAGTACGTTTTTCAACTAATCCCAATCCTTTTCTGCATTTTGAATAATCCATTGTGCAAGAACCTTATCCTCTCCATCCTTCAATTTATTTTTATAACCTTTCATAAAACCAATCCCATCATTAGCAATTATTGTTATTGAATTTACATCTGCTATTCCTCTTTTTTCAAGGTCAGAAAGTTTTAATGATTTAGATCCTTTGAGAACGACTGATCCACCTTTTACATGGCAACCTGCACAAACATTTCTAAAAATTGTTTCACCATCTCTAATATCAGAAGCCATTAGATATCTATTATGCAAAGAGGTTTGAAAAATAATTATTAAAGTTATTACAGGAATTACGAATAGAAATTTAAATATTTTCATTTGATTTATTCCACCCACAATAAATTTAGCAATTAATTCTGAATCTTGATCTATCTATTTTAATAACTCTACTGCTACGACAAGATTACCTAATAATCCGTTCAAAATATTTAGCTGTTCTTTACTGCCAAAGGCAATTAATACCTGACCTGGCTGAAGTATGAAATTACCTCCTGGATTAGTGAACAATTTTTCATTTTCTTTAATAGCTAATATTTTTGCACCACTCTTTTTACCTATTCCAAGTTCCGAGAGTGATCTTTTCTCTGCGGTTTCAAAAAGACTAATATCATTACTTAATTCAAATTCTTCAATTTCACATTCACTTCCTGCAAGCAGATCAAGAAAGTCAATCGCGATTGGCCTAAGAGCCATTGATGCCATTGCTCTTCCTGCTGCAATATAAGGACTTACAACTATACTTGCCCCGGCTAATCTCAACTTACTTGCGGCTTCTTCGGTTCCAGCTCTTGCAATTACTCTTATAGAACTTCTTATTCCCTTAGCGCTTAAAACGACATATAAATTAGCAGCATCATTAGGTAAAGTAACAACCAAGCTTTTGCATTTTTCTAATCCTGCAAGTTTTAAAGTCTCATCAAGAGTGGCGTCAGCGCAAAGAACTTCTAAACCATTTTCTTCAGCAATCTTTTTTCTATCTTCATCACTCTCAACAACAATAATTGGAATATTTTGTGTTTTTATCTGGTTAGATATTTCCTGACCAACCCTCCCATATCCGCACAAAATTACATGATTTTCCATTTTTCTAAGAATTCTTTTAAAACGTAATTCGTTTACTCTTTGAAAATAGCCCGATTCGAACAATCTAACAGCTTTTTGAAAGGTAAATTGAATAAAGATTAATCCGCCAACGATTACTAAAACAGTCACAATCCTGCCTTCAGGACTTAAAGGTTGAACTTCTCCAAAACCAATAGTGGTTATTGTGATCAGAACCATCCATAAGCAATCACTCCATTCCCATCCCTCTGTTATTCGATAGCCAATTGCACCTAAAAAAAACAGAAAAAATAAAGAATAAATAAGACCAAACCAAGGCCTCAAATAGTCTTTAATAAAATAGAACTCAAATAATCTAAGCTTCATATCCCTTATTATCGTTAACTATTCAAAAATTTCAAAAAAATTTTCTATTATGTTCCTAAAACTATTTATTTGTTTAAGTGAAATACATATTAAGTAGGATAATAATATTTATTTTCGTAGCTATATGCATTAAACAAATGATTACTATCTCAGGTCTTTTTTAATGCTTCATTCAAAATTAATTCAAGGTTTTACTTGTACCGATTCAATAAGAAAATCAGAAGCTGCTTTTAACCAATCAGCAACTGTAAGACGAAGGTCAGGTTGAGAATATACGAGTGCGACAATAATTCCAACTAAGATTATCTTTACCATGGCAATTCAAATATTCTTATGAATTAAAGCACAACTATTTAGTAAAAAGAACCTTAAATTTATAAAAAACAGATTAATTAAAATTTCTCTAATTGATTAAATAAGTATTCCACTCTTCTAAGATTAACGCCTAAATCTGATTGACCTAATCTTGCCGAAGATCTTATCTGAATGATCCCTTTAGATCTATCTACATAACTTCTTACATCAAGCTTTAAAATTTCAAGGTCATCAGGAAATCTAAAAATCAAGCTTCTACAAACTCCTCTCCAATAATTCCTTCCACTCTCAATAACTTCTGTACGAGGTAAACCTTCTGCCAAAGAAACAAGTTGAATGAACTTTTGATCAACATTTATTAGTTTCTTTTCTATTAAGACACTATTTAATGGATTTGTTATTGGAGCAAGACCTTGAATGGAGGAAACCATATTTTTAAGAACGATATAGATGTTCTAACCGATTTCGTACACAAAGTGAGAGGGAAAAAGTAAAGAATTTTCCTATAAATTTGATCTCTTTATAAAGATTCCTTATTTTGTGATCAAAATTCTAAAATTTGAGATTTTTAATTATTTTTTTTGATAGAGATGGTTGCCTACCTTTTTTACTATTTAGTTTTCTAACCCATAAAAAAACTCCTACGAACAAAAATATTTCAACAATAATTCCAACCTTTATTAGACTCATTTTTTATCCTTTTTTTTCTTGTTGGTACCCTCAATGTATGGCACAAGAATATTTAATAACCACTTTTTAAATGAATTTAATGGTTTCATAGTCTATTTACTTGCCTTTTCTCCACAAACTCCTCCCTTTAATAAGGTCCTCTATATTTGGCCAAGCTGCTATTAATTCTTTAAGTGCTTTTCTATTAGGAGTATAAAAAACACAAGAAAATGCACTTATTAAATAAAGTATGAACCACAACTTACTTTCTGAATAAGCTAAAAACAAGGAGAAAAGAAAACTTCCAATAAAGAAAAAGAAAAATGTCCTGTTTAGTATTTCTAATGGAGTTCTTTTAAGTCTGTAAAATTTAATCTTTTTACTACCTTCTTCAGTATCTTTCTGAAATTTACTTTCGTATGAATTAATTATTTCTTCTTCTAGAACTTTTTCGTACTCTAAATTATCAATTGGATCACTACTATCCTTTTTATTTATCATTGGTATCTATACAGTACAAATATGGTAACTAATTTAGGGTATTTTAAAAAGTATCAAATTTTATCTGTTGACTGGAGCTATACGAATAGATGATGGTTTTGAAAATACTTCAAGATTGTCTTATTTATAAAAGATAAATTAGTCAAAATATTCTTTTTAATTTTCCCAAATCTTTCGGTCATTTAAAACAATCACTTCTATAAAGTTCATAGCATTAATTAATTTGGGGGCAATATCTAAATCTACAGTTAAAATAGTTTAGAGATTTAATAATAATCTATATGCAAAGGTATTTGATTTCCTACGAATTTACTGATGGCGAGGATCAAGAAGAAGGGGCAGAAATGCTAATTAATTGGTACGAATCAGGCGGTCCCCAAAACAGACCTGAAAACTATGAGGTTCATTCTTGGATTTTTATGGTTCAAAATGGGATTGGACATTCTGTAGTAAGTGCAGATTCTCTTGAGACAATTTGGAAGCAATGGCACCCCTGGAGAAGGTTAATGGATATAAGTATTCAGCCGTGTATGGATCTTGATGAGACAGTAGGATTATTCAAAAAACAAAAAATGAATACACGGATAGTCTAAAAGTATCTCTAAATCCATCATATAAATTTCTTTTTAGTAGCACCTAATACTACAGACATATTTCACTGCGTTAAAAAG
>QCCJ01000023.1 GCA_003281285.1 Prochlorococcus sp. AG-347-K22 | reverse complement strand
TAATGATTTAAAACCTATAGGTTTTATTACGGGATGTTCCTCATTGACCAGTCTTTCAATTTCTTCTTCCATAGCCTCATAAACAAAATATAAATCACTAATTAATTTTCTATAAGATTTTTTTTCAACAACTCCTTTTAAAAAACAAGCCACAAAGCCAGTATTTTCTGCCATAGTATGGGATTTTTTTGTCCCTTCTCTTAATTGTCCTGCAAGAGCAACTGCCATATATTTTGAATTATTTTTGTAAGTGTATTTAATCTACAAGGAAAATACATAAAACAGCTAATTTTTGTTACCAGCGGATGTTTTAGAGAATAGCTTATAAAGTTCTTTACAAACCAAAAAAAGGTTATCTTTTTGTTCTTTTTGCGGTAGATGAGTACCAGTCATTTCCCAATCACCGATGGTAGCCACTCTCCATCTCTCGGAGGGAACAATCATACCTCGCATTATTATTCCCAACAATTTAGGAACTCTGCCATTATTATCATTTTCAATTCTTAATTGTAAGAGTATTGCTCTACATTCAATAAGAGGACTCCAACCAGGGAAATGAAACGCAAAATCAATAGTATCTTGCATGGATTCATTATTTGAATTGTCCCAGGGACTAAAGTTTACGCTTGCATCTGGAAAATATTTCCGAAACAAAGCTGCAGTGGAAGCAATTTTATTAGCTATTTCAACATTACTTACATTTGAACTCGCATTCATAAGTAGCTGAGTATTTTTTTGAAAATGACATAATTTGCTTTAACTTGCTTATTAACTACTTTTTCTTTTAATAAAGATGTTGAAATGCTGATCAACAAACTATTCTCTATTCACATTTGAATAATAAATTTCTAGGTTTTAAAGAAAATAACTCATCGCAAATTACAATATGAGGAACTTAAATGAGTTATCTTTCATTAATTCAATGCTATGCCAAAATTTGAAAAATTAACTTTACCTAATGAAGGCGAGATAATAACTTTTAATCAAGGCAAACCTAAAGTTCCTAATAATCCAATTGTCCCATTTATTAGGGGTGATGGTACTGGAGTTGATATTTGGCCTGCAACTCAAATCGTTCTTGATTCAGCTATTAAAAAAAGCTATGGAAATGAAAGAAAAATAAATTGGTTTAAAGTATATGCAGGCGATGAAGCTTGTGAACTTTATGGAACATATAACTACCTACCTCAAGATACTATTGAAGCAATCAAACACTTTGGTGTAGCCATCAAAGGTCCTTTAACGACTCCCATCGGTGGAGGTATTAGATCTCTTAATGTTGCATTAAGGCAAATTTTTGATTTATATAGCTGTGTTAGACCATGCAAATATTATTCAGGAACTCCAAGCCCTCACAAAAATCCCCAAAATTTAGACGTTATTGTTTATAGAGAAAATACTGAGGATATCTACATGGGAATTGAATGGGAAGCGGAGGATAATAATTGTCTTGAATTAATTAATCACTTAAATAACGTTGTCATACCAAAAAGTAAAAATTTAAAAAATAGATCTATACCCGACGGATCAGGTATTGGAATAAAACCGGTGAGTAAATCTGGAAGCCAAAGGCATATTAGAAAAGCTATTGAACATGCCAAAAGATTATCAGGAGATAAAAGGCATGTGACTCTTGTACATAAAGGGAATATTATGAAATATACAGAAGGTGCATTTAGAGATTGGGGATATGAATTAGCAGTAAATGAATTTAGAGGAGATTGCATTACAGAAAGAGAAAGCTGGATTTTAGATAATGTTCAGAAAAATCCAGAAATTACAATTGAAAATAATGCTCGAAAAATTGAACCAGGTTTTGACAAGCTTACAAATAACAAAAAAGCATTCATTTGCGAAGAAATTAAAGAAGTTATTGCATCAATATCAAATTCTCACGGAGATGGAAAATGGAAAGAACTTATTCTTATTGATGATCGGATAGCTGATAGTATATTTCAACAAATTCAAACTAGACCTCAAGAATATTCGATTCTTGCAACCTTAAATCTCAATGGAGACTATGTTTCCGATGCGGCTGCAGCAATTGTTGGTGGCCTAGGTATGGCTCCTGGTGCAAATATTGGAGATAATGCGGCAATTTTCGAAGCTACGCACGGTACTGCGCCAAAACATGCAGGCTTAAATAAGATTAATCCAGGCTCAGTAATTCTTAGTGGTGTAATGATGCTTGAATATTTTGGTTGGGATGAGGCAGCTAACTTAATTACTAATGGTTTAAGTAAGGCAATAGAGCAAAAAAAAGTCACCTATGATCTAGCACGCCTAATGGAACCAAAAGTAGAACCCCTATCCTGCAGCAGTTTTGCTGAAGAAATTATCTCAAATTTCTAATTTTAAAAATTATTTTTATTTTCAAAAACTTTCCAAATATTAACCAGTGAATCTTTAGTTCCAATGTTTCCAGGATGAGTAACAATGGGAAGTTTTTCACCATTTTTTAGATTGTAAGTCACCACTGAAATGCCAGTTAAAATCTGTCCTTCAAGATAAACATAATCTGCATTAAGTCCTTTACTAAGAATCAAATTTGTTGTTATTCCACCTTTTGAAATCAAATATCCTATTTCATACTTCAAATCTGCGACTAATTCAGCAATAAAACAAGCAAGTAAATTATAAAAATTAAATAGTTCAGAAGCATCTAAAGACATAAATTTTCTTGAAGTAAACAAAACAGGAGTTTTTCCTTTCTCAAAAGAAAATCTAATTTCTTTCAAAAATTTATTTTTAAACAAATTCCTTCGCTTCTGATTATTATCTGATGAAGTAATTTTTAAGAATTCAAAAACATCTAGTTCAACTGGATTGCAATTACTTATCTCTAATAAATTATTCAATTGTATTGTTGAAAGTTCTACATAAGACCCAACAATTATCAGTCCTGGAAGAAAACTCTTTTCTTTATTTCTTATTCTTAAATTAGAGAAAAATATTTCACTCTGAGAGACACTTTTTTTCTCAGAAATTGAACTTATAAAACTTGCTGCAGTTCGAAAAAGGAATTTTTTTTGTTTAATTAATTTTTTAATTACTAAAGAAAATTTTTTTAGTTGAGAATAATTTTCTACATCTACAACTACATGTTTATTATTCTTCAAGTTCTTTAGTTTTTTTAAGACAATATTATTTTCTTCATCATTTAGCATTTCGATATCCGACAATAAAAGATTTTGAATATCTTCAAAATTTATTTGCGATTTACTCTGCTGAAATAAAAGATTCTTGACATTACTTGTCTCATATCCAAAAATTTTATCTGTCGCAAAAATTGTTTGACTAATAGGAGTTTCATTAACAAAATGAGATCCATTAATTGTTAATCTTTTACCCTCTATGAAAGCTGGAATATGAAAAGTAGCATCAAAAGGACCTAAGCAACTATTTAAAGCAATTGGCTCTAAAAAGTTATGTCCTCGAAGAGTAGAGTCTCCTCTACTTATAAAAATAATTTCTTCTTCATAGGCTTGAGAAGTAATTACAGTCTTAAGATTTTTGCAAATTTCCTCTATTGTTAATTTCGCATCATTTTCCGATAGTGACCTTGTGTTAGCCAAAATAAAAAATAAATTAGATTTAGATTCAAAACCTTTGACTAAAGTTGAACAGTCCCACTTAAGCAGTAATAAGCAATCGTGAACAGTTTGAGAACCTGTGGGATCATCATCTATAACGACAAATTTCATAAGTATTGCAAAATTACTTAAGAGATTTTATTTGTATTGATGCATTTAACCTTTTACTATCATTTGAAGGAATCATAATGTTTCTAAATCCATCAACAAAAGAATTTCGGGGACTAGTCCACGGTTCGAGACATATCATTCTTCTTGGAGGATCACTCCAAATAACGCCTAAATCAAAAGGATATGGATGATTTAGAGTTACCTCTCTTTTAAAAATCTTATCTCGAAAAGAGCTTCTACCGGAAGTATACATAAGTAGATCAACTCCTAAATTTATTTTGTTTAATTCATCCAAAGTATTACTTAAAGTATTTCTTTCTTGATCCTGACAATTAAGTGGATTATCAACAAACTCTAAATTTTTGAAATCTGAAATATTAAAATAAGGATGCAAACCAAAATTTAAAGGCATAGCAAAATCTGTTTTGTTATCGATTGTAATTTCAAATTCTAAAAAGTTAATTTTTAAGGTAACTTCTATTTTTAGTTCGAAATCGAAAGGATAATATTTCTTGGTTTTTTTAGATGCATTTAAGAATAAGCATAAAAATTTTTCATTTTCATTCAAGGAGTATTGCCATTGCAAATCCCTAGCGAAACCATGTTGTGGTAATTGCAAATAACTATTTCCAAATACTGAACTAGAGGTATTGAGATTTCCACAAATTGGAAACAAGATAGGAATGCCTCCCCTAATACTTTTTGTCTTATCCATAAATCTTGTTTCATCGAAATAAAGTATTTCATTACCATTAGAAACCCAATTTGTAATAACACCTCCTCTTTCAGGACAAAATCTAATGTAATTATTTTTATCTAATTGAAAGACAAAAATTCCTTGGTCCTTATTAGATAATTCAAGTTTCACGATTATTACTTAAAGAGAATCAACCCAATCCAAAATATGCTGATTAACTAATTCAGGTATCTCATCATGAGGGCAATGTCCTGCATCAAGAATAATTTCTTTTGTATTATTTGGTGTAAATTTTTTATATAGATTTCTTTTTTTTGGAGTGTTCATCCATGGATCTTTCCCTCCCCAAAGAAGTAATAATGGTGAATTTAGCTTTGCGAATAGCTTATCCAACGGCAATCCCTGAGGACCTGATGGGTTAAATACACTTCTAAAAACATTAAAAGCTCCGAAATCTAATGAAGGCTTCCTTATTGACTCAACTAAAAAATCATCAACATTTTTTTTATCAACATAAACTTGATTCAAAGTTTTTTTAATATTTTTTGGATTTCGCATATTCTCAAAAATCAAACGTTGAAGAACAATATTTTTCAAAAATATGCCGGCAACTGTTTCAATTGAAGTTTGCAACATATTCTTTTTGATAGTTTTTTCTTCACTAAAATATCCTGCAGCATTCAGTAATATCACTCCTGCATTTAGATCATTTAATTCTGCGCCAGCTGCTAATGCTGCATAACCACCTAATGAATTTCCAACAACAATTGTGGGTTTTTTTATTTTCTCTTGTACATAAGCAACAACCTGATCCTTCCATAAAGATCCTGAGTATTCAACATCTTGGGGCTTAGGACTTTTTCCAAAACCGAGAAGATCCATCGCATGAACTTCATATTTGCTACTCAAAATAGGGATATTGAATCTCCAATGATCCGTAGAGGCCCCGAAACCATGAATTAATAAAATTGCACATTCTTTTGATGTTTGCTCAGGCTTAGCAGAAATAGTATGTATTGGGTAATTTAAAAAATTCCAGTCGTAATTTACATCACTATCTATCAGAGCTGATTTTTCCATTTAATGAAAATACTATATTAATTAATACTAATAAAATTATTTCCTAAAGAAGACCTACAGGATCAGCTGCAACATCATCTGAAATTTTATTGCCATCATTTGGTGGCTTATCTTTTAGAACAATTCTCAAGAGAACAGGTGCAAGAAATGTAGTTCCTATAACCATTAATAAAATAGCTGCTTCAAGAGAAGGAGTTAACAACTTAGCGCTTGTTCCTAGCCCAAGGAAAATTAAACCAACTTCTCCTCTAGGCATCATGCCCAAACCTACAACTAATCTATTAGTAGGTTTATCACTCGAAAATACCCATCCGGCAGCAATTTTTCCAATAATTGCTACAACTAATAAAAATCCTGCAACTACAAGAGCTGACCTACTTGTTGGATCAAGTGGATTAATAACTGATAAATCCATTCCAGCTCCTACTAATACGAAGAAAATAGTTGCGAATAAGGACACTAAAGGTAAAACGGATTGTTGGATTGCGTGATTATTTTTAGAACTACTAAGAATTAGTCCAGCTGCAAAAGCACCTAAAGCTGCTTCCAATCCAATGGCTGTTGCGACAAAACAACACAAAACAAGTATCACAAAAGAAGCTACCACGACTGCTCCTGGAGCCTTTAATCTATCTAATAACCAATCAAAACCTGGAGCTGCTGTTCGACTTAATGCGATAGCAGCAATAACAAATACTACAGCTGCTGCAACTAATTTAACGATAGGAGCAATTTCTAAAGAACCTCCAGCAGCAAGGGCTACTACAACTGCAAGAATAACAATACCCAAAATATCATCTAAAACAGCCGCTCCAATAACAATCTGTCCTTCTCTAGTTTTTAAATATCCCAACTCACCAAAAACACTTGCAGTAATTCCTATACTTGTTGCTGTCATAGATGCTCCTGCAAAAACTGCTGGAATTAGATCTACTTGGAAAATAAACATTAATCCAAGAGTTCCAAAGGCAAACGGTAAAATTACACCAGCCATAGCAACAGTGAAAGCTTGAGCCCCGACAGCTACTAATTCCTCTAACTCACTTTCTAATCCTGTTAAAAATAAAAGAGCATATAACCCTAGAGTTGCTACTGCTTGGAGGGATGGAAAACTTTCGAAATAAACATCAGGTACAGCTTCTGGGGGGATTGACGCTAATGAGCTGATAACCTTCACAAGTCCTTCATTTAATTCGGTTCCAGCTGAGGGCGGTATCAACAAATGGAATCCTGATGCCCCTATTACAACCCCTGCAAGAAGCTCACCTACTATCGTTGGCAAACTTAGTCTTACTAAGACTTCTGCTAATGCTCTTGCAGCTAAAAATATTAATAGAAACCTTATAACCCCTATCAACGTTTCAGCAACTTCTAAATCATGTGCACTTAATTCAGCAAGTAAGGAATACATTTAAAATTAGAGAAAAAATAAACTACCTAATTGGAAGATAGTTTATGGAGGGCCCACTTTAAGAAATATGTAAGAAAAAAGCAAAAATACTCAACAAGTGTGGATCTGAAGTTACAACAAAGAAATTTTCTTAAAAATGGCTATTGTCTGTTATATGGCCAATCCAATGAATACCAACGAACCCTTCGATCTACGTTTGCCTACACCGGGCTGCTATTTAGATCCTGAGAAAGCTGGCATGGATTCTGATGCTGTTTTCCAAGGAATGACAGCCCATCTTTTTTATACTCTTGGAAAGTTAGCCACTTCTGCAAGTTCCCACGACTTGTATATGGCTTTAAGCTACGCAGTTAAAGATAGGCTAATGACAAGATATTTAGCCAGCCAAGAAGTTATAAGAAAAAAACCACAAAAAACAGTTGCTTACCTATCAGCAGAATTTTTAATAGGCCCTCAATTAAGTAATAATCTTCTCAATCTTGGAATAACCCAAGAGGCAGAAGATGCTTTAAAAAGATTTGGCATTGAATCATTGTCAACAATTCTTGAAGTTGAAGAGGAGCCTGGATTAGGTAATGGTGGACTTGGCAGACTTGCAGCATGTTACATGGAATCATTAGCATCTCTACAAGTTCCAGCAGTTGGCTATGGTATTCGATACGAATTTGGCATATTCAATCAGTTAATTAGGGATGGTTGGCAAGTTGAAGTAACTGACAAATGGTTGAAAGGTGGATGGCCATGGGAACTTCCACAACCGGACGAATCATGTTTCGTAGGTTTTGGAGGGAGAACTGAAAGTTATAGAGATGATAAAGGGAACTACAGATCAAGATGGATTCCTTCAGAACATGCAATTGGAGTACCTCATGATGTTCCAGTTTTAGGATACAGAGTTAATACATGTGACAGATTGAGATTATGGAGAGCTGATGCAACAGAAAGTTTTGACTTTTATGCATTCAATATTGGTGATTATTATGGTGCGGTCGAAGAAAAAGTTGCATCTGAAACTCTTTCAAAAGTTCTATATCCAAATGATGGAACTGACGAAGGTAGAAGATTAAGACTCAAACAACAACACTTTTTTGTAAGTTGTTCTCTTCAGGATATGTTGAGAAGCCTTGAAAAAAGATCAATAGCAATAACGGAATTTCCTAAGCATTGGACAGTCCAATTGAATGATACCCATCCTGCTATTGCAGTTGCAGAATTAATGAGACTTCTTATCGACCAATATCAAATAGGTTGGGATAAAGCTTGGAACATAACAACCTCTTCAGTTGCCTATACTAACCACACTTTACTACCAGAAGCTTTAGAAAAATGGGATTTAGGTTTATTTAATGATCTTCTTCCTCGTCATCTAGAAATTATTTATGAAATTAATTGGAGATTTCTACAACAATTAAGATTACGTTATCCCGGTGATGACAAGATCCTTCAAAAACTCTCAATAATTGATGAAGAAGGCTCCAAATCAGTTCGAATGGCTCATTTAGCTACAATTGGAGCACATCACATAAATGGTGTTGCAGCCCTCCACTCAGATCTTATAAAAAGACAACTTCTGCCTGAATTCGCAGCTCTGTGGCCTGAAAAATTTACAAATGTAACTAATGGAGTTACTCCAAGGAGATGGGTTGCCCTATCTAATCCATCACTATCGAACCTTTTAGAGGAAGAAGTTGGTCCAAACTGGATAACAAACATGGAACTTCTTAAGAAGTTAGAAGAAAAAGAAGATGACAACAATTTTTTGCAAAAATTTGAAGAAACTAAACTAAGTGGTAAAAGAAAATTAGCAAGCTTTATTCATTCAAAAACTGGAATACTTGTTGATCCATCTAGTTTATTTGATGTTCAAGTAAAAAGAATTCATCAATATAAAAGGCAACATTTAAACGCCCTACAAATTATTGCCCAATATTTAAGAATCAAAAATGGTACAAACAAGTATAAAGTCCCAAGAACAATAATATTTGGAGGTAAAGCTGCCCCAGGTTATTTTATGGCAAAGCTGATGATTAGATTCATTAATGGTATTGCTGATGTAGTTAATTCTGATCCAGATATGGATGGTTTATTAAGAGTTGTTTTTCTACCAGACTATAACGTTAAACTTGGTGAAATAGTTTATCCTGCAACGGATCTTTCAGAACAAATCTCAACTGCTGGGAAAGAAGCATCTGGAACTGGAAATATGAAGTTTGCCATGAATGGAGCGTTAACGATTGGAACCTTAGATGGAGCTAATGTGGAATTAAGAGATCTTGTGAAAAAAGAGAATTTCTTTCTTTTTGGTAAAACTGAAAGCGAAATTATGGACCTAAAAAATAATAACTACTCTCCCAAAACTTTTATTGATCAATGTCCAGAGCTCAAAGAAGTTATACGCCTAATTGAAATTGGCCACTTTAGCAATGGAGATAAAGAATTATTTAAACCTTTATTAAATAGCCTTACAGGACATGACCCATTTTTTGTTATGGCTGACTTTGAAGATTACTTAAATAAACAGGATGTGGTGAGTGAATGCTGGAATAATAAAAAATCTTGGAATAAAATGGCATTATTAAATACTGCTAGATCGGGATATTTTTCTTCAGATAGATCTATTAGAGAGTACTGTAAATCTTTTATGGCTAAGTTGCATGATATGCGTTTAAAGCTCTTAATTCAACAAGAGCATGAACGCATTTCTAAATCCCAACCTAATGATTTAGATCTTTCAATAGTTCAAGCACGATGCCTTTGCTGGCTTGCTCTTTTAGCGGAAGCTCATGAAGATCAAGCAAATGATGCTGAAAAAAGAGGCGATGCCGAGCAAGCAATGGGATGGTTTGCTGA
>QCCJ01000022.1 GCA_003281285.1 Prochlorococcus sp. AG-347-K22 | reverse complement strand
AAGAATGATAAAAAAAGATAAATCGCTTTCAAAATATGAATCGTTCGAAGAATACAAAAAGAAAAGCGGTCTAATATTCCCTAAATTAAATGCCTGATAACAACTTACCAAATTGGAGACAAGATTTAAAATCTTCTAGAAAAAAAGAAGGCAAATTACCCTCTAATAGATGGATACAGCTTGCAACAGTCAGCGAAGGAAATGAGCCAAGATTAAGAACAGTTGTTTTCAGAGGATGGCATAAAGATAGTTCAATGATTATTTTTACAGATAGAAGAAGTGAAAAAATTGGGCATTTAAAATCTAACCCTAATGCAGAAATATTATGGTTCTTTTTGAAAACCAAATCACAATATAGATTCAAAGGAAAAATATGTGAGTT
Source organism: Prochlorococcus sp. AG-347-K22 (assembly GCA_003281285.1). Taxonomy (GTDB): domain Bacteria; phylum Cyanobacteriota; class Cyanobacteriia; order PCC-6307; family Cyanobiaceae; genus Prochlorococcus_A. The sequence continues at coordinate 10,067 of QCCJ01000022.1, read as the reverse complement.
AAGTAATAACAAAAATTATTGGGATTTATTATCAGAAAAATCAAAATCTTCTTGGTTTTGGGGATCTCCTGGAGAGAAAATAAACCCAAAAGTGCAATCTGCTCATGAAATATTACCCAATATAACCAAGTCAGAAAATTTTGTAGTTCTAAATTTTGAAATCGATTCAGTAGATCTTCTTAAATTAGAACAGCCTGTTCATAAACGATATCTTTGGGAAAAGATTAACAAATGGGAAAAAGTTGAAATTAACCCTTAAATATTTCTAAATTGTATATTTAGGTTGAAAAACATATAGTGATCAGTCAGTTTAAAAAAAGAAGTATAATTCATATGAATTTCTCAGAAATTCCAGAAAACCCTTTTATTTTTTTATCTTGGGTGACTGCTATAGGACTGTTTATAAGTCTTTCTGAAGCAACTATTAAGATAAAACTCCAGAAGAGAAACAGTTATCGTAAAAGATTAGAGCTAGTAAATAGCCTTTATCCTAAAAAGTTAGCTTGAAGTATCAGATAGTAGGTTCGCTTGGAGAAATTGGAATAAACCACCTTTACTTGTTTCTTCTTTAATTTCGACTTCCTTAGAAGATTTTGATTTTGTCGAAGGTATAACTTCACCTTCATCTTCTGATTTCAAAATTCTGATAATGACTTCATCTAGGGAGAAATTTCCTGGTCCTGTTAATGCAATTGAAGTTGCTGAAGCGAAATACAAAAGTAAAAGTTCTAGTAGAAAAATATTAAAACCTGAAGTAACAAGTGCGTGATATATAGCGACGGAGATTGTTCCAACAATTGCCAAAGCTCCGAATCTTGTAGCTAATCCGATAATTAATAACCAACTACCACCTATCTCTGAAAATGCTGCTATGTATGATAAAAATATTGGGAATGGAAGATGTAGTGGTCTAACAAAAGCATCAGCAAAATTTTCTATATTTGCTAATTTCTCGTAACCGTGATGTATGAGAACAGTTCCAGTTATAACTCTAAGTATTAATAAAGCAGTATCTTTGCTAAACGATTTAGTAAGAATTGTTGAAAGCACTATAAAAAAATTATCCTTAAGTAAAAATAACTAGTCACGGTTTCCATCGTGGATCAAACAGCAAAAGTCGCACCTAATTAAGTATTTATACTTACTTAGCTAAAGGATTCTTTCTCTGATTAGGAATTCAACTAAGTTAAGAATTATTTTTTGAATAATTTTCTAATATTCTCTGATTAATTTTCGGAATATTTTCTTTAAATTTGAAAAACCCTTTTTTGGCAAATTTCCAAGCAAATAAATCTTCATCTCGCACAAGATTAAAAATTTTTTTATGGTGTAAAATTTTAAATTCAGTTATGAAATCACGATTTTCACCCACTCCAGGATAAATAATGTCTATTTCGTTAATATTTTTAAGAGTAATTTCCAGTAAAAATGAATCAATCTGTTCAACATTATCAAATTGATCTACAAATTCAGAGACCAAATCTTGTTTAAATTTCAAAACAGATTCAGACAATTTAATTTCTCTTTGTTCATTCTTCAATAGGATAATAAATACTTTTTTATAGCTTGGAAGTAAATTTTTAAGGGTTGCAAAGTGCAGATCATTTTCAAACATAATCAGAATATCTGATTTAGGATCCATATTATTTTTATAGATCTCATCTTCAAAAGGTATTTGATTCGATTCTTCAAGAAAAATTTGTTTATTACTTATTTTTTCTGAATTAAATCTATTATTTGAAAATTTTCTGAGGTTTGATGATGAAAAAAGATATTGCTTTCCCTTCGTTTGCAATCCTCCTACCCATCTCCAGCTAAGGAGATTAGATGCAGCATCACCATCAAAAAGATATTTAAAGAAAAACTTTGCTCCCAATTGCCATGGGAGGCCTAAGTTAAATATCCATGTACTCGCAAACCACATTCTTGTATGGTTATGCAAATAGTTGTATTGCTTTAATTCATGGACCCAAGAATCAAAAAAATCTATTCCTGTATTACCATTAATTGCACTTTCATATAGCTCATAATCAAAATCAATATTTTTTTCTGAAATAAAATTTCGCCAAACTTGAGGTCTATTTTCCATCCACCCTTTCCAGTAAACTCGCCAAAATATTTCTTCAACAAATTTAGTTGGATTTTTGATTTTGTACTTATTTTTAATATCATGAATCAAATCATATTCCAATAATATTCTATGAGTAATGTAAGGTGATAATTTTGAAACTGAACTTTCGTTATTTGGCCCAAAATCAAAATTTCTTAATTTTGCATAATCATTAATTTTATATTTCGCAAAATTGTCCCAAGTATTTTGAGCTTTAAATAAAAATGACATTTTCTGATAACTTTAGAAACTTTTTTTTTGTATTGATAGAAAATTAGAAAATTAGCCTGAAATTAATCTTTAAAATTTTCTAATTCACTTTTAAGTAAATATGTTTGATTGAAGTATTTAATTTAAACTCCCAATCCGTACATTTTATACTCTTAAATCCCTCTCTGCATAGGAGGATATTGAGTGGTCAATTACTTCTTAAAATCTAGTTTTAATTTTCAAATCTTTATCTAAATGATTTTTTCTAAAAGAATTTCTAATATTTATCAAAATTATTATGAATAATTTATTAGTAAGAGATGTTAAGTATCTTGATGAACAATACAGAATAGGTAAAGGCATAATTTCCGATAATGCATTTAAGCAACTTGAGAAGCTCTTTATGCCTGTTAATCCTGAATATGACTACTTTAATCAAAAAAATAATAGACTTTTGCCAAAAATAGCTAAAGAAAACTATAAAGAATTTTTGGAAAGTTTATTAACAAAAACAAGATTAAGCATTCAACCAAAAATTGATGGCTGTGCTATTGCAATTAGATATATAAATGGCAATTTTAATAAAGCTATTACAAAAAAAGGATTTGATGTCTCCAGCAAAATTAAACAAATTAAAAATATCCCCGATTGTATTCCTATCAAACGAGATTTTCAAATTAGAGGTGAACTATACGCTACAAACCAAGTTGCCGGAATTTCCAAAAGAATTACAAGAAAATACCTCAATGATAAGAAAGGGATTGGAGAAAGCCTCAGCTTTTGCTGTTTCCAAATACTTAATGGAAGACTTAATCAATATGAAACCCTTAACTATCTTAAAAAATGTGGCTTCAGCACCCCTGACAGTTACTTCACAAATCATACAAGCGAAATCCAAATATATAAAAAAAATTGGTTAGAGAGAAAAATATTTGCTAAATATCCAACTAATGGAATAGTTATTAAAATAAATAGTAGGAAACTCCAGTTACTTAGAGAGAAAAGTTTATCTCAAAATAACGAATGGCAATATGCAATTGAAAAATAATATTAAATAGTGCCTTCAAAAAGAACTCACGATACTTACTCCCAGTATCTACAGTGAGGATATAAATAAATTTTGGTAACATTCCAAATCAATTTGCAGGATTACTAAATGACTGCCACTATTTCAAGACCTAAAATCTCTAATTGGGAAACATCTAATATTCCAAACCTTACAGGCAAAACAGCGCTAATAACTGGTGCAAATAGTGGTCTTGGATACTACACAGCAAAGGCATTAGCCGAAAAAAATGCTCATGTTGTAATAGCTTGTAGATCTCTTGAAAAAGCTAGTCAAACTATCAAAAAACTTAAAGTTCTTAATCCTGAAGGAATATTTACACCTTTAGAATTAGATTTGTCAGATTTAAAAAATGTTGTTGAAGTTCAATCTATAATTTTTGAGGATTTTGAAAATTTGGATTTACTAATCAATAATGCAGGCATTATGCATCCACCTAAAACACTTAGTGCCCAGGGATATGAAATACAATTTGCAGTTAATCATCTAGCTCACATGCTTTTGACCCTAAAGTTACTTCCAATTATTGAAAAAAAAGAAGAATCGAGAATAGTTACGGTTACTTCCGGAGCACAATTTTTTGGCAAAGTTGGTTGGAAAAATCTGAAAGCCGAGAACTATTACAATAAATGGGAATCTTACTCCAATAGCAAATTGGCAAATGTAATGTTTGCTCTTGAACTAAATGAGAATTTAAAGCAAAAGAATATACTTTCTTTAGCTGCTCACCCAGGAATTGCAAAAACAAATCTCTTTACTGCTCAAAAACCTAAACCTAGTCCAATAGAAACATTCTCCTTGGAATTATTTAGCCCTATTTTTCAATCTGCTGAGATGGGTGCTTTACCTCAACTTTTTGCAGCTACTTCCCCAGATGCAAGAGGCGGTGATCATTATGGTCCTAAATATAATTTCAGAGGTCATCCAAAACTATCCCCTACTTCTCCTTTCGCCATTAATAAGAAAGAACGAAAAAATTTATGGGAAAAAAGCCTTGAAATACTTAGTAACTTCTTATAAATTTTTCATTTTTACTAACTTTAGAAAATACTTCAAGATATGTAATTCACTCTCTGACAGTTTCATAAATTCTGTTAAGGCATCATAATTTTTTTCATCAATTTTTTTTGACAATTGAATAAAACTATCATGGTTTTCATTAACAAAGCGTTCAGCAATCTGAGACGGAGTTAAACCCTGTTCAATTAATTCACCTGGAGCATTTTTCTCCCACTTTTCATAAAACCAAGAGAACCAATATTTTGCAGTATTATCTTCCATTAATAAACTTTTTTTTGGCGAATTCTATAAATACTGAAGAAAAATCTCATGATTGAATTAACCCTTAAACACAATTAATATAAATGCAATTATAAATTTAATGATAGATAATAATCATTCAAGTAAAAGAAAAAATATTAATCTTGTAATTGGATTAGGTAAATCTGGATTTTGGGCTGCCAAGTATTTGAGAAGCATCAATAAGAGAGTAATTGTTTGGGAAAGTAAAGATGGGATAGAATTTTTAGAAAGAAAGACAGAATTGGAGGAACTTAATATATTAGTTTCTCTGAATAAAGAATTTGTATTTGAAGAAATTCAACCTTTTTTGAAAGAGATTGAATCTGTTGTTGTAAGTCCATCAATACCTTATGACCATACAACTATTATTGAATTAAAAGAAAAGGGAATTAAAGTAATTGGAGAAATTAATGTTGCATGGGAAATTTTAAAAGACACAAATTGGATAGGTATTACTGGCACTAATGGCAAGACCACTGTTACTCATTTACTAAGCCATATACTCTGCGATACTGGATTATGTGCTCCTTTTGCTGGAAATATTGGTACACCTTTATGTAAATATGCTTACTCAAAAAAACACGAAAAAATTGATTGGGTTGTAGCTGAATTAAGCAGTTATCAAATAGAAATATCTCCAGAAGTAAAACCTAATATTGGAATCTGGACAACCTTTACAGAAGATCATCTTGAAAGGCATAAAACACTTGAAAACTATTTCAATATAAAAAAAAGCTTACTAGAAAAATCAGATTTTAGAATTTATAATTATGACGATAAAAACCTTAGAAATCACTACAGTTCACTAACAAAAGGGGTCTGGATAACAACTAGTTTCGATAAATCAAATTTTATTAAATGCGATTATTGGATAGATCATCAAACATACATTGTAGAGAGAGGAAAGAGAATATTTAAACTTGAAGATTTTTCTTTAAAAGGAATTCATAATATTCAAAATCTTTTATTGGTAATAGCAGCTGCAAGAAAAGTTGGATTATCTGGAAAGAAGATTAAAGATTCTTTATCTAATTACAAACAATTACCCCATAGGATGGAAACAATTTATAAGCATAATGATCTGGAAATAATTAATGATAGTAAAGCTACAAATTTTGATTCATCTATTGCAGGAATAAATTCAATTGAAGGACAAATAATAATAATTTCTGGAGGCAGATTAAAAGGTCATGAATATAGTGAGTGGATAAAAGTTTTAAAGAAAAAAGTTAAATGTGTTTTTCTTTTTGGGGAAAGTTCAAAAGTCCTAAAAATGGCGCTTATCAATCAAGGGTTTGAGAGAGATATTTTTGAGTTTTCAGAACTCAAAGAGCTTTTAAATTTTGTTTTTAATTATTCACAAAATAACATGGTTGGAACATTATTATTTTCACCTTCATGCTCTAGTTTTGATCAATTTAAAAATTATGAAGAGCGTGGAGATTATTTCAAAAAACTAATAACCGAAAAATTAAAGGTTAATAAATCCAATTTTTGTTCAAATATCATTTCGTAATTTTCAGGTCGGTCATCACAACCGTCTCCCCTCTAGCAAATATTCACTTAATTAGTTAAATTTTTATTATAAATTTACTATGAGTTAATGAGTGAATCTAACAACTTGCCTCAAGCAATAAGTCATAAAAAATTAAGTTACTTGATGCTTAAGGCACAAAAGGATTCTCATTTTTCTGATGAATCATCAGAAATAGAAAGCCCCGAAAAAAGAGAATTTGAAGAGCTAATAAACAATTGGGAAGCTTCAACTAAGAAAGTAGTTAATGAGTTATCAAAAAGAAAAGAGATTTTACTAAAAGATAAATCACCAAATTCTTTAATTGCTCTTGGTGCTATGGAAGTTCACCTTAGTATGGCTTTGCAAGCCTTAAATGCATTTAATAAAGAAGTTGATGGGTAGCAGTAAAAGATAAATTATAAGGAAGGCATCGAAAATAAGAGAAAATCTAAATCTTTTTCAGTATTTATAGAGACATCATCATAATAATCAACTTCAAAACCCAAACCATCTCCTGATTCGAGACATATATATGAATTAGAGTCTTTACTTTTTAATAAAAGATTACCTTCTATTATTTGTATCCAATTATATTTATCGATTTTTAATGGCAATTTTTTTTCTTTAATAGGCTTATATTTACAACGCCATAAAGAGATATCTTGATTTATTAAAAATTTATTTTCCCCATCTAAGTAATCAATAATTAGATTCTCACCTATGAAATTTTTAAATGATTTTTGCTTGTAGACAGGTTTAAGATTACTTTTTTTAGGATAAATCCAAATCTGAAATAACTTACAGGGTTTATTCTCTTCATTTTTCTCACTGTGAGTAATCCCAGTACCAGCGGACATAACTTGTACTTCATCTTTGTGAATTTTCCCAAGATTATTTAACGAGTCTCTATGAGTTATTGCTCCTTTTGTTACGACAGTAATTATTTCCATATTTGCATGAGAATGTGTATTAAATCCTGCATTAGGAGAAATAATATCTTCGTTTATAACTCTAATTTTCCCAAAATTATCCCATTTTGGATCTCTATGCTCTGCGAAAGAAAATGAATGCATCGAATTTAGCCATTCTCTAGTCGATCTAAATCTTTCGTGAGATTTCCTTATTTTAATTATTTTCAAAGACACTTATACTAAGAAATAAATGTGGCGTATTTTGTAAATTAAATATTTTTGAAAATTATAAATTATGAATAAGTGAAATTACTTTTTATTTATTTCTTGATTTTACTTTGTGCTTTATTAGCTTTATTAATTATTTTTTTTGCTTCTTCTCTTGTAGAACATTTTTCTGCTTCAACATTCAAGTTTTTTAGTTTATTTAATTGCTTTGAAAATTTCATATAAGGTTAACTCAACAAGTAGAAGTTAACACATATTTTATGGAATAGCTAAAATACTGAATTGCATTGAGCCTTACTACCTAAAAATAAGATTGGAGAATGGAATTGTCAGAACAATATAGAGGATGTATTGGATTATCTTTGATTGTTTTATTAATTAGAAGCGGTCCAAGAGGATTATCAAAATTATTTTTCCTAATTGAGTTATATTGCATTATTTTTTTTGATATTCTTTTATTTCTATTTAGAAATTTGCCTTTGTTACCCCAACCTAACCATAAATCACAATTTTTATTTTCAGACCAATGTTTTAAGTTTTTATAAATATGATTATTGTTTAAATACCCAACAGGGTTTTTGTGATTAAAGAGTCTTCCAGGATTACTTGAAATAAGAGCAAATAAATTGATTAATTTTACTTTGCCATAATTATTATTTTTCGAAATTTTGATTATCTTTTTTGTTGTATTATCTAAGAAAACTTCATCCGATAATGAGGGATTTAAACCAATAAAAATAATTTCCTTTGTAGATTTAGAAATCTTATAACTTAAACTCCATCTATAAAGTTTGTTAGCGCTTATTAAACAATTTCTTTCTAGAAATAAATTTTTCAACCTAAACCTACACCTCTAGCCATAAGAGTGGCAAACAAAGGTATTGTTGCAAAGCCTACTAATTCAGTAGTAATGATGAGTTTAAACCTCTTAACTAGATTCTCAGATATTTCAGGTAATTTATTCTTACTTAATGGAATAGCCCATAAGATATATGTTGTTGTTGGGTATAAAGAAAGTAATCCCACCAGAATGTAAAGAGAAACCTTTATCCAAAACACAGGGTTACCTGTATAGAAATCACCTCCTTGACCAAAATACTTAACACGCAAAATCCCAGTTACTAATATTGCAACTCCTGCCAAACCATAAACCACATCCGCAATTATCATTGAGATAGTCTCATTTCTATTAAGACCTACTTTCAGAGTCAATCTTTCAAACAAAAGAGAACCGAAACACAAAATAATTCCTAAATAATGAACATATGCTACTAATGCACTTTTAGCAATTTCACTTGTTAATAAAGTTCCTAATAACATTTTCTAGTCAAAATTTATACAATACTAACCACCAAATAAAGAATTTGTTTAAAAATAGATTAAACAATAAAAAAGCAAGGTATTGACTCTAGGACTCTAAAAACCTTTTTTGACCATCTTCAAAAAAATCCTTTTTATTCCATACTTCGATTACATCTGGGAAATGTTTTTCCATACAATTATCACAAACCCCATGACTGAATCTAATATCACTAATTTTAGAAAGATATTTTTCTAAATGCATCCAATCGCCCTCCTTATTTTTCACTTCTCTGCAATATGAACATACTGATAAAATTCCTTCCTGTTTATGCAAATTAGATAATGCATCTAGCAAATTTAATGACTTTTTTCTAAGCTCTAAAAATGAAACTATTTGCTTGGATAATAATTCCATAATATTAAATTGTTGTGTAGTTAGATTCCCTGGCTTTCTGTCTATTACACAAAGAGTTCCAAGCTTATTACCATCACTATTTCTAAGGGGAAAACCTGCATAAAAACGAATCTTTGGATCTCCAGTTACCAATGGATTATTTATAAATCTTTCATCTTGGAAAGCATCATGAATAATTAATGGACTATTTTCTTTTATTGCATTTGTACAAAAAGACCAATCTCTTCTAGTTTCTGATATTTGAAGACCTATTTTGGATTTAAACCATTGTTTATCTTTGTCTACCAAAGTCATTAAAGAAATAGGCACATTACAGGTAGTAGCAGCAATTTTTGTAATATCGTCATAACATGATTCTGGCTTGGTTCCCAAAATCCTATATTCTGCTAAAGCTTTTAATCTTCTTTCCTCTTCTTCTTTTTTTGATACAAGATTCTGCATTAATCTTCACCAATAATTAAAACTTTAAAATTAAAGTTTCTCCAAAAAACTTTTTCCGTCTAATACTTAATAAAAAAAAGATAAACTTATTGAATTGTTACTTACTTATTACTTATTAATTTATTATTTAATGATTTAATTTTGAAACTGCCATCCCAGCGATCCATCCACTTGTCCAACAATGTTGAAAATTAAATCCACCTGTGATCCCATCAACATCCAAAACTTCTCCAGAAAAAAACAGCCCTGGACAAATTAAGCTCTCCATACTTTTAAAATTAACCTCATTAATTTTTACGCCTCCGGAAGTAACAAATTCCTCTCCAAATGGACCTTTGCCCGAAATTATATATTTATCCCTCATTAAAATATTTATCATTTTCTCTCTTTCATCAGCCAGTAAATCAGCCCACTTTTTCTCAAACAATCAATAACCTCTGAAGAAGAATTAGACACTGGGAATACTCTTAGATCTTCCTCAATTTTTAATTTTAAGCCTTTTTTCTCTCTTTCATCAGCCAGTAAATCAGCCCACTTTTTCTCTTTATCAATACCTATTTTCCTTA
>QCCJ01000021.1 GCA_003281285.1 Prochlorococcus sp. AG-347-K22 | reverse complement strand
CTATTGGAGTTCTTGAATTAATATGAACTTTCAAACCAAAAGGAAATAGTTCTCTGCTTACCGAAACATTCTTGAGAGATAATTTTTGTTTTAACTCTTTTTCTAGCAAATTAGTTTCAATAAAAATTAATCGGATAGGAAAATTTAAAGATGAATTTTTTACCACATCATTCTGCGAAAATAGTTCACTACCAGAAATCCTAATGTCCTGAGTATCAACTTTTTTGAGTGTTTTTATGCTTAATAAGCTTGTTAAAAATAAAAATGAAATTAGAAAAAAAAAGCTTCTATTTTTGATTCCTTTTTTGTTTTTCACAAATCACATCGAGCTTTTTCCATCAGTTGGTCCATCCATTCTCTCGCTTGCTCTGCATCTGAAAATGGTACATCCATCTCTTTCCCATCCCCTACTAATCTCAACCTGCACTTACCTTGAGATTCACTTGTTAGAGGAGCTTCACCTGAAGTTAGTGCCATTAATTCAACTAATTCCAATTTCTTGATCGTAAAACAATCTTTTTCTTCAAATTTACCAGCTTCAAATGCGCTCCACTTTAACTCCCCATTTTTTAAAGACGCTGCACCTGAACTATCCAACTTGCATAGTTCAGAATCACTAGCCCAACTTCTAAAAAGATTTTGCCTTCTTCTTTCTAACCATCCAAGTGCAGTTAATAAAATGAAGATTAAAAGTAATGGTAACCAAAGTAGTCCATGCAACATTTGATTTAAATTACAAACCTAAAGATATATCTACCAGTTTAGCCACAAGTTGTTCAATTTTTAAACCTGAAGCTTCCCAAAGCATTGGAAACATACTGTTTTTTGTAAAACCAGGAATTGTATTTATTTCATTTAGTAAAATTTTATTTGAAGAGTTTTCTAAAAAGAAATCTACTCTTGCAAAACCGAAAATATTTAGTGCTCTACAACTTTTAATAGCAATATCTTTAATTTCTTTTGTGATTTTAGAATCTATTTCGGCTGGGATAATTATTTTATTATTTGAGTGATATTTTGAATCGTAATCATACCAATCACTTTCGTAAATTACCTCGCCTATCTCAGAGGTTAAGAGTTTTGAATTCCCAATTATTCCGCATTCAATCTCCCTTACCTCTAAACCTTCCTCTATTAAGATTCTTGAATCTATTTCCCTAGCCTTTTCTAATGCTAGTAATATTTCCGATTCATTTTTTACTTTGGAGATGCCAAGAGATGATCCAGAGTTCGATGGTTTAACAAAAACAGGAAATTTTAATTTTTTTAAAATTTCATTAATTATCTTATTTTTTACTTGCTTATCGTTGAGATCTTCATTTTGAAAAACTAGATATTTAACTTGTGGAAGTTTTAGATTTGAGAAAATTGTTTTCATCAATATTTTGTCCATTCCAAGTGCAGAGCCAATAATTCCGCACCCGACTAAAGGTTTCTTTGTAAATCTAATTAAGCCATGAATTGATCCGTCTTCACCATTGAATCCATGTAAAAGAGGAAACCAAATATCAATATTTTGAAATTCAATTCCGTCAAGGAAGTTAATTTTTTCTTGATTAAAAAATTCTTGTTTTTTTGTTTTATAGTTTTCAATTTCACCAATTAGGATTTTTTCTGAAATATCGCTATCAAGCCAATCTCCATATTTGTTTATGTAAAAGGCTTTGACTTTAAAGCGTTCTTTGTTTATTTGTGCATTAAATGCTTGAAAAACTGTTTTTGCAGAGGATATCGATACTTCATGTTCATTGGAATGCCCGCCAAATATTAACCCAATACATTTTTTCTTTCCCCCGATCATTTAAAAAAATTTATAAAGAAAGTTCTCCTGTTAAAGAAAAAGGTCTCGCTTCATTTATTCTGACATTTATCTCATCTCCCAACGAAAAATTAAAGTTAATGTTTTTGGGAATTTCTACGAAAGTTAATCTATTTGTTCTGGTTCTACCCATAATTTGAGAGGAATTTTTTGGATTTAAACCCTCAATTAAAACGCTTTCGATATTATTGATATATCTTTGATTTCTTCTCCTAGCAGTTTTCTCGACCAAATCATTAATTTCTTGTAATCTAGTTTTTTTTACCTCTTCCGAAAGTTGATTCGTCCAAACTGCTGCAGGCGTATTTGGTCTTGGAGAGTATGCTGCTGTATTTACTTGATCAAAGCCAATTTCTGATATTAGCTTTAATGTATCTTGATATTGTTGCTCGGTTTCTCCTGGGAAAGCAACTATCGCGTCAGCTGTGATTGATGCATCTGGCATTAATGACCTTATGTTCTCGATAATATTTTTATACTTTTTAATAGAATATCCTCTGGACATTTGCTTTAGTATTTCATCATTTCCACTTTGGAAGGGGATATGGAAATGTTCACAGACTTTATCAAGTTCATAACAAGCTTGAATCAACCTTTTTGAAAAATATCTTGGATGACTAGTAGCAAATCTTATTCTGCGAATTCCCTTAACATCATGAATATAATACAAAAGATCAGTTAGGGTATTCTCTCTTCTCCCCTCTTTTGTAGTCCCTGGAAGGTCTCTACCATAAGCATCGATGTTCTGACCCAAAAGAGTAATTTCTTTAAAATTATCATCAGCTAATTTTTGGATCTCACTTTTTATCGCGTTTGGATATCTTGATTGCTCTTTTCCTCTGACAGAGGGGACTACACAATATGAACATCTCTCATTACATCCATAGATGATATTAACCCAGCCACAAATAGAGCTTTCTCTTCTGGCACTTGTTATGTCTTCAGAAATGAAGGTTTCTTCTGTAGCAGCAACTTGATTTCCTAAATCAACTTTACCCAGAAGATTCTCAAGGTTATTTACATGTTGAGGGCCCATTACTAGGTCAAGTTCTGGGACTCTTCTTAGCAAGGATTCTCCCTCTTGCTGAGCAAGACAACCTGCAACAACAAGTTTTAAGCTAGGTGTTTTGTGCTTTCTTTTTGCTTGTCTTCCTAGAAAGCTATAAACTTTTTGCTCTGCATTATCTCTAATAGTGCATGTATTGTACAAGACCAAATCGGCATTTAATTCATTATCTGCTCTGGTGTATCCCATTTTCTCTAATGTCCCAGCCATTCTCTCAGAATCAGCCTTGTTCATTTGGCATCCAAATGTCGTTATCCAATAACTGCCAGTAGTTGAATTCTTTTGAGTTTTTTTTTCGTCTGATTTTGTTTTTGTTAGCACTTTGCTAGGAATTTTTTATGATTCTTTAATTCAAAATTACAAGTTAAATAATTTTGCTGCAATATTTTTGAGGGCGAGCGAGGGGATTCGAACCCCCGAATAGCGGCGCCACAAGCCGCTGCCTTAACCACTTGGCGACGCCCGCCTCACATTTATAAATTTAACAACTCAAGGGTAATTTTTCATAGTTATTTTTATCTTTTAGAGAAATTTGAATTATTTTCTAATTCAGTAAAGTTTTCTTATGATTTAAAATAAAAGAAAATTTGAAAATTTGAGTAATTCCGGCACAGCCGAGGTTCTTATTCCCAGAAGCCTTTGTTTAATAGAAGATATAGATGACCTCATTATCGATGTAGAGGATTTATGTTCGATTGCCATTAGTTGGGAGGATGGATTTGTTTCTGAGTTAAAGCCTTTAAAAAATAAAATTACAAAACCAAAAAATATTTTATTCCCAAGATTTGTTGAAACGCATTCCCATTTTGATAAATCTTTTACATGGGCTGACTTTCCTAATTTGGAATCAAACTATAGAGGAGCATTATCAGTAAATCTTGAAGAACATAAAACTAGAACTACAGATAAGGTTCTTGAAAGAGTTGAGAAATCATTAAAACTTGCCATACAAAATGGATATCGAGCAATTAGAAGTCATATTGATACATATAAAGGTCAATCTATTGATATTTGGATTGAACTTTTTAAATTACAAAAAAAATTTTCATCTGAGTTGACTTTACAATTCGTTGCTCTTGCTCCATTGGAATTCTGGGATACAACTGATGGAGAAGATTTGGCAAAAATATTTTCCTCTAATGGAGGAATTTTAGGAGGTGTTATTGTACCCCCTTTCAATAAGAAAGATACAAGCAAATTTCTAGCAAAGATGCTTCTTCTTGCAAGTAAATATAAATTAGAAATTGATTTGCATATAGATGAATCAATTATTGAACCTGGAGCAGGAATAAAAGTTTTATTAGAAACAATTGAAAATTTAAATATTAACAGTATTCCGATCACTTGTAGTCATTTGAGTAGTCTTATTTCTCTAAGTAATAGAGAGATTTTAAATTTAGGGGAAAAAATGGCTGAGAAAAATATTAAGGTTATTGCCTTGCCCCTAACAAATTTTTGGCTGCTCAATCGAAGTAATAAAACTACTTCATTAAAAAGACCAGTTGCGCCAATAAAGCAATTACAAAAATCACATGTAGATGTATCTCTTGGTAGTGATAATGTTCAAGACCCTTGGTACCCATTTGGTAATTTTGACCCTTTTTATACGTTGTCTTGCTCGATGCCTATGCTTCAACTAAACCCCTGGGAGAGAATGACTCTATCCTCTATTTTTTTAGCTCCAAGCAGATTATTAAATTTAAAATGGGATGGTTTAATTAAAAAAGGTTGTCCTGCTGATTTTGTGATTTTAGATGCACAAAGATGGGCAGATGTTTTTTCAAGCAATTTAAAGAAAAAAGTATTTATTAACGGCGATTTATATTGCTAGTTGGCTAATTTATATACAAAGCATAAAAATTTTTATTAATGATATCAAAACTCAAATTTATAGACAAATTTAGAGAAGTCAAAAACTTAGAGATCATTGAAGATAAATCCGATGTGAAAAGACTTTCAAAAGATTTTTATAACTACTCTCCAATCCTTACTGAAAAATTAGACGAATGTATTGCTGATTTGGTGGTAAGACCTTGTGATCATAACGCTGTGAAGAAAGTAGCAGAAATTTGTTGGGAATTTTCTATCCCTCTTACTTTAAGGGGTTCAGGTACAGGGAATTATGGACAAGCTGTCCCATTATTTAAAGGTGTTGTAATGCAGATGAGCCAATTTAATAAGTTAGAAGAATTTGATCCAGATACAGGCTTTGTAAAAGTACAGTCTGGCTGTGTTATGGGAGATTTGAATAAACAATTAGGGAAATATGGGAGGGAATTGAGGTTACTTCCTAGTACTTGGAAAACTGCAACAATTGGAGGTTTTATTGCAGGTGGATCAGGAGGTATTGGTTCCATTAAGTGGGGATTTTTAAGAGATCCAGGAAATCTTATAGGTTTAGAGGCAGTAACGATGAATGAAAAACCTGCATTATTAAAATTTGATGCTGAAGAATCCGAACCTCTAAATCATGCTTATGGGACTAATGGAATAATTACTTCTTTATTACTTGCTACTGATATCAAACGTAAGTGGTACTCATTAGTTATCGACTGTATTGAATTTGAAAAAACAATACAAATATTAAAAACTCTTACTAGCGCAGCAATTAATCTGAAATTAGGAGCAATTCTTGAAGAAGAAATTGTAGATCAAATGCCAAAATGGTTTAAAAGTAAATCTAGAAGTCACAAGATATTAATTCAATCTACTCTTGGAGGAATCAAAACCATCGAGCTAATTTGTAAAAAATTTAACGTTGAATCTACCCTCCTTGGGGAAGAAGAAAAGCTCGTGAATGGAATTTCTGAAGTCGTATGGAATCATACAACTCTTCATATGAGGTCTAGGGATAAAAATTGGACGTATTTACAGATGCTTTTGCCACTTAATAATGAACTAGAATTAATTAATTTTTTGAGAAAAAAATGGGGTAAAAAAGTTCTTTGGCACTTAGAGGCGGTTTCTCAACAAGGATCACCGCGATTAGCGGCTTTGCCTGTATTAAAGTGGAATGGGACAGAGGAATTAAATGAAATAATGGAAGATTGCAAGAAACTTGGTGCTTTTATTTTTAATCCTCATGTTTTAACAGTTGAAGGCGGAGGTCTCGGAGTTGTGGATGCTGATCAAGTAAAAGCGAAATTAAGATTTGATCCTAGAGGGCTATTAAATCCAGGAAAATTGGAAGGTTGGGAAGCAAAAGAACAATTTAAAATTTAAAAATTTTCTTTATTCGCAAATTTAATAAATTCAGCAACTAAAAAAATAGAACCTGTTAGGACAGGATGATTAGGTGGCCATTTTTCTAGGGAAAATAAATACTCAATGGCAAGTTCAAATGTTTTAAATTCAATTGTTTTTTGAAAGTCAATTTCTTTAATCTGAGAGAGATCATTTAATTGCCAACTAGGTTGGTTTGGAACTGGCACAATTAATAAGCGATCATTTTTCTTTAGAAGTGTTTTTAATATTGCGTAAATATCTTTTTGTCTTTGGACACCTAAAATCCAATAAATTCCCTTATCTTCATTCTCCCAATTGCTTCGCTCATTAGAGAGTGCTTTTGCAGCAGGATAATTATGCGCACAATCTACAAGAATCTCTTTGTTGAAATAATTTATTATTTCTAGCCTTCCGCTCCAAGTTGTCTTTTTAAGACCTTCAGAAATGTGTTTTTCTTTTATATTAAATCCCAAATTATTCAGCGCTTCAATTGCTCCAACAGCTACTGAAGCATTTTGCTTTTGAAAAATTCCTTTTAATCCAATCTCATAGTTGTTTGAAATTGAATCTTTCCAAATAATTTCTGCTCCTACCTCTTTAACTTTTTTGGTTATTAAATTTTCAACTTGACTATTTTGATTGCAAGAGATGACAATTGAGTTTTTTTCAATAACTGCTAATTTTTCTTCGGCAATTTTTTCAATCGTATCTCCAAGAAATTCTTTATGGTCTAAGCCAATATTCCCAATAGCAATGATTGGTCTAAATTTATGGGCTGTTGTCGCGTCTAATCTTCCCCCTAAGCCAGCTTCAAGAATGAGTAATTCAACTTTTTTATGGTCAAAAAAATTTAGTGCGCAGCAAATGATTTTTTCAAAAGGAGTTAATTCAAATGTTGAAAATTTTTTTTCTATCAATCTAAAGATTTTTTCAAAATCAGTTTTATTAATATTTTTTTTATTAACTCTAATCCTCTCGCATAAATCCAAAAGATGAGGAGATGTCGTTACACCGAAATTCCTTTTAGCTTCAAAAAGTATACTTTCTAAATATGCTGCGATTGATCCTTTTCCATTGGTTCCAATAATCTGTATCGCAGGGATATTCTCGCAAGGATTACCAAGTTCTTGAAGTGCTTTTTTAATTCTTGATAAACCTAACTTGATATTATCCCTTTCATATTTAGGAGATAATAATTCAAAAATTTTTAAATTAGCATTTTTCAAAATTTAAATTGCTATAACTCTTCAAAAATTGAATTTAGCTTATCCAAAAGAATATTAATTTCTCTTCGAGATATAACTAATGGTGGGACAATCCTTACAACATTTCCTCCTGCAGGAACTACCAGTAATCCTTTATCAAAAGCTTTTAATGTAATTTTTTTTGCATCAGCATAATCTTCATTGATCACAAGACCTTGTATTAAACCTAATCCTCTTTTCCCGCTAATAATATTTGGAAATTTTTTTGACAATTCTTCAAACCCAGCACTTAATTGTTCCCCTCTTAGATAAACATTATTGATAATATTTCTTCTATTTATTTCTTCTAACACAGTTAGGGCAGCTTTACAGGCGAATGGGTTCCCTCCAAAAGTGCTTGCATGATCTCCTGGAGAAAAAATGTTGGCTTTTTCTTTTACCAATAATGCGCCAATTGCATGGCCTCCTCCTAATCCTTTAGCAAGGGTGAATCCATCAGGTTCAATTCCTAAATTCTCATAACCCCACATTTTCCCAGTTCGACCTACTCCACTTTGGACCTCATCTAAAATGAGAAGAGAATTATATTTATCACATATTTCTCTCAGGCTTTTAAAAAATATTTTACTTCCAGGAATTACGCCGCCTTCTCCTTGTATTGGTTCAACTAAAACGCCGGAAATTTTTTGATCATTATTTTCACACTCTTCAAATAATTTTTTTACCGAATCAAAATTGTTAAATTTAAAAAATTTGAACCCTTGAATCATTGGTTCGAAACCTTTTTGATATTTGGGCTGTCCAGTGGCACTCAAGGCTGCAAGCGTCCTTCCATGAAAGCTGGATTCTGCTGCGAGAATAATTGATTCTTTACCTTTATTTGTTTTATTACCATATTTTTTAATTAATTTAATTGCTGATTCATTTGCTTCCGCACCACTATTGCAGAAGAAGACGCTTTTAGCACAACTCATATTCGTTAAAGTTCTGCTTAATTGTTCTTGTTCTTCAATGTTGTAGAGGTTAGAAATGTGCTGAATCTTTTTTAGTTGAGTTGATAACCTTCTTCTTAAAACTCTGTCGCTATGTCCAAGACTACAAGTCGCTATACCAGCGACTGCATCAAGATACCTTTTACCTGTTTTGTCCCATAGCCAACAACCTTTTCCTTTTTTGAAAGATATATCGAATCGACTATAGGTATTCATCAAAGTGGGAGCGGTCGGACTTGAACCGACATACCCGAAGGTGCCGCATTTTGAGTGCGGTGCGTCTACCAATTCCACCACGCTCCCAAGGCTTTTGAAAAAATGAACTTTTTTATTATAACAAAAATCAACTTATTGACTATTGTTTTGGTCAAGGAAAAGTTATCAAGATAACGTTTGTTAATAGTTAATCTTTTCGATAAAAACATAGAATTATTTATTGCATTTGCTGACATGAAATAAGGTAAAAAAAGAAAAGTTAGACATAAATGATACAGCTTTGTGATTCATTACGCTTAAAAGCCTTTTTTTAAAGGAGATAGCTTCATGATTAGTAATATTGTGTTATATTTGGTAAAAAAATCAAATGTCTAAAACTCAAGCTACAAAATTATCCTTTAAATTTGTCCCTTATCTTTTTATTGCAGTGACTATATTGACAACATTCGGATCTAATAGCGGAACTTGGGTATGAGCGAATTCAAATTTAATGGTTTAAATAAATATTGGTCTAATCGCTTTTTTGTTTTATTCATAATATTTTTAGGTTGTATTTCACTAATCAATATTGCTTACGTTTGAATCAACTTATTTAAGTTTAAAAGTTTTTTGGAAAAGACTAAGCCGCTTCGAGTTTTGAAAAATTCTTAGATTTAGGTTCGATTTTATATTCATTATCCTCAAAAGTATTTTTATTAACCTCTCTAATTATTTTAACACCCAAATTTTTTAGTTTTAATTCAAAATTTTCATAGCCTCTATCTAAATGTTCTAATCCATAGATCTTACTACTACCTTTTGCGATGATTCCTGCAATTATTAATGCAGCTGATGACCTTAAATCTGAGCCAACTAGATTCATCCCATTAATTTTTTTAACACCTTTGATGTGAGCTACGTTTTTGTTTAGTTTTATTTGGGCGCCCATATCATTAAGTAAATAAATATGATTCATTCTGTTTTCAAAAATTGTTTCAATTATCTTTGATTCACCATTTGCGATTGTCATTAGAGCTGTAAATGGTGCCTGCAAATCAGTAGGAAAGCCTGGAAAAGGGGCTGTTTCAATATCTACTCCTTTAATCTCTTTACTCTTGATAGAAATAGAATTACCTTTAATCGTAATTTTACTCCCACTCTCTTGAAGCTTATTAGTTACAGCTTCAAGATGATGAGGGATTACTGGAGAAATTGTTATTGAAGAGGAAGTAGCAGCAGCAGCTATTAGAAAAGTTCCAGCTTCTATTCGGTCTGGAATTACTTTATGGGTACATCCGCCAAGCTTATTAACACCATCAATAATAATTGTTTCTTTACCGGAGTCATAAATTTTTGCCCCCATTTTATTAAGCATTTGGCATAAATCTTGAACTTCAGGCTCTCTAGCAGCATTTTCAATAGTAGTTCTTCCTTTGGCTAAAGATGCTGCCATTATTAAAGTTTCAGTTGCACCTACACTTGGACAATTTAATTTAATATGAGTGCCATGAAGTCTATTTTTGTTCCCCCTTGTTTTTGCCTTGACAATTCCCTCTTCAATAATAATGTCTGCTCCTAATGCGATTAGTCCATTAATGTGCTCGTCTATTGGTCTTGAACCAATATTACATCCACCTGGCAACGGTACTTGAGCTTCTCCAAATTTAGTTAATAGTGCACCTATACAAAAAAAACTAGCTCTTAATCCTTTAACAAGTTCATATGGAAGTTCTTTAATCGAAATAGTTGTTGGGTCTATTTCTAGTTGGTTGTTTTTACGAACTAAATTCACTCCTAAATTCTTTAAGATATTCCCCATCTTTTCAATATCAGTGAGAAAAGGTACATTTTCAAGAATTATTTTTTCATTAGTTAGCAATGATGAGGCTAATAAAACTAAGGCGGAATTCTTTGCGCCACTTATTTCAACTATTCCATTTAACTTGCCTTGGCCAAGAATCTTTAAATTTTGCGATTTAAGATATGACTTCGTTTTGCTTCCGCAAATCATTAAGACTTAATTTATTAGATTCATCATGACAAACTAATAATATTAAGTCCACCCTATGTAACGTCATGAATATTAATAAAAAGTGAAAATGTATTTTTTGATTTCTTGGGAAATAAAAAATTTAATAAATAATTGATCAAAATTTTTATGTAATTAAAATATAGTTGATAACTAATTTTTCAAATTAATCATAGAAAATACTTTTTTAAAAATAACTAGTAAAAACAATAATCTAGTTAAAAGATTTAGATCATTTAAAAGAGGATCATCTCCAAAAGATCAAGACTTTTTTTGCATAGAGGGTACGCATCTCATTGAAGAATTGCTGAAGTCTGGAAAAAATCCCTCTAAGATTTTAGTTACCGAAAAATGGCTAAGAAAGAATCAAAATCTAAGCAAAAAATTTCATGAGTCATTAATAAATATTGTCTCAGAGGAAGTCTTGACATCTGCGATTTCAACAATTAATCCAGATGGGATAGCAGCTTTAGTAGAGATTTCAGCAATACCTAATTATCAATTTAATAGAAAAGATGATTTTGTTCTTGTTCTCGACAGAATTCAAGATCCTGGGAATATGGGTAATCTATTTAGAACCGCTTTAGCTGCGGGTGTTAATGCAATTTTTTTAGCTGGAGGTGCACACCCATTAGGCCAAAAGGTATTAAGAGCATCCTCAGGTGCAGTTTTTCATCTGCCATTTTTAAAATTTGATGGAGTTGAAGAAGAAATATTAAATTC
>QCCJ01000020.1 GCA_003281285.1 Prochlorococcus sp. AG-347-K22 | reverse complement strand
CAACTTTTGATCTGTAACCATTATTATTTATTAATTCGTTAAACTCTAAACACTTTTCAATATTTCTATCAGTAATGCTTAATAAAATTATTTGATAAGGCGCAAGCCAAATTGGGAATTTTGCCTCATATTGTTCAATTAAGATTCCTATAAATCTTTCAAAGGATCCTAAAATTGCTCTATGCAGCATAACTGGATTTCTTTTTTCATTATCAATATCTACATAAGTTGCATTCAATCTAATAGGCATTGAGAAATCAACCTGAATAGTTCCGCATTGCCAGACTCTATTAAGACAATCTTTTAACGAGAATTCTATTTTTGGACCATAAAAAGCACCCTCCCCTGGTTGGAGCTCCCATTTCAGATTCTTATTATCGAGAGCTTTGGTAAGAGCCTCCTCTGATTTATCCCAAATCTCTTCACTACCTACCCTTTGTTCAGGACGAGTTGATAATTTGATAATGATTTCATCAAAACCAAAAGTTTTATAAACCTCGAAAACAAGATCTATAAAAATAGATACCTCTTCTTGAATTTGCTCTTCTGTGCAAAATATGTGCGCATCATCTTGAGTAAAGTTTCTTACTCTCATTAAGCCGTGTAGTGCGCCAGAGGGTTCATTTCTGTGACAAGAACCAAATTCTGCAAGACGAATAGGTAAATCCTTATAACTTTTTAAACCTTGATTAAATACTTGAATATGACATGGACAATTCATTGGTTTTATTGCATAAGTTCGATTTTCTGATGCTGTGGTGAACATATCTTCTCTGAATTTTTCCCAATGACCGGATTTTTCCCAGAGAGATTTATCAACAGCTTGTGGGGTTTTAATTTCTAAATAATCATTTTTTTTAAGTATTTCTCTAATGAATTTTTCCAGTACTTGGTATATTGTCCATCCATTTGGATGCCAAAAAATCATTCCTGGAGATTCTTCTTGGATATGAAATAATGAATGTTTTTTCCCAAGTTTTCTATGATCTCTTTTTTCCGCCTCTTCAATTCTTGTTAAATAATCTTTGAGTTCTTTTTCTTTAGCCCATGCAGTTCCATATATTCTCTGTAATGATTCATTCTCACTATTACCTCTCCAGTATGAGCCTGATAATTTAAGTAACTTAAAGTGTCTTAAATGTCTTGTGTTGGGTACGTGTGGCCCTCTACACATGTCGATATATTCTTCGTGCTTGTATAAATTGATGAGACCTTCTTCAGGAATTTCTTCAATTATTCGTAATTTAAAAGTCTCATCTCTTTCTTTAAAAGTTTTAATTGCTTCTTCTTTAGAAACTTGTAAAATTTCAACGTCATAATTTGTTCTTATTAATTTACTAATTCTATTTTCGATTTTTATTAGATCTTCAGGAGTAAATCTGTATTCAGAAAAAATATCGTAATAAAAACCATCTTCAATTACAGGACCAATTGCCATTTTAATATCAGGATAAATTTGTTTAACTGCATGACCAATAAGGTGAGCAAAGGAATGTCTTATTATTTCAATTCCTTCTCTATCTTTTGCTGTGAGGATTACAACTTTGGAATCTCTATTAATAGGAATTGTTGCATCAAGAAGAACATCATTTACTTTCCCAGCAATTGTTGCTTTCGCTAATCCAGCGCCTATACTCTGGGCAATTTCTAGAATAGTTACAGATTTTTCGAAAACCTTTTTTGAACCATCAGGTAAGGTAATTATTGGCATAATTTATTTCTCCATTGCAAAGAATCCCAATTTTGATTTAACTCTTTTTAAAGTCTGATTTGCTAAATCTTCAGCTTTTTCCCTCCCTTCATCAAGGATTTTATTTAACTGATAGGGATCATTAATTAATAATTTATATTTTTTCTGAATAGGTTCTAGTGATTCAATAAGTTGTTCAGTAATTAATTTTTTAAATGTCCCCCATCCAGTCTCTGAGAATTCATTTTCACATTGAGAAATTTCTTTACCAGATAGTATTGAATAAATCATCAAAAGGTTTTTAGATTCTGGTCTCTCAGGGTTGTTAAATTCAATTCCAATAGAACTGTCACTTTTTGCTCTTTTTATTTTTTTTGTGATTATTTCAGGAGGATCTAATAAGTTAATGCGACCGCCCTCATTAGGATCACTTTTGCTCATCTTTTTTGAACCATCAATTAAACTCATTATTTTTGAACCATTCTTCATGATGATTGGTTGAGGGATTTTTAAAATATTTTGATCCTTACTAAATCTGGCATTAATTCTCTGTTGTGCAATATCTCTGGCAAGCTCAAGATGTTGTTTTTGGTCCTCACCTACTGGTACGAAGTCAGCATCATAAAGAAGGATGTCTGCAGCCATCAGTATTGGATAGTCAAATAATCCAATAGACACATTTCCCCCTTGTTGTATGGATTTTTCTTTGAATTGAATCATTCTTTCCATCCAATTTATTGGAGTCATGCAATTTAATATCCAACAAAGTTCTGAATGTGCTGAAATCTGACTTTGGACAAAAATTGAGCATATTTTGGGATCTATTCCACAAGCGACGTACAAAGCCGCAGTAGAGAAAGTGTTCTTAGATAATTGTTTGGGATTGTATGCAGCTGTGATTGCGTGCAAATCAACTACACATAGAAATGTTTCATATTGATCTTGAAGCTTAACCCAATTATTTATCGCTCCAAGCCAATTCCCAATATGTAAATCACCAGTTGGTTGAACTCCCGAAAGAATTCTTTTTTTATTTGCCATCCGCTTCTACTTCGCTAGATTGAATATCTTCAGTTGATGAATTTTTTACTGGTCTTGCAAAGGGGTCAGGAGCTGTTTTTGTCTTTTCTTCAAAAGGATTTTGTGATTGTCTATTCGGAGAGGAGTTTTTATTGTTTTTTGCATATTCCTTGATTGATTCAATCAATTTCTCGTCTTTGATCATTTCGCTAAGAGTTCTAACAGAGAAACCCAGAACTGCAACGGTAGATTTTAATTGAAAGGACTCTTGTATTGATTTAACAGCTTTCATTTCGTTATCACTCAATCTTATGCGGAATCCTCCTCCATCTCTTCTACCTCCTGATCTATCTCTGAAATTAGATCTTTCATTAGAACGACCTCTGTAATTTTCTTGTCCAAGATTATTGCTGAAATTTGAATTAGACATCTTTATGTTTCTTAAGTTATTTAAATAGTCTATTAACTTAGCATCTTGTTATGCAATAAGTCTTTTAAAATTCCTTAAATTTTTATCTATTGATTAACGACTTATGTAATTTCGCTTTTCTCATTCACAACTTGCATTAAAATAATATTAGAGAAATAAAGTATTGTGTTTGATATTAGTAAAGAAAGCCTTTTAAAGGATTTCATTAAGTTTCCAAAAAAAAATTTTCTCATTATTTTATTATTATTAGGTTTTGGGGAATGGTTTGTAAGTGACTTAATTCATTTTGCAGGCGGCTCGATAGGATTTTTTGTGTTGTGTTTGGGGGGTTATTTTTACTTAAGGAATGATAAGCCTAAATTTAATGAGCCCAATAATTTAGATGGTTGGATAAAACTATGTAATGAAGATTTAAATTTTTTTGAAGAACTTGAAGCAACAAATGAATTGGAGAAACAGAATTCAAAAAGACAAAAAATACTTGAATCGATTCTCGATAGATGTGAAAAAGAAAAAATAAGTTGCATTGGACAAAAACATTATCAAAGTTGTCAGTCTGTTTTGAAAGGTTATTTTAAAGCAGATAAGTTTGACTTTGATTTATTCGAAAAACTTCCTAAATACAATTCTTCTGAAATAATTCCAGAAGAAGCTTTGAATAGTGATGCAATCTTGTATTTTATAAACTTGCCTTTGTCGGCAAATGATTTTTTGTGGCTGGAAAAGTTTCCTAAAAATATGCCAATCTGGTTGGTGGCTTTAACTTCCAACGAAATAGAAGCCAAAAATCAGATAGAAGACCTAAAGTCTCAAATTTCAAGCGACTTTATAAATAAAATTATTACTTTTGATGTGAATAAGAATGAAATAACAAATATACCTTTATCGTTAAGGAAGTTTTTCATAAGTTCATCTAAAAATATTGAAAATACAAAAAAAAGGCTCTTGAAAGAACTTCATGTTACATGGCAATCTGAAATTGAAGGGATAAGAAGAATGCAGTTAAAAGGTATACAGAGAAAAAATCAAATTCTAGTCGCGACAACAGTTTTCTTGTCTCCTATCCCATCAATTGATGTTATGGCAATGACAGTACTAAATTCATTAATGATTAAAGAAATAAAGTCTATATGGGGATGTAATTGGTCTCCTGAAATTTTAGATAAAGTATCTAAAGAGATTTTAAAGACTGCAATTGCCCAGGGAGTTATTGAATGGAGTGGACAGACTCTAATTGGCTTAACAAAGTTACATGGCCCAAATTGGCTTGTATCTGGAACATTTCAGGCTGTCAGTGCCGCATATTTAACGAGAGTAGTATCTAGTTCTTTGGCTGATTTTATGGCAATAACAAAAGGAGTAGAAGAACCTGATTTGGATTTTATAAAGAAAAATTCTGAGAAAATTGTTGAAAAAGCTTTTGAAAAAGAAAAAATAAATTGGAAAGGATTTATTTCTGATCTAAGAAAACCACTTATGAAACTATCTTTTAGTTCATAATCTAAGGATGAATGTTAAATATGAGAAAAAATATTCTTCTTTTAAGTTTGTTACTTCTGCTTTCTCTTGCTTCAGGATCATGTAAGAGAATATCAAATAAAAATGAAAGTAAAGAAGTAATACTGGCAAGTTTCACTGTTTTGGCGGATATAATTAGTAATGTTACTAAAGACAATTTTATTGTTAGATCAATAACGAAACCTGGAGTTGAAGTTCATGGCTACCAACCAACTCCAAGCGATTTGGTAAATGCCTCTAGTGCGTTTGTTTTTATTGATAATGGGTTTGGATTTGAATTATGGGCTGAAAAATTTGTTTCCAATTTAAAAGTTAAAAGAATTACTATCTCCGAAGATTTAGATCCTATTTTTATCAGTGAAGATTTTTATAAAGGGAAACCCAATCCTCATGCTTGGATTTCTCCAAAAAGAGGGATCCTATACGTAGATATTATCGTGGATTCTTTATCAGAATTGAGGCCATCCAAAAGGAGATTATTTGAAGAAAATGGAAATATTTATAAAGATAAACTCTCTAAAATAGATAAAGAATTCTCACTTTTTATTAATAACTTAAATAAAGATAGGAGGTATCTAGTAAGTTGTGAAGGTGCTTTTTCATATTTAACAGGTGATTATGGATTAGAGGAAGTTTATTTGTGGCCAGTTAATGCTGAGAGTCAAATTACTCCCAAAAGAATGGCAAGAACAATCTCACTAGTTAAAGAAAAAAATGTCCCATCTGTCTTTTGCGAAAGTACTGTAAGTAACGAGTCTCAAATGGTTGTTGCAAACGAAACTGGGGCTAATTTTGGAGGAAATCTTTTTGTTGATTCATTATCTGATGATAGTGGGCCTGCTAGTTCCTATATAAAAATGCTTGAGCATAATTTGGATTTAATTAAAAAAGGGCTTTTTTAAATTATGGAAACAATCAATTATCAAAACTTTAGGATTGATGCAGAGAATATTTGTGTAGATTACAACGGTAAGGTGGCTTTGTATGATGCCAATTTAAGATTGAAACCTGGCCAGATTTGTGGGTTAGTAGGGATGAACGGGGCTGGTAAAACAACTTTTTTTAATGCTTTAACTGGCTTTGTAAATATTTCAAAGGGAAAAATTAGAATAAATGGCGAGTCTGTAAGATCTGCGCAAAAAGATCAGACAATTGCTTATGTTCCTCAAAATGAGGGAATTGATAGTCAATTTCCAATAAGTGTTTGGGATGTAGTGATGATGGGAAGATATGGTTCGATGAATATTTTTAGGTGTCCAAGAGAGTCTGATGTTCAGGCCGTTAAAGATGCTATTGAGAGAGTTGATCTTTCTGATCAAATATCTACACCCATTGGAAACTTATCTGGAGGTCAGCGAAAACGAACTTTTTTAGCTAGGGCAATTGCGCAAAGAGCTTCAATATTACTTCTTGATGAGCCTTTTTCAGGTGTTGATATAAGAACTGAGAAACTTATCTCTGAATTATTTATTCAATTTAAAAATGAGGGAAAAACTATATTATTATCAACACACGATATGATTCATGTCCGTGAATTTTGTGATTTGGTTCTTTTAATTAATAAAACTGTTGTAGCTTATGGCGAGACCTCTGAAGTGTTTACCCCTGAAAATATTACAACCACTTTTGGAGGGATCTCACCTGATTTCTTGTTTGGACCTGAATCCTAAATTTTAAATTATATGGAGCTCTGTTCTTTTTTAACTTTAGATTCATTCATTACAGATCCTTTGACTCACGACTTTATGAGAAAAGCACTTCTTATGAGTTCACTAGTTGCGGCTGTTTGTGGTTTTCTATCAAGTTATTTGACTCTTAAAGGATGGGCTTTAATGGGAGATGCTGTGTCACATTCAGTAATGCCTGGTGTTGTGGTTGCTTATGCATTAGGTCTTCCTTTCTCGTTAGGGGCATTTATTTTCGGAGTTGGCTCTGTAGCATTGATAGGGTTTATTAAGCAGAAATCTAGAGTTAAGGAAGATACTGTTATTGGGTTGGTATTCACTGGATTTTTCGCTCTTGGAATCGTGTTGGTTTCCAAGATTAAAAGTAATATTGATCTGCACTCTATTCTTTTTGGTAGTCCATTAGGAATATCACTTTCAGATGTAAAACAAACCATATTCATTTCTTTATTGGTAGTAATCCTTTTATCAATTTTTAGAAAAGATTTAATGCTTTATTGTTTTGATCCTAGGCATGCAAAAACAGTTGGGATTAATGTGTTTTTTCTGCATTATTTACTCCTCACATGCTTATCTTTGGCAGCTGTTGTGGGCTTGCAGTCTGTTGGAATTATTTTGGTAGTTGCAATGTTGATAACACCAGGGGCTACAGCATATTTACTTACGGATAAGTTTGATAATATGACAGTAATTTCAGTATTAAGTGCAATTATCTCAAGCCTAATAGGAATCTATGTTAGTTTTTGGTTTGATCTTGAAACAGGTGGATCAATTGTCTTGGCACAAACTTTTATATTTTTATTTGCCTTTTTATTCGCCCCAAGATATGGAATATTTAAGTTAAAGAAATTATTTGCTGGGTATAAATCATAGTGGTGGAAGAAACTTTAAATAAAAAATGGAATTGGTGGCCATTATTCCCCTTGTATCCTTATGGAAAAAAGAAAACAATTTTAAGAGAATTAATTCCTGATCAAATATGGTCGTTGGAACAAATACAGGGACTTTATTATGTTGCAGTTCCAATAAGAATGACGGTAATAAAGGTTGATAATGGATTGATGCTAATAAATCCACTGCCTCCTACAAAAGAATTAATAAATGAGTTAGAAAAACTAATTGCGATTCACGGCAACGTAAAAACAATAATTTTACCAAGCGCCTCTGGACTAGAACATAAAATCGGACTGCCAGCTCTTTCAAGAATTTTTAAAGATGCAGAAATTTGGCTTTGCCCTGGACAATGGAGTTTCCCCGTAAATCTACCACTAGATTTTTTAGGAATTCCATCAAAAAGATCAAGAATACTGCTTGAGGAAGGTACTCCACATACAAACTCCTTTAAATGGTCTTCATTAGGCCCACTGAATTTAGGACTTGGAAGATTTCAGGAGGTAAGCTGTTTCCATTATCCTACGAAAACTCTTCATGTAACAGACGCAATAGTTGGAATAGACTCCACACCACCTGAGATATTTAATTTTGATCCAACTCCACTTCTTTTTCATTCTAGAGAGAGAGGAGATGAACCTTTGATTGACTCCATCGAACAAAGAAAAAAAGGATGGAAAAGGTTAGTCTTATTTTCATCTTTTTTGAAACCAGGTAAATTAAATATTCCACCTTTAAAAAAAATATTTAAGTATTCATTCAAAAAAGATCTTAGAAATTGGAGATCTCATTTCGGTATTTATCCCTTTTTATGGGACGAAGATTGGGAATACTCTCTTGTTGAAATAATGGGCAAAGATACTTCTAAGATTCAAATTGCACCAGTTTTACAAAAATTAATTTTTCCTCGTTCAAAAGAAGTTTTACTTAGATGGTTAGAAAATATAAAGTCTTTTGAAGATATGGAATATTTAATTCCAGCTCATTTTACAGCACCCATAAAATTTACAATAGAAGATTGTCAAAAATTAATTAATGAAATTAATTCCCAAAAGTGGGACAAACTTCCTGAGGATAATAAATTTTTGATGGATTTATATAAAAAGTTGTTTGAACTAGGAATAATTCCTGAAGAAGTAAATATTTAAAAACTATTATTCTTCAATAGACATGTTTTCATCATTTTTAAGAGTTTGTTCCAGCTCTTTTCTTTGCTCCATTTGTCTTAAGAAATATCCTGTCATCATTGCAGAAGATAATAAATTAGCAATGTTGTCTTTTGAAGATGTTATTTTTACATCAAATTGATCTGAAGGAAGCATTCCAAGAAGACCTTGAACATTATGTCTAATAATTTCTTGAATATCTTCACTAGCTGATTTTGCTACTCTTTGCAAAACTTCTGGAGATTGTTTTTGTAAATATTGGATTAAATCATTCTCATCGTTTGGATCATTATTTTCAGTAGTAAGAAATTCTGGATTAAACATTTCTACAGCTTCAAGATATAAAAACCCTACAACATTACGTACCCATTAATCTAAATTATTAAGGGCAGGGAACCGAATAGGTCCAATTTTATTAAACGGCCAATATCTAAAAATAGCTTTACCAATAACCTTTTTATAGGGTAAAAATCCCCAAATATGCGAGTCCATACTGTTATTTCTATTATCTCCCATCACCCATAATGACTCTTCTGGGACAATAAAAGGCCCTATAGAATAATTAATATTTTTGTCAAAAAAGTAATTTTTTTGAGCGATATCATTTAAGTAAAGATTACCGTCTCTTACTTCTACCTTGTCTCCAGGTATACCAATTACTCTTTTAATTAGTGCAGTATCTGATTCATAACCAGCATTAATTAATTGTTCAGGAACGTTAAAAACAACTATTTTATTTTTTAATTTTGAAAGATTTGATTTGGATGTGATTTTAGGAGTTACTTTCTCAACAAGAATTTTATCTTGTATTTGAAGAGTTGGAAACATTGAACCGGATGGGATCCATCTTGGCTCTATAACTTGCCATCGTATAATTAAAGCTATAGATATCCATATTAAAAGATTTTTTAAATCTTTTAGAATTGAATTTCTTTTATCTTGAGTTGTAGACATGTTTTATTTAATTCAGTTATAAGGAAAATCCCAAAGCATTTATATAAATTATGACATCATCTATTGAATGCAAAAATTTTCTTAGAAGTTTACAACTTTTGAATCTTCTTATAAAAATAGGAGTTCAAAATTTAATACTATGTCCTGGTAGTAGATCAGCACCTTTAGCAATAGCTGCTGGAGAATTAAATAAATTAGGACTGGTAAATATTTTTAATTCAATAGATGAGAGATCTGCGGGTTTCCACTCTCTTGGAATTTCTGCTGCATCAGGTAATCTTTCTATAGTTATTACCACTTCTGGGACTGCCGTAAGTAACTTATTGCCAGCAGCAGTAGAGGCAGACCGTTCTTGTAAAGGTATTATACTTCTTACTGCTGATAGACCCTTAAGATTAAAAGATTGCGGTGCTAATCAAACAGTAAATCAAGAAGATTTTTTGAGTTCAGTTTGTAGAAAAGTTTTAAGTACAAATCTAAATGGACTTCATGAGACACAAGAAAATGAAATTTTAAATTTAGTTCGAATTACTGAGAAACAAATATCAAGCTTCCCTGGTCCTATTCATTTAAATATTCCTATTGAAAAGCCTTTAAGTATTTCATCTTTTAATAAAAAAAATGTTTTAGAGGTTTTTGAGAGAATTTATTTAAAGAAAAAATATATATTTCAGGAAGTTGCAATAAAGTCTGATAAAAACAAATTCTTAGAAATTTCAAAAAGTTTAAATTTAAATGAATCCGGCATTATTTTGGTAGGTCCCTATCAAGGTTCTATAAATGATTTAACTTCTTTCAATAAATCTTTAGAACTATTACAAGAAATTACTGGTTGGCCTGTATTTGCTGATCCTGTTTCGGGCGTTCATTCTGATTTGAGAGGGTTAGTTTTGAATTGGGAATTAGTCTTAAGAAAAAATAAGAATTCAATAAATTGTCATCAAGTTTTGAGGCTTGGCCCTATGTCATCCTCAATTGATTTGGAGAAGTTTTTATCAACCTTTGAAGGGACACAAATTCTTATAAAAGAAAAAAACTATAGAAAATTGGATCCTATAAAAAAATCATTTGAATATGATTTTGGGCTATCAAATTTTACTACTCTATTATTAGAAGAATTGTCAATTAACGAAAAAAATAAAAAGTCTCTTACTCTGATGGCTCTAGATCTAATAAAGGAAGGCGAGCAGATTAAAGAAATTTTAAAAGAGAACATCACTCAAGATAATGAAATTACTGAGTATATGCTTGCAAATCTTGTTCCAAAAATTTGGCCAGCTGAGAATCCTATAATGCTCTCTGCAAGTAGCCCGATTAGAGATTGGCTTACATTTTCTGAAAACGGCACTTTAACAAGAAATTGTTTCAGCTTTAGAGGAGCTTCGGGTATAGACGGTACTTTATCTCTTGCGTTAGGTATTTCTAGAATTGAGAATCCTCTACTTCTTGTGACTGGAGATTTGGCTTTTATTCATGATATAAACGGTTGGCTGATTGAAAATTCAATCGACATGAATTTAACAATTCTTCTGATAAATAATAATGGCGGAAATATATTTAATCGTATTTATAAAGAAAATTTAAAAGAAGATGAATTAAAAAAACTTTTTCGTATGCCAAAAAAAATAAACTGGCCAAAACTAGCAGAGGGCTATCAAGTAAGCTTTAGAAATGTTCCAAATTTTAAAAAATTACGAGAAGCATTCGATTGGAGCATTTCTATCAAGAAATCTGTAATAATTAAAGTTGATATTGATCCAGAAAATGAAATTTGTGAAAAAAATGCCCTGCTAGAAAAAATACTTGGCAGTTAAATTTATCATTTTCTAACTTTAAATAATTAGGTTTCATGAAAGTATTACCTGGTAAAACAATTTTAAATTGGTCAGAATGCAAATCTTATAAGGATATATTGTTTCACAAAGCAGATGAGGGAATTGCGAGAAT
>QCCJ01000019.1 GCA_003281285.1 Prochlorococcus sp. AG-347-K22 | reverse complement strand
ATCTAAACTTACAAAGCTATGCAGAAACTCAAGAGAAAGCTCGCCTTTTATAACTAATTTAAAATTTTTATTTTTTAAATTTTTTGACTTTACAGCAGGACAAATTTTAATAACAATTTCTTTCTTTTGAGTGTTGACAAAAACTAATTCTCCTCTAACAGAAAAATAATTATCCTTTAGATCTAATTCTTCTAATAATTTTGAGAAGTTAGTTTTTGAAGAATCATTAGGAAAATCATTCAGTTGATAGGGATCCCAGATGCCTGCAACCTGTAAATGCAAGTTTTGAGTATTTTTATTCTTTGGATAAACAATCCAATAGTAACTTTTCTTTAAATCAATATGCTTTTTTAAAAGCGATAAAGCTTTACCTAGTACTACTGTTTCAATTTTTTCGTCTTTATTGTCGATTAAAAAGCCTCTATTTAATTGCTTACTACTAAGGGGAGTAAATTTACCATTAACAATACCAATTGCTCTATGCTGTAATTGGTTAGTAACTTTTGGGATAGGGTTTTTTAACATATTAAAAATTTGAAAATAACAATTTATCGTATTAAATTTCTTAATTTTCCTCCAAACTATTAAAAGACTTTAACGCATTGTCAATTGCATCAGAAGGATCAGTCGCATTATTCAAACTATTTTGTCTCCGAATCATTTCCACAAGTTCAAAAGGATTAGTTGGAAGAGCTGAACTATCATCTTCTGTTTTAGTTGAGGTATCAATTTCTAAATTTTCAAATAAATATTCAGCATTTAGGTAATCACCTCTCAAGGAAATTAATAAAGTAAAAAAAATTACAAAAGTTATTGATCTAGGCAGGCTTTTGCAAAAATAATTTTTCATTTTATTTAATTTCAAAATTCTTTAACACCAAAAAATTTTTGCTATTTTAATTTTACATAATATGGTAGAAATTTGTTAATAGCAACTTGGAATGTTAACTCTATAAGAACCAGACTTTCACAAATAATAGATTGGATTAATAAAGCCAATCCAGATATTTTATGTTTGCAGGAAACAAAAGTGATGGATGATAGTTTCCCTATTAAACCTTTTGAAAAGTTAGGATACTCAGTAGAGGTCTACGGGCAAAAATCGTATAATGGTGTAGCTATTATTTCTAAAATAAAGCCAGAAAACGTTAAAAAAGGATTTTACGATTGTACCGAGTTTGATCAAAATATCGAAATTTTCCTAGATCAAAAAAGATTGATTTCTGCTGATATTAATGGCATTAAAATCATAAATGTTTACGTGCCAAACGGATCTTCTCTAGAATCTAGTAAGTTCGAATACAAAATTAATTGGTTAAATTGTTTATCCTCATTTTTGGATGAACAAGAAAAAAAAGGAGATTTAATTTGCCTTATGGGTGATTTTAATGTTGCTCCGTCCAACTTGGATATTCATGATCCAAAGAAATATGAAGGAGGAAT
Source organism: Prochlorococcus sp. AG-347-K22 (assembly GCA_003281285.1). Taxonomy (GTDB): domain Bacteria; phylum Cyanobacteriota; class Cyanobacteriia; order PCC-6307; family Cyanobiaceae; genus Prochlorococcus_A. The sequence continues at coordinate 11,330 of QCCJ01000019.1, read as the reverse complement.
AATGTCATCTGAGATAGAGAGAAATGCACTAAATAATGTTCTGAAAAAAAGATTAATAGATTCGTTCAGGATTTTTGAACAAAATACTGGCCATTGGAGTTGGTGGGATTACCGTAATAACGCATTTGAATTAAATAAAGGTTGGAGAATAGACCACATATATATCTGCAAAGAACTGTCATCAAAACTAAAAAGTTGTGTCATAGACAGCTCACCTAGGGGTAATTTGCGTCCAAGTGATCATGCTCCAGTAATGATAGATCTTAACTTAAACGACGTAAATGTAGATTTTTTTGAGGATGAGGATAATTTCTTCGAAATATAAATAAAATAAACTGAACTTATTTAATGCCTGAAAACGCCTATTAATAAAGAGTTATCTAAAGTAAAATTGTTTTTTTTTGATGATTTCTTTAAAATTAATAATTTACAATCCAAACTATCGCAATAAAAATATCATAATGTAGAATTTCAATCTGATTGACAAAATTTTTACTTATTTCTAATTTAGAACATGACAAGATTTTTCTTAAAACATCATTTAGCTAAATTGTGACTGACATATTAAATTACACAAAATCTGAAGAAATTTTCTCTGCAGCCCAACAACTAATGCCGGGAGGAGTTAGCTCTCCAGTAAGAGCTTTTAAGTCTGTAGGTGGCCAGCCAATTGTTTTTGATAGAGTTAAAGGCCCTTTTGCTTGGGATATTGATGGAAATAGATATATCGACTATATAGGAAGCTGGGGGCCTGCTATATGTGGACATGCCCACCCTGAAGTTACTACGGCATTACAAGAAGCAATTGAGAAAGGCACGAGCTTTGGTGCTCCATGCGTCCTTGAGAACAAACTTGCTGAAATGGTAATAGATGCAGTCCCATCTGTAGAAATGGTTAGATTTGTTAATAGTGGAACTGAAGCATGCATGGCGGTTTTGAGACTCATGCGAGCATTTACTGGAAGAGATAAAGTTATTAAATTTGACGGTTGCTATCACGGTCATGCGGATATGTTTTTAGTGAAAGCAGGATCTGGTGTAGCCACTCTTGGTTTACCAGATTCTCCAGGTGTTCCACGCACAACAACTGCCAACACGCTTACTGCACCCTACAATGACCTTGAAGCAGTAAAAAAATTATTTTCTGAAAATCCTGACGCCATTTCGGGGGTTATACTCGAGCCTATCGTTGGTAATGCTGGATTTATTACTCCAGAACCTGGATTCTTGGAAGGATTAAGGGAATTGACCACGGAGAATGGATCCTTATTGGTTTTTGATGAAGTAATGACTGGATTCAGGATCAGTTATGGAGGCGCTCAAGAAAAGTTTGGGGTTACTCCTGATTTAACCACCCTAGGGAAAGTAATTGGTGGAGGCCTACCTGTTGGAGCTTATGGAGGCAAGAAAGAGATAATGTCAATGGTAGCGCCTTCAGGACCGGTATACCAAGCAGGTACTTTGAGCGGCAATCCTCTTGCTATGACTGCTGGAATAAAAACTCTTGAACTTCTCAAACAAGATGGTACTTACGATAAACTTGATTTAACAACTTCTAGATTAATTGAAGGGATAATTCAGTCTGCAGAAAATAACGGTATCGCTATCAATGGTGGAAGTGTAAGTGCTATGTTTGGATTTTTCTTATGCGATGGGCCAGTTAGGAACTTTGATGAAGCCAAAACAAATGATGCCGAACTTTTTGGTAAATTGCATAGAGAAATGCTGCGACGAGGAATTTATCTAGCGCCAAGTCCCTTCGAAGCTGGTTTCACATCACTAGCTCATAGCGAAGAAGAAATTGATAAAACTATCGAGGCTTTTGACGAATCTTTCAGTGCAATAAAGAAATAATCATCTACTTATTTTTCTTTAAGGAAAAATAAGTAGATGATTAAAACTTTAGAAAAATTATTTCTAAATAATTATCTTCTACCACCAACTATTACTGGAGGAGAGCCACCTTCTGAGCCTGGCAAGCCAGGAACAACTTGTGTACTGCCATCCCATTTGTCGAGGAATAATTTGAAAAGTACTTGATCGTCGAGACTTCTATTTAATGTCTCATATCTAAGAGCTTCTTGTTCTGCAATTTCAACCTCTGTCTTTGCTCTTAGTAATTGCTGGCCAGCTATTTGCTTTTGTTCAATCGCAGCTCTATATTCTTCAGCGATCTCTAATCCAGTAAGATCTAAACTTTTAACATCTACATAATCGAATGAATTCAGTTCTTGTGCAACGGTATCACCTACTTTCTCAGAAATTACTGCGAATTCAGTAGCAATTGTTTCTAGCTCATATTGCGAAAATACTGATTTTAGAGCTTTTAGCAAAGATGGTTGAACAATTTTCTGATAAACATCGCTATTTCTGCTTGCAATTGTTGCGAAAATCCTTCCTGCTTCGTTAGGCTTTACTGAATACTTAACAGTAGCTGTAGCTCTAATAACTTGAAGATCTTTAGTTAAAGTTTCAAATTTTTCGGGCTGAACTTGAGTTTTTATATCAAAGGGATATACAGACTGAACAAATGGGATTTTAAAGTTTAAACCAGCTCTCCTAGAGGGGCCACTTACTTTACCTAGTGTTGTAATAACTGCAACTTGTCCTGAAGGCACAACAAATAGAGATTGTGTGAGCAAAAGAAAGCCTGTGAAAGACAATACAATCAATAATGTTGTTGTCCCACCAGGACCTGTTGGTGTGACATTTTTAAAGGAAGTTGACATTAAATTTTATCTTTATAATTAATGATATTTAAATAGACTAATTAGTGCATTAATAAGACATTTAATTAAAATGTTTTTTTAATAATTGAAATTTTTTATATAAAAATTTATTAGTAGATATTTGATTTAAATTCTTTCAAAAGTTTCAAATAAAGATCCTCATCTATTTCTCTAATGTCATATTCAGAGGGTAAAACACCATGCTTATGCTCATGCACCGCCATCCAACAAAATTTCTCTATTTCTTCTTTTGAAAAACGAGGATATTCTTTTACCTTCTTAATCAATAATTTAATAAGAGATTGTGAATTACCTACCATACCTTGAAATAATCCTAATAAAGATCTTATCTAAAATTATTAGCTTTTAGAGGAATATTCAAAGACTCTTCCAATTCACTAACAAGCTTAATTGCTAATTGAAGATCATTTTTGCTCTTACTAGCAACTCTTAGTGTATCTCCATTGATACTGACATTGATTTTTTTTATTTGATCTCTAATATTTTTACTGATTTTTTTTGCAATTTCTTGTTTAATTCCTTGTTTTAATAAAATTGCTTGTTTAATTCTATTTCCACTTACCATTTCAATTTCACCGTAGTCAAATATTTTTAAAGATAAATTTCTTTTTATTGCCTTTTGTCTAATTATGTCATTGACAGCATTTAAGGTAAGTTCGCTATTGGTGATTATAAAAATATTTTCTTTATCTAATTCAACTGAGGTGTCTGTGCCCTTCAGATCGTAACGTTGAGAAATTTCTCTTTTTACTTGATCCAGAGTGTTAACTAATTCTTGCCTATCAAAATCAGAGACTACATCAAATGAAAAACTTTCTGCCATAGTAAATTATTAAACGTTAAATATTTTTAGCATAAATCATAATTTAATAAGGGGAAATGAATTTATTTAATCGAAAAATAACAAACTAACCACTTTTCCCATTTCTTCAGCGCACCTACAACTATTTAGCAAAGTTTCACTATCGTGAAAGGCAAAGCATATTAATTGATCGCACCTAGTAATAATTTCTTGATTACAAAGACTGCTTGCAAGTGGCAAAGGTAATTCGTCATTCTCACTTTTTTCAACTAAATGCATAACCCTTTCAAGTTGATCCTTTATTTCGGGTATTTGTCTATCAAGACTTTGTGGTAACAAGACAGTTAATAATGATGGATTAATATCTAAGACAGCTCGAATAACAGCTGCATTGACACCTTGAGATCCAGAAGTAAGGATATTATGACCTTCCTCTGCTAGCGACCTTGCTATCAACTCAATTAAGTGGATATCGACAACTGGAACGTGTCTACTGCCCAAAAAAGCAATTCTCCTTTTACCATTGTCTTGGAGTTTTGCAAGTTCTTGAGCTAAGGTATCAACGCCTTCAGTTGCTGGCAGATCTAAAGAGCGACTCAAAATAATTATGTTACTTTATTTGAAATTAGCATTTATCTGAAAAATTGCAGGGAAAATCTATTTTTTCGAGAATTCTTTTTAGATTTACATGCTCTTGAACTAATTGAATAGCATAAGAAGCTTTAATTGATTCATGTATTCTGACATGACCAAAAGCTTGTTCAATAATTTCTACGGAGGAAAGAGTATCTAATTCCACCTTTAAAATTGGTACCTCCAATTCCTCCGCTCTATGAATCAATTGTGACAAAGGATCTCCTAAACCAGTTAAAATTAAACATTGAGTCGAAGCCTCCAAAGCAGCAAGTTGTATATCAGTTCTATCAGCACCAGTAACTACAGCCATATTTCTTCTTCTTCTGAAAAATTCCATTGCTGAATTTACCCCCATTGCGCCAATACTTAATGTTTCAACAAGTAATTGATCTTTTTCAGGACAACAAATTACTTGGGCATCTAGTCTTCTTACAAGCTCACCTACGGTGACACTTCTTAAAAGTGGTGATTTCGGCATCACACCAAAAACTTCAATATCCAGATCTTTAAGAGAAGGTATTATTTCATTTTTAACTTTTTCGACTTCTTGCGGCAAAACTCCATTCAATACAACTCCAGCCAATTTATCACCTAATTGTTTTTTCGCATCAAGTAATGCATCCACACTTTTACAATCTTCCCATAAATTCACAATTAAAACTTCAGCATCTAAATCCTTAGCTAGTTGTGGGAGACTTAAGCCATAAATCATACCTTCATGAAGACTCCCAGCAGCCTCTAAAATATTCAGACCATCAAAATCATCATTAACCAAACCTTGAATTTGATCAAACCCTTTTCCTGGGAGTAAGTCTTTATTAAAGATTCTTTTTTCAGCTGAAATATTATCCAATAATCCTACTGAAGAAATTAAATTCTCCTCTTCGATATTTAATGTTGATCCAATAAACTTAACATCATCATCTATTAATCCCTCATAGGACATTGAAGGAAGATTAGTAAGTTCAATACATGTTGCTAGCGGTTTACCTATACGTACTTTTTTTTTCTCCTGTAAAAGTCTTTTTGCTATCCCAAGAACCATTGCAGACTTACCACTAAATGGCTCACATGAACCAATTAATAATATATCGCTCATAATTAGTAAAATTATTTATTCATAAGTTCAAGATAATATTTTTTTCAGAACTAAACAAATATTTATTTATGAGTTTTAATCAAATAAAAAAAATTAATAATTTTTTTTTGGTAAATTTATCTTAATTCATTCGTATCTCAAAAAAGCCAGCAAAATGATAAATTCAACCAGAAAAGAAAAAACTGTAGGAATTACAGGAGCCTCAGGTGCGCTAGGTAAAGAGTTAACAAAATTGTTTCGTAAAAAAGGATATAAAGTGATTGGATTTACTCATAGTAAAACTAATTATGAAACGAATTTTGAATCTCCAAATGAATGGATTAAATGGCAATGTGGTGAGGAGTCGTCATTAAAAAAACAATTAGAAAAGATAGATATTTTAATTTTGAACCATGGTATTTATGATTTGAGTAGAGAAAATTCAAATTATGAAAACTCGATAGAAATAAATGCATTAAGCAAATTCAAATTTTTAAATTTATTTGAAGATGTTGCTCTAACCAATGATTCTCTAATAAAAAAAGAGATTTGGATAAACACATCTGAAGCAGAAATATTACCAGCCTTAAACCCATCATATGAGATTAGTAAATCCCTTATTGGTAAATTAGTTTCTTTCAAAAAAAATCTTTTAGACAAAAATACAAAGAAAAAATTAATAATTAAAAAAATCATCTTAGGGCCTTTTAAATCAGAACTAAATCCTATTGGAATAATGAGTCCAAAATTTGTTTCTGAAAAAATGTATGATTTAGCTAATTCAAAAAATTATTTAATAATAATTAGTCCAAACCCTTTAACTTACCTACTTTTCCCATTGAAAGAATTTTTTAATTTTTTATATTGCCAAATAATCTATAAGTACAAATCTTAGTTTCTAGAAATCTCTATCAGTCAATATTTCAATACCATCTTTTAAAACAACTATTGTATGCTCCCATTGGGCAGATAGTTTTCCATCTTTTGTAATTACGGTCCATCTATCATTTAATGTTTTGCAGAATTTAGTCCCTTCATTAACGATAGGTTCTACAGCTAATGTCATCCCCTCACGGAGGACGACGTTGGGCAACTCTTTAGTCCGAAAATTAAATACCGATGGTTCTTCATGAAGATTTCTTCCAACTCCATGTCCTGTATAGTCTTCCACAACACTAAAGCCATTTTTTAAAACAGTATCTTCGATTGCCCCAGCAACATCTAGAAGTGTATTCCCTGCCTTGATTTTCGAAAGTCCCGAATACAATGCTTCATGAGCTACATCGCTAAGATTTTGAGCCTTTGGACTAACTTCTCCTACACAAATTGATATACAACTATCTCCATGGAAACCATCTAAATATGCCCCTGTATCAATTTTAACCAAGTCACCATGTTTAATTATTTTATTTTTACTTGGAATTCCGTGGACAACCTCATTATTAATACTAGAACAAATACTAGAAGGGAATCCATGGTAGCCCTTGAAACTTGGCACAGCTCCAAAACTTTTTATCCTCTTTTCTGCGAAATCATCTAAATCTTTTGTACTCATTCCAGGTTTAATTAAGTCATTAATTTCCCTCAAAACAGTTGCTACAATCCTGCTAGATTTTTTCATCAAATTTATTTCCCGAGAAGACTTTATTTCGATTCCTCTTCTCCTCTGAATAAAAGGAACTTGATCATTAGCTTTGGAATTATTTTTATTTAACAAAAGATCTGCAAAATGTCTCATTGGAATAAATAATAGTAATAGGTAAATATCTTCAAAATAGCCTTTATGGTCTTGGCTACCTTAAATCTATCAATAACAATAGGAAAGAAACAAAAATGAAAACTTTATTTAATTCTAGGCAATTTCATAAGGCTTTGGCGCCCTGGGTTTTTCTTCCATTATTTATATCTTCAGTCACTGGTCTTCTTTATAGGGTTTCAAAAGATTTACTAGGTTACTCTAGAGAACAAGTTCATTGGTTAATGTCTCTCCATGAGGGCGAATGGCTTGGCGATAATGGGGAGTTAATATACGTGATATTAAATTCCCTTGGAGTTTTATGGATGCTCATAACCGGATTCCAAATGTTTTCAAAAACAATTTCATTTACCAAAAAGGTTACTAAAGGCGAGTCAAAAGGTTAAGATATAGAACTTGTAAGATAAAAAAGACCAAAATGGCTAAAGAGAAACAAGAGAAGGAATTAGAAACCGTTATTAACACTGACGCACCAGTTGATGTAGCAGTTGAACAAAAAAGTGGGAAGAAGGTTTCTGAAATTAAACAAACCTTGAGCGCATCCCACCTTATTAAGGAATTTGAGAATGAACAGTTAAAAAAAGAATTACCTGAAATTTATGTTGGGGACACTGTTAAAGTTGGAGTAAAAATTACCGAAGGTAATAAAGAAAGAGTCCAACCTTATGAAGGTGTTGTCATAGCAAAAAGACATGGAGGTATTAACCAGACTATTACAGTTAGAAGAATTTTTCAGGGTATTGGTGTTGAAAGAGTATTTATGCTACATAGTCCACAAGTTGCCTCTCTAAAAGTTGAACGTAGAGGTAAAGTAAGGAGAGCTAAATTATTCTATCTAAGAGATAGAGTAGGAAAAGCTACTCGCGTAAAACAACGCTTTGATCGATAAAGTTGTAAATTAATCAACTTATTGGTCGCAAAGACGCTTATAATCATTTAAATGCGTCGTTAGTTCAGTTGGTAGAACGCAGGTCTCCAAAACCTGATGTCGGGGGTTCAAGTCCTCCACGACGCGTTTGATCAACATTATGTAAATCATTTTTTCATAAGATGGAGTTAGATCTTCAACCTGGGGACGTAGTTAAAGTCCTCGAATCAGCAGCTTTAGGATGGGTTCGTGCAAGAGTCATCAGAGTTAAGTCTGGTGGGAGAGTTGTCGTACAAAGTGACCAAGGCAGAGAATTTACCGCTAGAGGCAACCAAGTTAGGTTGATAGAACCTGCTGGTTTTAGACCTCAAAAATAAATAGTTTTTTAAACTGAGGCGGCTGTAAAATTGACTATTTCTGTAAATCCTCAAATTAATAAATGTTTTTTATTACAACACCATAAATTAAGTATTATGATCTGATAATTTTAAGGATGAAGTTCTAAATAAATTTAGAACAAAACTCTGGGACCGTAGTTCAACTGGTTAGAGCACCGCCCTGTCACGGCGGAAGTTGCGGGTTCGAATCCCGTCGGTCCCGTTTTTTCTAAAAGAAATTTGGAAAAACGATTAAGACTAGCACCGAGTCCAACGGGTTTATTTCATATAGGGACAGCGCGAACAGCATTATTCAACTGGTTGTATGCAAAGAAGATAGGCGGAAAGTTTCTCATCAGGATAGAAGATACAGATTCTCTTCGATCTAAGTCTGAATATACAAAAAATATATTAGAGGGCTTGAAATGGCTTGGACTTAAATGGGATGAAGAACCTTTAAAGCAAAGTGAACGAATTTCGATTCACAAAAATTACATCAAAAAGCTATTGGAGTGTGGAGCTGCATATAGATGCTTTACTACAGAAGACGAGATTTCTGAACTAAGAGAAGAACAAAAAAAGAAAGGCTTACCTCCAAAGCATGATAATAGGCACAGAAGTCTCTCAAAAGAAGAAATAGAAACATTTATATCCCAAGGGAGGAATTCAGTAATAAGGTTTAAGATTGATGAAAAAATTGAAATTAAATGGGTAGATCAGATAAGAGGAGAAATCAAATGGCAAGGGAAAGACTTGGGTGGTGATTTAGTTTTGTCAAGAAGGGCAAAGGGCTATGAGATTGGAGATCCTTTATATAATCTTGCAGTTGTAGTTGATGATAATTTCATGAATATTACTCATGTTGTAAGGGGTGAAGACCATATCTCGAACACCGCAAAACAAATATTGATCTATAAAGCATTAAATTTTAATTTGCCGACTTTTTCGCATACACCCTTAATACTGAATAGTGAAGGTAAAAAATTATCTAAAAGAGATTGCGTTACCTCAATCGATGAATTTAGAGATATGGGATATTTACCTGAGGCCTTATCGAACTATATGGCCTTTTTAGGTTGGTCTCCAAAATCTGCCGACAGAGAAATACTTTCACTTGATGAGATATCTGAAATTTTTGAGTTATCAGACATAAATAAAGCTGGGGCTAAATTCAACTGGGAAAAACTCAACTGGATTAATTCTCAATATATAAAAAATATGGAATCAATAAAGTTAAGTGAGATCATGAAAAAATACTGGGATGAAAATGGTTGGGAACCGCCATCTCAAGAATGGGCATACAAGTTAGCAATTTTGCTTAGAGACTCTATGGTTCTTTTAAAAGATGCCATTTATCAATCAAAACCATTTTTCTGGATTCCTACAATTCAAAAAGAAGGTCGAGATTTTCTGGAACACAAGGATAGCAAAGCATCTCTAAAACTAATCCTAAATTATTTAACTGAGCAAAACACTATAAAACTAGATAAAGAGAAAGCTAAAGAAATAATAAACGAAATCTCAAAAATTCATAATGTTAAAAAAGGGATATTAATGAAATCATTAAGAGTAGCTTTTTTTGGATCTCTCAGTGGGCCAGATTTAATTCAAAGTTGGGAACTTTTCTCAGAGATTAAAACTGATAGATCTCGAATTGAAAGATGTCTTAAATCAACATAAATTATTTTTTTTGTTCTAATTCAAGCCTATTTACCAAAGGTTTAGCTGAAAGTCCTTGGATTCCTACTGTCATTAATATAGTAAGAAAAACTAAACCTTGGAGACGGCCAGCACCAAGGATACCAGCCTGCTCTAATCTGATAGAGAAAAGAGAAGCTACTGCTGCAGTAACAATACCTCTTGGGGCTAACCAGGCTAAAAATATTTTTTCTTTTAAGTTCAATTCTCTACCTATTGTTGCTATCCATATAGAGATAGGGCGAACAATTACCATCAACATAAAAACGCAAACAATCCCTCCCCAGCCAAGCGGACTTAATTCACCCCAAGAAACGTCAGCGGCCAATAAAGGGAAAAGAACTGTTATTGCTAATTGAGCTAATTCACCTATTAGATTATCCAATCTCTCTTTATCTATAACTTCTCTTTTGCCAACAATAAAACCTGCCGCGACAGAAGCCGGCAAGCCTGATTCTGGCAAAAAATATTCGCAAATTCCATACACAAGAAAAATAAATCCAAGGGTAACTTGAAGCTCAATACCAAATGAGGCTTCATTTTTTATTTTTTTTAAAATTTCTGATAGTAACCATCCTGAACTTAATCCGATTAAGACTCCTCCTCCTAATCTTTGCATTAATGCTATAAAAACATCGTTAATCCCACGAAGGTCACCTAAAGTCAGTTCTAAAAGCAGTAATGCCAGTACTGCACCAATTGGTTCAAGCAACAACCCCTCAGCTTTTAAAACTTCCGAGAGTGGGGAAGCTAATTTTATTTGTTCCACTAATGGAGAGACAACTGTTGGTCCAGTAGCTAAAACTATGGCGCTATATATTCCTGCGACTTGCCATGAGAGGCCAGCCAGCCAATGAGCGATAAATATTCCAGCTGATAATGAAATAAAAAGTCTTACCAATGAAATTTTCAAAACAGTATTTCTTATATTCCCCTCAGGCAGTTTTAAATTTAATCCCCCTTCAAAAAGAACCAAGGAGACCAAAAGCCCCACAATAGTTTCAAGCCCTTGCCCAAGATCTAATGGCTCAACAAGTCCTAATCCTGATCTTCCGATGAATAATCCAGAAAGCAATAAAATAACAACACTTGGGAATCCTGTAAAAGAAGAAAATAATCGAGCGAAAGCGCCTGCAAATACAGTTATCCCCCAAAGTAATCCAAGCCTCTCAGGCGTCATATACAATTATAAATAATAAAAATATTAATTATTTTGATTAAATCAATAATTTTATCTCAAGTCCAATAAATACAATACTTTTTAATTTAATTCATCAGCTTAACAAGAGAAATTTTTTTTAATCTTTCAAAACTACTTTTAAAAAAAATGAATTTTATTCCTATTAAGAAATCTGGCTTATTAAA
>QCCJ01000018.1 GCA_003281285.1 Prochlorococcus sp. AG-347-K22 | reverse complement strand
ATCAATTCGGGAATTTCTTTTCTGACGATATAAAAAAAAGTAAAACTATATTTAATACTCCACCAACTATTGAAGGTGCTTCAACAGCTCATTCAATTATTTTGATTACACCTGATGCACAAAGAACAATGTGCACTTACCTAGGAGCATCTATAGAGTTTGAACCAGATGACATTGACTTTACTAAGATTAAGGAGAGTAAATACTTATATTTAGAAGGGTATTTATGGGACAGCGAATTAGCTAAAAAAGCTTTTATTAAAGCCGCCCAAATAGCAAAACAATCTAATACAAAAATAATCCTTTCATTGTCTGATTCATTTTGTGTAGATAGACATCGTGAGAGTTTCTTGGAATTAATCGATGAATATGTAGATATTGTTTTTTGTAATGAATCCGAGGTGTTAAGCCTATTTAAAAATGATAAATTAGCAAGCTGCCAAGAAGCCATATCTTCCTTATGTCAATTAGTCATAGTAACTCTTGGAAGCAATGGTTCTATCATAATTAACAAAAATAATTTTGAAATAATTGAGTCAATAACACAAAGCAAGATTATTGATACTACAGGAGCGGGAGATATCTATGCGGGAGGATTTATCCATGGATTAATAAACAATTGTTCCCTCAAAAAATGTGGAGAGATAGCTTCAATTTTTGCGGGACAAATAATTACGCAATTAGGATCTAGATCAGATATCGATCTTAAAGAGTTAATTAAATAAATTTAATCAAATAGTCTTATGCAACCAATCGTAATATTTCATCTCAGCATGGTATTTTTTGTAAATAATTTGAGGGACATCATATGTGGAATTTTTATGTAAGAATTCAACTAAATAATCTTGAAATTCTAGTTTACTTTTTATTGTGATTTCAAACTCTTTAGTTTCTTCAATATCATCATTCCACTTATAAATTGAAAAAATTTGCTTTATCGAAACACAAGCTGCAAGTTTATTTTGTATTAGTAATTTAGCCATTCGAAAAGCATTTTCTTTACTTGATTCAGTTGTGATCATAACTAATACTTCCATAATAAATTAAACATCAATATTTTTTAATTATGTGATTTATCAAATTGTGATATTGATCAAAAGAGTAAGAATAATCATTTTTAACTTTCGGCCTTTTAACCAAAAATAACTTCATTTTACTTCTAGAAACTATACTCTCCCAGTTTTTCTGAGAATAACTTCCAGATTCTCTACATAGAACATAATCTATCTCCCAAAAATCACAAAGTTTTTTTTCTAAAATGCTTTTATTATTTTTACTCGGTTCGAGTATCGCTATGTTAGAACTTTTAATACATGATCCAAAAGCTTTAGTTATACCCTCATAAGTTGGAAGCACCCTTGTAAATACATTTGCTTTACAATTCATATAATATTTAGCTGTATCGTTAAGAAATCTTGATCCTATTGCCAGAAGAATATTCTTATTTTCTATATCAACGTTATTTATATCCTTCAAATCATCAATATAAAAAAAATTATTAGTGTTATCTATTAGAGATTTCCTCTCAAATAGTAAGAGAGGTATATTAATCTCCTTACATGCATTATTAAGATTTTTAGAAATTATTATGGCAAATGGATGAGTAGCATCCACAACGCATGAGATTTTATTTTTATTTATGAAATTAATTATTTGATCTTTATTATTTAATTTACCCGTAATGATATGTAACTTTGGATTTTCAATATAAGCTTGCCCTGCTTTATATGTTAAAACACTTGCAAACACTGAATAATTAAGTTTTAGAAGCCTATTAGCTATTACAGGCCCATCCGAAGTTCCTGATAGGATCCAAACATTTTTATAGCAATTTTCTTGATTCTGCATCAGTATATCTTTAATTAAATAGTAAGTAATGAATCATTGTTTAATTCAGGCGGTAATTAATAGCGCTCCCCAAATGAGGTATACCAAAGAAAACCAAACTCCAATTGCAGAAATGATTGTTAATTTTAAAGGATTACGTAGTGAAGATCCAACCAGAGATCTCAAGATCATAGGATGGGGAAATATTGCCCAAGAAATGGTAGATGAACTAAAGGAAGGGCAAAATATTGTAATTGAGGGACGTCTAAAGATGAATTCTGTCACTAGAAAAGATGGAACAAAAGAAAAGCAACCAGAACTAACAGCTTCAAAGATTCATCAAATATCACCAGTTGAAGTTATAAATTCTGATCAAAAAGAAAATAACGAGTCATTTGAAAATAAAGAAACCACCAAAAAATCTAGTTGGGATAGTTCACCTTTAGTACCTGAAGTTGACGAAATACCTTTTTAAATCAAATACCAACATTATTTTCTTGAACACTTATAATTAATTTGCTTATTTTTCTTTCAAGCGTAGCAAGTTCGCTTCTGATTTCTGGCCATTTACCCTTATCAAGATTTTCTAGTAGCCATGCTCTATCTTGATCAAGTTTAAAAATTAAATCTCCTTGATTTGCAGTATTAGAATCTTGCATAATACTTATTAGCCCATTTAAAACTCATTCTACTAAATCAAAATGAAGAAATACTTATCGCCTGGAAACTTAATAGTAACCGCTGGGGGTATATTAGCTTTTGTTGGAATGACTGCTTATTTTACAGACTCAGTGAATTTAAGTGTACCTACTTTTTTTTATGGAGTACCTATTTTTCTAATTGGATTAGGCTTAAAGACTTCTGAAATACCTCCTGTAGAGTTGTTTAACAAGACAAATTTTGCGACAAATAAATTTAATAGACCAAAAGAATTAACAGCACTAGTTAAAGATGTTACAAGATGGAGGTATGGGATAAAAGCTCATCTTGAATCGTCATTAGAATCTTTAAATTTGTGGGACGAAGATAACCCCCCTCAATTAAAAGAAATAGAAGAAATTACAAAGGAAGAAAAAAATGGTCTCAGAATGCGTTTCGAATTAAACGCTGTCCCTCTAGAAAAATGGATTGAAAAACAAGAAAGATTAAACAGGTTTTTCGTCAAAGGTCTTGAATCAGAATTTATTATCGAGGATAATAAAAAAGAATTTGATCTTATTCTCTTTTATTGAATATAGGGATATATTTGTAAAAACCTAATTTCTCAATTCAATCAAGTTTTAATGAATTTTAATAATGAATGATTCTCAAAGAGTATCAATATTAAGCGAAGCACTTCCATATATACAAAGTTTCTCAGGTAGAAAAATTGTTATCAAGTATGGCGGTTCTGTCATGGAGAATGATAATTTAAAAAATGCTTTTTTTAGAGACATAGCACTTTTATCAACCGTTGGAGTTTGTCCGATAGTAATTCATGGAGGTGGACCCGAGATTAATAATTGGTTAAAGAAATTAGAAATATCTCCTAAATTCGAAAATGGATTAAGAATAACTGATCAAAAAACAATGGAAATTGTCGAGATGGTTCTAATGGGTAGAGTTAACAAACAAATTGTAAAAGGCATTAATAAAACTGGATCCTTAGCTGTGGGGATATCAGGTCTTGATGGTAACTTAATTCAATCTAGAGAACTAGGAGATGGGAGCCATGGGTTAGTGGGAGAAGTTACAAAAATCAATCCTGAAATATTAGATCCTCTTATTTCTAAAGGATATATTCCGATTATTTCTAGCATTGGATCAACCTTGGAGGGAATTTCCCATAACATCAATGCAGATTTTGTTGCTGGAGAAATTGCTGCTGCAATAAATGCAGAAAAACTTATTCTTCTTACTGATACTCAAGGGATTTTAAAAGAAAAAGAAAACAAAAATAGTCTTGTTGAAAAAACTAATCTCAAAGAGGCAAGGGATTTTATTGATAAAAAAATTGTGACTGAAGGTATGATTCCAAAGACAGAATGCTGTATAAGAGCTTTAGCACAAGGAGTCAAAGCAGCTCACATAATTGATGGAAGAATAGAGCATTCATTACTTCTTGAGATTTTTACAAATTCCGGGATAGGTACGATGATAGTCGCCTAACTCATGAAAACTTATGAGCAAGTTTTAGAAACAGTAGAACTTGCTTTAGCTAAAGGTGAGTATCATTATTGTATTGAATTTCTTTTGCCCATAATCGAATCATTTCCTTTATCAAGCAAAGAGGGAGTAAATTTAAGAACAATCTTAATTACTGCTCTTTGTGGTATCAATAAAAAGGAGGAGGCTAAAAGGTTTTGTAAAGAACTTCTAAAATCTTACGATAATAAGACGAGAGAAAATGCAAAATATTTGATGGAAGTTATAGACTCCCCTGACATTAAAAAGCCAGAAAATTGGAACGTACAGTTTGAGAGCGACCCATTACTAAATAAAAAATCTCTTAACTCACTGCGCAAAAAAAGAGAAGTATTGAAGAAAAAAAAATTTATTAATGTAACTGAGACACCAACTGGTGAAACAAAACCCTTTCAGAAAGGCTTTTCACTGATCATTTTTTTAATACTATTATTATTAATTCCACTTTTAAGTGGCTGCGTTAAAATTGAGGATACCCTTGATCTTAATGAACTTGATTCAATAACCAATAATTTAGTGATAGAAAGTAAATATATAAAGAAATTTCCTTGGCAATTAAAATTTGAAGATAAGATGAAAGGTATTTTCCCTGACGCAGAAATTGAACAAGACGAATCAACCTTTTCTTTAAAACATAAAAATCTCAATTTAGAAGATACAAAGCAAGTTCTTAAAATCACCCAAAATACAGCTGGAGAGTTAGCGGGAGAATCAACAAATATAGAAATTAATACCACTCAAAAAAACTTCATTTTTTTTAAAAAATACTTTTACAGGTTAGATTTGGATCTAAATTCTATTAAAGGTTTTGATAATTTAGAACTTATTTTCAAAATTATTCCCCCTAATAAAGCTATCCTTACCGATAAAAATAATTCAAATTTAGAAATCACAAAAAATTTAATAATTTGGAATTTAAATCAAGGGCAGATAAATAGTCTTGAATTTTCTTTCTGGAGCCTCAACAAACTTTTGATTGGGGTATCTATTATTTTAATAATTATAATATTGGCTTATTTATTAAGATTCTATAGATTTAAATTAGGTTCAGATTTACCTCAACTTCCATCAAAGTAATTACAACTCTGCTGGATTTACATCTATTGTTAAAAAAACATTTTTTGGAATAAGTTTCCATAATATTGATCTATCAGGTAAAGGTATCTTTGTCCCTTCAGGACCATGTATTAATATCTGCCATCTAAATTTTTTACCGATTTTAGCAATTAAACTAGGAGCAGGACCAATTAATTTCCAGTTATTTTTCTCACAAAAATTGAGTAGATATTTTGCTAATTTTATTGCAATTGACTCAGTTAATTCATAATTTTCACCTGATAATTTAAGAAGGCAAATCGTGCAAAATGGAAATAAATTAGCATCTTTTCTCAATTTCGAGTTTTCACTTAAGAATCTCTCATAATCTCTTTTTTGAAGATACGAAATTACCGGGTGGTTAGGTTTATATGTTTGAAAAATTACTTTTCCTTTTTTTTGAGCCCTGCCTGCCCTGCCAGCTAATTGCAAAAACAATTGTAATGATTTTTCTTCTGCCGAAATATCTGGGCGATGAAGCAACCCATCTGCTGCAATAACTACTGAAAGAGTAATATTGGGGATGTCAATCCCTTTTGCCAACATTTGAGTTCCCACAAGAATATCTGCATCACCTTTAGAGAACTTTGAAAGAATATCTCTATGACCATCTTTTACTGAGGTTGTATCTCTATCAAAGCGAAGTACCCTTAAGTCAGGAAATTCTTCATTTAAAAACTCTATTACCCTTTGTGTTCCTATTCCAAAAGGTTTAAAGGCAGTTGAATGACAATCTGGGCAACGATTGATCAATCTCGATTTATGATCACACCAATGACAGCTTAACCATTTCTTCCCTTGTGAACCGAGATGCACCGATAAAGGAACGTCACAGTTAGGGCAATTTATTAAATATCCGCAATTTCTACAACTTAAAAACCCACTATGACCCCTCCTAGGGATCAAAATTATTGCCTGCTCTTTTTTTAAGCGTAGTTGAGGAATCAATTGTAATAATTCATTGGAAAAAATTTTCATATTTCCATTCTTGAATTCATCACGCATATCAATAATTTTTATTTCAGGAATCTCATTACTGGATATCCTTTGAATCATTCTTACCAATTTAAAATTGTTTTCAAAAATACACTTTTTCCAAGTCTTCATTGATGGGGTTGCACTCCCAAAAATTAACTTTGCAGAATTCCTTTTTACTATTTCAATAGCAATCTCTCTTGCGTCATAACAAGGCATAGGATTATCTTGTTTATAAGAAGTATCATGCTCTTCATCCATTATTATTAATCCTAGATTTCTCATTGGAAGAAAAACTGCGGACCTTGTTCCTATTACTATTAAAGGTTCATTAGCATTAATAATTTTCTTCCAAACTAAAGTTCTATGATTTGGAGAACAGTTACTATGATATTCGTAAACGACATTATTAAATCGACGACTAAACCTATCAATAAGTTGAGGAATTAGTCCGATTTCTGGGGCTAGTATCAAACAACTTTTTTTCTTAAGAAATTGATCTTCAGCAATTCTCATATAAACTTCTGTTTTACCTGAACCTGTTTCTCCCCATAGAAGTAAAACATCTCCTGGTTTCATTGTTTGAAATTCTTGAAATGCAATTTTTTGCTCATTTGTAAGATTTGGTTTTTTTGTCGCAATGCAATCATTTAAATAGGAATTTAATTTAGTATTTATAACTTTTTTCCTTTTATATTTAACAAGGTAATTCTTACTGACCATTGAGTTAATTAGTTTGGAATTAAAACCAGACTTTATTAATTCACTTTGCCAATTACCTTTGTCAGGCAAAGTATTCATTAAAAAAAATTCCTTTTTGGTTAATCCATTTTTCTTAATATCAAATTCTTTTTTAGTTTCAATCCATATTTGATCTTTAAAACCTTTAGAAAAATTCTTATATTTACCAATCCAGCCAGGAGGAAATGCAGTTTTAAACATTTTTAAATTACTAACCATATAAAAAGTAGCTAGGGACTCCATTAATTCTCTCCAAGAGTCATCAATAATTTTTTTCTGCAAAATACTTTCAACAAACAAATATCTTATGTTTTTTACTCCAGTAATATTTGTTTCATCACTATTGATTATCGAAAAGTTTTTTTTGGAGATCACCAACCCATTCAATAATCTCCCTCTTAGTCTCACACTTACAATATCTCCAACTTCTGTTCCAAGATTATTTCCATCTAAATAGTAAAAGCTTTCATTACTACCTATATCAAGTAAAATTTCCAATTTGTAGGAGATATTTAATAACTGATTACTTGCCGGCTTCAAAACTTTTTCTTAGTATTGGATTGTTGAACATTCCACAAAGTGTTTTTTGCACATTGTAAGTATCCTGATCTTAAGGGAGACATGAAGCTTTGATCATTGACTGAAAATTCAAAAAATGATCTGCCTGTCTGAGAAATCCCAAGACTTTTTACTTTAGGTAATCTATAGCACTATTTAAATTTTTCAACAATTTAGAAAACTTTTCTTTTTCTCATTTTGTGAAAAAGTTTTTTAAACATTAAGGGGAACTTTACTACTAAATGTTCAAATTAGCCCTAAATAAAATTTTATCTAGTTAAATTCACCGTAGAAAGGAGTTAATTATGTGTCCAGTCGCAGCAGAATCAAAGAATTCCAAGCCTAGTTCAAAAAAAAAGATCAATAAAAAAATTAATACAGATATAGAAACAGTGGTGGAAGAAGATGGTATTAAAAATAGTCAAAATTTACAGACATCTTCCGAGTTAAACGAAAGCAGTATTGAAAAAAATAATGAATTTGGTGATCCTGAAGAAGAAGATAAAGGGCTTGGAAATATAAAGCTTGGCCCAAAAGGTATTTATACTGAAGATTCAATAAGAGTTTATCTCCAAGAAATTGGAAGAATTAGACTTTTAAGACCAGATGAAGAAATTGAACTTGCAAGAAAAATTGCTGACTTACTCCAATTAGAAGAACTAGCAACTCAATATGAGTCAGAAAAAGGGCATTTCCCATCAGTTAGAGAATGGGCCGAGTTAATAGATATGCCTCTTTCCAAATTTAGAAGAAGACTTCTTTTAGGAAGGAGAGCTAAAGAAAAAATGGTTCAATCAAATTTAAGATTAGTTGTTTCCATTGCAAAAAAATATATGAATAGAGGTTTATCATTTCAAGATTTAATCCAAGAAGGAAGTTTGGGTCTAATTAGGGCCGCTGAAAAATTTGACCATGAAAAAGGTTATAAGTTCTCTACATACGCAACTTGGTGGATTCGCCAAGCTATTACAAGAGCAATTGCGGATCAAAGTAGAACTATTAGATTGCCAGTTCACTTATACGAGACAATATCCAGAATCAAAAAAACCACAAAAGTTCTTAGCCAAGAATATGGCAGGAAACCTAGTGAAGAAGAAATCGCTGAAAGTATGGAAATGACAATAGAAAAATTAAGATTTATAGCTAAAAGTGCGCAACTTCCTATTTCTTTAGAAACTCCAATAGGGAAAGAAGAAGACTCAAGACTCGGAGACTTTATAGAGGCTGATATAGAAAATCCAGAGCAAGATGTCTCAAAAACTTTATTAAGAGAAGATTTGGAAGGAGTATTAGCAACTCTAAGTCCAAGGGAAAGAGATGTTCTCAGATTGAGATATGGTATCGATGATGGAAGAATGAAAACCCTTGAAGAAATTGGCCAGATTTTTGATGTAACAAGAGAAAGAATTCGACAAATAGAGGCAAAAGCCCTAAGAAAACTTAGACATCCAAATCGAAATGGGGTTTTAAAAGAATATATAAAATAAAAAAAGTTAAGTATAATTTTCAGCTTTAGAAACTTGCAAAAGAATAGCTTAAAATAGATTCGACTTTATTTTAATTCAAACTCAAAATAATATTTAATGACTAATTTTAAGCTGAAAATAGCTAGTAGAAGAAGCAAACTAGCAATGGTTCAAACTTTATGGGTTAAAGATCAACTAGAAAGTAATATCCCCAATTTAGAGGTATCTATAGAAGCTATGGCGACTCAGGGTGACAAAATCCTTGATGTAGCCTTAGCAAAAATAGGCGATAAAGGCTTATTTACTAAAGAACTTGAAGCACAAATGCTCGTAGGCCATGCAGATATAGCAGTACATTCTCTGAAAGATTTGCCAACCAATTTGCCTAATGGCCTTAAATTAGGATGCATCACAAAAAGGGAGGATCCTGCAGATGCTTTAGTAGTAAGCAAAAAAAATGACTGTTATAAACTTGAAACCTTACCTCAAGGTTCTGTTGTGGGAACAAGCTCTCTAAGAAGACTTGCACAATTAAGAAATAAGTACCCACATCTTGTTTTCAAAGATATCAGGGGAAATGTTATTACAAGAATTGAAAAATTAGATGCCGGAGAATTTGATTGTATAATTCTTGCAGCAGCTGGTTTAAAGAGATTAGGCTTTGAATCAAGAATTCACCAGATTATACCAAGTGAAATTTCCCTTCATGCAGTTGGCCAAGGAGCTCTAGGCATTGAATGTAAATCTGATGATAAAAAAGTTTTAGAAATTATAAATGTCTTAGAAGATAAACCTACTAGTCAAAGATGTCTGGCAGAAAGGGCTTTTTTAAGAGAACTTGAAGGTGGATGTCAAGTCCCAATAGGTGTTAATAGTAATATTGATAATGGACAACTTTACCTTACTGGTATGGTAGCCTCTCTTGATGGAGAAAGGCTTATAAAAGATCAAGTTATTGGCAATATTAATGACCCTGAACTAGTAGGCATAGAACTAGCAAAGAGACTAAAGATCCAAGGTGCCGACAAAATCCTCAGCGAAATATTTGAAGAATTTAGAGAAAATAAAAATTAGTTAATTTACTAATTTAGGATCAATTTCTTTTTTGTATCTCTCCTCACAATCTTTAATCACTTTAACAGCTTCTTCTATTCCAAAAAAACCATTTACAGTGCATGTTCCAGGTTTTTTTAGATCTTTGTAGTGCTCCCAATAATATTTTGTTTCTTTTAACCATTGCTCTCCAAGGTCTTCATAACTTGAGATATGATCCATTCTTTTATCATCTGCGAGAACCGCAATCACCTTATCATCAACCTCTCCACCATCATCAAATTTCATCACCCCAATAATCCTTGCCTCCACAATAGAACCAGGTATCAATGGCTCAGTTACACTTACAATTTCGACATCAAGTGGATCTCCATCTTCATCCCATGTCCTTGGTATACATCCATAAGCGAAAGGATACGCAAGTGAAGAATAACCTACTCTATCAAGTTTAAGGTGGCCCGTTTCTGTAATTAATTCATATTTATTTATAGTATTAGAATTCAATTCAACAATAGTGTTTATTATTTTATTTGAGCTATCAGTGAAAGCGTTTAGTATGTGCAATAAATTTGGTGTAACCCTGCTTGGGGGTTGATTAAGGTTTGCCATCAAGAAATTATTTTTATTTATCTTACATCCTCACACTCAACCAAATTCTTTAAAAGTAATGTTTCAGCAAAAATCATTTATTTTAGACTTTAAATGATTAATGAAATAGTTTGGTGATAGTTCTTCGTTAGTGACCATTCTTATCAATTCCATAGAATTAACTGATCTGCCAAATTTATGAACATTATTTCTTAACCAAAATATGATTTTTTGATATTCACCATTTTGGATTAAATCATCTATCAAACCAATGTCTCTTTCCATTTGAAAAGATATTTGCGCACTTATAAGATGACCTAACAAATATGAAGGAAAATATCCAAACGCTCCTTCACTCCAATGAACATCTTGAAGACAACCTTCAGAATCATTAGATGGTTTTATTCCTAGGAGTTCACTATATCTTTTATTCCATTCCTTTGGAATATCTTCAGCTGGTAACCCTCTCTCAATTAAATCTATTTCAAGTTCGGTTCTAACCAGAATGTGTAAACCATAAGTCAATTCATCTGCCTCAACCCTATTTAATCCTGCTTCCAAATGATTAATAGATTTCCATAGTTCAAAAGAATTATTTAATGTACATCCAGCTGAAACAAATTTTTTAAAAAATCTTTTTGAAAAAGATTTGGATTTAACTACTCTATTTTCCCAAAATAATGATTGACTTTCATGAATACCCATAGAAGTTGCTTGACCTAAAGGCCAAGCAAACCATTGATGACTTTGTGATGGCAAACCTTGCTCATAAATTGAATGTCCCCACTCATGTGCAGTTGCTAAAAAACTTGATAATGGTTCACCTTCAACGATTCTTGTCGTAATCCTATAATCATCAGGCCCTAATGTAATTGAAAAAGGATGAGGAGATTTACCAACCACAACAAGATCTTTATCTCTCCCAAACTCATCAAGTAATTTAGAACATAAATTCTGTTGAGATTCTGGACTTAAATCCCAGTGATATTTCTTTGACTTATTCATTCCTCTAATCAACTCTGGGAGAGCATCTTTCAAAGGCTGAAACATTTTATTCAACCACTTTAAAGTTAATTCAGGCTCAAAGGGCTGAGCTAAAGTCTCCCAAGGTGAATATTGATCTGATATTTGTTTTGCCTCTTCAATCCGTAATTTGACTAATTCTTCAAAGAATGGGAGAAAAATTTTAAAATCTGATTTTTTCTTAGCTTCTTGCCAACTTTCATATCCTTTAGATTTTGCCTTTGCCAAAGACTCAACTAATTTAGGATCTAAATTTTTCGCTCGATTAAATTCCTTGATTAAAAGATTAATGTTTTTTTCTTTACCTTGAACAAAGATTTGATTATTGGATTTTTGTTCATTATTTAATAATTCATTTTTAGCGGATTTTATTAAATCATAAAATTCTTCAGAAGAATTTCTTCTATGCAAGATTTTTGCAATATAAGTAAGTTGTTCAGACCTCCAAGAAGCTCCTTTCTTGGGCATCCCTGTATTCTGATCCCAATAAAGTGTATTTTGGATTGAACCTAATATTTGAGTTTCTTTAAGATAAGCCCCCAGCTTATTCCATTGAATTTCAGCCAAAATTTACATATAAATTAAATTTTATTTTAAGATAAAAATTTTGATGTTTGCATAAAACATACATTGTTTATCCATAATAGAATATTAATTAATTAAGTTTTACTTATATGGAACAAATATTTTCAAAATTAGAATTTACAACTAATGGAGAGGGTTTTATTGACATAACAAAAGATTTAAATTTATTTATTGAAAAAAATAATTTTGATTCAGGAATTTTAAATTTAACTTCACTTCATACCAGCTGCAGCTTAACAATTAATGAAAATGCTGATCCAAACGTGCTAAGAGACTTAAAAAAATATATCCAATCTATAGTCCCATATAATTCCTACTTAACTTTATCAAAAAATAGAGAAGAAATTTATTATGAACATTACCAAGAAGGAGCTGACGATATGCCAGCACATATTAAAACATCTTTAACAAACACTACTTTATCTTTGAGTTTTCAGGACAGGAATATTATGCTTGGCACATGGCAAGCAGTATATTTATGGGAACATAGATTTGATCAAAAAGAAAGAGTTTTAAATATACATATAATTGGTGAGAAAGGGCAAAATATTTATAATGTAATTAATAAAAACTAATATTAATCATTTAATGGAACCTTACCTTTTGCAAGATGAAGAATTAAAGGAATTAGTTGTCAAAATACCCGGCTGGGAAATTAACAATGAACAAATCCAGAGAGAATTTAAATTTTATAATTTTATTGAAGCCTTCTCATTTATGACTAAAATTGCTTTTATCTGCGAAAAATATAACCATCATCC
>QCCJ01000017.1 GCA_003281285.1 Prochlorococcus sp. AG-347-K22 | reverse complement strand
AAATTAATTATTCTTTTTTGCTTATTTACTTTATAAATTTTGTCAAAAATTTCTTTATTGGATTCAAAGAAAGTACTTTTAACATCTTTTCTTATTAAATCAAATACTCCAGGATAAGCTTTAAATGCAAATAAATCTAATAAAACTTTTAGTGGCTCAAGATTATTGATTTGCCTATATAAATTAGATGATTCAACCATTTCTTTAAGATGTCCAATAAATCCATATCCAGTAATGTCAGTCGCAGCATTGACTAATGATTCTTTAAATTGATTTTGAAAAAGATAAATTTCATCAATCAAATATTGCTGACTCTTTAATAAATTATTAATTACTTCAGAAGAACTACCTAGCGTATTAATATTTTGCATTTGACCGGCAAAGTAAATCCCAACGCCCAGAGGTCTAGACATCATGAGAATATCTCCAATATCCATTCCAGATTTAAGCCATGGTTTTGTTCCATTTTTTAAAATACCTTGAACTGTTAAAGAAATATCTATTCCTAATGAATAAGGTTTATTTACTAAACTTCTTGCCTCGAAAGTATGGCCTCCAAGTAATTCACCTCCATGATCCTCAACTGTTGATTTAATACCTTGAAGTGATTGAGAAAAGAGGTAACTCTGAAATTCCCTTTCAACTTTTGGTAATGAAATCAAAGCCTGCGCGGATGAAAGTTTTGCTCCGCATGCCCACAAATCTGAGCAAGCATGCAAAGTAGTAATTTTTGCATTAAGCCAAGGATCACTTACCAAAGCAGGAAATCCATCTACACTTTGCAAGATAATATCTTGACCATTTTGATATATCTCAACTGAATCTTCAGGTGATAAGGCAAAAGAATTTAAATTAGAATTTTTTAATGATTTGTTCAAAACAAACTGAGGAATTTTAGCTGCACATCCTCTGCAATCATTCAATGAAATATTTTTTTCACTACTTTTCATAATTAGCCTTTTTGATCTGAACTTTTTAATAAAGTTGAGATCAATTTTATGCTTTAAAATCCAAAAAATAAAAGAAGGGCCGAAAACAAAATTGCGATAAATAGCAAAAGCCTTTTGATGATGGCTTGGAAATATATTTACTATTTGCAAGCCGATCTTTTGAGGAAACCACTTTTTTAATGATCTCCCTTCGATATCTTTTTTTAGATTTTGTACTAATGTATTTACAACTTTTACTGCAAAAACTCCCGATGCTGGTCTTTTTGCTGAACCTACAACTGCGCAATCACCGACAGCAAAGATTCCAGAGAAACTTTTTATCTGCAAATTCTGATTTGTAATTATTCTGCCATAAGAATCCGAATCTAATAATTTTTTTTGTGCCCATAACGGAGATGTGTTTCCAGTACATAAAAGAATCTTGCCATAATCAAAATTAAGTTTTTCAACTAAATCAATATTGGAATTCCGTAAACTTTTTAGAATTTTATTATTAATTTTTCTTGAATCACATAATAGTTTTAAAGGTCTATCTCCCCATCTTTTTCTCAAAGCATATGATACTTCAATTGCAGCAAGGCCACTCCCAACAATTACAAATGGAAGTTCATTAACTGAATCAAAAATGTCCTCTTTTACTATTGAGTCATAAGCCCTTAAAAAAGGTTTAATTGAAAAAGCATTTCGATTTTTAACTAGTGATTCAAATTCTTTTGGAATTATTGTTTGACTTCCATAATTAAGCACCAACTTCGAATAATTAACTGAAGGTCTATTACTTAAAACAATTTTCTTTAAATTGAAATCAATATCTTTTACTTCTTCTTCTATAAAAGATACTTTTACATTTTTTGCTAAAGATTTTATATCAATTAAACTCTCTTCTAAAGTGATTGATTTTGAAATCACCGATGGGAATATAGCCGAATAAACCAAATGAGAATCTCTAGATATAATTGAAACAGGAATTTCTGGCATTAATTTCGGAAACATTAACCATTTCTTCAATAAAGAAACATTTGAGTGTCCCCCTCCAATTAGTACCAGATGATTAAAAGTCATTTAAATCACTATGAATAAAGAACATTTATTACCAATTGAAAAATCAAGATTAGGAGTGATTGGTGGAAGTGGATTTTATTCAATGGATCAAATAGAGTACTTAAGAGAACTAGAAATCAACACTCCCTATGGTAAACCTTCAGATTCAATAAAAGTATATAATCTTGGAAACCTAGAGATAGCATTTATTCCTAGACATGGCAGAACACATAGTTTAAATCCTTCTGAAATCCCTTACAAAGCTAACATTTGGGCTCTAAGATCAATAGGAGTAAGATGGATTATTGCTCCATCAGCAGTTGGTTCATTACAAGAACAGATAAGGCCACTTGATATAGTGGTTCCAGATCAATTTATAGACCGGACAAAAAATAGACCTGCAACCTTCTTTAACGAGGGAGCTGTTGCTCACGTAACTATGGGAGATCCCTTCTGCACAAATTTATCACGTATATTAAGTGAAATTGGAGAAAAAAATATTCCTGGGGGTAGACAATTGCATAGAGGGGGTACCTATCTAGCAATGGAAGGTCCCGCTTTCTCAACTAGAGCAGAATCTAATTTATATAGGAGTTGGGGATGTTCAATAATTGGAATGACGAACCACACAGAAGCAAGATTAGCTAAAGAAGCTGAAATAGCTTACTCCTCCTTATCTATGGTTACTGATTATGATTGCTGGCATCAAACTCATCAAGAAGTTTCTGTAGAGATGGTTTTGGATAATCTTAGATCAAATACTGAAGTGGCTAATAAAATAATTTTTGAAGTAGCTAAATTAATTGAAAAAGAAAGACCAAAAAGTAAGTCTCATTTTTCATTAAAAGATGGATTGATAACCCAAAAAGAAAATATCCCAAGCTTCACACAAAAGAAACTAAGGATATTTACTGATTCTTATTAGGCTTTTTTGATGTAAGTGATTATCAGGTCAAGGGAAGGATTTGTTAGCCTCCAGCTCCAACGCCTTGGTATGAACCATAAAAGAATATACCTAAAACGAAGATAACTGCAATTCCACCTGCTGTAGCAACAAGCCATAGTGGAAGAGTTCCTTCAGTCCATCTTCTTTCCCATGCAACTGCTGGTCTACCGTCGGGAAGTCTATCTGGAATTCTTCCATCAGGTCCTTTTAATTTATTCATAGTTTTAATTTAATTGAAAAAGTAACTGGAAAATAAAATTCCCAATACAAAGACTGATAGTAAGCCTAAATAAAGGCTTGTACGATTAAGTTCAACTGGAACTTTGTTAGGATTTTCGTTTAC
Organism: Prochlorococcus sp. AG-347-K22; assembly: GCA_003281285.1. Lineage (GTDB taxonomy): Bacteria > Cyanobacteriota > Cyanobacteriia > PCC-6307 > Cyanobiaceae > Prochlorococcus_A. Next base: position 10,687 of record QCCJ01000017.1, on the reverse strand, counting down.
TTGCATGATTGTTAAATTTATCGGGCTACGAATTGCATAGCAGCAATGGAACCCAAAAAGAATACTGATGGAATAGCTAAAGCATGAACTGCTAGCCAACGAACAGTAAATATAGGATAAACGCGGACTTCCGCAGCCTGCATTGGAGCTTGAGAATTAGACATAGTTATTTTGTTCTTAAATCAAGTTGAGACTTGGCATCAAATCTTTGTGTTACAACAGGAGCTTTTGCTTCAGATGCCTGAAAATAACTATCCGGGCGAGGAGTACCGAAAGCGTCGTAAGCCAAACCTGTGTATACGAATAAGAAGCCTGCTATAAAAATAGCTGGTAATGTTACTGCATGAATAATCCAGTACCTAATACTGGTGATTATTTCAAAGAATGGGCGTTCACCCGTTGATCCTGCGGCCATAATCACAAATGTTTACCATATGATCTTACAGTGTAAAATCATAAGTTCGCGAAGAAATTAACAGCTTGGTTACAGACAGTTGTTAAATTCATTCAAAATTAAGATTTTTTTTATAATTTTCTTAAGTTATTACAGATTTAGCCATTCCATTTAAGAATGTAACCACGCTCACCAAGTATGAAACCTTTTTGATTATCTAAAGACTCCTTATCAAGAAAAACTATTTTTATATAGTTAGTAGGCAATACAGAAGCAAGAGGATCTGAATTCCAAGTTTCACCTTGATCTTTACTTACTATTAAAGTTCCATTACCACCGCCAGCCCATATGTCCCCATTTGGATCCCATCCCATATCTAAATAATTGTATCCATTAAGAATAGGAATTATAGGCTTTGACCAACTTTCTAGATCATTAGAATCTTCATTAAATCTAATTTCCGCACCTCTTGAAAGCATCCATAAACTTCCTTCTGGATTGAAACCAATGCTTTGCACTCTCTTACTGCTTGCTCTTTGGTGAGCAATCCAAGTATTGCTATCACTATCAAGAGTAGAGAAGAAATTTCCAAGACTACTTACGCTCACATAATCACCGCTAGATGTTCTTCTTAAATCTCTTATACCTCCCTGTTCCGAAGGGTCTGATACTTTTGCCTCCCATGTTTCACCGCTATTGGAAGTTTCATAAATAGCTGCTGAGGTTGTCGCCAATTGAGCAACTCCTTCATCAATAGTAGTAACTAAGAAAGGCTGGCCTGGTAACTTCCCAAGTGAAAGCCGAGTCCAATTTTTACCTTCATCAAAAGTATGCATTACGAGAGAGGGTTGCCCTATTAACCAACCTTCAGAACCCTTGAAATCAATATCAAGGAGGCGAAAGTTCTCTTCAGCAGAAATATCTAATGATCTTTTTTCCCATGTTTCACCACCATCAGTAGATTCCATAATTAATCTGTTTGAACCTACTAAAAACCCATGATTATCATCTATAAAATCAACATCTAAAGCATTAGCTTGATCTTCAAACTGAATTGTTTTCCAAGGGCTGCTTTCATTCATCTTGACACCTGTAGATGAACAACTGCTTAAAACAAAACAAAGAACTACAGATAAGAGAAGATTAGGAATACTGGTAAAAAATTTTTTCATTTAATTATATTAATGCAAAGAGTACAAAGAAAGGAACATAGCGGCAGCAAAAGCCAAACCTCCAAAAATCAATATATTTTTTTGTCCAGGAGGTAAACTATTAAATCCAAATCCATAAACTAAATTCTCTTCGAATCCACTAGGTTTTGCTCTAGATCCAATATCCTTATAAAAATTTTTACCGGCTCTACAAACAGGGCAAGCGAAGGTATTCCCATCCAACTCTGAAAAAGGCGTATTTTTAGGTATATTTAGTTTTTTATTTCCTTCAGACGGATCATAAATGTATCCACAACTTCTACATTCGAATCTATTTTGTTCTAAATTAAGGACAGGTTGTTCGACATTTACTCCTGAGGAGTTTTCAGAAAGATTTTCTTTCTTAAAGTCTTCGACTATATTGTTTTCCTCAGAGGCTGGTTGAATGTTTTCACTCACGGTTTATTATTATTCTTTAAGAACTTTAAAAGATTTTGCTTAATTAAGCGACTTTTATTCAAAATTAATTTTTTAAGATGTTTTTATTAACTGGCTACGAATATTTTTTAGGTTTCCTTCTAATTGCTGCAGCTGTTCCAGTATTAGCTCTTATTACTAATCTCATCGTTGCCCCAAAGGGCAGAACAGGGGAAAGAAAACTTACATATGAATCTGGAATGGAGCCTATAGGAGGAGCATGGATTCAATTTAATATTCGTTATTACATGTTTGCCTTGGTTTTCGTTATATTTGATGTTGAGACGGTATTCCTTTATCCTTGGGCTGTTGCCTTCAACAGATTAGGCCTCTTAGCTTTTATTGAGGCTTTGATTTTCATTGCAATACTTGTTATAGCTCTGGCATACGCATGGAGAAAAGGTGCTTTAGAATGGAGTTAAAAAATTGAATCCACAATTTTCCCCAAAAGCAATAAGAGAAATCCGAGAAGGAACTTGCAATCCTCTTGGTGCACCCCAAGTTACTACTGATTTAAGCGAAAATATTATATTGACAAGTTTAGACGATCTTCATAATTGGGCTAGGTTAAGCAGTCTGTGGCCCCTCCTTTATGGAACAGCTTGTTGTTTTATAGAATTTGCTGCCTTAATTGGATCAAGATTTGACTTTGATAGATTTGGATTAGTACCTAGAAGCTCGCCACGGCAAGCAGATTTACTAATAGTTGCAGGGACAGTAACAATGAAGATGGCACCAGCGCTTGTAAGGCTTTATGAACAGATGCCTGAACCAAAGTACGTTATCGCCATGGGTGCTTGCACAATCACAGGGGGGATGTTCAGTGCAGATTCTACAACCGCTGTAAGAGGCGTTGATAAATTGATACCAGTTGATTTATACCTCCCAGGATGCCCACCAAGACCAGAAGCAATTTTTGATGCTGTAATTAAATTAAGAAAAAAAGTTGGTAATGAATCAATTTTAGAGCGCACAAAAACAGAACAAACTCACAGATACATTACATCTGATCACGAAATGAATCTCGTTTTCTCAGAAAATACAGGTGAATATCTTAACAAAACCTCAGCTAACGTAATACCCCCTTCCAAAAAAGCAAAAATAACCGAATTACCTGAAAATACCGAAATCATTAATTCTGTAGAAGATTAATGGAAAAAGACAGTAAAGCGACATCCTCAGATACTTCAATAGATAAAGAAGGGTTTATAAGCCAATCTTTGTCTAGAGATGGAATTCCAAATCAATCTTTATCTGATGATCACATAGGAATTGAAAACATCTCTGTGGAACCTAGCAAATTATATGAAGCAGTATCTGCCTTGAAAAATTATGGTTTCAACTATCTCCAATGTCAAGGAGGATACGATGAGGGGCCAGGCAAAAATCTTGTTAGTTTCTACCATTTTATAACTGTTGATGATTTACAAAAAATCGAAAAAATCAAGGAAGTCAGATTAAAAGTTTTCTTAAAAAGAGATTCTGATTTATCAATCCCTAGTTTGTATAAAATTTTTAAAGGAAGTGATTGGCAAGAAAGAGAAACTTTTGATATGTATGGAATAAATTTTATTGATCATCCCAATCCCAAAAGACTATTAATGCCTGAAGATTGGAGAGGATGGCCATTACGAAAAGATTATATTCAGCCAGATTTTTATGAACTTCAAGATGCTTATTAATTTAATTTTTTTAATTTGCGATAAATATATATAACTGCTCTTGCTAATCTCCTTGGATCATGTCTAAGAGTTGGAGTTATCCTTTTTGAATATAATGGTGCTTGCAATACATAATAACCCTCAGATAATAATTTTTCTTTATTGCATTGGACAGGCTCTGCCCCTCTACTTTCGTAATAGTCTACTAATGGAGACTTTTCAAATTGAATCTGAGATAATATTGAGTTAAAAATTCGAGTATTAACTCCAAAATTTGATAATTGTTTTTCTATTGCTTTGATGTGTTGATAGACATCAAGTCCATCTGTTTCTCCAGGCTGAGTCATCAAATTACTTATATAAATTTTAGGAGCATTACTTTGTAATAAGGCATCTACTATTTCTGGTACCAACAGATTAGGCAATAAAGAAGTGTATAGACTACCAGGGCCAAGAACAATCAAATCAGCTTCTTTTATAGATTCAAGAGCACTTGGTAGAGCTGAGGGATTTTCAGGTAAGTAACCAATCCTCGAAATTAATTTTTTTGATTTACTGATCTTGCTTTCACCATAAATTTTTTCACCATCTTCTAATTCAGCCCATAACATAACATCAATATTTGTTGCAGGTAAAACTTGACCTTGTACCGCCAAAACCTTACTAGAGGCTTGAACTGCTTTTTCTAAACTGCCTGTAATTGTTGTTAAAGCTGACAAGAATAAATTTCCAAAACTATGACCCTCCAGACCACTTCCCCCTGAAAATCTATACTGAAACAATCTAGTTAAAGTAGGTTCTTCGTTTGATAAGGCTGCTAAACAATTTCTAATATCTCCTGGAGGTTGTACACCTAATTTTTTTCTGAGGATTCCACTACTTCCACCATCATCGGATACATTTACAATTGCTGTAATGTTACTACTATAGTTTTTTAAGCCTTTCAGTAAAGTAGATAAGCCTGTACCACCCCCAATTGCAACAATATTTGGGCCTCTGTTTAATTTACTTTTTACTCTTAATGCATCAACTAAAAATGTATCTTTTTCTGGGACAAGTGCTTTTTGAATAGAATTAATACTTCTATTTTGTCCAATCCCTATTAATAATATTCCAATAACAAAAATCAATGGCCCCATCAATGAAACAGGCAAAATACTGGTTAAACCTGTTATTACCGAAAAAAATATTTCAATAAGCCAGTAGAGCGGTCTTAAATTTGTCCAAATTACCACGCCTAATAATGTAGTCAAAAAACCTATCGCAGATGTAAGCATCCATCTTTTTATTACCAATCCTGGCAAAAGCCAACTCAAAATTCTTAAGATTTTTTTCAATAAGTCAAAATTAGACTTTTTAAGATTTTTATAGTACCTTCTTACCCTTTTTTTACGCTTATTCATTAAAAAACCTCTTAAATTATTTTTCTCAAATTTAAAAACCATATAGAATCATTATAAATCAAATTCATACATCCTTTTTTTATTTATAAAAATAGGCAAAATGAAATATATAGATGCTCTTTATATAAGTTTTGAAAAAATCAAAATATGCAGTTGAAACAAAAAACCTCTCAATAAGCTGGGGGGAAGTTAATGTTCTTAATCAAATAAATTTTGAACTTAATAATGGAGAGAAATTAGCTATTGTTGGTCCCTCAGGTTCTGGTAAATCAACCATATTAAAAATATTAGCAGGACTCATTTTACCTACCAAAGGAGAATTAAGAATATTTGGTGAGAAGCAAACATATTTAAGATTAGATCAAAATAATCCACCTGATGTAAGACTAGTTTTTCAAAATCCGGCTTTATTAGGATCTTTAACTATTGGAGAAAATGTTGGTTTTCTCCTTAATAGAAATAAAAACCTATCTAAAAAGTTAATTCACGAAACAGTAATTGAATGCTTAGCTGAGGTAGGATTATTTAATGTTGAAAATAAACTTCCAAATGAATTAAGTGGAGGCATGCAAAAAAGAGTGAGTTTTGCTAGAGCTTTAATTACTGATCAAACTCTTAATGCTAAAACTAAACCTCTATTACTTTTTGATGAACCCACTGCAGGCCTAGATCCAATTGCCTCATCAAGAATTGAAGATTTAATTAATAAAACAAATGATAAAGCTAACGGATCATCTATTGTAGTTAGCCATGTTCTTAGTACTATAGAAAGGACTTCAGATAAAGTTTTAATGCTTTATGGGGGTAAATTTAGATGGGCAGGTTCAATTGATGAATTTAAAGAGAGTAATGATCCCTATGTATATCAATTTAGGAATGGAAAACTCGATGGTCCAATGCAACCCAAAGACATTTAGATATTATGCGTAGAAGCTTACGAGATTCAATAGTAGGGTTTTCCTTATTAGGGGGAATTTTAATATTCACATTTTTTTCCTTTTGGCTAAGAGGAGTAAGATTATCTTCAAAAAATTGGTACCTTTTTGCAGAGTTCACTAACGCTAGCGGTTTATCAAAAAAATCTCCAGTTACTTACAGAGGAATTTTAGTAGGATCGATAGAAGATATCTTGTTCACTAATGAATCAATTAAAGCAAAAATAGTTTTAAATAATCCTGAAATTATTCTTCCAAGGCCAGCATTTGCAAGGGTAGTAACAAATTCTTTCCTTGGAGGAGATGTTCAAGTCGCTTTAGAGACTAGTGATAAGACAATTCCTAAAAACATTGCAAAACCCATATCCGAAAAATGCGATGCCAAGTTAATTATTTGTCAGGGAGATACTATCACAGGGAAACAACTATCAAGTCTCTCAAATATAACTAATAGAATTAGCCAACTTCTAAAAGAAACAAATCAAGAAAACTTAATTGAGAACGTCGTCAACTCAATTGATCAATTTGACAGAACACAAGAAAATCTTGATGAATTAATTTTTTTATCAAAACAAGAATTAGAAAGAGTTGAACCTCTAATAAAAGAAATGACAATTGCTGCTAATCATTTGAATAACATTTTGTCTACTATCGATGACAAAGAAACTCTTAATGACATCAAATTAACAATTAATGCTGCAAGGTCTATCTCAACCAAAATAGATGATATGAGTGATGATTTTAAAAAATTAACACAAGATAAAGAATTAACTAAATCTATCAGAGACTTAACGATTGGACTCTCAAAATTCCTTAACGAAATTTATCCTTAAAAAATATTTAGAATTCATTTATAGCATTTAAAGCCATAGCAGCAATTGCTTTATCTGTAGCTTTTGGCAGTTGAACATATTTTCCTTGAGCTGCCTCTGCTAATTCTTTACCAAATCCGCTTGCAATAAATTTTCTCTCTGTATCAATTACTAAGAGTTTTATCCCAAGCATGGGATATTTTGCAGCGATATCAAGAACCTCTTGTTTTAAATTGACATTTTCATTTTCGTTAACTTTTTCCTCAACTTCATTTTGTCCTAGAGATAATCCTAATGGTACATTGCCTCTTCCATCAGTAATTCCTACTACAATGACTTGACCAATATCTCCTGTTGAAAGAGCATTTTTTGCAACTTTTGCTGATTGTGTTAGTCCATGTGCCAAAGGGGATCCTCCACCGCAAGGCATTGTTTCTAACCTTCTTTTTGCAGCAGTTATAGATCTTGTTGGAGGCAAAAGAACCTCTGCCTGATTACCTCTAAAAGGGATAAGAGCAACTTCATCTCTATTCTCATATGCCTCTGTTAAAAGTCTTATCACTGCACCTTTAGCACTTTGCATCCTATTTAAAGCCATGGAGCCACTTGCATCAACCAGAAAGATAACTAAAGCGCCAGCCTTTTTTTGAAGAAGTTTCGCCCTAAAATCGTTTTCTTCAATAACTATTGATTTATTAGGGTTCCTTAATCTTCTAGATTTTTGATAAGGAGCGGCAGCTCGAAGAGTTGCGTCTACTGCAATTCTTTTCACTTTACCTCTAGGAATAATAGGTTTTACATACCTTCCCCTACTATCACTAAATATCACTGATCTACTTCCACTATTGCCTGCTTTAGCTTTGGCAGATGAAAAAAGTAATAAATCCGGATCAACCATACATGCTTCAGGATCTAATATAAATTCCTCTGGTATTTCGGGAGTAGATTCTTCTTCTCCATCAGAATTATCTTCTTCTTGGTCTTGGTCTTGGTCTTGCTCATTATCATTTTCATTAGCCTCAGGTTCAGATTCTTCATTGTTTGATTGAGGTGGAGGGGGGGGACTCTGATCTTCTGGAGAGGGGGGTTGAATATCATCATCTTCTGGAGGAATTTGCATTGCTCGTGGGAGAATAACTAACCTAACTGCGACTTTTAGGTCTTCAGAATTGACATTCTCATCGCCTCGAAGAGCTGCATTAGCCTTTGCTACTTTTACTGCAAATAATTCTGACCTATGACCTTCTACTCCTCCTCTAAGAGCTTCATTAACTAAATAGGTTATTTGCTCTTTTGTTATCTTGACATCCTTTAACCATTGCCTTGCCAAAATTAATTGAGTGGATAAATTATCAGATTCTTCAGAATATTTTTCTGAAAATTTAATATTATTTTCTGCGTGCGATAAAACAGATTTAGTAATCTCAACTCTTTGAGCATTATCAATAGATTGATCTGCGGAAAGCACGATGGCAAAACGATCTAAAACATGATCTCTTAGAGCACCTTCTTCAGGATTATAAGTTGCTACTAAAAGTGACTTACAAGGATGAGAAAGGCTTAAACCATCTCTTTCAATATTATTTTTCTCTCTTCCTGTGGCTTCAAGAATTAAATTTACAATGCCATCATCCAATAAATTTATATCGTCTACATAAAGAACACCTCTATGAGCCTCTGCTAGAATTCCAGGCTGAAAAACTTGTTCCCCCGTACTTAATGATGCAGCGACGTCAATTGATCCAACAAGCCTGTCTTCAGTTATGCCAATGGGAACTTGAATAAATGGAGCCTCTCTTACTTTTTTCGGAATTTCTTCAATTTGATTCAAATAATCAATTCCAATTACCTCCTCCAACAATTTATTAGTACTAATATCCCATTCCTCTGGTTTATCTGGATCTAGGTTCCTACCAATAGGTCTTAATGAAGTTCCACTATTTTTCTCAGTTAGTTTTTCCAGTATTAATTCATTATTTAATACCTCTATAGGTGGAAGTAAAGTATGTAAACCCCTTGCTAATACTGACTTACCAGTACCTCTTCCGCCAGCAATAATCACTCCCCCTAAACTGGGATCAACTGCTGCTAAAAGTAAAGATAATTTCAATAAGCTATGACCTGTAATTGCGGCCAAAGGGAAAGCTCTAAAAGAATCCTTTGACTTCATTAAATCTGTTATTTCTCCTTTTTCTTTTAACTCGGGGTTCAAAATCACTTTAAAAATGCCTGATATAGAATTTATCCAATAACTTTATTTTTTGTAGTGGAATTATCAAATCTTAATATCAAAAATGGACTATGTATATCCCTCGGAGCAAATATTGATAGTAAATTCGGAAGCCCTCTTGAGTCACTATTAATTTGCAAACCAAAAATAGAGGAAATAATAAATGAGTGGGGAGATAGTTCCAACGAAAAAAAAGAAGAGAAAAGCGAATTTCATGCAAACTTTTTTTGGTCTTCAATTTATGAGACATTACCTCATGGTGTTGAAAATGAGCAGCCAAATTATTTAAATACACTATTACTTATAAAAAGTAATTCTTTCCCTAAACCATCAAATAAAAACGCGAAATTACTTTTAAAAGAGCTAAAAAAGTTAGAGAAATTTTTCGGACGAGAAAAGACGCCAAAGGGTAAGAAATGGTTATCAAGATGTCTCGATTTAGATATTCTTTGGTGGGAAGATTTTTATACGATTGACGAGGAATTAACATTACCTCACCCTAGATTCATGAATCGGAATTTCGTTATTACACCACTATCTGAAATCTTAAGTAGAAGCCAAAAAATCACAAAGTTTGATGATCCAAAATGGTCTATTAATTGATTTACAAAACCAAAAAATAACTGTTAGGCTATTTTTATTTTAAAATTCATGGGCAACAAAAACCTTCTAAAAAAATCCATTTTTAAAGAAAAAATATCTGAGTTAAAGTCTAAAAAATTTAGTTTCGAAATAAATAGAATTGAGCTCCCAAATGGACATGAAGGTGAATATGGATACATTAAGCATCCTGGGGCAGCATTAGCCGTACCTATTGCAAAAGACAATAAAGTTATCATTCTTCGGCAATATAGATTTGCTATTTCAAGGTATTTATTAGAATTTCCAGCAGGTACATTAGAAATAGGTGAAACACCTATTAATTCAATTCAAAGAGAAATACAAGAAGAGACTGGATTCAGTGCAAATAAATGGGATGAACTAGGCACTCTTGTCCCTGCTCCTGGGTATGCAGATGAAGAAATTTATTTATTTTTAGCTCGTGATTTAAACAAACTCAATTCCGAGGTTCAAGGAGATTTAGATGAAGATATAGAAGTATTAATTTTAGATCCCGACGAACTAGATAATCTTATTTCTAGTGGGGATGAAATTCTTGACGCAAAAACCGTGACGGCTTGGTTTAGAGCTAAACAATTTTTAGATAAATTATGAATAAACCTAGAATACTTTTTTGGCATAGAAAGGATTTAAGAATATTTGATAATCAAGCTTTAATCAAAGCATTTTCATTATCAAATGCTATTACTTCAACTTATATATTTGATAAAAATTACTCAAACGATTTCAATGCAAGTTCAAGAGCTTGGTTTCTAGGAAATTCGCTTCAAGAATTAGGGAATAACTGGAAAAAAATGGGTAGTAGATTAGTTATGGAAGAAGGAGATCCAGTATTAATAATTCCTCAATTAGCAAAGAAAATAGATGCTAAATTTGTTTTTTGGAATAGATCAATTGAACCTTATGAGATTAATCGCGATTTACAAATAAAAAAAAATTTAAAAGAAAAAAATATTCAAGTTATTGAAACTTGGGATCACTTATTAGTAGAACCTTTAAAAAT
>QCCJ01000016.1 GCA_003281285.1 Prochlorococcus sp. AG-347-K22 | reverse complement strand
AGTTTCTTGAAAGGCTTATAAAATTCTCAATAATCAACAGTTATTATTTTGTATATTGTCCTTACTTTATTTACTCAGAGGGTAAATCAAAGTTAAATAAGGTACTCCCCTATGCAAATGTTCCCAATATCCTTAAATGTAATCCTTTATCTTGCTTGGGTGTTTTAATAAAAAAAGAAAATCTTATATATGAATTTGATATTTCTCTTAAAACCCATGAAGATATTGATTTATGGATAAGGATTATTAGGGATAATGGAATTGCTCATCGTTATTACAAACCTTTGGCTTACTACAGGCAAAGAAAAAGATCACTTTCATCTAATAAATTAATTAATGCTATCCATAGATGGATTTTTTTAAGAAAAATAATGAAATTTAATTATTTTAAAACTATATTTTATTTTCTAAGCTATTTAACATATGGTATTAATAAATATTTTCTTAAAAAATTATTCTAATTATTCATATTTTTTTAATTACTTAAATACTTTATATACCAAGTTATAAATTCTTTAATGCCTTCTTTTAAAGATGTTTTAGGGACGAAATCAGTCCAAAGCTCAATTTTATTCGTATCTGATAAGGTATCTTTTACATCACCCAGTTGCATTTCTGAATATTCTTTAATAGCTTTTTTTCCAATTTCTTCTTCTAATATTTCAATGAAATTCATTAAAGATATTTTTTGAGAATTTCCTATGTTGAATATTCTGTGAGGAGACCAACTAGTACAAGGACTGGGATTTGCTTTATTAAATGAGAAATCTGAAGATGCAGGTTTATTTAAGATTTTTACTAAATAAAATACTATATCATCTATGTAAGTAAAATCTCTTGACATATCCCCCCTATTGAAAATTTTTATAGGCCTATTTTTTAAAATTGAATTCGCAAATATCATTGGTGCCATATCTGGTCTGCCCCATGGTCCATAAACTGTAAAAAATCTTAAACCCGTTGAAGGTAATTCATATAAATGACTATAAGTATGAGCTATTAATTCATTTGACCTTTTCGTCGCTGCATATAAACTACAAGGATGATCTACAGGATCATCCTCAGAAAATGGTATTTTAGTATTCCCTCCATAAACAGAACTACTACTAGCATAAATAAAGTTCTCAATTTTGAAATTCTTACAACAATCAATTATATTTTGAAAACCTAAAATATTGGAATTTATATAAGCCTTTGGATTTTCTAGTGAATATCTAACTCCGGCTTGAGCCGCCAGATTAACTACCTTTAAAGGTTGATGATTCATAAATAAACTTTTTAGTAGATCATCATTTTGGATATCTGCCTTTTCAAAAATAAAATTATTATTATTCGATTTTGAATATTCAAAAAGTAATTTTAAACGATCATTTTTTAATTTAATATCATAATACGAATTTAAGTTGTCAATACCTATGACTGAAAATCCATCTTTAATTAATCTTTTGCATAAGTGGAAGCCAATAAATCCAGCAGCGCCAGTAACAAGTATTTTGCTCATTGAAGATATTCAGGAATTTTCATTACTTAATCAAAGTACCATTTCCTATTGACCAAATCTTAAGTCCTGCTTTTTTAGCTAAATCTAAATTTATAATAGATCGAGTATCAAATACCCAACTAGGTCGTCTCATCTTTAAAGCTAAGTCATACCAATTTAGAAACTTAAACTCTTCCCATTCTGTCAAAATTAATGTCGCATCAGCTTCTTCAAAGGTTTTTTCAGCTAAATCACAATAAATCCAGTTCCCATATTCAGAATTTATGTTTTTGTTAGATGGTAGAAACTCTCCCAAATCTTTATCAATTTGACTTTTTGAAACTTTTGGATCATATATTTTTAAATTTGCTCCTTCTTCCAATAAGTTTCTACATATCTTAATTGCTGGGGATTCTCTAGTGTCATTTGTATTTGCTTTAAAAGCAAAACCTAATATTGATATTTTTTTATTAGATAAATTACCAAAAAGTTTATTTACAACTAAATTAGATATTCTTTCAGATTGCCAAAAATTAATATCGATAACTTTTTGCCAATATTTAGAAACTTCGTATAGGCCATAATGATCACATATATATATCAGATTTGAAATATCTTTTTTAAAACAGCTCCCTCCAAATCCAGGTCCTGCATTAAGAAATTTAGGCCCAATTCTTGAATCAGTACCTAAGGCTAAAGAAACTTGTTTTATATCGGCTCCAGTCTTTTCGCAAAGTGCAGAAATAGAATTTATTGAGCTAATTCTTTGTGCTAAAAAGGCATTTGCAATCAATTTGGATAACTCTGAACTCCATAGATCTGTAGTTAAAATTCTTTCTCTTGGAACCCAATTTGCATAAATATTAATTAATGAATCAATAGCCTCCTTATTTTCGCCTCCAATTAATACTCTATCTGGTTTTTCTAAGTCATTTATAGCACTGCCTTCTGATAAGAATTCTGGGTTAGATAATATTTGAAAAGTTTTATCATTATCTATGTTTGATCCATTTAGTATTTCTTTAATAGTAAGAGCAGTTTTTACAGGTAAAGTACTTTTCTCAACTACAATTGTATGTCCTGTTGCATATTTCGAGATTTGTCTGGCGGATGCTTCTATCCACTTTAAATTACTAGCCTGCCCAGCTCCAATACCTTGAGTCTTTGTGGGTGTGTTCACCGAAAGAAAAATCATATCTGCAGTTGAAATATACTTTTCAACATCGGAAGAGAAATGTAAATTATTACCTCTACATTCTTTTATATATTCATCTAGGCCAGGTTCATAAACTGGGAGTTTATTTAGATCTTTATTTCCCCATTCCTTAATTTTTTTTTCATTTATATCTACAATATTAATTTGTATTTTAGGACAGTTCCTTGCGATGACGGCCATAGTTGGCCCCCCTACATAACCTGCTCCAATACAACATATATTTTTAATTTTTAACGACATGAATTTCCTTAAGATAATTAATAGTTTTCTCTAGGCCATTTTCTATATTAACTCTAGGATGCCAACTAAGCACCTTTTTCGATAAGACTAGATCTGGTCTTCTTTTTAAAGGCTCATCTTCTCTTTTAGGTAAGTGTATGATTTTTGATTGGCTTAAGCACTTTGCTTTTATTAATTTTGCTAGTTCTAAAATTGTAATTTCCTCGTTATTACCTAAGTTAATTGGTTTACGAAAAGTTGTTTTCATGAAACTAAACAAACCATCTACAAGATCATCTATAAAGCAAAAGGACCTAGTCTGCAAACCATCACCATAAATAGTTATTGGCTCATTTTTCAGTGCTTGTAAAATAAAATTATAAATTACTCTTCCATCATTTGATTTCATGTTTTTCCCATAACTATTAAAGATTCTTGCAAGTTTAATATCAAGATTATATTTATTTGAATAATCTGTGCAAAGTGATTCTGCAATTCTTTTACCCTCTTCGTAGCAACTTCTTTTACCAATTGGATTGACATTTCCAAAGTATTCTTCTTTTTGAGGATGTTCTTTTGGGTTCCCATAAATTTCACTGGAGCTTGCTACAAGTAATTTTGCTCGGTATCTCTTAGAAAGTTCCAATACATTCAGTGTTCCTAAGAAGATTGTTTTTGTTGTTTTTATTGGATCCTTTTGATAAAAAGATGGAGAACCAGGGCATGCTAAATGCCAAATTTTATCAACTTCTAAATCGACAAAATTTTCAATATCTGTTTTTATAAATTTTAATTTTGTGTTATTTTGCCATTTCTTTAAATTTCTTAAATCTCCAGTGGAAAGATTATCTAAACAAATAACTTCATCTCCTGAAAGTAATATTTTTTCAATTATATTTGAGCCAATAAAACCGGCACCTCCAGTTACTAAATGTTTCAAAAATATTTTTTCATTAATATAAATTTAATCTAATAGCCGTTTATTTTTTTTTGAATAATTAATTTCATTAATATTTTGATAAAAAAAAAAAAAAGCTTCTGATAAATTTTATATTTAATTCTATGCAAACTATTCTTTTAACTGGTGGAGCCGGATATATAGGAAGTCATCTATGCTTATCTTTATTAAAAGATGGTTATCAGGTAGTTGTTCTTGATTCATTTATTAATAGTTATCCAAATAGTTTAAAAAAATTAATTGGTTTATTAAATAAAAAATATCCAAATTGTATTAAAAACCTTTATATATTTGAGGGTGATTTGAGGAATTTACAAGTAATAAATAATATTTTTTCTGAATTCTATAAATCAGAAAATTATATTAAAGCAGTAATTCATTTGGCAGGATTGAAATATGTTGAAGAATCAGTTAAAAATCCATTATCTTATTGGGAAACAAATGTTGTAGGGACAGTTAATTTGTTAAAAGCTATGAGTAATTATGACTGTAAAAAGTTAATTTTTAGTAGTAGCGCAAGCATATATGGAGAAACAAATAAAATTCTTAGAGAGAATGATCCTATAAAACCAACTAATCCGTATAGTAAAACTAAATACGCAGTAGAACAAATTTTGCAGGACTTTTCAGTTCAAAAAAGGGATTGGAGTTTTATAATACTCAGATATTTTAATCCTATTGGAGCACATTATTCAGGAATAATTGGAGATAAATGTAAGGGTAAAAATAAAAATATTTTTCCAACTATAAATGATGTTGCTTTAGGATTAAAAAATGAATTGAAAATTTTTGGTGATGACTGGGACACTTTGGATGGTACTTGTATAAGGGATTATATTCACATAATGGATTTAGTGGATGGTCATTTGGCTGCTCTAGATTCTGCTTTAAATGAAAGTAGTTTATTTTCGGTTTTTAATTTGGGTACAGGTCATGGGACAAGTGTTAAGGAACTTATTAAAACATTTGAAAAAGTAAATAGAATAAAAATACCTTTCTCTATTGCTCCAAGAAGAGATGGTGATGTTTCATTTCTTGTCGCTGATGCTAGCAAAGCACTAATATATCTAAATTGGAAGACAAAGTACAATTTAGAAGATATGTGTAGAGATGGATGGAATTGGTATAAACAAAATAATACATGATATTTATGTATTTATAAATTTGTAAATTTCAAACTCTAATTTTTAGATTTAAATAGTCTATGATAATAAAAATTTTTTAAACTAAAATATCTTTTTATTAATAATGATAATTATTGGATCTATTATATCTACTTGGTTAATTTTGAGCTTAACATTACCTTTTTTTAAAAAATATTTTTTAGCTAAACAGGAAAAAAGAAGTATTCATCAATTAATGACACCTCAAGGTGGTGGGATTATATTTGCGTTGGTATCTTCTTACTTTTCATATCAAGCAGGGAGTTTTGTCCCATCAATATGCTTAATTCTGGCTTTTTTAGGATTATTTGATGATAAGTTTAAATTACCCATATTCGTTAGGTATCTAGTTCAATTTTTTGTTTTGATATTATTAATGTACTATCAAAATATATTTGATAAGACTTTTTTTTCAAACATTAATTTAAACCTAATTCTATATTTTCTAATAATAATTAGTGGGACAGCCTTTATAAACTTGACAAATTTTATGGATGGTATCGATGGACTAGTATCTTCTTCATTTATTTTAATTCTCATTTTTATAAGCAGTTTTACTTATCCTGAATTAACAATTATTTCTTCAACATTAATCGGATTCTTACCATGGAATATTAATCCTGCGAAAATTTTTATGGGTGATGCGGGAAGTACTTTTCTTGGAATAATATATGTTTCTGCTCTTTTTTCTTGTAAAAGTTATACACAAATGTTGTTCGCTTTATTTATTGCAGCACCTTTATTAGGAGATGCGCTATTTTGCATAATAAGAAGAGCAATTTATAAACAAAATATATTTAAGGCACATAAATTGCACTTATATCAGAGGCTTTATCTTTCTGGAATGAGTCAACAAAAAATAACAATTTTATATTGTTTTGCGATTTGTTTAGTAGGTTTTTCAACATTCTTTTCGGATTTAAGAATAACTATTGTTGTCATTTTATTAGAGTTGATTTTAGCAGTATGGCTAGATAGGAAAATAGCCTTGCCCTTTGATATTGCTTTAAGAAGTGAATTGCATTAAAAAGTGCTTATAAACTAGAAAATATTCTTTAAAAATCACACCTATTTATAAATTGCTTTTACTTTTTATAATTAAATAATTTCTGAAGAATTTTTTAAATAAAATATTTTATTTATGATAATATTTCGTTAAAGATTAATAAATTTTGGAATTTTCAGTAGTTATCCCCGTTTTTGAGAGAATTAAATTACTAGAAAGATGTCTTAAAGCATTAGAGCAGCAATTTTTAAAGCCAAAAAAAATATTTATTGTAGATAATAATGTAAAAAAAAAAGAAAGTGCATTACTCTTGAATTCCATAAATAAATTTAAGACAAAATCAGTTATTGATATTGAAATATATAAGTCTTTTAAAAATAGTGGGGCTATTGCAAGAAATATAGGTGTTCAAAATGTTAAGTCTCCTTTAGTTGCTTTCTTAGATAGTGATGTAATTTTAGATGAAGATTATTATTCTATTTTAATTAAATATTTTTTGGAAAATAAAAATTTAATCGCCATTCAAGGGGTAGATAAATCTTTTATTGAGACACAAAAAAAATTAGCAATTACTACTAAAATTTTACCTAAATTAGTTAATTATTTTGAACAGTTTTTTGAAACATCGACTTTAATAAATAAAAAGTTAGCTTATGTGTCTCCTTCATTAGCTGTAGCTCATCCAGATGCAAAGGAGGATTTTGAGGTTGATTCTCAGTGGATTTCTACCTGTGCAGGAATTTTTAGAACATCTATTTTTAATAATTATTCATTCCCTGATCAATTTATTACTTATTCAAATAACGAATATGTTTTTTTATCGTATAGTCTTTTTAAAAATAATGAAGGAAGAATGATTTATACAAGTAAAGCTAAGTATAGAGATGTTCAAACAAGATCAGGAAGATTAAACTTAATTCCTTTGATATTTCAAATAGAAGTTTATGATTATTATATTTTTCTGCAATTATTTGATAAAAGTTTAATAAATTTACTTATATTTCTTAAATCCAGAATTGGTCACCTTTTTTATAATGTCGGAAGTTTATTATCACGTAGAATTTTCACTATTAACAACTTTATTTTTGTTCTTATTTCTTTTGTTTATCCACTTTTCCATATAGGTTCGATAATGAAAGGTAATTTATATTTTTATGAAAAAGACTTTTACTTAAAATAATGAAAAGATTGATAGATATTTTTATTGCATTATTTGGAATAATTTTTACTTTCCCAATAATACTGTTTTTATTAATTTTAATATGGTTTCAGGATAATGAAAATCCTTTATATATTGCTGAAAGGATTGGACATAAAGGCAAAGTTTTTAAAATGATTAAATTAAGAACTATGTTTGTAAACGCTGATGTTTCTGGGGTTGATTCAACCTCTTCTAATGACAAAAGAATAACTAATCTAGGTCGAATTATAAGAAAGTTAAAACTTGATGAATTTACACAATTTTTTAATATCCTAAAAGGTGAGATGTCATTCGTTGGGCCAAGACCTAATGTCAAAAGAGATGTAAAGATTTATACACATATTGAAAAAAGGCTGCTTAGTATTAAGCCAGGAATAACGGATTTTTCATCTGTAATTTTTTCAGATGAGGGTGATATTTTGAAAGATAAAAGTGATCCGGATATTGCCTATAATCAGTTGATTAGGCCTTGGAAAAGTAGGCTAGGATTGTTCTATATCGATAATAGCAACATAATAATTGATCTACTATTGATCCTAATTACTTTTATAAATATTTTCTCTAGGAAATTATCATTAAACTTAATAAGTTCTCTCTTGATCTTGATGAAAGCACCAAAAAATTTAATAAGAATATCCAAAAGAAATAGAAAATTAAAGCCTTTTGCACCTCCTGGCTCTGATATAATAGTAACCTCAAGAGATTTGTAAGTAAGATCTCACATAATTATTTAAAAAATAATCTCATCTTTATAGGTTTAAAAATGTTGCTCTATAAAAAAAAATTTTTTAAATTTTTATATTCTTTCCTCAAACTATTTGTAAATTTAAAAAAGAGTTTTAAACTAACTTTTTTATTATTATTAGATGCAATAACAATTTTATTTTCAATTTATTTAGTAAGATTTATTTTTGATAATTATGATTTTCTTTATATAAAATTATTAAATCCGGTCTTAGTTATTAGTTGTATTTTTTTATCTATCTTTATTTTTTTTCTTACTGGTCAATATAATACCTTATCAAAATATATTAATTCTTCTGCTATATTTTCCATTCTGACGAGAAATTTCCTAATAATTCCTATTTTTTTATTTTTTAATTTTTTTAAAGAGGCTAACAATTTAGAATTAAAAGCTTACTTTTTATTTTGGCTTATAAATTCATTTTTGATTTCTTTTTCAAGATTTGCTTTAAAAGAAGCAAATGGCGTATTCGAAAAACTATGCTCAAATAAAAATAATCTTGTAGCTATTTATGGCGCCGGTGCAGCAGGTGCTCAATTAGCCAATACACTTACTATGAATGCTAATTATAAGGTAATTGCTTTTTTTGATGACTCTAAAATTCTTCAAGGAAGGAAGTTATATGGGATTCCAATTTATTCTCCTAATAAAATAATTAAATTTAAAGATAAGATTAGTCAGGTTCTTTTTGCCATTCCTTCATTAGATAAAAAAAAGTCAATAAAAATTATTAAAAGAGTTCAAAATTTTGAAATTCCCATTTTAAAAGTTCCATCTATAGAAGCTTTAACTAAGGGCATAGAAAAAATAGACTCTTTAAGACCAATAGAAATCGAAGATCTTTTGGGAAGAGAAAAAGTGGAACCAAGCAAGGAACTTCTAGAGGCTTCTATAAAGGACAAAAATATATGTATTTCCGGAGCTGCAGGATCTATAGGTACTGAGTTATGCAAACAAGTTATTAACCATAGGCCAAAATCTTTAATTATGATAGATTCATCAGAAACTAATTTATACAATTTAGAAGAAGAAATATCCAAGATTCAAAAATTAAGTTGCGAAATTAAACTTTTTTATTTTTTAGGAAATGTTAAGGATACTTTATTCTTGAAAGATATATTTTTAAATCGAAAGATCGATATCGTTTATCATGCAGCTGCTTACAAGCATGTTCCTATAATTGAAAAAAATCCAATTAGTGGGATTGATAATAATGTTTTCTCAACTTTATCTATTTGCCAAGCTGCAGAGGCAGCTCATGTAAAAAAGATTATTCTTATTTCATCAGATAAAGCTGTAAGGCCCAAGAATATTATGGGCGCCTCCAAAAGATTAGGAGAATTAATTTTTCAAGCATTTACAGATAAGATTAATTATAAAAATACTAATTCTTCTGATAAAAATATACCAAAGTTTTCTATCGTAAGATTTGGTAATGTTTTAAATTCTTCTGGTTCGGTAGTTCCTCTTTTTAAAAAACAAATTCTCTCCGGAGGTCCTTTAACACTTACTCATAAAGAAATAATTAGATATTTTATGACTGTTCCTGAAGCTGCTCAATTAGTAATTCAGGCCACATCTTTAAGTGAAGGAGGAGAGGTTTTTTTATTGGATATGGGAAACCCAGTAAAAATTCTAGATTTAGCAAAACAGATGATTAGACTTAGTGGTTTTTCAGTAAAAGATAAAGAAAATCCAAATGGAGATATAGAGATTTTAGTAACAGGTTTGCGGCAAGGAGAAAAATTGTATGAAGAATTATTAATTGATGCCGAATCTCATGGAACTGAACATCCTCTAATTTTTAAGGCTAATGAATCTTATATTCCTTATGAAATTTTGATTAAAAAGATTTCTAGTCTTGAAAATTACATAAATAATAGGGATACAAAACTTGTGCTGAAATTACTTTCTGATTTGGTTCCCGAATGGAGAAAATAGATATAATTTTAATAAATAATTTTTAAATAGTTATGGATTATTAAGGCTAATTATTTTGACATTTTTATTATTTGGAAATTGGGGTACCCTATGAGTTGTCATTATTACTATTATTTCCTCAGAAAGTTTTAATATTGTGTTAAATATACTTTGCTCATTATTTTTATCAAGTCCACTGGTAGGCTCATCTAATATAAGAATGTCAGGTTTAAAATATAATGCTCTAGCTAATGCAATTCTTTGTATTTGACCAACAGATAATTTAGAGCCATTCTCTCCAACATTTTCATTTATATTATTTTGAAGTTTAAATACATAATCAAAAATTTTTGCTTTTTTCAAGGATGAAATTAATCTACCTTTGTCAATATCATTTATATCAATACCAAGAGCAACATTATTCGCGATAGAAGTATCATATAATTTATGATCTTGGGGTAAAAAAGAGATTTTTGGAATTTGATTGTTAAACTTATTTAGATTAAAAATTACATTACCTTTATCAGCTTGAATAAGGCCAGAAATTATATGCATCAAAGTTGACTTACCTACCCCACTTTCGCCAATTAAGATACACAATGAGGATGATTCAATTTCAAAATTTAAATTTTCTAGTATTTTATTTTTACTTTTCTGATTATAACTAAAAGATATATTTTTTATTGTTACTGGGTTAATTTTGGGATCTTTGATTTTTGAAAATATGTGTGAATTTTTTTCTTTCCTACTTATTTTATTTTTTATTTTGAGATGTAAGTTAGAAATTATCTTAGAACCATACTCTATACTATTTATCCCAAAGATTACACTACTTAAAGCTGGCTGTGCTTTATAAGCTGAAAATGTAAATGTACCTAATAGAGTTAGTATATTAAAGTCGTTAGTATCTCTTAAACCGAAAATGAGAACTGCATATGATATTGCTATCAAAACAATCATTTCTAATATATATTTTGGAGAGGCCGTTAAAGTATTGAAATTAGCACTTGTATCAGCAAATGATTTTGAATAATTTTTAAATCTTTTTGAAAAATGAGCCAATAACTATTTATGGTGATGGTTTGCAGACTAGGTCCTTTTGCTTTATAGATGATCTTGTAGATGGTTTGTTTAGTTTCATGAAAACAACTTTTCGTAAACCAATTAACTTAGGTAATAACGAGGAAATTACAATTTTAGAACTAGCAAAATTAATAAAAGCAAAGTGCTTAAGCCAATCAAAAATCATACACTTACCTAAAAGAGAAGATGAGCCTTTAAAAAGAAGACCAGATCTAGTCTTATCGAAAAAGGTGCTTAGTTGGCATCCTAGAGTTAATATAGAAAATGGCCTAGAGAAAACTATTAATTATCTTAAGGAAATTCATGTCGTTAAAAATTAAAAATATATGTTGTATTGGAGCAGGTTATGTAGGGGGGCCAACTATGGCCGTCATCGCAAGGAACTGTCCTAAAATACAAATTAATATTGTAGATATAAATGAAAAAAAAATTAAGGAATGGGGAAATAAAGATCTAAATAAACTCCCAGTTTATGAACCTGGCCTAGATGAATATATAAAAGAATGTAGAGGTAATAATTTACATTTCTCTTCCGATGTTGAAAAGTATATTTCAACTGCAGATATGATTTTTCTTTCGGTGAACACACCCACAAAGACTCAAGGTATTGGAGCTGGGCAGGCTAGTAATTTAAAGTGGATAGAAGCATCCGCCAGACAAATCTCGAAATATGCAACAGGACATACAATTGTAGTTGAGAAAAGTACTTTACCTGTAAAAACTGCTCTTACTATTAAAGAAATACTAAATGGATCAAACATAGATAATGATAAAACTTTTCAAATATTATCTAACCCAGAATTCTTATCAGAAGGCAGTGCTATAAATGACTTAGAAAAACCAGATAGAGTATTAATTGGAGGCGAAAATAAGGAGGCTATTGATTCATTAATTAATATTTATGCAAATTGGGTTCCAAGAGAAAGAATTTTAACTACAGATCTATGGAGTTCAGAGTTATCCAAATTGATTGCAAATGCCTTTTTAGCACAAAGAATTAGCTCAATAAATTCTATTTCTGCACTTTGCGAAAAGACTGGAGCCGATATAAAACAAGTTTCTTTAGCCTTAGGTACTGATTCAAGAATTGGGCCTAAATTTCTTAATGCAGGACCTGGATTTGGAGGGAGCTGTTTTAAAAAAGATATTTCAAATCTGATATATATATGTGATCATTATGGCCTATACGAAGTTTCTAAATATTGGCAAAAAGTTATCGATATTAATTTTTGGCAATCTGAAAGAATATCTAATTTAGTTGTAAATAAACTTTTTGGTAATTTATCTAATAAAAAAATATCAATATTAGGTTTTGCTTTTAAAGCAAATACAAATGACACTAGAGAATCCCCAGCAATTAAGATATGTAGAAACTTATTGGAAGAAGGAGCAAATTTAAAAATATATGATCCAAAAGTTTCAAAAAGTCAAATTGATAAAGATTTGGGAGAGTTTCTACCATCTAACAAAAACATAAATTCTGAATATGGGAACTGGATTTATTGTGATTTAGCTGAAAAAACCTTTGAAGAAGCTGATGCGACATTAATTTTGACAGAATGGGAAGAGTTTAAGTTTCTAAATTGGTATGACTTAGCTTTAAAGATGAGACGACCTAGTTGGGTATTTGATACTCGATCTATTATAAATTTAGATTTAGCTAAAAAAGCAGGACTTAAGATTTGGTCAATAGGAAATGGTACTTTGATTAAGTAATGAAAATTCCTGAATATCTTCAATGAGCAAAATACTTGTTACTGGCGCTGCTGGATTTATTGGCTTCCACTTATGCAAAAGATTAATTAAAGATGGATTTTCAGTCATAGGTATTGACAACTTAAATTCGTATTATGATATTAAATTAAAAAATGATCGTTTAAAATTACTTTTTGAATATTCAAAATCGAATAATAATAATTTTATTTTTGAAAAGGCAGATATCCAAAATGATGATCTACTAAAAAGTTTATTTATGAATCATCAACCTTTAAAGGTAGTTAATCTGGCGGCTCAAGCCGGAGTTAGATATTCACTAGAAAATCCAAAGGCTTATATAAATTCCAATATTTTAGGTTTTCAAAATATAATTGATTGTTGTAAGAATTTCAAAATTGAGAACTTTATTTATGCTAGTAGTAGTTCTGTTTATGGAGGGAATACTAAAATACCATTTTCTGAGGATGATCCTGTAGATCATCCTTGTAGTTTATATGCAGCGACGAAAAGGTCAAATGAATTAATAGCTCATACTTATAGTCATTTATATGAATTACCTTCAACGGGTTTAAGATTTTTTACAGTTTATGGACCATGGGGCAGACCAGATATGGCACCAATGATATTTGCGAATTCAATTTTAAAAAATAGGCCTATAAAAATTTTCAATAGGGGGGATATGTCAAGAGATTTTACTTACATAGATGATATAGTATTTTATTTAGTAAAAATCTTAAATAAACCTGCATCTTCAGATTTCTCATTTAATAAAGCAAATCCCAGTCCTTGTACTAGTTGGTCTCCTCACAGAATATTCAACATAGGAAATTCTCAAAAAATATCTTTAATGAATTTCATTGAAATATTAGAAGAAGAAATTGGAAAAAAAGCTATTAAAGAATATTCAGAAATGCAACTGGGTGATGTAAAAGATACCTTATCAGATACGAATAAAATTGAGCTTTGGACTGATTTCGTCCCTAAAACATCTTTAAAAGAAGGCATTAAAGAATTTATAACTTGGTATATAAAGTATTTAAGTAATTAAAAAAATATGAATAATTAGAATAATTTTTTAAGAAAATATTTATTAATACCATATGTTAAATAGCTTAGAAAATAAAATATAGTTTTAAAATAATTAAATTTCATTATTTTTCTTAAAAAAATCCATCTATGGATAGCATTAATTAATTTATTAGATGAAAGTGATCTTTTTCTTTGCCTGTAGTAAGCCAAAGGTTTGTAATAACGATGAGCAATTCCATTATCCCTAATAATCCTTATCCATAAATCAATATCTTCATGGGTTTTAAGAGAAATATCAAATTCATATATAAGATTTTCTTTTTTTATTAAAACACCCAAGCAAGATAAAGGATTACATTTAAGGATATTGGGAACATTTGCATAGGGGAGTACCTTATTTAACTTTGATTTACCCTCTGAGTAAATAAAGTAAGGACAATATACAAAATAATAACTGTTGATTATTGAGAATTTTATAAGCCTTTCAAGAAACT
>QCCJ01000015.1 GCA_003281285.1 Prochlorococcus sp. AG-347-K22 | reverse complement strand
ACCTGAGAGAAATAAAGTTGGAATAAATAATAATCTTTCTATCGATGATGCTTTCTCTGTCCAAAAACATAGACATGCAACTATTGACTGAATTAAAAATTGAATCAAGAAGGATAAGAAAGTAGATACTATTGATAAAAGTAAAATAACTAAATTTGGTATCCATATACTTTCTGGATTAAAAATAAAAAAGAAAAATGCGATTATTAGTGCGAATGGAAATCTTGTTATTTGTTCAGCAAGATGTTGTGCAAAATATCTGAAAAATGGATTTAAAGGTTGGATTAAATACGGAGATACTTTCCCCATAAGAGAATCCTCTTCAAAACTAAATACAACCCAAACTACAGAAAACTGTCTTACAAAAAAAGCACATAAGAAATACCTAGAAAGCATAACATCACTAATGTTTATGGATTCATTTAGATTATTATTTGTCCAAATGTTTAACATGAAAAAAGGAATAATCCCTGAAATTGCCCATAATGCAATTTCTACCCTATATTCCAACATGTTTGAATATTGGACTTTTAATAAGGTGAATATTTTCCGGTTAATCAAATTAGATATCATAATCATTTTTGTTTAATACCTTCCCAATAACTTCATCTACAGGTGGTTCATTTATAAAAAGGTCTTCAATATCAAAATTATTTAGGATAGTTTTTAGTGAAGTGGTAATAGAGTTGTTTTCAATTTTTATAGTGATTTCATTCTTTATTTTATTTTTAACAGTAAAACCGGAATTTTCTAATTTAATTGCATCCTCTTCTGAGCGACAAACTATTAATATTTCTTTGACAGGAGAAAGTTTTTTTAATAATAGGTCAAGTTTCCCATCATATGATATTGCCCCTTCGTGCACACATATAACTCTCTTGCATAGCGATGTAATATCTTTCATGTAATGACTGGTTAGGCATATCGTTGCATTAGTTTCCTTATTATATTCTTGAAGGAATTTTCTTAAATTTCTCTGTGCATTAATATCTAATCCAAGTGTCGGCTCATCTAAAAATAGAATATTTGGTTCATGTATCAAAGCTGCTAGTAATTCAGATTTCATACGCTGACCAAGTGAAAGTTTTCTAACAGGTATGAATAGCTCTTCATCAATTTCAAGCATTTCCGATAGTTTTTTTATTCTCTTTTTAGCTTCGAACTTATCTAAGTCATATATTGATGCATTCAAATAGAACGATTCAATTGGCGGAAGATCCCAAATAAGCTGTTGCTTTTGCCCCATTATTAAAGTGATATTCTTTAGGAAATTTTCTTTTCTCCTGAAAGGTAAGTAGCCTGAAACCAAAATCGAACCTTCACTTGGATAAATTAAGCCACAAAGCATTTTTAATATTGTTGTTTTCCCAGCTCCGTTAGCACCTAGAAAACCTACTATTTCTCCTTCTTTAATTTCAAAACTTATATCTTTTATAACTTTTAAACTTTTTGTTTGTCTTCTAAAAAAATGTTTAATTGTTCCTTTTAAGCCTGGTTCCTTAGAAGAGATATCAAATGACTTAGATAAATTTCTTACATCAATAATATTTTGTACCATTTAAATTTTTAATTACTGAAATTTTATATTTAAATAAATTGTTAAATTATATTTATTTTAGAAAATTTTTTTACCAATTAAAAAATATCTTTAAACGATACAACCAGCCAAATAAAAAAGTTAATTGGATTAAGTAACTCGCTTACCTTATTTTTATTTTCATAATTTAATCCTCTTAAAAAATCAAATATAAAATTACTATTCTGTTTTTTATCATTATTTTTTTTAATTACATTACCATTTTCGTCAAGAATATCAATTTCATCCTCAAAAAACCATTGCTCTTTCCCATTAGATAATTTTAAGACAACTCCAATACCTTTGCCATCAGTAATTCTGAAATCACTTATCTTACCCAATGAAGAAGCATTTATGGCATCAATAGTTTCTTTAGTAAGTCTATCCTTAGATAGTTCTAGGTTGACTTGTACAGAATTTCCTATTTTAACCTTATCTAAAATTGACATTTTTTAGGTTATTATACCTATTGTTAAAGGATTTATGAGGTTAATTCCGAATTATTGATTTATTTCAATAATTACGATTTTTTGAAAACTGCTTCAAGGATTCTCTTTATTGAAATTGTAAATATTCTCAAAAATACAAAAAACAGACCTAACCAACCTAATATGACAGCTATTGATAACATACTTGAACCTAGATCACGCTGAAGCAAATTCTGCATATAATTTTTCTAAATTAGATGAATTTTACTCTACTTTATTAAATTACTTATTAAAGATGTAAATGTTCAAAATTCAGATTTTTTAAATAATTTTATAGGCCTATTTAATAGATATGATTTGTGAGTTAAAATTCAGATAGAAAATAAATTTAATATTTTGGATCTATCTTTGAATTCATACATTGGAATAATTTTTATCATTACTGGCCTAATAGTTAGAGTTGACTTTAAATTTTCTATTCAAAAAGATATCAAATAATTTTTTATGATTCTATAATTATTGCAATTACTAAAAAAGCAGCTGTAAAGCTGCTTTTAAATGGTGGCGGGGGGAAGATTTGAACTTCCGACCTTCGGGTTATGAGCCCGACGAGCTACCAGACTGCTCTACCCCGCGTCATATACATAGCATACATCTGAAAGGGTTAATTTTTCCTGTTTTTTAGGATTCTTGGAATTTTACTTTACCTTTAACTTCAAGTCTTACTCCTTCAGAAAAATTAAACACCTTATCTTCGATGTCTTGAATTCTTACGTCAGATATCCATTCTAACTGTTTTAGTAGGTGAAGACTAACAGCATGCTTTGCTCTTTTTGAACCGTCTTCTACTTTTAAAGCTAAACCTATCCCTTCATTTACTTTACATAAACACTGTATTCCCTCGGCTCCACCTTTACCTATAACGTTCCCATGAGAAGCTTTAATTATTTCTGTATCAAATTTATTGTTATCACTAATCATTGTTGGGTTTATTGTCATAGCTCTACTTATTTGTTCTAATTCAGCATTTTCGGAACTGCTCAAAAGTGAATATAATCTCGACATTTCTAATAGTTTTAAATAAAGAGTGGGTGCACCACAATCATCACGTTCTGCGATTATTTCAGATAACGGGATTTCAAGTAATTCAGAAACAATTCTGAATATTTCTATTTGAAGAGGATGATCCCCCTTTAAGTAACTATCTAATGGCCAATTCATTTTTTTGCATGTAGCTAAAAAAGCAGCATGTTTGCCAGAACAATTATGTTCTAATGCACTTGTCTTGGATTTTGGACATTTAAGATTATTAATGTCAATGTCATATTCCCATAAAATTTTAAATGCTTCCCTTGAATGAAGTTTAGATCCACTATGTGACCCGCATGCTAAAGCAATTGATTTTGATTCATTATTGATTTTTGATGCAGCTCCACTACTAACAAAAGGTATTGCTTGAAACGGTTTTAATGCTGACCTTATGAAACTTTTGTATTCTGGATTTCCTGCACACATTAAAACTCTACCTTTTTTATCAGTAATAACAGCATGAATTTTATGGATCGACTCAATATTTGATCCTCTTATTAAGGTTGCCTGTAATGGAGGATTGTTAGAGGTGTAGAGGTTTTTGAAATTAGAACTCATTTAGAAATTGTTATATTGGAAAATCAAAATTCCAGACAAAGCTATGACTGAAATGATAGAAGAAATTTGAATTAAATTTTTTAAAATGGGCTTAACCTCAATTGAGGCAATGAGTGATTCTTTTTCTTTCAAAACTAATGGCTTTTCCCATACTTGACCGTCATACCAACCTGATTCCTCATACTCAACTTTTTCAGATATTAATCTTTTAAATATATGGTTCCAACCTAAATATAACCTTAATGAAATTAAAAGAGGTATTGATAAGCTGCTAAAAAAGCTTAATAGAATATATTTTAAAGGGGTTGTTTTAAAATATACACTTCCTGATGAAATTACAAGAAATAGAACAAAAGCTCCTACCCAGAATTTTACCAAAATAAGAATTAGTGACTTTTTTGTTTTTGGCCAAGAAAAAAGTTTAGATTTTGATAATTCTATGAATTCATTTGTTGGTTGTTGCTCTCTAGGGACAGGACACTTAGATTCGTTCATAAAATATACTATGGAAATATAAGATTATCTCCATTACTCCAGAACGATTCAAGGTCATAAAATTTTCTTATTTCAGGTTGAAAAATATTTACTATCAAATCACCATAATCAAGTAAAGCCCATTTCGCTTCGTTAACCCCTTCTTTTCGTATCGGTTCAATTTTAGCCTTCTCTCTAAGTTCTCCCTCTACAGAGTTAGTTATAGATCTTACTTGTACATCAGATAATCCCTCTGCGATTAAAATCCATTCACTTATAAAAGATACTTTGTCAATTTTTATAAGTTTTATATCTTTTGCCTTTTTTTCATCACATGCTTTAGCTGCCATTAAAACCAAATTTTTATTGTCCATAAACATTTTCGCTTGAAACCGATTTTTCTGAACCTTCTTGCTGAGATAATTCTGATCTTGCTTTTTCTGCACTTTTTCTTAAGGCATCTAATCTATCTTCAAAGAAACTTCTTTTTTTCTTTTTTCGTGTCTTATCTATTAACTCCTTTAATGCTCCTCCAAGACTTTTATAAGCATTTGGAATGCTGTATCCAAATCTACAAGCAAGATCTATAGCTCTTTCATCTGCATAAATAGCATCTTGAAGTTTTTTTTCGGAATTATTTTTTAAATATAATCTATAGCCTGCAAAACTTGATAAACCAAGAGCAAGTAGTAAAAGTAAGCCATCTTGTACCCACAACTCTCCTATAGCCCCTCCAAGACCTATAGCAAGAGCAGCCATTTCCCATCCATCTCTGGGGATTGTGTCATTTTGAATTTTCCCAACCTCGTGCCAAAATAATAGATTTCTGTGGTCAATAGCAAAGTTATCCCATTGATCTAAATCTATTTGAATTTCTACTTCGTCACGACCGATTTCCTCAAGTGTTATTAATGGTGGGTCTATAGCCGCAGCAGCTTCAACAAATACCCAACTTTCATTTTCTGGAGGCAACAAATTTTTAAGTCGCTGAAGTTCGCTCATAAAATATTAATTTCTTTCAATACTATAGAAACAAATGTTGCTTTTCAAGTAAGTTGATTAACATCTGATGATTTATAAGTAGCATGTGATAAATGAAGGGTTTAAATTATGCCTCAAAGAGGTGATCTAAAAAAAATTCTTATTCTAGGTTCGGGACCGATTGTTATAGGGCAAGCATGCGAATTTGATTACTCTGGCACTCAAGCTTGCAAAGCTTTAAGAAATGCTGGTTATGAAATTGTCTTAATAAATTCAAATCCAGCATCAATAATGACTGATCCTGAGATCGCAAGCAAAACATATATTGAACCATTGACTCCTGAAATTGTTTCTCAGATCATTTTAAGAGAAAAACCTGATGCGATTCTTCCCACTATGGGGGGGCAAACCGCTTTAAATCTTGCAGTTAAGTTATCAGAGTCAAATTTTTTAAAGCAAAATAATATTGAATTAATTGGTGCTGATTTAAGAGCTATTAATAAAGCTGAAGATAGAAAATTGTTTAAAGAATCGATGGAGAAAATTAATGTAAAAGTTTGTCCTTCTGGTATTGCATCTAATCTTGATGAAGCTGTAAAGGTATCCAAAAAAATTAGTACTTATCCTCTTATTATTAGGCCTGCATTTACATTAGGCGGAGTAGGAGGTGGTATTGCTTTTAACCTTGAAGAATTCGTAGAATTGTGTAAATCAGGTTTAGAGGAAAGTCCAAGTAATCAAATATTGATTGAAAAATCACTTATTGGGTGGAAAGAGTTTGAACTAGAGGTAATGAGAGACACTGCTGACAATGTAGTAATAGTCTGCAGTATTGAAAATTTAGACCCAATGGGTGTCCATACTGGAGATTCGATTACTGTAGCTCCTGCCCAGACTTTAACTGATAAGGAGTATCAGAGATTAAGGGATTTGTCATTGAAAATCATTAGAGAGGTAGGAGTTGAAACAGGAGGGAGTAATATTCAATTTGCAGTAAATCCATCTAATGGAGAAGTAATTGTCATAGAAATGAATCCCCGTGTGAGTAGATCCTCTGCTTTAGCAAGTAAAGCTACTGGATTCCCAATAGCTAAAATTGCAGCTTTATTATCTGTTGGCTATACACTTGATGAGATTATTAATGACATTACAAAAAAAACACCTGCATGTTTTGAGCCATCAATTGATTACGTAGTTACCAAGATCCCAAGATTTGCTTTTGAAAAGTTTAAAGGCTCTTCTAATACTTTAAGCACTGCCATGAAATCAGTTGGTGAGTCAATGGCAATAGGTCGTTCTTTTGAAGAATCATTTCAGAAAGCATTAAGGTCATTAGAAGTAGGTGTTTTTGGATGGGAATGTGATTCACAAGATGAATTTAAAAATGAGACTCAAATTAAAAATAGTTTAAGAAACCCTACATCTGAAAGAATTCTCCTAATTAAAAAAGCTATGCAGCTTGGGAAAACTAATACATATATTCAAGAAATTACGAATATAGATTTATGGTTTATCGAAAAATTACGTAATATCTTTAATTTTGAAAATGATTTTTTGAAAGATAAGGAACTTTATACTTTAGATAGGGACTTGATGTTACATGCAAAACAATTAGGCTTTTCAGATCAACAGATAGCAAAGTTAACTAATTCTGAATTTTTTGAAGTTAGAAGGCATAGAAAAAAACTTAATATAATTCCAATTTATAAAACTGTTGATACTTGTTCAGCAGAATTCTCATCCTCAACTCCCTATCATTATTCAACTTACGAAGAATCATTCATTAATTTTAATTCTCAAATTTTTGATAGCGAAATTTCAGAAAATAGTAAATCAAAAAAAATTATGATTTTAGGAGGAGGTCCAAACAGAATTGGTCAGGGAATAGAGTTTGATTACTGTTGTTGTCATGCATCATATCAAGCCTCTACAAATGGTTATAAAACAATAATGGTTAATAGTAATCCTGAAACTGTATCAACAGATTATGATACTAGCGATATTTTATATTTTGAGCCTGTAACTTTGGAGGATGTTCTTAACATAATAGAAGCTGAAAATCCTTATGGTTTGATTGTTCAATTTGGAGGTCAAACCCCACTGAAATTATCATTACCTTTATTTGAATGGCTTAAATCTAATGATGGTATCAGAACTGGATCAAAAATTCTTGGAACTTCTCCAATATCTATCGATTTAGCAGAAGATAGAGAAGAATTTACAAAAATTCTTGAAGAATTAAGTATTAGACAACCTTTAAACGGTATTGCACGTAATCAAAATGAAGCAGAAATAGTAGCAAAAAATATAGGATTCCCCTTGGTTGTAAGGCCTTCTTATGTTTTAGGTGGAAGGGCAATGGAAATTGTTAAAGATGAGAATGAATTATCGAGATACATTTCTGAGGCAGTTAAGGTATCACCTGATCATCCAATCCTTCTTGATCAATATTTAAATAATGCAATTGAGATAGATGTTGATGCTTTATGCGATTCAGAGGGTTCTGTTGTAATTGCTGGCCTAATGGAACATGTGGAACCTGCAGGAATTCATTCAGGAGATTCAGCTTGTTGCTTACCATCCATTTCTCTTTCAACATCTACAATAGAAAATGTAAGATACTGGACTAAATTAATTGCACAAAGATTAAATGTTGTTGGTTTAATTAATTTGCAATTTGCAGTATTAAATACAAATAATAAAGAAAATAAATTATTTATTCTCGAAGCAAATCCAAGAGCATCGAGGACAGTTCCATTTGTTTCCAAAGCCATAGGTAAACCAGTTGCCAAATTAGCTACTCAATTAATGCAAGGTTTTACATTAGAAGATCTTAATTTCACAGAAGAAATTTCTCCAAAATATCAGGCGGTAAAAGAGGCCGTTTTACCTTTTAAAAGATTTCCTGGGTCTGATACATTACTTGGGCCTGAAATGAGATCTACTGGAGAAGTAATGGGTTTAGCTAAAGATTTTGGAATTGCTTATGCCAAGTCGGAATTGGCAGCAGGTAATGGTGTTCCTTCAGAAGGAGTTGCTTTTTTATCTACAAATGATTTAGATAAAAAAAATCTTGAGGAAGTTGCTAGAGAACTTTTGAATTTAGGATTTAAATTAATCGCAACAAAAGGTACAGCTTCATATTTGGTAAATTTAGGAATTCAAGTTGAAAAAGTGCTAAAAGTTCATGAAGGAAGACCAAATATTGAGGACCTAATTCGTTCGGGACTTGTTCAATTAGTAATTAATACTCCAATTGGCTCACAGGCACTTCATGATGATGCTTATTTAAGACGTGCCGCTTTAGAATATAATATTCCAACTTTTACTACTATTCCTGGAGCAAAGGCAGCCATTAAGGCGATCAAAGCTTTGCAATGCAATAAAATTAATACTTACTCTCTACAAGAAATACATAATTATTAAAATTTTATTCTAAGTTTTTTAGTCTTTCTCTTAATTGATTAACTAAAGAGTTTCGACTAATTGAAAGTAATTTGAGAGTATCTTGATGCATCTTAAGTTGTGTCTCCGCTATTTGTAGTACTTTTATAGATTCTTTAATTTCATTAGAAAGTTCATTTATTAAATACTTTTTGCCTTCAAAGGTTAAAACTGGATTTGCAGAATCACTTGTGTTTTCGCTCATGGATTTACTTTTTTAATAAATAAAATAGAACTATAATTTTTTAATCAATTGTTTTTCACATAATTCTTTATAAATTCCAGGTTTATTTATTAAATCAATGTGTTTCCCAACTTCAATAATTTCACCTTTATCGAAAACAACAATTTTATTGGCCTCTTGAGTAGTGGCTAATCTATGAGCAATTACAATAACTGTTCTATCTTTCATAGCTCTATTAAGTCCTTTTTGTACTTCA
Organism: Prochlorococcus sp. AG-347-K22; assembly: GCA_003281285.1. Classification (GTDB taxonomy): domain Bacteria; phylum Cyanobacteriota; class Cyanobacteriia; order PCC-6307; family Cyanobiaceae; genus Prochlorococcus_A. The sequence goes on along the minus strand of QCCJ01000015.1, from coordinate 5,857 downwards.
GATTCTGATTCTGCATCTAACGCACTTGTGGCCTCATCTAAAAGAAGAATTGAGGGGTTCCCAAGTATTGCTCTAGCAATTGCTATCCTCTGGATCTGACCACCTGAGAAATTTGATCCTCTTTCAGTTATCTCAGTTTCATATTTCTCAGGAAGCTTTTGAATGAAGTTGTGAGCGTTTGCTTTTCTTGCTGATTCTATAACTTCTTCTTTGGTGAAATTTCTGCCCATTCTTATTACATCAATAATTGTTCCTGAAAACAAAAAAGGCTGTTGTTGTACTAATGCAATGCTTTTTCTAATATCTTTTGTATTTAATATTTTGAGGTTTTTATCATCTATAAAAATGTTTCCATTATTTGGAGTTATAAACTTTAATATCAAAGCCAACATTGTACTTTTACCAGCACCAGAAGCTCCAACAAATGCTGTGACTTCCCCTCTTTTAATTTCTAAATTGATATTTTTAAGTACTTGATTATTTTTTTTGTAAGCGAAATTTACTTCCTTGAAACTTATCTTATCTTCAAAATTGGATATCCTTCGTAACTTTTCATTATCATCTTCGACAGGTTCTTGATTTATGTTTTTCAACCTTTTTATTGAGGCTTCTGTCTGTTTATAGTCATTAAAATTTGTACTTACATGGCTTATTGGATCAATAAGCATTAAAATTGCTGCAAAAAAACTACTAAATTCTTCACTTGTTAGAAGGCCTAGATTGATTCTTGCGGCTCCCAAACCTAATATTGCTAATATTCCAAATGCTTCAACAAATCCTACAACTGGATGTTGAAATGCAAGTAGTTTTAATGTTTTAAATTTTGCTTTTTTATTTGTACTTAATCTTTTATAAAATCTTTTCTCAATCCAATTTTCTGCAGCAAAAGCTCTTATCGTGGACATTCCATTTATAGATTCACCTATTAAACCTGCTAAATTACTTGTTGATTCTTGACTTTTTTCGGATGCTATTAAAACTCTTCTTCCAAAACTGTTAACTGAAAGAATAATCAATGGTGCTAAAACGAATGTTGATAATGTTAGTGACCAGTCTAAATAAAACATATAGATTATTACCGCTAACAACTGTAAAGTACATGGAATAGTATCTTGAGCTGTTTTATAAATAACTTCGCTTACCCTATCTGCATCTTCTGTAAGTCTATATGTGATGTCCCCGGCTGAAATATTTTCAACAGAATTCATCTTTATTTTTTGAATTCTGCTAAATAAATTTCCTCTCATCACTTCACTAATTTCTAAAGATGGTTTTGCTATGAATACATCTTGTCCAAATTGAGCAGTTTTCTGAACTAAAAATACAAATAAAGACTTAATAATTATGCTAGAAACTTTTGAGAGATCACCTGACCCAATTGCTGGGATTAAGTTTCCAGCTAAATAAGCTAATAAAGGCCAACAAGCTACGTAAATAAGCATGCATATAAAACCCTTGATAAACCTATTTGAATATGGTCTGACTGGTGGTATTAGTCTCAAGATATTATATGTTTAATTGTTTATCCTACTTTATCAATATCTTTGGGTATAAAAAACAATGAAATTGGATCAATTCTTAAAATGGAAAAATTTGGTATCTTCTGGTGGCGAAGCAAAAATTTTTATTAAATCTGGCTCTGTTAAGGTTAATGGTGTAATTGAGACTAGGAGAGGAAGGAAGTTAAACAAGGGAGATAAAGTAATATTTCTAAAAAATGAATTAATTTTTGAATAGTTAGCTTATTCAACTCACTTTGTATTAGTATATTTTTCTTGGAGATAGTATTTTGAGAAAATCTGTAATTGCTGGTAATTGGAAAATGCACATGACTTGTGCTGAAGCTAAATCCTATTTAGAAGAGTTTATTCCCTTAATAAAAAACATAAAAGACGATCGTAAAGTTGTTATTGCTCCACCTTTTACAGCTATTTCAACCTTTTCTGATCATTCTGATTTTGATTATTTAAATATTTCTAGTCAAAATATCCATTGGGAAGATCAAGGGGCATTTACTGCAGAAATATCTCCAAAAATGCTTCTTGAACATGGTGTCTCATATGCAATCGTTGGACATAGTGAACCAAGGAAATATTTTAGTGAAAGTGATGAACAAATTAACAAAAGAGCAGTTTTTGCTCAATCTAGTGGACTTACTCCAATAGTTTGTGTAGGGGAAACATTAGAACAAAGAGAGAGAGGAGAAGCTGATAGAGTTATTACTAGACAGGTTGAACAAGGATTAGAAAATACAGATCCATCTAATTTAATTATTGCCTATGAACCAATATGGGCTATTGGCACTGGTAAAACATGTGAGGCAGAAGATGCTAATAAGATATGTTCTTTGATTAGGAAATTAATAGGTTTTGATGATGTAATTATTCAATATGGAGGATCTGTTAAACCTAATAATATTGACGAAATCATGTCAATGAGTGATATAAATGGGGTGTTAGTTGGAGGGGCTTCATTAGATCCGAATAGTTTTGCGAGAATTGCAAATTATCAATAAGAAAAATCCATGGCCAAAAGGCTGGGGCCAAAAAACTTCAATTATGGGAGTTATTAATTTAACTCCTGATTCATTTAGTGATGGTGGGGAATTAAACTCTTCAAAAAAAGTTTTAGATCAAGTAAATCATTTCTTGAGCAATGGGGTTGATGTTATTGATCTTGGTGCTCAAAGTACGAGACCTGGAGCTGAAGAAGTTGGATCTAGTATAGAAATAAAAAGATTGGTCCCATATCTAAAATTAATAAAATCTGAATTTCCAAATGTTTTAATTTCTATTGATACTTTTAATTCTGAAGTGGCTTACGAAGCTCTTTTAAATGGTGCTAATTGGATAAATGATGTCACGGGAGGGAGAAGAGATATAAAAATTTTGGATGTTGTATCGAAATTTAATTGTCCATTTGTCATAACTCATAGTCGTGGTAATAGTAAAAATATGAATCAACTCTCTAATTACCAGAATGTATTAAGTGAAGTAATGTACTCGCTTGATAATTTAATAAAGAATGCTTTAGAAAAAAATATATCTGAAAGAAATATAATAGTGGATCCTGGAATTGGTTTTTCAAAGGATATCATTCATAATTTGGAAATCTTGAGAAACTTAGACGTATTTAAAAAATGGAATTTGCCAATTTTGATAGGTGCATCCAGGAAAAGATTTATAGGAGAAATTTTGAATGAGAAAAATCCAAAAGAAAGGGATATAGGAACACTTGCAATAAGTTGTCTTTGTTCTCAATTTAATATTGATATTGTGAGAGTTCACAATGTAAGACTAAATTATCAAATGCTGAAAGTAGCTGATAAGATTTACAGAAAATAATAAATTTATTATTCTTTAATTCCTTCGATCTTGTCCTCTACCTCTTGGTATAGTTCCTTCAACTGTTCTATATTCTCATCTGAAGTTTCCCAATATCCCCTACCATTGACTTCTAGCAATGTTCCAACAATTCTTCTGAAACTATTAGGATTAAGATTCATTAATCTTTTCCTCATCTCTTCGTCATTTATAAATGTTTCATTAGTTTCTTCATATACAAAATTATCTACTTGACCACTTGTCGCACTCCAACCAAGAGTGTAATTAAGTCTGTTAGAAAGTTCTCTAACTCCTTCGTAGCCAGATTTGAGCATACCTTCATACCACTTGGGATTTAAAAGTTTTGTTCTTGAGTCTAATCTGATAGTTTCTCCAAGTGTTCTAACTTGAGCATTAGAAGTGGTTGTATCCGCTATATAGCTACTTGGTTCTTTTCCGTCATCTCTTAATGTCTTGATCAATTTTGTTGGGTCCGAATCAAAATAATGACTCACATCTGTTAATGAAATCTCTGAAGAATCAAGGTTTTGAAATGTAACATCTGCTGTTTTCATTACTGACTCAAATACCTCTCTTTTTTGATTCATCTCACCTGGATTATCGGCATTAAAAGCATATGTTTTGCGTGATAAATACATTTCTTGTAATTCATTTTCTTCCTCCCATGTTGAATTTTCTACGGCTAAATTAACATTTGAACTGTAACTTCCACTTGCATTAGAGAATACTCTCGCTGAAGCTTCTCTAATAGAAGTGCCTTCTTTTTCTGCTTGTTCTAGTGAATGTTTCCTTACAAAATTAGATTCCAATGGTTCATCAGCTTCAGCTGCTAATTTAACTGCCTGATCTATTAATGCCATTTGATTGATAAATAGATCTCTAAATACTCCTGAACAGTTAACTACTACATCTATTCTTGGCCTACCTAATTCTTCTAAAGGTATTAATTCTAGTTTGTTAATTCTTCCAACAGAATCTGGTTTTGGCTTTACCCCAACAAACCATAGAATTTGTGCCAGTGATTCACCGTAAGTTTTGATGTTATCAGTACCCCATAAAACACAAGCTATTGTTTCAGGCCAAGTTCCTTGCTCTTCCTTTTGTCTTTCAATTAATTTGTCAACAACAGACTTTGCTGCAGCTACTGCTGCTGTAGTTGGGATTGATTGAGGATCAAGTGCATGGATATTTTTGCCACTGGGCAAAACACCTGGATTTCTTATGGGATCTCCACCTGGTCCAGGTAAAACATAATTTCCATCTAGTGCTTTAATGAGGCTATCCATTTCTTTGTCTGCGCAGACCTGTTCAAGACAGAAAAGTAAGTAATCAAATAATTTATTTAATTCCTTCTGATTAACTTCATTAAATCCATTTAATCTGCATACTCTTAGCCAAGGGGTAGGTAGGTTTAGACCAAAAACTTTAAGTAAATCGAAAAGTTTGGAAAGAAGTGATTTTTCTAAATAAACTCTGCCATCAACAATTTTTAAAGAGTTAACCATCGCAAAAATCGACTCTCTTGCTGTCTTTATGATTTTTTCATTTAATTCTACAAATTTAAGTTCGCCTTTATTATTACCGTCATAAATTTGTTCAATAGTTAGACCGATGGATTCTGCGAGTAATCCAGGAAGAGATCTTAATCCTTCTTGTTCTCTCTCTAATGATGCAATATTTACAAGTGTTGCAACAGCTTCTTCTGCTGTTGGAGCTTCTCCAATTGTATGAAGACCGCAAGGTAACAATCTACTTTCAATTTCCATCAACTGTTTATAGATATTACCTACAAATAAATCTCTTTCATCTATTGAAAGTTCTTCTACGTCTTTTGAAGGGAGCTCTACATCTTTGTCAAGGTTACATTGTTTAGAAGTTTCAACAATTGCATTAACTATTTGTATACCCCTACTATTTTCTCTTAGTTGTTGATAAGAACCAACGAGTTCACTTAGTTCTTTAAGTCCTTTATAGAGTCCTGCATTTTCTGCTGGAGGAGTCAGATAACTAATAGTTGAAGCGTATCCTCTTCTCTTAGCGATTGTTGCTTCAGAAGGATTATTTGCGGCATAGTAATACAAATTAGGCAATGATCCAATTAGAGAATCCGGATAGCATGTTTCACTCATACCCATCTGTTTCCCAGGCATAAATTCAAGTGAGCCATGAGTTCCAAAATGAAGAACAGCATCGGCACCCCAGATTTTTTCTACATAGGTATAGTATGCAGCAAAACCATGATGAGGACTAGCACTTCTTGAATAAAGTAATCTCATTGGATCACCTTCATAACCGAATGTAGGTTGAACACCTATAAAAACATTTCCAAAATGTTTTCCATATATAAGAAGATTTTGTCCATCACTATTTAGGTTGCCAGGAGGTTTACCCCAATTCTCTTCAAGTCTTTGTGAATATGGTGTGAACTCTTCGTATTCTTTTACTGACATCTTATGAGCAATATTCAACTCTGGGGAACCATCCATTGCTTCAGGGTTGTTAATTACTTTTTC
>QCCJ01000014.1 GCA_003281285.1 Prochlorococcus sp. AG-347-K22 | reverse complement strand
TAAAGGTCTAGTTCAATCTATGAGAACATTAGTTGATGGTTCAGGATTAACTGTTACAGTCGCTAAGTATTTAACTCCTAACGGCACTGATATAAACAAATCTGGAATCATTCCAGATATAGAAGTAAAAATGAATATCAACCCTATTCTCCAAAGAGAGATTGGAACTAGAAAAGATAAACAATATAGAGCTGGTGAAAAAGAGCTAATAAATATAATTAATAGTAAGAATCTGATAAGCGAATTTAAGCCTGACACTAAAAACCTTAATGCATTTCTAAAAATTAATAAGGAAGATAAAGTATTTTCATTAAATTAATTACTCATATCCAGCATTCTCTTTATTGGCACATAGGCTCTTTTTATTATTTCCGGGTCAAGTTCGATAGACGGGGAATTGTTTTTCAAACAATCTAGAATTTTTTCTAAAGTATTTAATTTCATATATGGACACTCGTTACATTTACAACCTTCTACATCTGGGACTTCAATAAAAATTTTGTTAGGTTCTTTCTTTTTCATTTGATGAATTATTCCAGGTTCAGTAAGTACCATATAAGTTTTAGATGGATCTTTAGTTACGAAATCAAGCAGCTTACTTGTTGATCCAATAAAGTCTGAGAGAATTAGTAAATTTTGACTACATTCAGGATGAGCAATGACTTTTGATCCTGGATTTTGATATTTTAATTTTAGAAGTGCTTCTTCACTAAATGATTCATGAACAATGCAGCTGCCAGGCCATAATTTAAGATCTCTTCCAGAATTTTTCTGTACCCATCTCCCAAGGTTCTGATCTGGCGCAAATATTATCTTTTTATCTTGAGGTATCTTTTTAATTAATGAGACTGCATTACTGCTTGTACATATCAGATCACTTTGAGCTTTTACTTCTGCAGTACAATTTATATAACTTACGACATAGTGATCTGGATTTTCTTTCCTGAACTTTTGAAATTTGTCTGAGGGACAATCGTCTGCTAGTGAACATCCTGCGTCAATATCAGGTAAAAGGACTGTTTTATTAGGGCAAAGTATTTTTGCGGTTTCGGCCATGAAGTGCACACCACAAAAAATTATTATATCTGCATCATTATTTGCAGCTTTCCTTGATAGATCTAATGAATCGCCAATAAAATCTGCAATTTCCTGAATCTCTGGAGCTTGATAATAGTGCGCAAGAATAATTGCATTAGCTTTTTTGCAACGCTCCTTTATTTCAGAAATCAAATCCTCTTCGTTTTGAACTGATTTCTGTTTTGCAGTAGAAGTTATACTGGTCAGGATTTAGAATATCTCTAAATAGATTATATGCCTTTAAACAGAAAAAATTCTGACAAATATAAAAATTGCTATTGTTGGTGACTGTCATGGTCAATGGTCTGAATTAGACTTGAAAGTTTTATCGATTATCAAACCGAATATTGTTTTATTTGTTGGTGATATTTCTGATGGGAGTGTCAAAATAATTAAAAAAATCAATGAGATCAAAATTCCTACTTTTGTGATTTTAGGAAATCATGATAGAGGGAAAGATTCTACAGGCGAAACTCTTTCAAAGCAGATTCGTGTTCTTGGTGAAAAATATTTTGCATGGGATTTGAAAGTTTTTAATAATCAAATAAATTTATTGTCTGCTAGACCATGTAGTTCTGGCGGCGGCTATTATCTTTCGAAAGAAGTTAAAGGTGTTTATGGACCTATCACCGAACAAGATTCAATAAATAAAATCATCAAATGTTCGGAAAAGACTGTTGAAGATATACCTTTAATCATTATGTCTCATGCTGGCCCTTCAGGTTTAGGCTCAGAATCTAAAAGCATTTGTGGGAAAGACTGGAAAATACCCTCTTTAGATTGGGGAGATAGAGATTTATCTGTGGCTATTTCTCAAATACAAAAGAAAAGAAAAGTTGATCTTGTGATTTTTGGTCATATGCACAATAGGCTTAAAAGAAATCTTGGTTTAAGAGAGATGTTTAAAATTGATAGTAAAGGGACAATTTATTTCAATACTGCTGTGGTGCCAAGATATAAAACTGATGAAGATGGGAAATTACTAATTAACTTTTCATGGATTGAGTTTGAAAAAAAGGAATTAAGACATGTTTCTCACCGATGGTATTCAGAGTCTGGAGAAATTTGTGAAGAAGATAAATTTTTTTAGGATTAGATATTTTGATTATATTTTAAGTATTTTTGGGCTTTTCATATCTTGAAAATAATGTTTGAGATAAAATATACCCCGCAATTCCTGCTGCTGTAAAAGCTAAACTATTTTTAAATAATGGTAATAAATCATTTGTTCTGGATATTATTGGTGCTAGACCAAAAATTCCAAATAACATTCCCCACAAAGGAGAAAGAAGAGCTAAAAATCCAATTGATATAACTTGACCTTCTTTTCGTGGCGCAGATGCGAAACCTGCTACTAAACCTCCAAGAATAGATGTACATAAAGTCCATATATATTGTTCTTTGGGTAGGCCAGGAACAACTTGACACCCTCCTCTTTCAAGGCAAATCTTTACAGAATTAATTGCATCTAATACTGCGCCATCCTCACCGTGATCTTTCACATAATATTGATTACCAAATCTTGTTTGAAGTTCAACCCAAAATAACCTTGGCATGAAATTAAAATAAGCCTCTCCGACGTTAAAGTTCAGTAAATTTCCTCCTCTAGGATCAGCAACTATCAACAAACTTGTCTCATCTAAATCCCAATAGTCCTTTATTGCACTACCAGGAGAACTCTCAAACTGAGATAAATATTTAATTTTCCACCCACTTTCAATTTCAAGATTATTGAGCTTGTCTTCTAAAGATTTTTTCTGATTAGGGCTTAATGTTTTAGCTAAATCAATTACTGGTGTTTTTTCTTCAGGTAAGAGATTTGGATTATTTATAGCGAAAACGGGTTTATGTGAAATTAAAACTAATATAGATAGAAATATTCCCAATAAATAGTTAATCTTTGAAGGCATAAATAAGTTTTGTCTCTTTATATTTTCGCCGATGAATAGCTTACCTGCGAATAATCCAGATTGGTTAGTAAAAAAAATAATAAAAATGGGTGGGTCTATAAGTTTTTATGACTTTATGAATTTTGTTTTAAATGATCCTATTAATGGTTATTACGGCAGCGGCAAAGCTGAGTTAGGCGTTCGAGGAGATTTTGTCACATCACCCTCTTTATCTGATGATTTTGCTTTTTTGGCAGGTAAACAAATAGAGGATTGGTTAATTCAGTTCAAAAATAGCTTTTTATCTAATGAGAAATTAGCTGTAATTGAATTTGGAGCAGGAGATGGAAGCTTTATGAGAGGATTAATTAAATATTTTTTAGAAAATAATAAGAATTTTTTGGAAGGAGTTTCTTTTGTAATTATTGAACCTAATGAAGGGATGGTAGAAAAACAAAAAAATAAATTGGAGGAATTTTTAAACTTAGGTATTGATGTTTTATGGAAAAGTTTGGAAGAAGTAGAGGAAAATAATATAAATGGAATAGTTATTGCAAATGAGGTTTTAGATGCTTTGCCAGTAGAGAGAGTAACCTTATCAAAAGGAAAATTACTTCGACAAGCAGTTTCTCTAGACAAAAAATCTCATAAATTATTTTTTGATGAAATGCCAATTACAAGTGAATTGGGAAAAAGTATTGAACTTGCTAAAAGTGAGTTGGGAATTACTATCCCGCCTGAAGACGCTCTTGAAGGATGGACGACAGAATGGCATATAGATAATTTAAAATGGTTAAAAGCTATTTATGGAAAAATTAATAATGGTATTTTATTGATAATTGATTACGCTAAAGAATCCAAAAAATACTACACATCTAAGAATTCTGATGGAACGATAGTTTCTTATAAAAATCAAAAAATGACGAATAATGTCCTAGATTCTCCTGGAAATTGCGATTTAACATCTCATGTGTGCATAGAAACTTTAATTAATGATGCTGAGACTCTTGGATTTAATACTGTTGGAATAACTAAACAAGGAGAGGCTTTGTTGGCACTTGGATTGGCAGAGAGACTTTATGGGATTCAGAAAGAATTTAAGGAGGATTTATCAAATGCCCTTTTAAAAAGAGAGGCATTACTTAGACTCGTTGATCCTGTTTGTTTAGGTGATTTTAAGTGGTTTGTTTTTAAAAAGTTTAATACGAAGAAAATAAATATAAATTCAACCTGTTTGCATTAAGAAAAAAACTTTAAAAATAATGAATCTTCTACGTCATCATATATATCAACAGCACCGATTTCTTTTGGTAATATAAATCTCATTTTGCCATCACGAACTTTTTTATCGCCCATAAGTATTTTTAGAACGTCTTCTTTATTTATTTTGGGGATCTTGGTAGGGAGGTCGTAACTCTTCAAAAGTTTCTTCTGTCTCTCTAATTCTTCTTCAGACCACAAACCTTTCTCCATTGCTATTTCCCCCGCAATATTCATACCAATTGATATTGCCTCACCATGTAGAAATTTGCCGTATCCACATAAATTTTCGATAACGTGACCAAAAGAATGACCATAATTTAATATTGCTCTAACACCATTTTCATGTTCGTCTTGAGAAACAATATGAGACTTTGTCTTAATTGAACTATTAATTATTTTAATTAGATAATCATTTTTGAGATTTATAAGTTCATTTTTGTTTTTTTCAATTTCTAAGTATTCGAAAAGTTCTTTGTCTCTTATTACTCCGTATTTTATTACTTCGGCCATGCCTGCATTAAATTCTCTTTTGGGTAAACTTTTTAAAGTTTCTGGATCAATAAAAACAGCTTTAGGTTGATTGAACGCCCCAATTAAATTCTTACCTTTTGGATGATTTACTCCTGTTTTCCCTCCCACAGATGAATCAACCATTGATAATAATGTTGTTGGAATCTGAATATATTCGATGCCTCTTAGCCAAGTAGCAGCTGCGAAACCACTTACATCTCCGACAATTCCTCCTCCAAGGGCAATAATTATTGAATTCCTATCTAAGCCAAATTCAAATGCAACATCATATATTTCACTTAAGGTTTTTAAGTTTTTATATGATTCTCCAGCCTTGATAAGGAACATTTTGGCCTGGTATTTATTATTTTTTAAATTGTTTAAGAATTTTTCTCCATACAAATTTGATATTTCTTCATTTGAAATCACAAGTATTTTTCTATTCTTTGTTATTCCAATTCTTAAGAGTTCTTCGCTGATATTATTCAGTATTCCTGCTTCTAGTGTTACTTCGTATGACTTATCACCTAATGGTACTAATATTTTTCTCTTATTCACAATTGATTACCTAGTTAAAATTTATAAATACTTGGTATTAAATACTTTATATATTAGCAAAATCTAAGCTCTAGATACTTAAAAATTCAGTTGTTAAGAATTAGAAATGGTAATAAAATCATGCTATGAGTTTTAAAAAAAATATAAACGATATTAAGAAAAATTATTCCCTGGGAATAATTGGAGGTGGTCAACTGGCTTTGATGTTAACCGAGGCAGCAAAAAAAAGAAATTTAGAAGTATGTGTGCAAACAAAATCTTGTGATGATCCTGCTGGTTCAAAGGCAGATCATGTCATAGAAGCTGATCCTTTAAAGATAAGAGGTAATAAATCTTTAATTAATGAGTGTGAAAAAATAATTTTTGAAAATGAATGGATAAAAATTGATAAATTAAATTTAATTGATAACAAAGATATTTTTGTCCCAAGCCTTAATGCAATTAAGCCATTAGTAGATAGGTTTTCTCAAAAAAAATTAATAGATAGAATGAATATCCCCTGTCCAAAATGGATAAGCATTGAAGATTTTAAAAATCTCTCGGATGAAGAAATCAATAATTGGAATTTTCCTCTAATGGCAAAATCAAATAAAGGTGGATATGACGGTAAAGGGAACAGAAAAATAAAGACAAAAGAAGATTTAGATTCTTTTTTAACAGAGAATAATTCTGATGAATGGTTAATAGAAGAATGGATAGAGTATGAAAAAGAATTAGCTCTCGTTGGTTCGAGAGATAGGACCGGTAAGATAAGATTCTTTCCAATAGTTGAGACATTCCAATCAAAACATGTTTGTGATTGGGTTCTTGCACCTGGAACAAATGAATATGATTTGAACTTATTTGCAATAAACATTTTCTCTTCAATAGTAAATGAACTTAATTACGTTGGAGTTTTAGCTATTGAATTCTTTTATGGAGATAATGGTCTTTTAATTAATGAAATAGCTCCTAGAACACATAACTCAGCTCATTTCTCTATTGAAGCTTGCACTTCAAGTCAGTTTGATCAATATGTTTGCATTTCTTCTGGGATAATGCCACCTGAAATTAAAATGAACTGTGAAGGGGCAATTATGATAAATCTACTGGGATTAAGAAAGAATTTCCCAATCTCAATGGAAACCAGAATTAAGATGTTATCTGAAATTGAGGGTTCTAATATTCATTGTTATGGTAAATCTCGCGAAATTCTGGGAAGAAAAATGGCTCACATCACATTTTTATTAAATGGTAAAACGCATTCAGAAAGATATGATGAAGCTCAAATTTTATTAACTATGGTAAGAGACATTTGGCCATCTCCAAATGCATAAAAAAATAAGTTAGAGTTAGATTACTGGATCTTTGGTTAAGTTCTTCTTTATGTGCTCTGATCTGACTCTCTTTCGACATGAGGAGACTGTCGTGATGCGGTAGTAAACCGATCTTGTAATCGGAAACGAAAGCCCACTTTGAATCCTCTTCTGGCATTTCCAGGTCGATGCAGCAGAGAACTGACGGGGATCCGGTGTTACCTATCAAAATGCCTGCTAAAACAGGCTTTTGGTGGGTATTTTTTGGGAATAACTGAGCTGTTTTTATTCTCTATCAGTGCAAATAATTTATTTGCCAAAATACTTGACGATCCATTCCTAATGTATTTATATTAGTAGTACACATGTATTACTAAGTAATGACTTTAGGAGGAGCTAATGTTTGGACTAATTTTTCTTACGGTTATCGTAATGAGTCCCCAAGTGGTTGGTTGCTTAGCCCAGACCGCAGCAGATTAATTTTATTTATAAGGAATAAAAAATCTCCAAGAAATAGTATAAGAATTTTTGCTCATACATATTATGCAAATGATCTTGGTGAGCCAATGGCAATTAAATCATCCACTCAAATGTATTTGGATAATGCTTGGGATAAATGGCATGACCTTCAATTAGAAGGTTGGACTTTTGAGGAACTTGAATTACCTGAATCTGTATGACTAACTTAAATCCAATCAAAAAGAAATTATCAAAAGTAGATAGAAAGATATCTATGAAAGACCCATCAAAATTATTAGCAGAATTTTTTAATGGTGTTGTCATTGAACTTGATGAAGAATATAAATATGACTCATAAAGAATTGATAGATCAAGTTTCTGCAAATTTATTTAAACAAAGTGGAAAGTTAGAAAGCAGAAGATCTTGGTTGGCAATGAGAAATTATCTTGAACAATTAGATACCGAACAACTTAAATCCATGCTTAAGGACCACGGATGATTTAAAAACTTTATTTAGTTTTTATTTTTTTCTTAATTCTCAGAAAACCGTAAGTTGCAAAGCCAACCAAAAACATATCCAAGTAAATATGCCAAGTAGGAAAAATCTGGTGTATTAATTCCATTAACGTTTTATTGCTACTTGCCAATAAGGATAATCTAAATTTGATTTTTCTCTAATCAATTGTAATTTTCTAGAATTTATTTTTACTACTATTCCATCTGTTGGATATTTACTAAAAAGCTTCCCTTCTAGCCATTGTTTTCTAAATACTTCAACTTGACTCGTAAAGTTGCATGAAATATCTTGAGGGATCGTGAAGCCAAGCTTTGAAAGACTCTTTTTGGACTCATATTGGTTAAGTGTTGAATTTAGTATTTGAAATGCGCAGAAGCTAAGACTTTCAGAAAATCCTTCTTTAGCTCTTAGAAATCCAGAAGCGATTCTCTGGGAGATATTTGGACTTTGGTTGGGTGCATATAATTCACCTCTGACTTGAAGAACTCCTCGTAAAGGGAGATTATTGGGAATGTCTTGGACTTTAATAAGTTTACTAGTAACGTCTGCCCCTTTTCTTGAAATTGCTTTCTCCAAGGTTCCATCCCTATATTGCAAAGCAACAGCACAACCATCAATTTTCGGTTCAATTAATAATCTGGTATCTGCTAATAATCCTTTCAAAAATTCATCTATTGAATCCTTTTCTAATGAAGGTAAAACTAGTTTATTTTTCTTTTTAAAGTAATCACAATTAGGGTTTGTTCTTAATAAATTTTTTTCAAGTTGGTCGAACTGCTTATCAGAGATTAAAGCATTACCATTTCTATAATTATCGTCATACCATTCAATTCGTTCTTCTAAATAAGTCTTCATTTAATACGATGGCTTAAGTTTTTGGTTAGGTATCCAACTTGGTTTGTCTATGATCCATTTTTCTCTATCTTCATATTTAACAGTCCATAAAAGAAATGAAGAAATTTCTTTTAGAGATATCCCAACCAAATATCTTGTTTTTGGACTTATTGATATAAATCCAAATAATAATATTAATAAAATAAGTTTAATCATGCCTTTAATCATTTAAAAACTCAGCTTAATTTTTGCGAACTTTTTAATTAATACAATTCTTATAACCTTCAATCTTTGCTAGTTCATCAATGTTCAAACCTGTTTCCTCAAGTAAAGTTTCTCCTATATCGTCCTTATTAAATTTAGTTAAAGCTCCTTTAGTAGAGTAATAAATACATTGGTTTTTGTATTTTGCTTCTTTGACAACAGGAGATAAATAAAAACCAAACAAGATGATAAAAGCTCCATAGGTTACAACTTTTCTGTGGTTTTTCCACCATTCATAAAATTTATTAGACACGAAATATAAATAATTAATTTCTATTTTAAATTGATTGTCAACAAATTACTTTAATAATTGAAGGATTGCTTAATTTATTATTTTTTCATTAATAGATTTAACCCAAGAATAATATCTTGATTTTCTAATCCTTTGCTCTTTCGAGACTAATCTATCCGCAGATTCTAGGGGTGATTCTCCTTTCTCAACTTTTGTTGTAATAGATATACCAAAACCTTTTGCTTCAATTTTTGCAATGCCACCCTCTAAAAAAAATAAAAAAGACCAACCTTTATTCCATCCTAAATAGAAGGGATTTCGATACATTGCATTCTTTTGGATATACTCTTTAATGTTATTTTCCTTTTCAATGTGTAACTTGTATACACTATTACCAAATAAGAAGTTTACGGCTGATTATTTCTGGAAAAGTAATTTTACTATTTAAATAATTACTTGGAGGAATACTTGACGATCAGGAGTAGTACATTTATATTAATAGTACAACTGTATTATCTTTATTTTTTCAGGAGTTGCTAATGTTCGGACTTATTTTTATCGTTGCAGCCTTATTGACTCCCCAACTGGCTGGTTGTTTAACAAAAAAATTGGTTTATTAATTTTTTAGAGTTATAAGAAATCTGAATCTAATAACTTAAAAGTTTATACTCACCTTTTCCATGCAAATGAATTAGGTGAACCAGTCCAAATTAAAAATTTAAGACTTCATTCTATTGAGTGTGCTTGTGAAAAATGGAATGAATTAATTTCAGGCGGTTGGCAAATTGTTACTAAGAAATTCCAGTAATCATGATCAAGGTAAAACCTTCAAAATGGGATTATCTAAAAGAATCTACCCTAAAACGAAAACGAACAAAGATTTGTATTACTTGCAATCACTTTCGCTACAGCACTACAGAAACTTTTGCTACTGTCTTGATCTGTCAAAGATACGAAAAACGCATACCACAGGGTGATCATTTACTTAAAGGTTGTGAATACTGGCAAAAAAATAGGACGATATTTTCTCTTGAAGCATCTTAGTTATTCTCTAATTAAACTTCTCTAGTTAGAGATATTTAATTATGTAAACAAAGCATTATTTTATACAACTTAAAAAAATCTTTTTAAGTAATTTTGAAACATGATTCAATTTTATTTTTCCATATTTTTATTAGCTGTGCTCACATTTTTTGCACTTTTATTAGATGCACCAGAATTGGCCTATTTAATTCAAACATTTTAGAAAATAATAAATCAGTATTTTTACTGATTTACTTTTTTTATAAGTAAGACTTAGGTTTAACTTGTTTAATAGGAGGGATCTTATGATTGAAAGTCCACCAGAGGAGTTTGATTATAAAATTTAAATCTAGATAAAACTAATACTAAATCTGGAATGAATCTTCTATTTGAGATTCATTCCTTTTTAATTTCTTCCTACAAAAATATGAAATTATAAATATTAAATTTTGAAAGTAAAAAATCTGTTCATATTAAAATGATTTGATGCCAAATTCACTTATAAGATAGTGACTAACTTTACCTAAATCCAAAACCAGTTTTTTGTTCTTGCTTTTCTTCCCATTCATTCATAATTAGTTTTAGTAAACTTTTAACTTCTAAATTCGAAGCATCAGTATCTTTTTGAAGATTTATACAAATATTTTTAATTTCCTCAAAAGCATTATCGATTAATATTGTTTTTTGATCTGGATTAGCCATAGAATTTTAAAAAGCTCCATTACAGTTAAAACCACTGCAATTAATTATCCTAAAAATGTTCATTATGAAATTATGGAATTTTTCGTCAAAAAAAAATGCCCAAGTCGTAAATATTGCAAAACCAGAGACAGCAAAAGCAGCATATTGAAGCCAATGAATTCCATAGCTGTCTATTCCATTTTTATCAAAATCAGAATTACTCAAATGCTTTTTTACTTATAATAAAAATTATTTTTTTAAAAGGAGAGTTTGTTTTGAATGATAGATTTATTTCTTCTTAGATGTATTAATCGCTTAAATAAACCCTGGAATTATCCACCCAAAAAAACCATAGTTTAATATTAAAGCTAGAAACCCAATCATTGCTAATCTCCCATTTGTTATTTCGGCATTTTTCCAAAATTTACCCATATAGTTTTTTATTTTTTTAGAATTTTTATCTATCAAATAGTTTGGTTCTAAAGGTTCTTGCAACCTTTTGATGGCGTATAAAGAGAATTGAATTGTAATTGCCATGATAACAACTATAAAACTAGTAAGAGCATCCATTTTTAAATTTCGTATGTGGTCAATTAGTAGCCAAAGAGTAAATGACGATGGTATGTATCAAACATTTTCCTATTTCTGCTTTATTGACAGAGGAACCCTTAACTTGAATTATTAATTAATGTAACATATTTATAAAAAATTAGTATGAATTCTTACTTTTTCTTTGGATTTACTATTTTTAAAGACTTTAATGTCACATTTATGTGTCATAAATATCCATTTATTAGTTTTAATTGAATTACAAAATTTGCGTTAAAGTTTTATTTCTCCATTTCAGATAGAATTTGAAAATTTTTTTAATAGGAATATATTTTTAATTTTATTTATTTAAACTAATTTTTAATAACTAGAAATTATTACTTTTGTTTAATTTCTGGAAGGTAGAATTTGTTGCCTAATGTATAACCTATTGACATAAGTACGAACCCAATAAGTTGAGGTAAATGAGAATTTGCTAAAGAGATTTTTTCAATCATTTCTCAATCTATAAAACAATATAATAATAAAAAAATTTTAATTTTGTAAATCTATTTCTTTTTTGATTCTTTAATTTCCCCAGATTTTTTTAGTGAATTAACAAGTCTTTCATTTTCTGTTTTTAAATTTTCTAATGCTGATTTTGTGAATTGTTCTTTAGCCTCAAATTTCGCTGAACTTATAACTTTTTTATTAGGAAGTTTTTTCTTCGGTTCTGGCTTCATATTAAACAGCTTTTTAAAAAATTTTATAAGTTATTTTTTTTGTATTAGGTATTATTTTTTACAATTTTCTGGTTAATTATATTTGTTTACATAAACAAATTAATCTTTATCTTTTGGGAGCCTTAACCATCCAGTAGTCCATTCTGATTTTAATTTTGCCCATGAAATCCTTTTAATATCTTTTTTATTTTTGGTAGGAAAAATATCAACCCATCTTTCTTTATTTTTGCCACCATAAGCTTTAACTTGAAAATGCCTATTACCATTGATAGTCTTTGGTGCTGTCCAACAAAGAGTAGGAGGCCATTTCATGAGAAATTTTCAAAAGTAAAAAAAACTAAAGGTTGCTTTGCCCTGTCAAAACTAAACCATAATATGCGATCGTACCAAGGATAAGTACGATACCTAATACTCTAATAATCATTATTTAATATTTTTAATTCAAATCATCTTAAAGAAGTTTTATAAATTTGAGTTGAAGATTTAATATTTTCTAATTTTTCTTTTTATTATTTCTGACTATGGAGTGGCAAGATTCAGGATGCCATTCATTTTGAATCTTGCCAAGAAAATCATAAATAAATGAATCGGGACATCCAGTTTCTTCTTGAAGTTCTGAAAGTTCTTCTTTAATGAATTCATATACACTCGTTATTACCCCTAAGTTTTCTTCTTGGGAGGGAACCCATTCTTTATTCTCCATTTATATTTTTTAAATTGTTTTCCACAATATCGTAATAGGTTATGTCTTCATAATCAGCATCTGAACAACATAAATCTCCATATAGTTCCTCTAACAAATCGTATGCATCTGAATACTTATCAAAACTTTGAGCGGTTAACTCATCATCTTTCCCATCAATTCTAATTATCTTATAGGTCATATTTTACTTAGATGCAAAAAGTATTTTTTGATTAATTAGATCATCTTTATAAATAAAAATCTTATTTAGGAGTTTTAGTTGGGTAAAGTTTCTGAATTTTATTTTTCTGAATTTCTATTTTTCTTTGATCATATTTTTTTGCCATTATTTTTCTGATAAATAATTGTGGGATAAGCCAAATTAAAGCAATTGCTATAGCCATGAAAGCAGGATTTCTCCACGTTAATCTAATAATCTCTTGTATAAATTCTTGATTGAAAATTTCCATACATTAAATTTTGATGATAAAAATATCTTTGCTTTCTTTTATAAAATCTTTTGGATATTATAGTTATTATAACCTTTAAAAATTTTATAAGGAATTTTATAAATTTTTTACTTTCTCTAGTTTTTTTTTTATATTTGGATTTATATTATATAGTCTATTTTTTAGTTTAGAAATGTCGAATTATTTAGTAACAGGATCAAATAGGGGTATTGGATTAGAACTATGTAGGCAAATTCATATGAGGGGAGATAATGTAATTGCAACGTGTAGGAAAGCTTCAAAGGAACTTAGAGATTTAGGAGTGAGAATTGAAGAAAATATAGAAATTTCTGCTAATGAGTCGATAACAAATTTGTGTAAAAAACTATCTGGAGTTAATTTAGATTGCTTAATTCATAATGCAGGAATTTATGAATTTAATTCTTTCGAAAGCTTAGATAAAAAAAGTATTTTGAGGCAATTTGAAGTCAATGCATTGAGCCCCATATGTATGACTCAATCACTTAAACATCTTTTAAAAAGATCTTCTAAAGTTGCTTTTATCACAAGTAGAATGGGATCTATTGAAGATAATACATCTGGAAGTTCTTATGGTTACAGGATGTCTAAAGTCGCCTTGTCCATGGCAGCAAAATCACTTTCCTTAGATTTATTAAAAGAAGATATTTATGTAGCTATTTTGCATCCTGGGTTAGTGAGTACAAGAATGACTGGCTTTACAAGAAATGGAATTAGTCCAGAAGAATCAGCAAATGGCCTTTTAAAACGTATTGATTCTCTAAATAAAAAAAACTCGGGTACGTTTTGGCATGCCAACGGACAAGTTTTGCCTTGGTAATATCTATATTTTTATTTTTAAGAGATTTATATCTTAGATTTGTTAAAAAACTTTTAAATTCTTAACATATTTCTTTCTTTGTTTAATTCTTTTAGTTATCTTTAAAAAAACATTAGTAAAGGAGGTGATTCATTGTCGTATCTACCGAAAAATGCGGTTATCAAAGGGGCCGTGAATTCAGTATCTTCATCACATTCAGCGGTCTCTTTTTCTTTAATTAAGAAAAAAGGTTTCATAATCAATAGATTTATATAAATCAGTCACTTAATAATCAAAAGCTCTGCATCTCAAGTAGTTGCAGAGTTTTTTTTTTGAATTTAAATAGTCTTTAAAATTTACTCTATTTTTTTTGGCCAAAATATATTAAAGCTAAAAAAGATAAAGTGCTTACCAAAGCGATTAAATACCACCCAGTTGAGGAGTTGCTTGTTACTTCTGTCATTTATTCTGATTTTTTTCGGAGGAATTTATTATTTGAGTGAAAATCACAATTGATATCATTAAAAAAAATAAAAGTATGTAAGTTACGTTCATTTATAGAAAAATGCTAATTATTAAAAAGATTATTCCTAGAACTACCGTAACAATTGCTCCATCAACTAATAAATCTTTCCATGTATAACTTTTAAGCATCCTTTTTTTATCTTCTTCACTCATAAGGTTCTTCAACCACTTCCAATCTAAAAGCTGCGTCAAGGCAATACCAAAAATTAAATGACCAATCAAAATACCAATAAGATCAATTCTAGAAATATCTTTAGTGAGACTTGTAATAATAAAAAAGTCCACTAGCTTTTGTCTTTATCAGATAAGGCTCCACCTTCTTCTTTGTATTTTTCCCAAGCTTCGCTTATTTTTGCTTTAGAGAAGTTTTGTTTCCCCTCAGAGAATTTATTTTTGAGATTATTAAAATTATTTTTCAGCTCTTTTTTTGTTGGTTCATCAAGGAAGTTTGATGTTAATTTCCATAAGTACCAGCTACTAGCTAGTAGAAGAATTAATCCCAGTAATTGCATATTGGTTTTTTACTATGTTACAACTTTTTAAATGGTTTTGATAAATTGTTCAATTTAGTACTTATAAAAATGTTGTTGAGATTAAATATTAATTAAAACTTTAACCAGTGGAAAAATATTCTATCCAGTAACCATATAGTTAACCCCCCTTCCAGGAAAGCCAACCAGTACATCCCATAATCAGAAAATCCCATTTGTTCTTTTACTGTTTTAATTAATTTTTTGTGAGCTTGAATGAGATCTTTCATTTATAAATCAAATTGTTTTAAAGCTGCTGATTTTCTTTAAATAAAAAACCCTTCCCGTAGCAAGATAAACAGGTTTTAGTTTCATCTAATGAAATTCTTAGAAAACCTGCTCCATTACATTTAAAACAATTTACTCTAGAAGTTGAATAAAGTTTTGACTTGATTTTAGCAGCACGGTTTAAGTAAGAAACAGTTTCTTTACGGCCGTTTGCTTGAGCAGCTTTATTTAAAAGCTTTTTATAATTGACTTTTAGTTCTTGGATATTCATCTTTTAACTGAAAATAGTTTCAAATTTAGGTAAAAGGTATCAATAAATAATTAAAATAAGACCTATTAATTTACCGTTTATATTTCTAATCTGATCTCAAATTGAGATTTACCTAATATAACGAATATTTTATTTTTATGTTTATCTTAGGAGTACTATTTTTTATTTTTAATAGAAAATTTATATTTGATGAACTAATTTTAAATTTAAGAAATTTTTTGAAAAAATATATATTTTGGTTAAATCCTAGAGATTATCCAGCCTTTTTTAAATTTTTTACTAGAAAATCATTTTCGTTTGTAAGTACATCAAACTTTGATTTCTTACGTTTCTCTTTGATTTCAGAGGTTAAATTTTTTTTAATTTTGTTGAGATTCATAAGTTTAAAATCAAATAAAAAAAAATCACAACTAAAATCCTACTGATCATCAAAACAAAATGTGGAAATATTTTTTTAAAAAGAGAAAATATTTTATTTTGCACATAGAAAATTTAATTTAATCAACATATTGTGGAAAACCCTGTTGAAAAACACTAAAAAAGTGGATAACTCTCGGGGAGCATTATCAAAACAAGCTTTTATCGATTAGTTTTTAAGTATTAATACTTCATCAAGAAAAGTTTAAATATAGTTTAAAAGGGATCATAATCTATTGTTATGACTGTGGGATCATTACTTTTTTATTTATAAAAAGGTTCTTTTCTAGAAACTAGTGTTGAGAAAAAATTAAGAGATTTATTTTTGAATGATGTATCAAATTGA
This sequence comes from Prochlorococcus sp. AG-347-K22, assembly GCA_003281285.1. Lineage (GTDB taxonomy): Bacteria > Cyanobacteriota > Cyanobacteriia > PCC-6307 > Cyanobiaceae > Prochlorococcus_A. The sequence goes on along the minus strand of QCCJ01000014.1, from coordinate 682 downwards.
CAAATTAAGTTAAGAAAAATAAAAGGGAACTTGAATTTTTGAAAATTTGTCTCAGTTGTTTAAATTAAGTCTAGATTCGGTTTTCTCTATGGCAACACTTCACAAACGTAAGATTAATTAAATAGGTTTAGATTAAATAATTAATTAAAATGGCAGAAGAAAAAAAGGATTCAAAAAAATGTTCTGGGAAGAAAAACATTATGTTCGCCTATGGTTTTATACAACTTGGTTCTAGTTTCGTATCTGCAATAGCTTTAGCTGCGATTGCTTTTGGATTCTGTTCAGTAAAAAAAGAGTCTAAACTTTTCAATAAATGTGTTGCCGAAATTATTGAAGATGGTGGTACTAACTCTGAGGCAGTAAGGTATTGCAATGGAGGCAATTAAAAGTCTCACACAAATAAATTAAATGGATTCAGCAAGTGATTTGATTTTTGACTCTTTAAAGGAAGAGCCAATTGGAGAAACTGATCACTTTCTTTGGTTTATAACGGATATTGGCATTGTTGCCCTTTTTAAAAGAGAGGAGAACTTTGAAACTTACAGTTCGAATGTCGAAGTTGAGGCAAATAAAATAGCTTTGGATATAACTAAAGAAGAGAAAGAATACCTCAAAATAGAAGAGAGACAGCTTTTCTTGTTTTATTCATGATCTGGGATTATTTCTTGATTTAGAAAGATGG
>QCCJ01000013.1 GCA_003281285.1 Prochlorococcus sp. AG-347-K22 | reverse complement strand
TTATAGTTTATTTTTATATTTATTGTAATTGAATGGAGATTCCTTTTTTTAATTACAAAAATTACTGCAAAGAAATTAATTATAATGCTCTAATTGAAGAAGTATTAGAAAGTGGTTACCTCATTGGAGGACCATTTATAGATTTAGTAGAAAGAAAGATAGAGAAATTAACTAATATAAAACATTGTATATGTGTAGGAAATGCTACTGATGCTATGGAAATAATTTTTAGTTTTTTGAATTTACCAAAAGGTTCTAACGTCTTAGTTCCGGCTCATACAATGTTAGCTACTGCATCAGCAGCTAGAAGTGCTGGGTTGAATCCATTGCCAATGGATGTTTGCAAAAAAAGTTTGATGACTGAAATAACTCAATTGAAAGAATGTTTATTAGATAATGTTTCTGCTTGTATGATTACTCAGCTTAATGGTGTAGTAGCAGATATGGATCCAATACAAGAATTCTGTTTGAAAAATAATATTGCATTAGTTGAAGATTCTGCTCAAGGAATTGGAGCTTTTAATAACAAAAAACATTCTGGTACTTGGGGGATTGGAGGTTGTATTTCTTTTTATCCCGCTAAAGTTATTGGTTCTTTGGGGGATGGTGGGGCTATTATCACTAATAATGATAATTTAAATGCTTTCGCTAGATCTGTAAGAGATCATGGAAGGGGACCAGGCTTGGAGGCAATTAATTGGGGGAGAAATAGTAGGCTAGATGCACTTAATGCAAGAATTGTACTTGAAAGACTAGAAAATATTAATACTTTAATAAACAAAAGGAGAAAACTTGCTTCCATTTATGATCAAATTCTAATGCCTTTGGAACAAAGCTCTTTATTAAAACTCCCTCCAAAGTTTTCTACGAATAGTTCTTCAATTAGCACCTATCAAAATTACGAAATTCAAGTGGATAGAAGGGATGAATTAATGCAATTTTTGAAACTTAATAGAATTGGAACTATAAAACAATGGGGTGGTTTCTCCATAGCCCATTTTAAAGAACTCGGTTATTCAATAGATGACTATCCCTCTATTAATAATTTATTTAACAGATTATTATTATTGCCTCTAAATCACATGATGAGTGAAAAAGAGGTTAAAGAGGTTTCAAATAAAATTTTAGAGTTTTTTAATTAATGATTTGATTTAAAATATTTATTATTTCATCTGTATTTGTATAGTATTCTTTTTCTAGAACTGATGAACAAGGGGCAGGAGAAGGTTTTAAGGAAATATTCACGGGCGAATTTTTTAGATAATTTGGATTTATATTTTCCATAACTGATGAAATTACTTCTGAACCCATCCCGCAGCTTTTCCATCCTCCATCTATTACTATTAAATTACCTGTTTTTTTGACAGAATTTATTATTGGATTTATATCTAAAGGACTAATTATTCTTAGATCAATAAGTTCTATTCTTTTACAAGGATGAGTTTGTAAAAAAGTTTTTATAGCATCTTTTGCTAATTTTGTAGAATAACCTGATGCAACAACAGTAGCGCTCTCCCCCTTTAGAACAACTTTTGGAGATTGCTTTTTTAAATCTAAAATTTCTATGTTAGAAATTTCATCCATTTGATCATAAAGCCATCTGTCATCAATAAAAATAACTGGGTCTTTGCAAAGGACTGATGCAATAAGTAAATTTCTTGCATCGGATACTGAATATGGCATTACAACTCTTAATCCAGGAATATGAGCAAACCATGAATGTAATAATTGTGAATGTTGAGCTCCTTGCTCTCCTCCTCTATTTATAATTGCCCTAATAGTTACTTGAGCACTAGCTTGCCCTCCAAACATATAACTCCACTTTGCAGCTTGATTTACAATTGGATCCATTGCATATAACATAAAATCCATTCTAGGATGTACCACGATAGGTTTCATACCGCATAAAGAAGCACCAACGGCAGCCCCTGTTACTGCATTCTCAGAAACTGGAGTATCTATTACTCTTTTTTTACTAAATTTTTTGTCTAGATCTTTCATCGAATTTCCTACATACCAAGGACTCCACAAACCTTGACCTATTATGAAAACCTCTTCATGATTTTCTAATAAATATTCAAAACCTTGAAGTATTGCTTCGGAATAACTTGTATGCCTCATTTTTTAACTATATACGTTTTTCAAAAGATTATCTTTATTTGGATATGGCGCCTCTAGTGCTGTCTCCCAACTTTCTTTGATTTCTTTTTGAATACTTTTGTCAATATCATTTAGAGTTTCTAAGGACAAAATATTTTCTTTTAAAATAGAATTTTTGAATCTTTTAAGCGGGCACTTATTTTTCCAGATTTTTAAAGTCTTTTCACATCTGTTTATTCCTACATCAATATCCTCTCTCCAATCAACATGCCCAAGCCATCTATAAGTAATAGCTTCGATTAGGGTTGGTCCTTTATTATCTCTCGCAATATTAATAAATTCATTTGCAGTTTGGACGATTTCTGCGATATTATTACCGTCGATCAATTTGTGAGGAATATTATTAGCTTCTGCAAATCTTGAAATATTTGGGCTTGGTTGTCTTAATGAGATTTCCATATGGCTTGAAAAAAGATTATTTTCTACAACAAAAATTACTGGTAGATTGTTTATTTTGGCTAGATTTAAACTCTCATGAAAATTACCCTCTTCAGAAGCTCCATCACCTAAAAAAACTAAAGAAACAGCTTTAGTTTTTTTCTGGCTTATTGCAAATCCAGCTCCAACAGCTAATGAGATAGTACCTGCCACGATTGGAACTGAACCCATAAAACCAACTGATTTGTCTATAAGGTGCATAGATCCACCTAAACCTTTTGAAAGCCCTAATTCTTTACCTAATAATTCTGCAAATAATTTAGTTATGGGTGAACCTAAGGCAATTATATGAGCATGTGATCGGTGAGCACCGAAAACATAATCATTTTTATTTAGGTTTAATGAAATCCCAGTCGCTATGGCTTCCTGTCCTATGCTGAGATGTACAGGGCCACCTATATTTCCTTTCTTCCTTTCAGCTGCAATTTTAAATTCAGTCTCTCTAATTAATTTAATTTTTCTATAAAGTTTGCTTATTTCGTCTTTTGAAAACATGAAAAGCTTAAAAGTATCTTCAAAATTATTGACAATTTTAGTAGGATCTTTCTTATCTGTTTTTTGTTCTTTGGACATTAATAGGTTTAGAAAAAAGAAATAAGATTACATACTTAGAATTTCTTCATTTAACCTATCATAAGCTCTATCAAAATTAAATAACTTTTCAAAACTTCTTGATGCATTATTTGATAATTTATTTCTATAAGTGTGATCTTTTATAAGTTTAATATATTGGCTCAGAAACTTTTTATTATGTTCTGGGATGTAAATTCCATTTTCATATTTGTCAATCATATTTTTTAGTTTTCCATCTAAATTAGTAATAAATGGAGTCCCATTTTCAAGACTTTCAATTACTTTATTTGGGATGCTTTTTTGAAAATTACTAGTATTTCTATATGGAGCTATTGTTGCAATAGAGTTCTTTATTAAAGTTTTTGCTTGAAATTTGTTTATTTCTCCTAGTACTCTAATATTTTTGAAGATTAAACTTTTAATTATTAAATCTTTATATTGATCTCCAGATCCACAAATTATGAAGCTATATTCTGGATATTCTTTTATCAAAAATTCTGCTGATTTGAAAATAAAATCAAAATCAAATGAATTGGTTAAACTTCCAACAAATGAAAAATGTTTAGAGGCTAAAATATCAATATTTTTTTTATTCCAAAAATTTATTGCTTTTTGAGTTTCAGATGATGAAATTTCAATTGGCTCTCTTATTAATGGAGTAATTATGTATTTTTTTTTAGGTTCCTTTGAAAACTCTTTTATCCAATCAATAAATTCTTTTGAAATTGAACTTATTGCATTAGAGTTTCTAAAAACATATTTAGAAATAAAAAAGTAAGGACAAATAAAAATTTTAACTATAGGTTTTAATATTTTTGGAAAAGGGTCAATAAAATTAACTGGCCAATTATCTTTTATATCAATCATTGTAGGGATATTAAATTTCTTTGCCCATAAAATTAATATTAAACTAGTTTCAATTGGTGGATAGCCTACTACAACTTTATTAGGTTTAAAGTCTTTATTCTCTTCTAAATAATTTTTTAAATTTAATGCGAGAGATATATGATCTATGATTCTCTTTAAACCAATATGTTTTTTATAGCCTGGAGATTTTATTAGGATTATTTCTAGAAATTTATTAACTTTTATTTTTTTTGTTTTTTTTGACCTAAATTTTTTCCTCTGGTGGAAAAAAGATGAAGTTATTAATGTAACTTTATGACCATTCTCAATAAGTTTGTTAGTTAGAGATATAGCTCTCATTGGCCTATAATTCCCTTCATCAATATGTATAGGTTCGCCAGTCTGAAAAATACAAATATGCATAATATTCTCAATCTTTGTTTAAATTTTTATTATTTAAGTTCTGAAATTTTAAATTCATTTTTTTGTTAAATTTCTATTTCTTAAAATGTAAGTTTGATTTGTTTTATCGCATTTCCAAGTACCTTCACCAAATAATGGTAATGGAATTTTTTCTCCATAATCACTCATCCAACCAACTTGTTTTGCAGGTAAGCCAGTAACTAAAGCAAAATCCTTAACATCTCTAGTAACTACAGCTCCCGCTCCAACAAAGCTGCTATGTCCAATAATAGTTCCACATAATATTGTACAGTTAGCCCCCAATGAAGCGCCTGACTTTATAATTGTTTTTTTGTATTCAGATTTTTTAGGAAACAATGATCTAGGATTTATAACATTAGTAAAAACCATACTTGGGCCACAAAATACATTGTCTTCTAAAATAACTTCGTCATAAATAGATACATTATTTTGTATTTTTACATTGTTTCCAATCTTAACTTTGTTTGAGATGAAGACATTTTGACCTAAGTTGCAATTTGCCCCTATTACGGCTCCTTTTGAAACGTGAACCCAATGCCATATTTTTGTATTAGCTCCAATTGAAGCCCCCGTTTCTACCTCTGATGTTGGATGAATTGAAGAACTAGGATGGATAAGCGACATTTGTCAGAATTTCTAAGATACCTTAAGACCTGATTCTTTCCCAGTATTTAAGATACATCTAAGGCCCGCAAATAATATACTAATTAAAATACTAACTCTACCATCATAATATGGAATATCAGTCATATGGAAAAGAAGAACCAAAAAAGAAGATAATAGCCAAGCTTGCGATTGTAAATTATCAAATTTTATCTTTTCTTTTTTGATTTTTATGAGATTTCTAATTAATAGATATAAAATTGCTGATGTAATTAATATTGCCAAAGGAATGCCGAAGTTGTGGGCTAGTTCTAAAAAAATATTATGAGTATGTTGAGCATTTGTAAAAACTATTGGCGTCAAAATCTTTGAATTATGGAATGAATTTAAATATGGAAATGTTGACCCCCCCCCAACCTAAGATTGGTTTTTGACTAATAAAATATACCGCTGACTTCCATATTTCAAATCTAGGAGAATGTATTAAGACATCAAAAATGTATGAGATTTTTGATATTAAATTATTACCTTGGGAAATAATCTGTAATGTAAAACTATTTGTATTCGTTAAAGGAGAAATAAAATAAAAAAGTAGTACCGTTGATGTAAAAATAATTGTGAAAATAGATTTTCTTAAACTAAGTTTACTTATGAAAATAATAAATAATCCAAGAATAGCGTTTCTTGAATTTGTTAATAAGGCAAAAATAATTATTAATATTGAAATGCTCCCTAAAATAAATCGCGATAAATTTTTATTTTTATAAGTTTTAGATGTCGTTATGTATAAAACTAAAGGTAACGTAACAATAAGCCAAAAAGAAAGATAATTTGGATTATTAAAAATACCAGTTATACCTCCGACTTCTTCATAAGGTTTTAAAAACCAAACTATGCTTCCAAAAAGTGTTTTGAATGGACCTTGAATGCCAAATATCTGTAAAAAACAACTAAAGAAAATTGGAATAGAACCAAGAATTAAGGATTCTATAAAATAGATTCTTTGGTCTTGTCTTTGTAAATAAGACTGAAATCCTATAAATCCCAATAATATTGGAATCCAATTAAATAGATTTATAAATATAAATGAATTCTGATAGTCTCTTAATTTTTCAGGAGTATTTAATAAAGAAATATTTATTGTACTTATGAGAATTAAAAATATGCTGAGGAATACTATGTAATTAAATTTATCTTTTAGGATACTTTTGTTTGATTTTTTAATTGAAATAATTAAGGATATTAGTAAAAGTATTGCCCCTATTGGTAATGCAGATGGCAGGAGAAATGTTCCTGTGAAAAATATTTTTTCTCCAAAATCTAAGTTGTCTTTAATCAATAATTTCTCGTTTAAGTTTTTTATCATCAAAAATCAAAAAAATAATTTTTATAAGGATTATTAATGTTCAAAATAAAAAAGAATTTAATTACGGTATTAATAGTTACGCTCTCTTCAGGATTCGAACCTGAGACCCACTGCTTAGAAGGCAGTTGCTCTATCCAGCTGAGCTAAGAGAGCCTATTTAAATTTAAGGTTAGGATATGAAAATTCATAACCTTTGAATTTGTAACTTTTTAAGTTTACTCATTTAAAGGGGTTAAAACAAGAGAATCTATGTTTATAAATAAAATTCTGTAATTATAAATAGATTGTAAATTGTATTTTTTTTATAGAGAGGATATAAAGGATTTTTAAGATATAAACTTATATATAATAAGACTAACAGTTTTTTTAATGTGCCTAAAATTCTCTCTGAAATTAAAAAAAAACAAATGGTTGAATCTTTTAAAGGTGGAACTCTTTTAGAAGATCTTTCAATAGAGTATGGCTTAAAAAAGGTCACAATAATAAAACACCTTAAAAATCTAATAGGATCATCTGAATTTAAAAATATAGAAAAAAGTTTACTTAATAGAAAAGATAATATCCATAATAGAGAATTAAATTCCTCTCCCACCACATCTGAGTTTGTCGAGATTTCACCATTAGAGCAAACTTTTGATTTTGGTGTAAGAAAAGATCTGACTTCTGTTCTACTAGAAGAGTCGAGTTTGCCCGAAAATATTTATATGTTAGTCAACGGAAATACGGAATTAGAGACAAATTTAATAAGTGATTTTCCAGAATATGGATTCTTGTCAGATAGTGATCAAAAACGCAAAGTTATTAAATTGTTTTCTGATAAAAAATTAGCAAAGAGTTTTACCTCTAAGAATCAAAAGTTAATAAAAATTCCTAATGGGAGGATATTTTTTTTAGCTAGTCAATTTCTTAAAGAAAAAGGAATTACAAGGATTATTTTTGAAAATAATTTATTAGCAATTTAATTATCTTTTGAATTTTTACTAAATAGGACAGGTAGGCTCCCTGTAGTGGTGCCAAGAATAAAACTTACACCCAAAATAAATCCTAAAGGCATTTCTACAGATTGGTATGATAAAAAATTTATCGCATTTTTTTTATTTGCATTTTGTACTCCTAAAAATAACAAAGAAAACATAACAAAATTTATAAGCAAATTTAAGAATAAAACACTTACTTTACTTGGCATAAAATTTAATTTATTTAATACTCTAAATTATAGATAATATTCTTTGATAATCCACTTTTATTTGCTAAGAAACTGGCTGCAGAACTTCTCTTTAAACCTAATTCTATAAGATTTTTTAAATCCATTTTTAACCCTTCATATATTTCTTGTTCATTTCTTTCTTTTGTCTTTTTCCCTTCAATTATGATTGTATATTCTCCCTTTGGTTCTTTAAGACTCATTAATTGATTTATATTTTTTAATGTATCTTGCCAATGTTGTTCATGTTTTTTTGTGAGCTCTTTTGCTATGTGGATCACCCGATCATCATCACAAAAATCTTCTAATTCCTTCAAAAACGATTTTAGTCTTTTTGGCGATTCATAAACAATAGTTGTATTAATGTTTTTCGCGATCGTACGTAAACATTTTTCTCTTTCATTCTTTTTTCTTGAGATAAAACCTATGAATAAAAAATTATTTGAAACTAAACCGCTACTAACTAAACCAGTTAAAGCAGCGCAGGGGCCTGGAGAACAAATAACTTCTAAATTATTACAACGTGCTTTCTTAACTAAGTATTCTCCTGGATCGCTTATTAGAGGCATTCCTGCATCAGAAACTAGTCCCACCGACTCCCCTTCTTTTAATTTGCTGATGATAAATTCTGTTTTAGATTTTGCATTATGTTTATGAAAACTAATAAGTCTATTATTTATTTTTAGAGCACTTAGCATTCTTTTCGTATGTCTTGTGTCTTCGCAAGCTATAAAAGATACCTTTGAGAGTATATTCGCACTCCTTTTTGAAATATCGTTTAGGTTTCCAATTGGGGTCCCTACAATGTACAATACTTCTGATTCTGGCTCGTCACTTCTGGCAAAGGATAAATTTTCTTCTGATTCCATAATAAAATGATTAGTTTGCCAAGGGATGTTAATTTAGACGATTTACTTGAATTTTTAAGGAATATAGGATTGAAATCTTCTTCTATGTTGAGAAATTTCGAAAAAGATTTAGTCCCATTATATAGTTTGTCCAGTAATTTACATTCCAATCTTAAACATAAGGATCCTGTAACTGAGGCGGATTTGACTTTAAACAAATTTATCTTAAATGAATTTAGTGAGAGATATCCAAATGCAGAATGGGATATTATTTCAGAGGAGAATTCCAAATTAACATCATATGAAGTATCAAAAAGTGACTGGAAATGGTTTATTGATCCTTTAGACGGGACTAGAGATTTTATACAAAATACTGGTGAGTATGCAGTTCATATTGGATTGTTATTTGAAAATAAGCCAATCCTTAGTTTGGTTTTATTGCCAAGTCTAAAGGAAATGTGGTTTGGGGTTAATGGCATTGGGACCTGGAAAGAAAGTGAAAAATATAATTTGCAAAAGAAAAAAGTTGATTTTGAAAATAAAAAATTTAAAAATTACTCTAAAAATTCACTTATTAAAGTTCTTACAAGTAAAAATCACAATAACCCTAAATTAGACTTAATTTTGAAAGAAATGAATTACCAAAATATTATTAGGATGGGGAGTATAGGTTATAAATTATGCACCCTTTTGAGGGGAGATGCAGATGTTTATATTTCAATTTCTGGTAAAACCTCTCCTAAGGATTGGGATTTGGCCGCACCCCATGCACTCATAAAAAGTGCCAAATGTAATTTTACTTATGTTTCTGGTGAAGAAATTAATTATGACAATACAAATTACGAACAGAAAGGTTGCTTGATTGCCTCAACTTTACCTAATAATGTTCACAAGGATATTTGTTATGAAATTGAATGTATTTTAAAGAAATATAATCTTTAGAATCATAAATAATTTAATTTAAAGGTGCCACAGGAGTTGGGGTTGGCTCTGGATAGGACATTCCTCCATTTTGAGAAACTCCTCTCAAAGTCAAATTAATTCTGCCTCTACTATCAATCTCACGAACTCTTACAGTAACTTCATCACCTTGTCTTACAACGTCTTCAACTCTCTCAACTCTGGCTTCAGATAATTGAGAAATGTGTACCATACCCTCTTTCCCAGGAAGAATTTCTACAAAAGCACCAATTGGGATGATTCTTGTAACTACTCCTGAGAATGTCTCACCTTCGTGTACTTTACGAGTCAATCCCTCAATAATCTTCTGGGCTTCTTCCGCTGCAGCTCCATCATGCGAAGCGATAGTAACTATTCCGCCATCTTCAATATCTATTTTTGTATTGGTTCTCTCTGTAATCCCTTTGATAGTTCTTCCGCCAGGACCAATAACTGTTCCTATAAGCTCAGGGTCAATTCTAAAGCTTAAAAGTCGAGGAGCATGTGGCGATAAGGATTCTTGAGGTTTGTCAATTGCCGCTTGCATTTTTTCTAAGATATGTAATCTTGCAGGACGAGCTTTTTTAATTGCATCAGCGATGATAGAGACTGGTAACCCAGTGATTTTCATATCCATTTGTAACGCAGTTATCCCCTTATCAGTACCCGCAACTTTAAAGTCCATGTCTCCAAGAAAGTCTTCGATTCCTTGAATATCTGTAAGAATTCTTACTTCTTTGCCTTCTTTGATTAAACCCATAGCAGTACCACTTACTAGAGCTTTTAATGGAACACCTGCATCTAATAATGAAAGCGTGCTTCCACATACAGAACCCATTGATGTTGATCCGTTAGAACTTAAAACTTCACTAACTACCCTTAACACATAAGGAAATGTTTCTTTACCAGGCAGTACAGGAATTATTGCTCTCTCAGCTAATGCTCCATGGCCAATTTCTCTTCTTCCTGGGGTTCTCATCGGTCTAGTTTCTCCTACTGAATAAGGAGGGAAATTATAGTGATGCAAATAAGTTTTCTCAGTACTTGGATTGAGGTCATCCATTTCTTGCGCATCACTAGGTGTTCCTAAAGTAGTTGTAGATAAAACCTGGGTTAATCCTCTTTGAAATAATGCAGATCCATGAACTCTTTTAGGAAGTATTCCTGCAGAAGCTGATATTTTTCTAACTTCGTCAAGATTTCTCCCATCAACTCTCTTGCCATCATTAATGATTTGTGACCTCATTAATTTTTTAGTAACTTTTTTAAAGTCGGAACTTAATAACTTTTCATTCTCTGATAAAAGAACTTTTGTTTGGTTGTCATCTTTTAAAGATTCAATCTTACCTTGAGTCTCAACTTTTATCTTTTCGAGTTCAAGATCCCTTTCCTCTTTTGTCTGATCAAATTTCTTTAGAACAAGTTCAATAGGTTTTGTACAGTTTTTTTCCAAGTATGTCATTAATGTTTGATCCTCTTCTGGATTAGAGGGCTTAATTTGCTTCAAACCTAAATCTTTTAGTAAATCTTCTTGAGATTTAATGAGTTCGGAAACAGCTTCGTATCCAAAATCTATTGCTTCAATCGTATCTTGTTCAGATAATTGATTGGCCCCTGCCTCTATCATTACAATTCCATCAGGAGACCCTGCCACAACTATATCTAAATCACCTTTTTCTATTTCTCTATAGCTTGGATTCAGGATGAAATCATCTCCTATTAAACCGACTCTGACAGCGGCCATTGGCCCATAAAAGGGTATCTCTCCAAGTAAGGTTGCGATTGAGGCTCCAGTAACAGCAAGTACGTCTGCTGGCACTCTTTCATCGAGAGAAAGGCAGGATGCAACTATCTGAATCTCATCCCTCATCCAAGAAGGAAAAAGAGGTCTCATTGGTCTGTCGATTAATCTTGCGATTAATGTTGCTCTTTCTGGGGGGCGACCCTCTCTTCTTAAGAAACCGCCTGGAATTCTTCCTGCAGCATATAGTTTTTCCTCATAATCGCAGATTAGAGGAAGAAAGTCTGAAACTTCTTTTTTGGTAGTTTTTGTCGCCGTAACTAATAATGAGGTGTCTCCGCACTCAATCATTACTGATCCACTCGCTTGAGGAGCATAAAGTCCTGTAGTTAGTCGTATCTCTCGTCCGTCAAACGTGATCGACTTATTTTGTCCTTCCACTTTTTAAATTATAAATCTATACATAATTTATTCTTACATTTTATAGGGACATATTGAGTAAATTATTCAAATAAGCTGTAAATTTATTTAAAAAATAGAATAAATTCTGTTTTTTCTTAATAAATCATTTAATAATATGAATATTAAAATGACAATGATTAATAAAAAGTTTTATTACCAACTGGATTTTACAACACCCGGTAGTTCACCATTATGTGCTCTTTGCCTTAATTGATTCCTACATAAACCAAAATCTCTGTAGACACCTCTTGGTTTTCCTGTAGCCCAACATCTATTTCTCACTCTGTTAGGTGCTGAGTTTCTTGGTAGGCCCTGAATTTTTCTATGGATTTCTAATCTTTCCATAGGGTCTTTAGCAGCGTTAAATTCGTCTAATAGCGTTTTTCTTTTTGCAGCATATTTTTGTACAAGTTTTTTGCGTTTAACCTCTCTAGCAATCATGGACTTTTTCGCCATCTAAAAATTTTTTAAGAACTTTAACCATCTTATCAGAATAACTAGCAAATCCCGAAATTAAGTTATTGGTTTAGTAATCTTTGCACTATTAATAACTGACTTGTATCTCTAATAATAAGAAGTACACTCAATCCAACTAAAAGAAAAAAACTTGATTGAGTAACAGCCATTTGTACCTTTACAGGAACAGGTTTCCCCCTAAATCCTTCAATTAAAGTGAATACAAGTTGACCACCATCTAATAGCGGTAATGGCAATGAATTAAGAACTGCTAAATTTATAGAAATTAAAGCGGCAAATAATAATATTCCTGTACCACCTTGTTCAGAAAGTTGAGCTCCGATCTCAACAATTTTGACTGGCCCACTTAATTGTTGTGCCGTTGAGGAGAAATTCGTTATTAGTCCTTTATAACCTTGAATCGTTTTTACCAAAAGTGATGAAAACTCATTATTAGTGTATTTAAAAAGTTCGAAAACGTTTTTTGTCTTTTTAGTTTCTTTCCTTATATTTGGTTGCAATTGAGCACCTATTGTTCCTTTCCCATCAATATTTTTTGGAACCAAAGTTAAATCTTTGAAACTTCCATCCCTTTCAATTTTTATTGTAATTGGTTCGTCTGATGAATTTTGAATTTCTTTTACTAAAGTGGAAACGGCTTGATCCCCAACACCTAAAGTACTGGTTTCGATTTCTAATATTTTATCCCCAGGTTTTAAACCAGCAAGAGAGGCAGCCTTCTCAGGTTGAGTAGCCAAAACTAAAATACCTGGTTCTGGATCAAATGGAATACCAACAGTAGTTACATTTATAATCAAGATTGAATAAGCAAGTATTAAGTTTGCAAATACTCCAGCAGAAATTACAATAACTCTTTGAATTATTGGCCTGTTTTTTAAAAGATTTGGATCTTTAGGGTCAATATTATTTAGTTCTTCATCAGGGAAAGATACAAAGCCTCCAAGAGGAAAAGCTCTGAATGAATAAGTAATATCTCTAAATTTTTTTTGAATAATTGAGGGCCCAAAGCCAATTGAGAATCCATCAACATAAATACCTTGTAAAATTGCCGCAAGAAAATGCCCCATCTCATGAAAAAATATGAGGAATCCAAGTACTGTAATTGAGGTTAAAACATTCATCTTTTTATATTAGGCAGTTTTTAAAAAATTTGATCCAAAATATGGAACCAGAGCATCTGGAATCTTAACGCTTCCATCTCTTTGTTGGCCATTCTCAAGAATCGCTGCCATTGTTCTTCCAATAGCAAGACCACTGCCATTTAAGGTATGTATATATGTATTTTTTTTATCAATTTTTGATCTTATTGATGATCTACGTGCTTGAAAGTCAAGGCAATTACTGCAACTTGAAATTTCTCTATAACATTTACTACTAGGTAACCAGACTTCAAGATCAAAAGTTCTACTCGAGGAAAAGCCTAAGTCCCCAGTACAAATATCTACTAATCTATAGGGTAAATTGAGCTTTTTTAAAATGCTCTCTGCATCAGAAGTTATCTTTTTATGAGCTTCTAAAGATTTACTTGGATCACAAAGCCAATAGAGTTCAACCTTATTAAATTGATGAAGTCTTATTAAACCTTTAGTATCCCTTCCATAACTTCCAGCTTCTCTCCTAAAGCATGGACTATATGCAACATACTTAATAGGTAACTGCTTGGGGTCAATAAGCTCGTTTCTATGAAAAGCAGTTAGTGGAACTTCAGCTGTTGGAGAAAGCCATAAATCGTCATTGGAACACTTAAAACTTTCATTTGAAAATTTAGGTAATTGACCTGATCCGGTAAGACTTTCTGTATTGACCAAGGCTGGCGGCATTAACTCCAAGTAACCATTTTTAGTATGCATATCGAGCATAAAATTAATTAATGCCCTCTCTAATCTGGCACCATTGCCTATAAGAGTGATAAAACGACTTTTTGATATTTTTGTTGATTTTACAGAGTCAAAAATATTAAGACTTTCTCCTATTTCCCAGTGTGATTTTATATTCTCTTTTATTAGAGGATCCCCCCAAGTTTTTAGTTGTAAATTATCACTTTCATCTTTCCCAATAGGCGCTTCTTTACTAGGAAAATTTGGCAAATTATAAATCTCATCATCTACTTCTTTGTCTAATATTCTTTGTTTCTCTTCGAGTTCAGAAATTTTAATTCTATATTCGTTTCCTTTTTTCTTTAAATCATTTAATTCTTGTGAATTATTATTTTGGGATTTCGCAATAACTTGACCGATTGATTTGCTTAATTTTTTACTCTCAGATTGAAGACCGGATATTTCTATGTCAATTTCTTTTTTCTTTAAAGTTAATTCGTGTATATGAGTTATCTTGTAAACTTTTCCTCTTAGGGATAAATTCTCTTCAACAAATGTTGGATTTTCTCTTATTAATTTTTGATCTAACACTCTTTTTTTTTATTACATTAATTAAGATAGTTAATCTCAATTCATTATTTGGGTTTTTTGATTAAAAATTAACTAAATTAATGATTCCTGACTTATGGAATATTTTAAAAATTAAATTTTAATCACGATGCAGAGCGGGCCCGTCCTGTGGATGCCCATTCTTTTAGGAAATCAATTTGCTCTTTAGCAGTTCTTGATAAAGGAACTAATTCAGAAACTGCCTTTATTAAATCTTTCTCCATAAGCTCTCTATTTTCAGAGAATGAAATATGCATACCCTCTATTACTGCTTGTTCAAGTTCTGCCCCTGAGAATCCATCTGTTCTATCGATGATAGTAGATAGAGGAAAACTGTAACTTGGTCTTCTTTTTTTAAGGTGCAAATCCAGAATACTTAATCTTTCTTCGGAATTTGGCAAATCAAGAAAAAATATCTCATCAAACCTACCTTTCCTTAATAATTCAGCAGGAAGCTTATCTATAGCATTAGCAGTAGCAATGACAAATACGGCGGATTCTTTTTCAGCCATCCAAGTTAGCAAACTTGCCAAAACCCTCTGACTTGTTCCTCCATCGCTTCTAGCATCGCCACCAAAGCCCTTGTCTATTTCATCGATCCAAAGGATACACGGAGACATAGCCTCAGCTCTTGAGATTGTTTCTCTAGTTCTTGCTTCGCTTGAACCAACGAGGCTAGAAAACAGTCTCCCAACATCTAACCTGAGTAGCGGCATTGACCAACTCTTAGAAATTGATTTTGCGGTGAGCGATTTCCCTGTTCCTTGCGCTCCGACGAGTAAGACGCCCTTAGGAATAGGTAATCCATAATCTCTAGCTTCTTTAGAAAAGGCCCTGTATCTTTGATTAAGCCAAACTTTTAAGACATTTAAACCACCAATATCATCTTGACTTGATTTAGCCTCGAAAAATTCTAAAATTTCACTTCTTGCGATCACTTGTTTTTTCTCTTCAAGAATATCTTTAATATCTTCTTTACTTATTTTTCCTCTTTGAGCAAGGGCCTTTGCAGTGACTTGCTTTACTTTTATTTCTGTAAGTCCACTTGAAGCTATAGAAAGTTCGTTTAAGTCTTGTTCTTCAAGATTTGAATTGGTATTAATAGCAATTTTTTTTATAAGATTTTTCAATTCTTTTTGATCAGGTAAAGGTAGATTTACAATTGTCATTAATTCATCTAGCTCTTCTGATGATGGAAATAAATGAGAACTAATAATTAAATTATGATTAGTTTTCTTAAGCGCTGAAGATAGTTCTTTAATAGTTCTATTGATAGATGGATCATCATAAAATTTGTGGAAATCTTTTAATAATAAAACTGTAGAGACTTCAGAACTTTGTTCTTTAAGCCAATTGAGCACTCCTAACGGATTATTAGAAAATTTACCTTCTTCATTTATTAATCCTTTTATACCGCTAACACAGTCCCAGCAAATGAATCTTTTTATATTAAGTCTTTCACAAGAGAAATTAATCAGTTTTTCTAATCTTTCCTCTTCCTTAGTCCTGATCCAAATTAATGAGGTTCTTGATTTTATGAGTAATTCTAAATTTCTACACCAAGAATTCATTATGTGAGATTCAGACTATTTTTTGCTGTTAGGTTCAAAAGGTAATCTTTTATCTGAGATCGTTGAAGCAGAAGTTGTTATTACTTCATTTTTGGCTGATAATTGTTGATCCAAAATTTTCTGTAGATTCTCAGGAAGAGTTTCTTTATTAAGCAGAAAAGTCTGAAATGCCTGAAATATATTAGCAACAACCATATATAGTAAAACTCCTGCAGGTAGTGGGAAAAACAGAAACATTCCAGTAATCATTACAGGTGTAATTTTGTTTGCCGTTGATTGTTGTGGATTCGCAGGCATCCCCTGACTAGATAAGACTTGAGAGAGAAGTAGAGTTAATCCAAAGGCACCTACTAATGCAGCAATATCCCAATTAATTGCCCCATCGACATAAAAACCAACTTGACCAAGAGCTTTAATAAATAAAAAACCACTTTTGGCAGCTAGACCAGGGATTTTCGCTTCGATTGTTGCATCCCCCGGTTTAATAGCTGTAACTATACCGTCCTGGGAAATTTTAAGATTTTCAGATCCTTTAGAAACCTTCCAAGTAGGGAGAAATTTTGATCCATTGTCGTATTTAGATAAAACTTCCGAGTAGCTATTACCATTTGTTGTTTGTAAATTTATTTTTATGGATTCTTCTGTTCCTAATTTTGTTCCGTTAGGGATTGTTGCTACTACAGGAAAATGTGATTTTTCTGTAATGAAAATAGAGTGTCTTGGGGATTTATAAGGTTTTGGGTCAATTGCGGCTACTTGATCCTGTGGAACTACCTTAAGATTTATGTTGTAGGGAACATCAGCAAATGGGGATCCTCTTAGGGTCGCAAACAATGCGAATAGCACAGGCATTTGTACAATCAAGGGAAGGCAACCTGCTAGCGGACTGCCAAACTCATTCATTAATTTTCCAAGTTCTTCTTGCTGTTTCTTTGGATCACCTGAAAACTTAGATTTTATTTCCGCTTGCCTTTTTTGCATTACTGGTTGAGCAATTTTCATTCTTCTTGCGCTTCTAATTGAACCAGCGCTAAGTGGGAAAAGTGCAATTCTAATTACGACAGTCAATGCGACAATCGCTAATCCATAACTGGGTACTAAACCATAGAAAAAATCTAGAATCGGGATAAGTAATTTTTCAGAAATGAACCCTATCACGATATTAAAAAGAGTGTAATTTTATTAGACATTTTATTTTACAGGAAAATAAGGTTTTTGTAATTAATTCATTTAAGATTTAGTAGCAAAACCCTCTACCGCGTTGAGATTTGCTATTTGTGATCTTTTATTTATATTTTCTTCAATAAATTTTTGCTTTTCTCTGAATAAAGGTAATGATTTCATTTCAACCTTTGATCCATCATTAAGGATAAGAACCATATCACCATATGATCCGAATCCCCTTGGAATTGATCTGATTTCTTCGATATTATTTAATGAAACTTGTGTTTTGTTTTTACCAAACCATCCGCCATCAATTGTAATTCTTTTGTTTGTAATTTTATATCTCAACCACAATGCTCTAACTATTGCGGCAAAGGTAAATGGTAATCCAAGAATAGTTATACCTGCAAGTAGATTTATTATTAAATCCCCTTTAGCAGGGCCACCTTCATAAAAGGATTCTTCATTCATGTTAATCATTTGATTAGACGAGATTTGAACATTAAGTTTTGAAAATCTTCCAAAAGTCTGCTTTTATCATTGCAGAAATCTCCAAATTTAAGGTTAACAAGTAACCAATATGGTTTGTGGTTATTAATTTTTTGAATGTTTTTAATTAACCACTCTTGAAGGATTCTTCTTAATTTATTTCTTTCTACAGCTTTTTTTGAGACTTTTTTACTAATAGCTATTGCTATTCTAAATTTGTTTGAGGTATTTGTAAGGTTATGGGTTAAGAGAATTTCTGGATTTGATCTTGCAACTTTAAATGTCATTAAATTTCCATAATATGTTTTAGAATTTTTATGAATATAATTAAAAGTCCTGTGTCCTTTTAAACGCATATCCTTAGGTAAGGCCATTTAAATAAGAAGTTATAAGTTATACAGCTATTCTTTCTCTACCTTTTTGTCTTCTGCTTTTAATAACTCTTCTACCAGTATGAGAACGCATTCTTACTCTAAAACCAGATACACGTTTTCTTTTTCTTGAAGTTCCGCCAAAAGTTCTTTTAGTCATTTGTTTAATTATCCTTATTTAATTTATCATTTAATCGATCACTATAGTCCAGCTTCCTAAATAACTTGAAAATGTTTCCCCTTTAGGTTGCCCATATGAATGAAATTGATATAAACCTGAATTTTTTGGATTAAAGATTTTAAAAACAATTGCATAACTGTCTTTATTAGAAGGAATTGGGCTGTAGGGGTAAATATCTAGTGAACGTAAACCTGATTCATCAGTCTTGATTTCGAAATCAGCTGGAATGTCTTCTAAGCATTTAGTTCTACCCTCAAAACCACCTATTTTTACTTTGCAAAAACTAATTTTTTCATATTTTAGAGTGGATTTAAAGGGCTTAGGAATTGCTAGATTAATTTTTAAGAGATCACTTCTCCTATCAGATGGCCTCAAGAAAAAATAAATTTTATTTCTAAATTTCCTTGTATTTTCTTTTTGAAACCACTTTAATCTTCTATAACCATCGTCTTTATCCCATTGAAATTCTAACCCAGCTTTAGCATCTTGGATGTTATAAAAGGGAGTTAAAACTAAAAATGTAGGGATAATAAAAAATCTTAAAATTTTAAGATATAAAGTGTGTTTCTTTGTAATTTTTAACATTAAGGGGATGGAATTTAAAGGATGAGTTCGTGCTATGCAAATTTAAAGCAGAAAATAATTTCAATAAGGTTAACATCTATCTGTCCTTAATTTTGCAGCGCCTTTTAAATAAGGATGCTTTATTTCATAATTTGATGGCAATAAAACTTGAGCCATTATTCTTATACAAAAATCAACATCATTGGATACGTGCATTTGTTGGCAGTCTAAAAAGGCAACTGAATTAAGTCCATTAAATTTCCTTGCAATTGAAGCGGGGAAACATGCAGTTAAATCTTTTGTCGCTGTGAATGTAATGGATAATATGTTCGTCTTAATTATATTGTTTCGTGAAATTAATTCATTAATTAATTCCACTACGGCAACTTCTATTTCCTTAACAGAATTACCAGATGCTGTTGTAGCACCACGAATAAATGTAATTTTATAATCATCTTTCATTTTTTCAAACATATCGATTTAAGGCTTGTATAACCAAAGTACTTTATTAGATGAGTCAAACTCAAAAAAGATATTTTTGATAATTTTCTCAATCATTCTACTTCCAGGAATTAGTCCAAGTATTTTTTTCTTCTTCTTCCCAAATGTTAAGGGCTGAATTTTAGGATCAATATTTACCATTTCTGCAGCTAGTTCCCTAGCAACAAATTCATCTCCAACCTTATCAACAAGACCAAGTTCGAGTGCTTGTGTCCCAGTGAAAATTCTTCCATCAGCAAATTTTCTTACTTCCTCAACAGGTAAATTCCTTCCTTCAGCCACAGCTTCGGTAAATTGATTGTAACTTTCATTTATAAGCCCTTGGAGTAGATCTCTACCTTCCTCACTAAGAGGTTTATCTGGAGAAAGTATGTCTTTAAATACACCGCTTTTAACAGTCTCAAATTTAATGCCGATTTTATCTAATAATTCAGATAAATTATTTCCTCTTATAATCACACCAATAGAGCCTGTAATTGTGCCTGGATTAGCAACTATTTTGTCAGACGCAACACCAATGTAAACTCCTCCTGATGCTGAGATGTTCCCAAAACTTGCAATGACTTTACATCCTTTATCTTTTAGTCTTTTAATAGCAGAATATATTTCTTGGCTATCCCCAACAGTACCCCCTGGAGAATCAATTCTCACGATTAGAGCAGGAAATTCTCTATCCTCAATTTGTTTAAGAGCTTTAAGGACTGAAACTCTTGTTGAACTTGTGATAGGCTCATCAATTACTATACGAGCTATTCTTTTTTTTGACTTTCGTCTAAAAGGCCAAATCATTCTTTTAAGGTAAATTCATAAAACTACTTTAAAAAGACTATCAGCAGACCTAATGAATTCAATCCTAAATTGGTTTTTAATGATACTCCCTTTTGCACTTTGGGGTACTTCAATGGCGGCAATGACACCTTTAGTATCAAGTGCTGGTCCAGAGTTTGTGGCTTCTTTAAGATTACTTCCTGCAGGGATTCTTGTTCTAATAACAACATATTTGTTTAAAAGAGATTTAAAAATTTATAAGTGCGATTTGAAGTGGTTTTTTGTTTTTACGATTGTTGATGCCACTTTTTTTCAGTTGTTTTTAACTTATGGTATTGAAAAAACTGGAGCAGGTTTAGGTTCTGTCTTAATTGATTCTCAACCGCTTTTGGTAGCTATTTTAGCTAGAGCAATATTTGGGAATTTAATTAATCCAATAGGATGGTTAGGACTACTTTTTGGCCTGGGAGGAATAGTATTTTTAGGAGTTCCACAAGAATTTTTAGGGAACTGGTGGTTGATGTCTGATAAGTCTATAAATGATATTGCTTTTAACTTTGGAGAACTTTGGATGCTTGCAGCTTCTCTCGCTATGGCATTAGGTACAATTTTAATTAGATTCACTTGTACTAAAAGTGATCCAGTGGCAGTTACGGGTTGGCATATGGTTCTAGGGAGTTTGCCCTTAATTATTAAGCATTTCTTACAATCAAATTTCACAATAATTCCAGATTGGTCAATACTTGATTGGGGACTTATGTCTTTTGCAAGTATTTTTGGAGGAGCAATAGCTTATGGATTGTTTTTCTACTTTGCTAATAATAAAGAAATAACTGGATTTAGCACTCTTGCCTTTTTAACACCTGTATTTGCTCTTCTCAGTGGAGGTGTTTGGTTAGATGAAAGACTCACTATTGTGCAGTGGATAGGAGTGGTGTTTGTTCTTATCTCAGTATTTTTTGTAAGCCAGAGAAAGAGTTTATGGGAAAATAAATTTTCTGATACTACTATTTAATTAGTTTCTTTTTGTAAAAAGTCTAATAATGCGAATAGTTTTGATTAGTACTCCAATAGGGTTCTTAGGGAGTGGTAGAGGTGGTGGAGTTGAGTTAACTTTAAATTCTTTAGTTTCAGGTTTAATTTCTTTAGGTCATTCTGTTGAGGTTGTAGCTCCAAAAAATTCTAAGTTAAATGAAAGTAATGTAAAAGCAAAATTACATTTTGTGGAAGGTGAAGGTCAAATTAGTTGGCAGCATCAAAATTATAATTCTCCCGTGATTATCCCAGACAATTCTCTTTTAGCAGGAATGCTTGAAAAGGGATTAGATATCGCTAAACATGCAGATGTATTGTTGAACATGTCCTATGATTGGTTGCCTATCTGGATGACCCTAAATTCAGAGATACCCATTGCACATATTATTAGTATGGGTTCTGAAAGTTCAGTAATTAGTAATTTAATCTCTAAGGTACATGCTGAATATCCAAATAATTTTGCTTTTCATTCGAAAATTCAAGCTAATGATTATCCATTCATAAAAAAACCAACAATTATTGGTAATGGTTTTAATTTAGATAACTATATTTTTCAAGATTCAATTAAGGGACCCTTGGCATGGGTTGGAAGAGTGGCTCCGGAGAAAGGTTTGGAGGATGCAGCTTATGTAGCAAATCAACTTGGCGAAAAATTAAAAGTTTGGGGATTTATAGAAGATGAGACATATGCCTCTAAGATAGAAAAATTATTCCCTCAAGGAGCTATAGATTGGATGGGGTTTTTATCAACCGATGAATTACAAAAAGAACTTGGCAAATGCAGAGGGTTGCTAAATACTCCGAAATGGAATGAGGCATATGGTAACGTAATTGTTGAAGCTTTAGCCTGTGGGGTGCCTGTTGTGGCTTATAAAAGGGGGGGACCTAGTGAAATTATTCAGCATGGCCAAACAGGTTATCTTGCTGATCCTGACGATAAAAAAAATATGCTTTTTTATGTAGAGATTATTGAAAAAATAAAGCGTCAGAAATGTAGAGAATGGGTAGAAAAAAATGCCTCCGCAGATATATTTGCTAACAAGGTTGTGAACTGGCTTAATAAGGTAATGCATGAATATAAATAATATTAAATGATTCTTCTTAACTCAAAAAAAAGGTTTATGACCTTATTGATAGTTTTAGTTTGTGGGATCATTATATTTATCTTAGGTTTAGGCACTACAGGATTGGTGGATGAAACTCCCCCTTTATTTGCCGCTGCAGCAAGGGCAATGAGTGAATCCGGTGATTGGTTAACTCCAAAAGTAAATGGAATATTCCGTTTTGATAAGCCTCCACTGATATATTGGCTGATGGGTTTTTTTTACTCATTACCGAAAAGCGAGATTTGGGATAGTTTGGGGACTCTCTCAGCAAGACTCCCTTCAGCTTTGGCTTCATTATTTTTAATGTTGATGATTGGAGATACGTTGTTTTGTTGGCCACAGAAGAGTGATAGGCAATTCCATACGCCAATAGTTGCATCATTAGGCTTTGCTCTTTCTCCATTAATAATTATTTGGAGTAGAACTGCTGTGAGTGACGCCCTTTTAACTGGAACCTTAGGGATTAGTCTGCTTTTGTTTTGGAGAAGAATGGCGAGTGAAAATAATGATCAATGCATTTCAGCTTGGGTATTTTTAGGTTTTGCAATTTTAGTTAAAGGACCTGTTGCATTTGTTTTGGCATTATTTACTATTACGTCTTTCTTTTTTTGTCAGAAGAATTGGAAAACGTTGCTCATTAAGATAAACCCCAAGAAAGGTTTTTTAATAACAACACTCATAAGTGCTCCATGGTACTTATTAGAACTTTTAAAAGAGGGAAAGCCTTTTTGGGATAATTTTTTTGGTTATCATAATTTTCAAAGATATACCTCAGTTGTAAATAATCATGCAGAACCATTCTGGTTTTTTCTTTACATAATGATATTGGCTTCATTACCATTCACTCCTTTTTTGTATCATGGTATATTTAAAACCTTTAAGGAT
>QCCJ01000012.1 GCA_003281285.1 Prochlorococcus sp. AG-347-K22 | reverse complement strand
TTCAAAAATTCAATACTTCAGATAGCTCTTTACAATTGGTAGAAAGATCTTCCTGGCTACCATCAATTGGCTTAGAGTGGTCTCTTGGCGTAGATGGGTTATCTGCTCCTTTAGTAGCATTAAGTGGGTTAATTACATTTTTATCAGCTGCGGCTAGTTGGAAAATCAAGAAAAAATCTAATCTTTATTTTGCTCTTTTATTAGTCCAAGCATCAGCACAGGCACTAGTTTTCCTTTCTCAAGATTTCCTATTATTTTTCTTGGCATGGGAACTTGAATTAGTTCCGGTATATCTTCTAATTGCGATTTGGGGAGGGAAAAAGAAATTATATGCGGCCACTAAATTTATTCTTTATACAGCTTTAGCTTCATTATTAATACTTATAAGTGGATTAGCGCTTGCCTTGAGTGGTGATAATTTTACTTTAAATATTACCGATTTAACCAACAAACATGTAACGGGCAGCCTAGCTTTATTATCTTATTTAGGATTTTTAATTGGTTTTGGAGTAAAACTTCCTATCTTTCCATTACATACTTGGTTACCCGATGCACATGGAGAGGCTAATGCTCCAGTTTCAATGTTACTCGCTGGAATACTCTTGAAAATGGGAGGCTATGCCCTCTTAAGATTCAATGTTCAAATATTACCTGAAGTACATCTTCAAATTGCACCTGCGTTAATTATTCTTGGAATCATCAATATAATTTACGGAGCTCTAAATGCTTTTGCACAAGATAATGTCAAAAGGAGAATTGCATGTAGCTCAGTGAGTCATATGGGTTTTGTTCTGTTAGGGATTGGAGCAGTAGATGCTTTAGGGATTAGCGGAGCAATGCTACAAATGATCAGTCACGGACTTATAGCTGCAGCTATGTTTTTTGTTACAGGCTCATTCTACGAAAGAACAAATACTCTTTCCATACCAAATATGGGAGGCTTAGCAAAGGTCTTGCCAATAACTTTTGCTTTTTTCTTAGCAAGTTCATTAGCTTCTCTAGCACTTCCTGGGATGAGCGGTTTTATAAGTGAAATAACTGTATTTTTAGGTATCACTAGTCAAGAAGGATTTAGCTCTATCTTTAGATCAATCACGATTCTAATTGCAGCCATAGGATTAGTTTTAACACCAATATATCTTTTATCAATGTGTAGAAGAGTATTCTTTGGCCCTAGAATTCCAGCACTAGCTACAGTAAAAGAGATGAATGGTAGAGAATTGACTATTGGTTTCAGTTTATTGTTGCCTACATTGGTAATAGGTTTTTGGCCCAAAATCGCCATAAATTTATACGAATCTTCCACCAATGCTCTCAGTCAGCAACTTACATTAGCTAAATTAGTTGGATTAATCCCAACTTTATTTAATTAAATTATCTTAATAAATGGATACCTCAATTTTTAAATATGGAGAGTTACCACAATTTAAAAAATTTACTCCCGAAACCATTAGTAAACAATTTCCAGTAGTACTAGAAAAGATAACTGAAGAATTTAAAAAAATAGAAGAAAATTTATCTAATTATTTGATTCAAAATGATTTAAATTGGGATAAGGTAATTAATCCTTTAAATGAAGTAAATGAAATCCTTAGATGGAGTTGGGGAGTAATAAGTCACCTAAATGCTGTAAATAATTCTGAAAGTTTAAGAGATATTTATTCAAAATTTCTTCCAGAGATTATTAGCTTGAGTAATAAATTCGGGCAAAGCAAAATAATTTATAATTCTTTAGTCAAGCTTAAAGAAACAAATAATTTTGATCAAATTAAAAACAGAATTTTAGATAAAGAAATTCTTGAGATGCAACATAGAGGCATTTCACTACAAAAAAATGATCAAGAAAAATTTAACAAAATTTCAGAAAAACTTGGAAAGCTGTCTACCGAATTCAGTAACAATGTTCTTGATGCCACTAACGAATGGTTTTTAATATTAAATAAAAAAACTGAAGTCGATGGTCTTCCTGAACGAGTACTTGAATTGATGGCAATTTCTGCACACAATCACTTAAAAAAAGATGAAGAAGTTGATATGAAAAATGGTCCTTGGAAATTAAGTCTAGATATTCCAACTTATACTTCGTTTATGACATATGCCACCGAGCGTAGTCTTAGAGAGAAACTATACAAGGCATTCGTTAGTAGAGCGTCTCAAGGAGAAAAAAATAATTCTCAAATCATTGAAGATATATTATCCCTTAGAACTAAAAAGGCTAATCTTCTCGGTTATAAAAGTTGGGCAGAACTAAGTTTGTCAACGAAAATGGCCAAGAGAATTAAAAATGTAGAAAACCTTTTAGAAGAATTGAGAGAACCAGCATTCAAAACAGCAAAAATTGAATTAGAAACGCTCGAAAAGTTTTCTAAAGCTAATGGGTTTCCAAAATCGCAGAATATTAAGCCATGGGATATTAGTTATTGGTCTGAACTTCTTAGGAAGGAAAAGCTCAATTTGGACCAAGAGTCTTTGAGACCTTGGTTCCCACTAAATGATGTTTTGAAAGGTTTATTTAAATTAAGTGAGAAGCTTTTTGAAATTAAAGTAGTTGAAGCGACTGACGAGGCTCCTCTATGGAATGATGATGTCTTATTTTTTAATATCCTTAATAAAGAAGATAAGAAAATAGCATCTTTTTACTTAGATCCATATTCGAGGCCTGAATCAAAGAGAGGAGGGGCTTGGATGGATGAATGTTTGAATAAAAATAATGTTGGCAAAAAGACCCTCCCTGTAGCTTATCTCGTTTGTAATCAGACTCCACAATCAAAAGATAAACCAAGTTTGATGAGTTTTGACGAAGTTCAGACACTTTTCCATGAATTTGGTCATGGTCTTCAACACATGCTTACTACTGTAAATCTTCCTCAAGCAGCTGGCATCAACAACGTTGAGTGGGATGCAGTCGAACTTCCAAGTCAATTTATGGAAAACTGGTGTTTTCATAAAAATACACTTATGAATATTGCTAAGCACTACAAAACAGGAGAAAAATTATCCGATGAGAATTTTGAGAAGCTCCTAAAGAATAGAACTTTTAATTGTGGTATGGCTACTCTTAGACAACTACATTTTGCAATTACCGACCTCAGATTGCACAGTAGTATTGATAACGACGAAGGTAAAACAGCAGATGAAATAAGAAGAGAAATTGCAAAACAAACTACTGTTATTGAACCAATTCAAGAAGATCACTTTCTTTGTTGTTTTAGTCATATATTTGCAGGCGGATATTCTGCAGGATATTACTCATATAAATGGGCTGAAGTTCTAAGTGCCGATGCATTTTCAATGTTTGAAGAAGCCGATCTAGAAAACTCTGAAGATTTAAAGTTAATAGGAAAAAAATTCAAAGATACAATACTTAGCTTGGGTGGGAGTTTACCTCCCATAGACATATTCAAACAATTCAGGGGAAGAGAGCCACAAACAGATTCCTTAATAAGACACTTAGGCTTATCTGGAGCTACATAGTAATTTCATCAATTATTTTATCAACCACAGATTTATTTCTTACAAGATTTCTATGTTTATATACTTTTACTGATATTTTTTTCCCAAAATTTAAATTTGTCCACCAGCCAGGGAAAACCATCAAATCCCAATAAGTAAAGAAATTTATACATTCAATATCATTAAGAAAAACATCATTGTTCGCGAGTCCTCTCAAAAACTTACTATTTATTTTCATTTCTGATATCCCTCTAAAGGGGTATTTAGGTATTAATTGAGCCATCAAAGTTCCTTTGTGAGGGGAACCTATAGATATTAATCTTCTTGTTCTTTTATACCCATTAAATTTCTGAAGCCAGTATCTACCAATTATTCCTCCCATAGAAAATCCCAAAATATCTATTTCTTTTTCTAAACCATATTTCTCTAAAATTAATTCGTTTAATTTATTAGTCAAATCCAGAATTGAAGTCATTCCATATGAATGCTTAAGAGTTGGGGCAAAATATTCAATGTCAATATCATCAAGTTTTGAGGTAATAGAAGAAAAAATACTTGAAGTATTCCAAAGTCCATGAATCAATATAATGGGATTTCTTTTTTCCAATACTTTAATTATTTTCAAGAATTCTTACTATTGAGACTTTCCCATCGAATCCTGTGATTGGAGGATTACATTTTGTCAAAATAATTTTAACTTTAGAAAGCTCAAATTCCTGATCAATAATTTCTAAAATTACGTTTGAATATTTTTCGATTGTGAAACAATATATTTTCTTTGATTGATCTTTTAAAATTTGAACTAATTTTGAATAGTCTATTGTTTTTTTTATATCATCATTTACTGTGCATTTTTCAAAATCAGTCCACAAAAATATATCTAAAATAAATAGTTGGCCTAATTCCCTTTCTTCATTAAGAACACCAACCCTAGCCCAAAGTTTAATATTCTCAATTTTTAAAAAAGTTTCCATCTTTAAAAGTTTTAAAGATCTTTATGTGTGAAGATAGCCTTTCCTGATGAAAAATCATCAACTATATTCCCATCACCTTTTAGGAAATATTTATAAGTTACCAAACCTTCTAGACCTACAGGTCCCCTTGGGGGAAGAGTTTGAGTAGATATGCCAACTTCAGCACCGAATCCATATCTAAACCCATCTGCAAACCTAGTAGAGCAATTATGAAAAACACCAGCACTATCAACTACATTCATAAATCTATTGGCAGTATTTGAATTTTCAGTAATTATTCCATCTGTATGTTTTGAACTATATTTTTGAATATGTGTGATTGCTGCCTCAAGATCATCAACAATTTTTATCGATAGAATTAAATCCAAATATTCAGTTTTCCAATCTTCTAGGCTAGCCTCATACTTTAACCCTAATTCAACTGATCTCTTATCTCCGATTAATTTAACATCATTAGAATTAAAAAGAGGGATGGCCTTTTCTAAAAAAGCTGGTGCAATATCTTTATGGACTAATAAAGTTTCGATAGCATTACATGCTGCAGGATATTGAATTTTACTGTCCAAAGCGACTGATAAAGCCATCTCTAGATTTGCCTCAATATCTATAAACAAGTGACAAATTCCATCAGCATGGCCTAACACAGGAATTCTTGTATTCTCCTGAATAAATTTAACTAATTCATTACTTCCTCTTGGAATTATTAAATTAATATATTTCTCAAGATTTAACATCGCCATGCTATCTTTTCTGCTGGTTAGTAAACATATTGCATTTTTATCAAGACCTGATTCATTTAAACCTTCTTGCAATGCTTTCACTATTGAAGTATTTGTTAAATTGGCTTCACTGCCACCTTTTAGCATTACTCCATTACCTGATCTTATTGCTAAAGAACTAATCTGCATCACAGCATCTGGCCTTGATTCGAAAATAATCCCTAAAACTCCAATTGGTACAGTTTTTCTCTCTAAGATCAATCCCTTTGAAAGCTCTCTTTTTATTTGAACTTGATTTATAGGATCCGCCAAGTATCCAACTTTTCTTACTCCTTCAATTCCTGAATTTAATTTTGACTTTGATAACTTTAATCTAGAAAGTAAAGCCCTAGAAATACCCTTTTTTTCTGCACTTGAATAATCCGCATTATTAGCATCTAATATTTCTTTAGAATTTTTTTCTAGATAATCAGCCATGAAATTTAAGGCTTTAATTCGATTTTGATTTTCAGTCTGACTTATTTTTATTGATGCCAAACGAACTTTATCAGCTTTTCCTAAAAGATCATTACCTGGTTGAGGAACTTCAAAGATATTAGCCATAATATTTTTTAGTTAATTTAATAATAATTCAAATTAAAGATTCTTTAAAGTAAATTTCTTTCTAAGTTAATATCTAAAAAATAACTGAAATTGACTTTTCCAATCCCCATTGGAATCATAAGAACCTAATAATTCTAAGTTTGGATTTGCCTGAAAAGTCAAAATTCCTAAAGGTGAAATATCATCTCTACCTGGAACCGTTTGAAAGGCAAAATTTATTGCATCAGTTATATCAAGCCCTATTTCGGCTACCCAAGCTTGAGAAGAAAATTCCTGATCAGAAGATGATTGACCATCATTTTCTATATCTAAATTTTCATTGGAAAAAATATTATTTAATGAATCATTATTTTCTATTAACGCTGGATATAAAGATAACTGGAATCTTTCACTAAATGCATCTGCATTATTAAGTTGAGAAATAAATGCTCTATTTATTAAATTTGCAGAGTTACCTCCAATCAAACCAATTATTTGTGATCTGTTATAACTTGGTGTGCTCCTTAATTGGATTCTTCTATTTTCATCAGCGAAAGATAATTGATCTAAAAATCCTTCATAAGATGCTTCAATTTTAATAAGCCTTGAATTGCCAATCCCAAATGAACCGAAACCACTAGAATTCGCATTTACATCAAGATCACCTGAGATGTTTGAATCCTGATTATTTTCACTTATAGGTATTATAGAATCTGGAACTTTACTAACCAGAGAAAAATTAATAAATGGAACAACTCCGCTTCTTGATGCAAATAAAATATAATTATCTTTATTTTTATCTAGTTTAAATGGAGTAGTATATAAATTAGCTCTACCTTTTTTAAGATAAATTAGACCTCTAGCGTTTAAATCATTGCCCACCTTTCCGTTTATATTAAGGTCTAATTTCGTATCTAAATAAGCTTGAACTAATTCTGAATATTGAAGTTTAAAATCTGGACCAAGTTTTAATTTAAAATTATTAAAACTCAAATTATCCAAATAATTAGGCAAAGTTTCTCCTAAAAGAACTGAATTCAAAATTGTTTCATTTGAAATTATTTCAATATTTTCATTATTATTCCAATAGAGTTCTGGCCAATCTTTTTTATCCTCTTCTGGTAAAAGATTATTTTCTTTTTTATTATTTTGATTGGTGTTATTAAAATTAATAAATCCATTATTAAAAGATAGAGAACCTCCCAAAACAGGACTTTCAAATGATCCACTTAAATCGACATCTGAATCTATTAAAAAATTAAAATTATCTTTTTCTAAAGTAAATCTATTTGTTTTCAAATTAATTTTTGCCTTGTCGGAATTATTCTTACTATAAAAAGGCAAAGACCCTTTTATAAAAATTTCCCCGGAATCTTCAGACTTTGCTTTTAGATTATTTATCTCTAAAGAATCAAAATCAAAAATTATTATGCTATTAATATCTTTTATTTTATTGTTAAAAAAATTAATTTCAGAATCGTTAATTACGATAAATCCATTTAATAGAGGTTTATTTAAGGTGCCTTTTAGAATCATTCTAAGATTCACATCACCTTCTTTGAAGGTAAAGTATTCATCAGCAAAAATATCTATTAACTCAATAAATTTTCCATTTCCAATTAATCTTAGATCTAAGTTATCTGATTTATTTATAGGTATTGAGCCTTCAATATTAATTGGGATTTCAGAATCATTTATTAGAATGGAAAAATCAATATCAAAAATAAAATTATCAAATTCAACTAGTCCTTTATCAAATATTATTGTGTTGTTTTTAATTGATGAATTATTGGAAGTAATTTCACTAGAGAAAGATTTTGTATCAAGATCATAAAATAAATTCATATCTAACCCTCCAAGAAAATCTCTTGGTTTATTTAAAAAGATATTTGCAGTACTTAATGGTAATTTATTAATTCTTAAAGAACCTTTCCCCTTTAATAATCCACCTTCCAAATCAATAGCAAATTCCTCTTTATTATTCTTGTAGTCATCTTTAGGTATATCAAGATAGCCATTTAATTTTGCATTCAATTTATAGTTAACTGGTCTATCGCCCTGAATAGTAATTTTCCCGTTGTATCTGCTTCTAAATTTATTTAAATATTTTTGCAAATTAAATTTGTCCTCTAGAACATTACTATCTTCAATAAAGTTATTTATGAAATCGATCCTCTCTTTAAATGATTTATTATGATTATTTATTTCCAAATCGTCCAAAATATTCGATTTACTTTTGGGAATAACTTTTTTATTTTCAAAGTTAAAAATATCAACAGCGGTAAGAATGGTCCAACTAGTACTTACATTCGTGAATTCTGAATTAATAAAATTATTTTTATTTGAATCATATTCGACTTCAATTACTCCTCCATCAATTGGATACAGTGAAGAATTTAAATAAAAATAATTATTTTTGACTCTGAAATCAAATAATGAATTGGCTAGATTAATATTTCTATATTTACCTAAACTCCAAGCAAGTCTCCCAATAAGGGATGACTGATCTGACGAAATTGATCCTTGACCATTAATAATTCCATCAATTTTATCAAATTGATTTTTGTATAAAGATAATTCAAGTTCATCAAGAGGAAAATTATCCGCTCGCCAGTTATAACTATCTTCCTCTTTGACAATGCCCACAGTCCCTTTATTTGAGTTAAAAACTCTTATAAAGTTTGCATTATCTAGTTTAAGATCAGAATCAAACTTAATTGAAAGAAATGAAGGGATTGGAGAATATCTATTTTTCATATTTAGCAAAAATTCATTATTTTCATTTTTAATATCTCCCTCCCATGTTTCTCTAATGCGAATACCTTTAAAGTGCGGATAATCAACATTAAAGTTTATAGAAATATCAGGATCAGTAATTTTTCCTTTTAATTCTCCTTTAGCAGTAATGAAACCCCTTATATCATTTTTTCGGAAAATATTTAAATTAGATAATTGTGTTCTATTTATTTTGAAACTAGTATCTATATCGCCAAAATTAATACCTCTCCTATCAAACCAGTAGGGAATATTACCCGATAATTTGATATCTGGATTCAGGCTATTAATGTATCCAATACTTCCTATTAAATTAATATTATTAAAACTTTTATTAAATGGTACATTGAGATTAAAATTGGAAGTCAAAGTTCCATAATTTAATTTTTCTGTATTACCAATTAAATTATTATCTTTACAAAAAAACCTAGTTGAATCTGAATTTATATTCTCTGCGAAATCTTCTGGTTTTATTTTTAAATTAGAAAAAGAAAATCTTCCTTCACAAAATGTACGCTTTGATGATTTATTAAATTTAAAATTAGATTTAAAGGTACCCTTTTTAAAGCTAATTTTTCTATTACCAATAATATATTCAGAATTCTCAAGATCTAAACCCTTAGAAAATAAATCTAGTTTTAAAAAGTCTTGATTTAAATTTGTATTAAATTTAAGTTTTAAAAAACCCTTTTCATTAAAATTTGATTTTACATTAGCAATGATTTGTCTATTTCTTGACTTGTAAATAACATTACCTTTTACTTTTGTTTTTAATCCTGCTTTATTTAACTTCAGATCTGAATATTTATTTAAGTTAAAGTTCAATTCATACTTTGATTGTGATTTTTTTGTGATTAGATCATTTTTATAAGATTCGTCCTTTTTAAAAAAATCTTTATCTATATTTATAGCTGCTTTCTTAGGACTTATTTTTACAATCCATTTTTGTTTTAAAAAAGATCTAAAAGGCATAATGCCCACATATAAATTTTTGGCTGTGATTTCAGAATCTATATTATTTTTATCGTTAATTTTTGAATTACCTAAAGAAATACCTAGAAATCTAATCCCGACATAATCACCTAAATCAACATTTTTATCTAAGATATTCTCAATACTTTTTTCTAGTTCTAATTTCCTAGAACTATAAGTTTCTTTTAAAAAATTATTTAATAAAAAAGTGCCTAAAAAACCTAAAGGTAAAAGCATCCCTACCAAAAGAATCTTAGTATTTAAATTTAGAGATCTAATTTTTTTCAAGTTAGAACCCAAAAATAGAGTAGGCTTACAAAATATAAGAAATTAATCAGGTCAAAGCCACTAAATGTCTTTTTTTGAACTATTAGAGAACACACCCAAGATTTTTGGATTCTTTGGAATATTTCTTTTTATTTGCACAATAGCAGCTTTTATATTTGATTTTGGTTTTAAATTTAGAATAATTGGAGCAACTATCTTTTCATTATTGCTTTCTTTGAGTAGTTGGGCATTTATACAAAGTTACTCCGAAAAGGTTGTAATAGAAGGTGCAAAATATGTTCCAATCGTTTATGACAATGGGTTCGATTTGATTATTGCTAAAGCAGATGATGACTTTCCAGAAGAATCTATCGAACCAACTTTAGAACAATTATCGGAAAACTTAAGGAAAGGTAGCAGATCTGGTGCGAATGTAAAAATCAAGATAAGAAAACTTGAAAAAATTTCAGATGGTGTAAGTAAACCAGTGGTTATAGGAGAAGTTAATAAAAATGTCAAAATGAATTAGTCTTTTAAAAAATGGAAAGTAAAACTTTTTTAGATTTTTTGCCAACTAATTTTAGACATGAGAAATCTTTTTTAATTCAAAATAATCTAACCGACTTTGAAAAATTAAGTAATCTTTCGGACATAGATATAAATGAGATTCAAAGAAAATCTTCACTATGTACATTGAATAATCTAAAGAAAATTAGAGTTATTGCTATTTTTAAAAAAGAAATTGGAATTTCTCCACCGCAAGCATATCTACTTTTACATTGCGGTATATCTTCTATAAAATCATTATCACTATCTACCCCTTACGAATTAGAACGCAAAATTGGTAGATTAGAAAGAACTCTTAGAGTAAAAACTGAGACAGATACAACTTTTATTCTCCTAAAAAAATGGATTAAAAAAGCTAGTCAAATCGGCAAATCTATTGGAAATCTTGGATAAAAAAAATTTTTAATGTAGAATTTAGAAAAAGTTAGTGATAATGAAACCTTTGTTATTTTTTTTATTTTTGTTTTTCAACTCTTTATCCCCTGTTTTAAGTCAATCTAACTTATTGGAAACAGTAAAAAAGAATCCAAACGAAGCTAGGAATTTATGTAAGAAGTTTAGAGAGTTTAATTCCAAAGGTATTTCAGCAAGTTCAGATCAAGCTATAGAGTATATATCAAACAAAAAAAAGTTAACTCCCGTTAACGCAGAGATCTTTTCTATTTATGTCATTGGGCTGCACTGCCCAGACATTATCTAAAGCCTAAATGTCTGGTTCAAGATGGTTTGACAAGTCTCTAGTACTTAGAGATGGAGTAAGACTTATATCCAGGATTTGGTTACCTAATAGTAATGGGCCATGGCCTGCGTTATTAATGAGACAACCATATGGCAGGGAAATAGCTTCAACTATTACATATTCTCACCCAGAATGGTGGGCAAGCAAGGGGTATATAGTAATAATTCAAGATGTTAGAGGTATGGGTTCTTCGGAAGGAGATTTTAATGGTTTTTCTCAAGAAGCTAGCGATACTTCAGAAACACATGAATGGGTAAGGTCTCTAAAAGAATGTAATGGAAAACTTGGCTTATATGGTTTTTCATATCAAGGATTTACTCAACTATCTGGCGAATTAAATTCAAAGCCGCCCGATTGTTTATCTCCAGCAATGACCGGAATGAATATTAAGGATCATTGGTGCTCAGATGGAGGAGCATATTGGTGGCATAACAATATTGCATGGGGACTTCAAATCGCAGCATTAAAAATGAAAAGAGAAAATAAATTGCTTGAGTGGAGAAAGATAAGATTAGCCTTAGAAAATAAAAGTTATTTAAGGGAAGGAATTGATACTTTAAATAAATATGATCCTGATAGCTTTGTTTTGGAATGGCTTAAAAATTTAAATAATTCTCGCCCATTTGAAGAATTTAAACCAATTTCAACATGGATTAAGCAACCTATGTTAATTATTGGAGGACTTTGGGATCCACATTTAAAAGGTGCCTTTGATCTTTATAAAAAATCTAAAGAAGCTGGTGGAAGACCAGAAATTATTATTGGGAATGCGACACATCTAAATTGGTGGGAGGGATCACAAGAATCTTTATTAAAATTTTTTGATAAACATTTAAAATCGGATGAAAAATTTAATTCTAATAATTTTAAAGACGAGAAAAAAATATGGAATATTTCATTAAATAAATGGGAAGAATTAGATAATAAATTTCACCCTGAATTTATTTTTGGGCTCAAAAGTGATGGCACAGCAAATGTAGAGGTTGAAGATGGAAGTCTGACCATAAATTCAAAAGGATCAGGATGGTTCACAATTGTTAATGACCCATGGAGACCTACTCCATCTGACGGTGGTCATTTAGGTCCAAATCCAGGAAAGTTTAATAGAAGTATTATTGATAAACGTCTGGATGTAGGTGTTTTTCAAACCAATTCTTTTGAAGAAGATCAATATTTTAGAGGAATTCCAACATTAAAAATCAAAGTAAAAAGTGATCAGCCCAATTTCGATATCTGCCTTGCTTTATCTCTAGTTGAAGAAGGTAATGAAAAGGTGAATCAATTTTCAACCGGATTCTTAAGGGTTAAAAACTCCAAAATAAATGAAGAATGCATTTATCAAATCACAATGCAACCAACAAATATTTGTTTGATTAAAGATAGCAAGCTTCGCTTATCTATATCCCCAGCAGCTTATCCCGCTATTGGAGTTAATCCTGGATTTGGGGAGGGAAATGTTGGATCGCCTTCAGCAAATCATAGAGTTATTACTCTAAGTTTTAGCCTTGATAAAACATTTATGAAAATGACCCCTTTTTTTTAGAAATAATTATTTTTTTGGTTAATCATTTGATATTATTAATCGTTAATATCTACCAGTCATGATCGAAACAATTCAAGCAGACTGGATTAAATCAGAAGCTATCAACTTAGAAAATTGTTGCAATGATAATCCATTAAAAATATTAGGTCCTCATTTTTATGAAAAACAATGGGTAATTAGGGTATGGATGCCTGAAGCCGACGAAGTTAAGATAAATTTTAAAAACAATACATATAAGGCACGAAATATAAACCATAAATGGCTTTTTGAAGCTATTCTGCCTGAAAATCCAAATTATAATTACGAAATAAATATTTCACGAGGAGGGATCACACATACACAACATGACCCTTGGTCATATAAAGATGAGTGGATGGGAGAAGTTGATAGACATCTTTTTGCAGAAGGTAATCATCATCATATTTGGGAAAAAATGGGAGCACATCTCATTGAAGAAAAGAATCAAAAAGGAGTCATGTTTTGCATTTGGGCTCCAAACGCAAAATCAATCTCGATAATTGGAGATACAAATTCTTGGGATGGAAGACATCATCCAATGCAAAAAAGATTAGGGGGAATTTGGGAACTATTCATGCCAACAATGCAAGAGGGCGATACATATAAATACGAAATAAGAACACAACAAGGTCATATTTATGAGAAAGCTGATCCATATGGTTTCCTTCATGAAATCAGACCTCAAAATGGTTCAATAGTTTCAAAATTAAAAAACTTTAATTGGAATGATAGTTCTTGGATTTCAAATAGAGATTCTTCTAGTCAAATTAATAAGCCAATTTCAGTTTATGAAATGCACTTAGGAAGTTGGCTCCATGAATCAATAGATAATAAATATTTGGAGGACAATGGTGAACCAAGAGACCCAGTGCCTGCAGCTGATTTAAAACCTGGAACAAGATTATTAACTTATCCAGAATTAACCGAGAAACTCATCCCTTATGTAAAAGAGAGAGGATTCACTCATATTGAACTAATGCCAATATCTGAACATCCGTTCGATGGTTCATGGGGATACCAAGTTACAGGCTGGTATGCACCAACAAGTAGATTTGGCACCCCAAATGAATTTAGAGAGTTTGTAAATAAATGTCATGAAGAGGGCATAGGCGTAATTCTTGATTGGGTGCCTGGTCATTTTCCAAAAGATAAGCATGGTTTAGCATTTTTTGATGGTTGTCATCTTTATGAACATGGAGATTCACGCATAGGTGAACATAAAGAATGGGGAACCCTAATATTTAATTACAGCAGAAACGAAGTAAGAAATTTCTTAGTAGCCAACCTAGTTTATTGGTTTGAAGAGTTTCATATTGATGGCATAAGAGTAGATGCTGTAGCTTCAATGCTTTACAGAGATTATCTACGTCCAGATGGAGAATGGATACCCAATGAAAATGGTGGTAATGAAAATATAGAAGCCGTTAAATTTCTTCAACAGGCTAATCATGTACTCTTCCAACATTTCCCAGGTGCACTTTCTATCGCGGAAGAATCAACAACCTGGCCAATGGTAACCAAACCAACTGACATGGGAGGGTTAGGATTTAACTTGAAATGGAATATGGGATGGATGCATGATATGCTCGATTATTTTGAAATAGATCCTTGGTTTAGGCAATTCCATCAAAATAGTGTAACTTTCTCAATTACATACAACTATACAGAGAACTTTATGCTTGCACTTAGTCATGATGAGGTTGTCCATGGAAAAAGTCATCTTTTGCATAAAATGCCTGGCGATGACTGGAAGAAATATGCAAATACTCGAGCATTACTAACTTATATGTGGACCCACCCTGGTAAAAAAACGATATTTATGGGAATGGAATTTGGGCAAAGACAAGAATGGAATGTTTGGGATGATCTGCAATGGGAGTTATTAGAATTTGAGCCTCATAAAGGTATCAGAAACTTGATTGATGACCTAAACGTTCTTTATAAAAATGAACCTGCATTATGGAAAAATGACTTTGATCCTTATGGATTTCAATGGATTGATTGTAATGACAAATCTAATTCGGTTATAAGTTTCATGAGAAGAGAAAACGATACCAATGAGTGGCTTGTTGTAGTTGCCAACTTTACACCTAATACTCATGGGTCATACAAAGTAGGAGTTCCTTTGGAAGGATTCTATAAAGAAATATTTAATTCAGATGGCTCTAGATACGGGGGCAGTAACAAAGGAAATATGGGGGGTAAAGAAACTATAAATTACAATATTCATGATTATCAAAATGCTCTAGAACTTGCTTTGCCCCCATTAAGCGTGAGTATCTTCAAACATCAATCAAAAAAATAAGAAGGCTCATTTAACTTAGTGCTTCATATAAATGTTCATATAACGCTTTTGCTCTGCTTTACATTGTAAGATTTTTAAGTTGGATTTTAATTTTTTTTTTAAATATCGAATTGAAAAATGGGTCAAGATTTACCACTACTACTTTCTGCCGCATTAGGTAAAAAAGTAAATAGGCCTCCAGTATGGATGATGAGGCAAGCAGGAAGATATATGAAAATCTATAGAGATTTAAGGGAGCGTTACCCAAGCTTTAGAGAGAGGTCTGAAAATCCAGAACTATCATATGAGATTTCAATGCAACCTTTTCATGCTTTCAAACCGGATGGTGTGATCCTTTTTTCAGATATTCTCACCCCTCTTCCGGGGATGGGCATAAATTTTGAAATAATTGAAAGTAAAGGTCCAATAATTGAGGACCCAATAAGAACTCTTAACCAAATAGAAAATTTAAAAGAATTAAATCCAAGTGAGAGTTTAAGTTTTGTTGGGCAAGTTCTTTCTTCACTAAAAAAAGATGTGAATAATGAGGCAACAGTTTTAGGTTTTGTTGGCTCGCCTTGGACTCTTGCCGCATATGTAGTTGAAGGTAAAAGCAGTAAAAATTATTCTTTAATAAAATCAATGGCTTTTAAAGAACCAGATTTACTTCATAAACTTCTTGATCATTTTGCAAAAAGCATTGGTGAATATCTTAAATATCAAATAAAATCTGGAGCGCAAGTAGTACAAATATTTGATTCATGGGCTGGTCAACTAAGTCCACAAGATTACGATATCTTTGCTGGGCCGTATCAAAAAAAGGTTGTTGACATTGTTAAAGCGGAATACCCAGAAACACCAATAATTCTTTACATTTCAGGAAGTGCTGGTGTCATAGAAAGAATGGCAAAAACTGGAGTCGATATAATCTCATTAGACTGGACAGTAGATATTGAAGAGGCTTGTAAGAGAATCCCTAGCGGGATAGGAATTCAAGGTAATATTGACCCAGGCATTTTATTCGGGAACAAAGAATCAATAAAAGAAAGGATAGATAATACTTTTAATAAAATTAAAGACAGAAAATATATTCTTAATTTGGGTCATGGGATTTTACCTGGGACTCCAGAAGAAAATGCTCAAACATTTTTTGAACATGGAAAAAAACTCACTTACTAGTCAAAGTCTTGGCATATAAAAACTTATTAATCACAGGTGCGAATGGATGTGTTGGCCAATATTTAGTTGATTGGTTTTTAAAAAACACAAAATTCAGGCTTTATCTAATGGTAAGAGACAAAAGTAAGTTGCCAATTTCTGTTCAAGAAAATAAAAAAGTCAAGTTAATGGTGTGTGATATCAGGGAATCATATAGTTATAAAAAGGAAATGAGTCAAATTAATTACCTAATACATACTGCTACAGCTTGGGGAGATCCAAGAAGAGCCTATGAAGTTAACATTAAAGCTTTTGAAGAATTACTTGAAATGCTTGATATTGATAACTTAGAAAAGATTATTTATTTTTCAACAGCTAGCATTCTTGATACCCAAACAGAATTAATGAGGGAATCATTGATTTATGGAACAGAGTATATTCAAACAAAATACAAATGTTTCCAGAGACTCAGAGAAAGCTCATTTGCAGAAAAAACTTTCGCTGTTTTCCCTACCTTGGTTTTTGGAGGAAATCTTGGAAAAAAAAGTAAATATCCCGTAAGTTATTTAACTAGTGGATTAAAAGAAATCGGGAAATGGCTTTGGTTAGCAAGATTTTTAAAACTCGATTCTAAATTTCACTTCATACACGCAAATGATATCGCCCAGATTTGCGGGTTTCTAATTAAAAATCATAAAGAAGAGCAATACAAAGGCTTTAGAAAATTTGTCCTAGGTCAGAAATTTATTTCAATTGATCATGCCATAATTACACTTTTAAAAAGAAACAATATGAGGAGATATTTTGCGATACCCCTTACAAAAAAAATTCTAAAAATATTATTAAGAATTCTTCCCATTCAAACCACCCCTTGGGATAGCTTCAGTATCAAGAAATATGACTTTAATCATGTCCCCATCACTAATCCTGAGACTTTCAAACTTAAAAGTTATGCCAAATCACTAAATGATATTTTAAGGTTATCAAAGTTACCAAGCTGTAATAACAATTAAAATTCTCACAGTTAGGTTCCCTAAGCCTTGTAATATATATAAATAAGTAAATTTTAATTATGTTACGTTCAATCTTTGCAGGGTTATTCGCAATAGTTTTAACTCTAGGTCTAGGAATTTCATCAGTTTCAGCTAAGACTGTTGAAGTAAAACTTGGAACGGATGCTGGAATGCTCGCATTTGAACCAAGTACAGTAACCATCAGTGCCGGTGATACAGTTAAATTCGTCAATAATAAATTAGCTCCTCACAATGCTGTTTTTGATGGTCATGAGGAATTAAGTCATGCAGACCTAGCTTTTGCTCCAGGAGAATCTTGGGAAGAAACATTTGATGCGGCAGGAACTTATGATTACTATTGCGAGCCTCACAGAGGAGCTGGAATGGTAGGTAAGGTCATTGTTGAATAAATCTTTTAATACTTAAGTACTTTTTACTTAATACTTACTACAGTCATAATTATATTTTGATTGATGAAAATAGTTCCAAGCGAATTTTCTAATTCTGCTTGGAATTGTTTTATTTTGGCCAAAGAAATTGCTTATAAAAATCATCAACAAAACGTAGACTCTGACAATTTATTTTTAGCTCTTATAAAACAAGACAACCTTACAAAAATAATCCTAAAAAATAATAATGTAAATATCAAAGAGATTGAGAAAGAAATAATGTCTTCATTAAATTTGAAGGCAAAAATGAAAAATAAACAAGATAATTTATATATTGGTGATACCCTTCACAAAATATTTTTGAAAGCGAATGATATTAAAAATACTTTAAATGATGTAGTGATATCAACAGAACACTTAATTTACGGTTTCACTTATGATGATAAATATGGATTTCAAATTTTAAATCAACAAGACATTCCAGAATTTCTTAAAACTATAAAGAATATGAAGTCAGATCCAGCAGTAAAAAACAAATTTGATACTTCTAATGAATGTTTGGAAAAATATGGTATTGATCTAACTCAATCTGCACGAGATGGAATTTTAGACCCAGTTATTGGTAGGGATGAAGAGATTAGAAGAACAATTCAAATATTAAGTAGAAGAACAAAAAATAATCCAGTTCTTATTGGAGAACCTGGGGTTGGCAAAACGGCCATTGTTGAAGGGTTGGCTCAAAGAATTATTAATGGCGATGTACCTTCTGCCCTACAAGATAGGCAACTAATTTCATTAGATATGGGTTCACTTGTAGCTGGGGCAAAATATCGTGGAGAATTTGAAGAAAGAATAAAGAATGTCCTGAAGAAAGTTAAAGAATCAGACGGTAAAATCATTCTTTTTATTGATGAAATTCATACAGTTGTTGGAGCTGGTGCTAGCGGAGGTTCTTTAGATGCTAGCAACCTATTAAAACCAATGCTTGCGAGAGGAGAACTTAGATGTATTGGTGCTACAACTATTATTGAACATAAACAAAATATAGAAAAAGATCCTGCTCTAGAACGAAGATTTCAGAAAATAAAAATTGAAGCTCCTTCAATAGATGATACTGTATCGATATTAAGAGGATTGAGAGAAAGATACGAAGTTCATCATAGTGTGAGAATTTCTGATAATGCTTTAGTTGCAGCTGCAACCCTTAGCGAAAGATATATTAACGATAGATTTCTTCCAGACAAAGCAATAGATCTAATCGATGAAGCAGCCTCAAGATTAAATATGGTCATAACTTCCAAGCCTGAAGAAATTGATGAAATTGATCGAAAAGTTTTGCAGTTTGAAATGGAAAAATTATCTTTAAAAAGAGAAACAGATGATTTTTCTGTAGAAAGATTAAAAAAAATCAATAATGAACTTATATCCCTTAAAGATAAACAGGCAGAATTAGGCGCTAAATGGAAAAAAGAAAAAGATGAAATTGATGAGATTAGCACCATAAAAGAAGAAATTGAATCTGTTCAATTGCAAATAGATCAAGCCAAAAGGAGTTTTGACCTCAACAAAGCAGCAGAATTAGAATTTGGAACTTTAAATTCTTTACAAAAAAAATTAAAAGAAAAAAGTGAGTATCTAGTTAATTCTCACAAAAATGGAGAGACGAGTCTTTTAAGGCAGGAGGTTACTTTTGATGATATTGCAGAAGTTGTCTCAAAGTGGACCTCTATTCCAGTAAAGAACTTAAGCCAGTCAGAAAAAGATAAACTTCTGAGCCTCGAGTCAATCCTTAAAGAAAAAATCATTGGTCAAGATAGTGCAATAAGGGCTGTTGCAGATTCCATCAAGAGATCAAGGACTGGTTTAAATGATCCAAACAAGCCTTTAGCCAGTTTTCTATTCTTAGGTCCAACTGGTGTTGGAAAAACAGAGCTTAGTAAAGTAACAGCCAAAATTATATTCGATTCAAATTCTTCAATTACAAGACTGGATATGTCTGAATATATGGAAAAGCATTCAGTAAGTAAAATTATAGGTGCGCCTCCTGGATATTTAGGTTTCGAATCAGGCGGTCAATTAACTGAAGCAGTGCGGAAAAATCCTTATTCGTTGATACTTCTTGATGAAATAGAAAAAGCTCATAATGACATTCTAGATATTCTTTTACAGGTTCTTGATGATGGAATTATTACTGATGGGCAAGGTCGTAAGATCAATTTCAAAAATTCAATCATTGTTCTCACAAGTAATTTAGGAAGTCAATCAATAAATGATTTATCAGTTAGAAAAGAAGATACAAATGAAATAAAAAAAGTTGTAGAAAATGAACTTAAAAAATTTTTCAAGCCTGAGTTTTTAAATCGACTTGATGAAATAGTTATTTTTAATAATTTAGAACTAAACGACATAAAAGAAATTGCAAAAATCCAACTTCAAAATTTAGAAAAAAGACTTAACAAAAAAAACTTAAAATTCAAAATTACGGATGAGGCGATTAACCAACTTGTCGAGAACAGTTTCGATCAAGCCTATGGTGCAAGGCCTTTAAAAAGAATTATTCAAAAACAAATTGAGACAAAAATTTCAAATAATATATTGAATAATCATTACCTTAATAAAGACGAAATTAATATTTATCTGGTTAATGGAGAGATAATTGTTGATTAAAGAATTCTATATGACTTGAAATTTAATAACTTTAATTTAAGATTTGAACCAATCAGGGAATTCATAATAACTTGCTTTATTAGATTTATTTTCTTTTGATTCTGTTTTCCAACAACATGTTCTGCCCTTATCCTTGTCCTGCAAGTATTCATTAGCCCATCTCCAAATTAATTCAGAAGTGAACTCCATTCCCACATTATCCATAATTCTCAGATCTAAAGCTTCTAATTCATGTAATTTTTGCCAGTAATTCAACAAAGGGTCATCTTTATTTATTAAAAAAGTATGGTCAAATTGTTCCTTTAGTCTATTTTCTAGGGGCTTTAGACTTGAAAAATCCACAACAAAACCATTAAGGTCTAATTTTTTGGCAGTGAACCAAAAGGTGAATGATCTTGAATATCCATGCACAAATCTGCAGTGTCCTTCATGGCGCCATTGCCTATGTGAACAGGGAAAATCCTCGTAACTTTTGCTGCATGAAAATTTCAAAGAATGAATATACATCAATTAACTGTTAGGATAATTTTTAATAAAACACAATTAGTAAGATTTAACATAAC
The DNA here is from genome assembly GCA_003281285.1 of Prochlorococcus sp. AG-347-K22. Taxonomy (GTDB): domain Bacteria; phylum Cyanobacteriota; class Cyanobacteriia; order PCC-6307; family Cyanobiaceae; genus Prochlorococcus_A. The sequence goes on along the minus strand of QCCJ01000012.1, from coordinate 5,687 downwards.
GAAAATAATGGCTTATTCAACTAATTTTTCGATAGAAGATCTACGCTTTGATAATTATGGATTAATCCCTGCAATAGCACAAGATTGGCTTGACGGATCTATTCTTATGCTTGCCTGGATGAACAAAGAATCGTTGACAATGACACTTGAGACCAAAAACGTTCATTACTGGAGTAGATCAAGATCAGAAATCTGGAGAAAAGGAGCTACAAGTGGAAGTACCCAAATACTTAAAGAGATAAGATTCGACTGCGATAATGATGCACTAATCCTTTTGATTGAACAAAATGGTTCAGGAGCATGCCACACTGGGGAAAAAAGTTGTTTTTTCAATGAAATCCAAATTAATCAAAATGATAAAAAAGATAAAAAAACAACTCCCTTCTCAAATATTTGCTCTGAATTATTCAATACAATTAACGAAAGATCAATATATCCATCAGAAAAAAGTTACACAAATCATTTATTAATAAAAGGCAGTAATACTATTTTGAAAAAAATAGGAGAGGAATCTGCAGAATTTATAATGGCTTGCAAAGATAATGATAAAAATTCAATCTCAAATGAAGCTGCTGACTTAATTTATCATCTGCAAGTAGCCCTTTTGCATAAAGGCGTTGAGTGGAGAGATGTACTTGCTGTTCTAGAATCGAGAAGAAAAAATTAAATAATTAAAATTTAAAATTTATAATTTTTTAAATTGAAATTTGAAAAAAATGTTAATTAACTAATTAATAATTATTAATTAATTATTAATTAATTATTACATGTATGGCTTATTACTGAATTGACTATAAGTTAAATATATTAACAATGAGGTAAATCGTGAGTTCATTAAGCGATTTTCTTGGAGAAATAGGTCGTCATCAACTTTTGACTCCCGAAAGAGAACTCACAATGGGCAGAAAAGTCCAAGAGATGGTTCTGCTTGTTAACAGATGTCAAGAGGCAGGAGGCAAAGGGCCTGCTTGTGAATATTCCGAAGCTGAAAGAAAAAAGATCAAAATTGGTGAAAAAGCTAAAAACGAGATGATAACAGCCAACCTAAGACTAGTTGTCAACCTTGCCAAGAGATACCAAGGTAAAGGATTAGAATTACTGGACTTAATTCAGGAAGGGACATTAGGTCTTACAAGGGCCGTAGAAAAATATGATCCTTCTAGAGGACATAGATTTTCTACATATGCTTATTGGTGGATTAGGCAAGGTTTAAATAGAGCATTGTCAACTCAAAGTAGAACGATAAGGATCCCTGTTAACATTAATGAAAAACTTACAAAACTAAGATCTGCAAAATCAAAGCTTATGCAACTTAAAGGTATTCCACCTAGTAGTAATGAGCTAGCTGAAGAAATGAAAATAACCAAAGAGGAAATTGACGAACTCCTCTCTTGTGAATTGAGAAGCATCACTGTTAGTCTCCAAGGTACTGTTAAATCAAAATCAGATCCTTCCGAGTTAGTTGATATTCTTCCAAGTGATCAAACTCCCCCAATGGAATTAGCCGAATTAGCAGAAAGGACAGACTCGGCTTGGAAGTTATTAGATAAAGCAAATTTAACTGAGAAAGAAAGAAAGATAGTAAGCCTAAGGTTTGGGTTAGACGGTTCTAATGAATGGAGAACTTTAGCTGAAGTTGCAAGACATATGAGTTGCAGCAGGGAATATTGCCGACAAGTTGTTCAACGAGCTTTAAGGAAACTTAGAAAAGCAGGAATACAGAATGGATTAGTTGATAGTATTAGCTAAAAATCTCATTAAAAAAATTTAAATTTCATTTATAAGGATGAAAGAGAATTACAAAACCCAAGAAAAAATCTATGATGCTGAAGTTTTAGAGAGTTCAACATTTGATGAAAATATCATTATCAAGATTCTTATTAAAGCAGGAAGAACAATTGCAAAGCCTGCCTTAGAAGTTTTAGAGATGGCTTTAGATCCGTATACTCCAGCACAAGTAAGAGTTTCATTAATGGCTGCGCTAGCCTATTTAATTATGCCATTTGATCTTTTCCCTGACTTCATGCCTGTAGTTGGTTTTAGTGATGATTTTGTAGCCCTCACAGCAGTACTCAGTATATGGAGCAAATACATGACTCCTTCAATAAGAACAAGAGCAGAGAATAAGCTTAATAAGTTATTTCCTTTTTATTGAATGAGTAAATTATCAATACAAGAAGAAAAAGAACTCGTCTCCTTCATTAAAGATTGGTTAAAGTCGCATGGATTTACCCAAAAAGACTTAGCAAATGAATTAAATATTCAATCGAGCAGAACCTCCGAGATTATTCTCAAAGTTAAAGAATTATATAAAAAAGGCGGCATGTTCAATATTGCAAAAAATCTTATAAAGATTGAGCAAAAATGGTTAAATAATATCAAGAACGATTATCGAGAAACAAAACAAACACCACCATATAATCAATTAGATATCGACTCATTAGTAAACCAGATAAATCAAGATACTAGTAAATAAATATTATTTAAAATATTATATTTTTAATTAAAAATAATATAACCTCTTAAAACCACCCTTTAAATAAATATCGTTTTAACTCATCAATACGATAAATAATTTAATTATTAAATCAAAGATATTATATATTTTTCATTTAAATTAATTCTTTTTCATTTAATAGTTAATAATTACTAAAATTTTTTCGTAAATGATATTTAAAATACCTGAATCCATGGATAAATATCATAATTAATCCATATACCTTTTTTCCAATATATATCCTCTTCAATAAGATCTTTCAACTCTTTTACATCATTAGCGTTAAAAATTCCAAACAAATATTTGGTACATTTTGTTGGCCCTAATGTAACTAGAATATCGCGATCTTTTAAGTTTTTAAGTCTATTAAGATGTTGTTCACGAAATGGTTCCCTTTTTAAAATTGCATCTTCACAGTACCTTCCAAAAACTACAAACTTTTCCATTTTTAAATATAAATAATAGAATAAATATATACTAAATAATTGCATATTTTACACGCAAATTGCTATGTTATTTAATACAACTTTCTTTTAATTGATTATGCTAACTGGTAGCGATCTTCTTGCAAAAGTTAAAGAACTTGGTGATGTTAGCAAATCCGACCTAGTTCGCGCTTGTGGATATGTTTCCACTAAGAAAAACGGAGGTGAACGCTTAAACTTTACCGCATTTTATGAGGCACTTTTAGAAGCGAAAGGGGTTAATCTTGGCGATTCTGGAGTTGCAGGTATTGGGAAAGGTGGAAGAAAACTTAGTTATATAGCTACAGTTCAAGGTAATGGAAATCTTCTAATTGGTAAAGCATATACAGCACTTCTTGATTTAAAGGCAGGTGATGAATTCGAAATTAAGCTCGGAAGAAAACAAATCAGATTATTACCTACAGAAGAATCTTAAAGACAACAAAAATAAATTTGTTATATCATTTATAATTCATTTTCCATAATTAATTCTTTTAATAAATAAATTATCTTTGTATTTATTTTTTTTGATCAGCAGCTAAACGCATTTCTTTGCAAAATTCACCAACATGATCGACAACATCTTTTTCACTTGAACTAGAAATTCGTTTTACAAATGCACTCCCAATAATTACTCCATCTGCTCCCCACTCACGAACTTTATTAACATGTTCTGGAGTGGATATTCCAAAACCGACAGCAATTGGATTGCTATTTATATCTTTTAATTTAGCAATAAGATTTTCTACTCTATTTTCCATTTTGTTTCTCTCACCAGTGACACCCGTAACACTTACTAAATAAGTAAAGCCTTTTGTATGATTTGATATTTGTTTCATTCTTTCAAAAGGAGTAGTTGGAGCTACCAATAAAATTAAGTCCATAGAATTGTTACTAACTATTTTAGAAAATTTATAAGCTTCCTCTAAAGGGAGATCAGGAACTATTAGACCAGAAACTCCAGCATTAGATGCCATCTCACAAAACCTTTCAAAGCCGAAACATAGTAATGGATTTAAGTAAGAAAAAAGGATGATGGGAATATTTAATTTACCTTTTACAGACTCTAAAAGAGTAATTACTTTTCTTAGGCTAGTACCTGACTTTAAGGCGCGAGAGGCTGCCAATTGAATAATAGGTCCGTCTGCAAGTGGATCACTATAAGGGATACCTAATTCAATAAGGTCAGCTCCATTTTCTTGTAACTTTAATAAGATCTCAGAGGTTATTTCAATATTGGGATCCCCAGCCATTATAAAAGGCATCAAAGCTAATTTTTTATTATTTTTTAAGTCACAAAACATCTCATCTACCTTAGATAAAGATTCATTTTTAGTAATTTGCATTTTGTTATCTTTCATGATTTTTAGATATTTTTCTATGAAAAATTTATGGATTTTTTTCTAAATCTTCCATTAGTTTTTGCTGCTCTTCCTTTGACAATGAGTTGAATTTGGTTTCTAGTTTATCATTAACAACTTTTTCATACTCTTTTCTATAACGCTTCCTTTGTTCCATAAAAGTCATTTTTCCATTTACAACTCTATAAACATAAGATGTTACCCAAGTGATAACTATCAAAATCAAGATACAACTTGAGAGAGTAGTGGCTGTAAAATTGTCGATACCAAGCTGGGGTACAAATTTATAACTAATTAATCCTATTAATGAAATAAATAAACCTATTTGTATAACTTTACCTTTAGTCAATTATTTACCCTTTACCACTTCCTTTTAGTCTGAGATTTAAAAATGGAGAAAATAAAATTAAACCTGGAAAGAAAAGAAAAACAAGGCCATAAATTCCTAATCTTTCAAATTTACCCATAATATTCCACCTATTATTCATCCAGTAAAATAGTAATAATGGAATAACCAATAAATAGGTAGAAATAATTACAATATAAGCAATTAAAGTAGCGAATGAATTGTTAAAAAAACTTTCCATTTTGATTTATGGTTGCTTAGTTAAAACATAACAACTATTGGAAGTTATCGTCAGAACTAAAAATAAATAATTAAATAATGGGAGTGGGGGGACTTGAACCCCCACGAGCTAAATCGCTCGACGGATTTTAAGTCCGGCGCGTCTACCAATTCCGCCACACTCCCAACGCTTGTCAGCATTTTAATTGTAACTTTTATTGCAAACTTGCAAAGAAATTGATGTAAAAAGTGATGATTTTGAGACCTGTAGACTCATTAGATTACGCAATAGCGAAGACCGCAGATTTTCTAAAAAATTTTTCTAAAAATTCTACTATTTTTATCTTTATCAAATAAATCAGCTAGAAAAATCTAGTTAAAAATAGTCTTCTTCCATTTATTTTTTTTCTTTAACCAACCAGCTATCTCTCAAAAGCAATTAAATTAATTATTTTTAATTATTAATAAAGAAATATACTTTAAATCGATTGACATAACTATAATTCTAGATTTCTAGATTTAGAAGTAAATAGTAACTTATAGTAATTAAAAATATATTTTAATTGTTTAATTTATTTATTATCATTTTAAATTAGTGAGTAAAAACTTTCTTTTAAGTTTGAAAAAACTCAATAATTAAAATTATCCACCAACCAATTACTAATGATTTTATTAACACTTCTTTTGCCAAGTGAGTTTACTCCTCCCTTTATAGAAGAACCAACTCAATTAGAAATTACTGTTGAAAAGGCTAATTCCCCTGTAAACCTGGATGGTATATGTGAGATGATTTCTTTCGA
>QCCJ01000011.1 GCA_003281285.1 Prochlorococcus sp. AG-347-K22 | reverse complement strand
CAAAGTTTACTATCCTTATAAGCCTTACCAGGTTTGAATTTCTTTCCATTCGCCATACTTATTGGAGATAAAAAACCATTTTTGAATCCAGATAAATCTCCCAAATCAGCTGGTGCAGGGATTGGGATCCTTCCTCCAAGTTCTGAATAATTTGCGGTAACAGTACCTAATACTGTGATTCTTGGCTTGAATATGGTAGATTTTCCATTTAAAAGAATTTCTCTTTCTGAAGATAAAATATTTTCAATAAGAAGGTTTATCATAAGAAAATGGCCAAAATGATTAACTGCCATAGAGTTTTCAAACCCCTGAGGAGACCTTTCAGGTCTTTTTAGTCTAGGTTTATAAACTGCTGCGTTACAAATAAGAGAATTTATGGGCTTTTTAAATCTTTCTAATATTTCATCGCAACCTTTTCTCACATCATCCAAGTTAGAAAGATCTATTTCTACAAAGTGAACATTTTTAACTTCCTCTTTTGTCAAGGATTCCTCAGCAATTTTTATAGCTCTTTTATTTGATCGATTAACAGCTATAACCTCCCATCCAAATCTTAATAGAGGTTTTAGAGTATTTAATCCAACTCCTGAAGTTGTTCCTGTTATTAGGACTAAACCCTTAATGTCTTTACTCACTAGCAAAAAAGTTAATAGAAAAATGAAAAGTAGAATTATTCAAAGTCATTCTTTTCAACGCCATATTACTCTGATAATGTCCCTAGAAATTATTTGATCCTGATCCTTCATAAATCTTTGCTCACCATCAGAAGAGAATAAATCATCAAACTTACTTGTTAAATCATTAAATCTATATTTTTCGTATAAAAATGAGTCTTCAATCTCCCTTAATCTGGTCAACCTTACTTTGGAACTATAGCCAAGTTTAATAAGGCTTATTATTGCTAAAAGGGAAAAGCTAATTTTTATAATTAAAAAAATCAATGATACAAAATTATCCTGTTTCTGTTGTCTTTTTATAAATACAAGCCCTAAATATTTTTTTTGAAAAATACTATTTTTATAAAAAGATTTTGACAAATTAAATACTAGATATTTTTACTGAATAAATCAATTCAGTCTTAGTTATATTATTACCTTATAAAGGTTAAATTTTCTAATAGGCTTTAGTTCCTACCTAAACTAATTCCTAGTCTTAGTGCTAAAACTCCTGCATGCATAACAACTATGAGGCTTAATGCAATAAGATTTATTGTTTGAGTTGGCTCCATGATGAAAAACAATTTTCTATATTCTCCACCGAAAAGAGGAGATTTGAAACACTATTACAAAATGATGTTACGTAATTAACAAATTGAAAGAAAAAATTTATTGAAAATTATCATAAATAAAACTACAAAGTTAATTTTGGGAATAGAAAATCAGGCTTTAATTTTTTCGACAAATAATTTACCTGGATTTGATCAAATGGCTTTAGATTTAAATTCTTTAGATCAGACAATTTCGAATCCTGAAATAATTCTCACATTGAGGTTCTATTATTGGACTGGGGATTGGCTTTCAATTGGCTATCACCAAAAGGAAATTCCTCTTCATTGGAAAAATTTATTATCAAATGGGGAAATTAATATTATTAGACGTCCCTCTGGAGGGGGGGCTGTTCTGCATTCAGGAGGCATAACATATGCTTTAACATTTAAAAAAACTTACTACAAGGTCTTAAGTTATGAAATGGTTAATAATTGGTTAATTAATAGTTTTAGAGAATTAGGTCTAAACTTACAATATGGTAATTTACAAAAATCAAGTATTAAAACAAATTGTTTTGGTACTTCATTAATTTCCGATTTAGTTGATCAAGATGGGTTTAAGAGAATAGGTAGTGCCCAATTTCGTAAGAAAGGCGCATTTCTTCAACATGGAGAGATTCAAACAAATCCTTCAAGAGATTTGTGGTTCAAATTATTCAAAGAAGAAGCTCCACCAAAAATAAATTTAAAACTAACAAATGATGAAATAGTTGATCATTTGAGAAATTCATTCCTGAAAAATAAATCAAATATAAATATCAAAAATATTGACATAGATAATAAAAAATAAAAATTTTAATTACAAGAATTATTAAAGATCTCCTTTCTGCTTCATTGAATTAATTATTCTTGGCAATTCAATTCCTAAGGGATAATGATTTTTAAAGTTTAATTTGTTAACAATCTCTGAAGGCAAATTAAAACCTAATTTATTCAATACAAAGTTTCCAATTTTTGACCTATTAATTATACCCAAAGGGATATCTGCAGAATTGAGAACCAACAAAAATCCTTCATTTGTTTCTTCAAGTCTTTCTATAGTTCTCCATAATTTATCGTTATAAGATACGCTTTTAAAACTATCGATTGGTTTCTTAAAATCTCCAACAAAGTTCTGTTCCCATTTTTTTAAGGAAACAGTTTTTAAAATATTCTCATCAACAAAACCAGTCCATCTACCATTATTCGTAACAAAAAAATATTTATCCGAAGCATCCTTTTTATTTTTTATTAATTTATTAAATTCTGAGAAATTTGAATCGTATTCAATTTTCCTCAAAGGCTTTAATTTGATCTCAGAAACATTACTAAATTTAAGTATGTTTTCAATCTTAAAAAATTGACTTTCTGATTTTGAAGAATTAACTCCAAACAAGCCCAAAAAAGAAAGAATAAAACCGAAATAAAAGTTAAATCTAAATAAACAAACTACGCCAAAAAATAAAACAAAAAAAGATAATAATAAATTTACTTTATTGAGGAAATTTCTTCCTTTATTTTTACTTCCTGAGAAATGCCAAATCATACTTTTCAATAAATTCCCCCCATCTAAAGAACCAATTGGAATCAAATTTAAGAAACCTAAGAATAAATTAAATATACCTACTCTAGAAATTACATTAACTGCTATTTGTTCTTGAGATGCACTGTAATTACTAATTAAAAGTAGGATAGATGCTGTAGCGAAACATAAAAGAGGTCTAACAATTGCAATTTTTATATTACCTAAAGCAGTTTGACAATACTTATCTATTTGTAAAATTGCTCCAAGAAAATAAAAAGTAATTTTTTTTATTTTTACACCCTGATTAAGTGACACAAAAGTATGAAAAATCTCATGAAAAATAATTGAAGATAATAAGAAAAAAGAAGTTAAAAATCCTATAATCCAAGACTCTTTAATATTATAAATATCACCTGAAGTTAAATTAACCTGATTACTTATACTCCATGAGAATAAAAAGAGAATAGCAAACCAATAAGGGTGAACTTTAAAGGGAATTCCCCATATTTTAAAAATTTGCCAACTTCTCAAAAATAATCTCCGCTATATTTAGCAATAATATTAATTTTACATAAAGCCTAATTATATGCCCAAGAGTAATACTTTAATTAAAATTTGTGGCCTAACGTCAGAAGAGCAAGCTCTTCAAGTAGCAAAATTAGGAGCGCATGCTATCGGTATTATTTCCGTGGAACAGTCACCAAGATATATATCAGCTGAAATTAAGAAAAATATTTTTACAACCTTAGAAAGTTTGTATCCAAACATCGAGAGGGTATCGGTTGTACAAAATTGTCCAATAGACTTAATTATTCATAATTTCTTAGGAAAACCAAGTGAAACTATCATTCAATTACATGGAGATGAAGATATTGATTATTGCAAAGAAATAAGGAAAAAAATTCCAAATATTGGCCTATGGAAAGCTTTCAGAATAAAAACGGAAAAGGACATAGATAAAATAAAACCTTTTGAGGATCTTGTAGATGCGATACTACTTGATTCTTGGAATAAAGATACTTATGGAGGTTCAGGGAAAAAAATAAATTCTATTTATTTAAAGAACTTGCAATTTAGCAAACCATGGTGGTTGGCGGGTGGAATATCAATTGAATGGATTGATGAAATCCTTTCTGACTTAAAGCCAGATGGATTAGATATTTCAAGTAGTATTGAAATATCTCCAGGTATAAAAGATATTAAAAAAACAGAAGATCTTTTTAAGTTTTTAAAAAGAAATTAGTAATTATTAGTAGCTGACTGCTGTTTTACAAGCTCAAAAAATTCTTGTTTTAAACTTAAATCGTGTCTAAAATCGCCTCTAACCACGGAATTAATCATACTTGTATTTGGTTCTTTGACTCCCCTCCACTTCATACAATAATGTTGGGCCTTTACAATAATGCCTAAACCTTTAGGTTCACACAGTTTTTCAATTTCATCTGCAAGGATCATTACAGCTTCTTCCTGAATATGAGGTCTTGAAAAAACCCAATCAGCAACTCTCGCAAATTTCGAAAGTCCTATGACTTTATTTCCAGGTTTAATACCTATCCAACACTCCCCTAGAATTGGAACTAAGTGATGTGAACATGCAGATCTGACCGAAATTGGACCAACTGTATAAATTTCATCAAGATTCTTGTCATTAGGGAAACTTGTAACTTTAGGTTGTTCATGATATCTGCCTTTAAAAACTTCATTTAAATACATTTTTGAAACTCTTTCAGCAGTTTCTTGAGTATTATGATCATTTTCAACATCTATTACGAGCGACTTTAGTAAGTCTTTAACTCTTGAGGCTACTTCTTTTTCTAAAATTTCTAATTCACCAGGATTTATAAAATCAGAAATATTATCATTAGCGCTGAATCTTGTCCCAGAATTCTTAATTCTGTCTCTTATAATTTCAGAAATTAGTTTATTAGTAATCTGGTCGTCTAAGTTTCTAATATTATCGTTGGGTAATGTAGAGGTCATAAAATTACTAACAGAAAATTGTATGCAACTTAATTAACTGTATCTTCCAAAAGCTTAATTGCTCATTTACTATATCACATTCTCTTGTTCAATCGGGTTCAAACAGAACTAAAAAAAATCACTTTTTTAAGATTAGGCCGATAAACAAAATTTTTAAAAGGCTCCACCAGAAGGCATCAAAGTCAAGTCTTCAATCAATTGTGATTCAGGTTTTTGAGCCATGTAGAGAATAGTTTCTGATACCTCGTTTGAGGAGAGCATAGAAGTTCTATCAAAATCAGAATTGATTGATTCGGAGTCCCAAAGAGGAGTATTTACTGAACCAAGAGTTATTGTGCACGCTCTTATTAAATTAGATCTCTCCTCCTCCCTCAAGCATTTAGTAAACATAGCTAGTGCAGATTTTGAAACACAATAAGCTCCCCATTGAGGGAACGCATTATAAGAGGCATGGCTACTAACATTAATAATTAAACCACCATTTTTTCTCATTTGAGGAATTATTGAACTGCAAATTTGAAAAACACTCGTGAGATTTATTTGAATAGTTTGTTCCCATTGACCTAATTCCATTTCAACTAAAGGGCCATTAAATGCGCAACCAGCGTTATTTATCAATACTGAAGGGCACCCATACTTCTCAATTGCTTCTTTAACACAATGCTCTATTTCTAAAGGATTAGATAAATCACATTTTATTAGGTTAATTTTTGATTTAGTGGTCAAAAGTTCGCTCTTTAGTTTCTCCATTAAATCCATATTCCTGGAGAGTAAAATTACATCCCAGCCAGCATTGGCAAAAGTAATTGCGGTAGATCTACCAATACCTTTCGTAGCACCAGTTATAAAAGCTAGTTTCAATTTATTCAGTTTTTTGGGGGATTTCACTATAAATCTCTTCAATATTATTTGCTTCTATAAATTTACCTAAAACCCTAAATTTTTTGTATCTTTCCTCAATTAATTCGTCTTCAGGCATTTGAAGTAAAGCATTAAGGTGTTTCTCAATAGCCTCTTTTAGTGTATTGCCAGCATCTAAAGGAGCCCAATTATTCCCACCAGAAGGTTCTGGCAATACCTCATCTATTACCCCTAATTTAAGTAAATCTTTACCTGTAATTTTAAGTGCTGATGCAGCTTCTGGTGCCTTCGAAGCATCTCTCCACAAAATTGATGCACATGCTTCCGGACTAGCAACTGTGTAAACACTATGTTCAAACATTAGTAACCTATCGGCAACACCTATCCCAAGTGCGCCTCCTGAACCTCCTTCTCCAATGACAGTAGCCACAATTGGAACTTTCAATCCAAACATTTCTCGAAGGTTTCTTGCAATCGCTTCCCCTTGACCTTGTTCTTCAGCTTTTAAACCAGCATAAGCTCCTGGAGTATCAATAAATGTAAGAATTGGCAAAGAGAATCTATTTGCATGCTGCATTAATCTAAGAGCTTTTCTATACCCTCCTGGTTTTGCCATCCCAAAGTTTCTTACTACATTTTCTTTTGTATCCCTTCCTTTCTGATGCCCTAATATCAATACTGGTCTATTATTTATCGAACCTATTCCCCCAATTAGTGCCATATCATCGCCACCATTTCTGTCTCCATGCAATTCGATCCAGTCATCACAAAACATTTGAACAAAGTCCAAAGTACTTGGTCTTTGAGGATGTCTAGCTACCTGAATCTTTTGAGCAGGAGTGAGAGATTTAAATATTTCTTCCCTTCTCCTTGCAGCTAAGGTTTCAAGCTGTAGAAGCTGTTGACTAACATCTACCTCTGAATCTCGAGCTAATTCTTTAATTTGCTCTATCTGCTTCTCAAGTTCAACAAGAGGCTTTTCAAAATCAAGGAGGTAACGTTTAGCCATAATTTAGACAGTTAATACTTTAGGCTGCTTATCAAGTCCAATGGCGGAAAAACCATGCTTTAAAGAAGCTGCACCAATAAATTCCATCTTTTCAAGGGAAATGTTATTTCTACCCCAACTAAAGTTTGTATGACACTTTTCAAATTCTAAAATCATAGCTTCTGCAAAGCAAGCAAACATCTCTCGCTGAGGGTTTTGCATTTCCGCAAGTTCCATCATATTCCAGCCAATATCATTGAAAAACTCTACTATACCTCCTTTTAAAACATAAATATTTTCACCCTGAAATTTCTCATCAAGATTTTTGGGGTATCCACCATCAATCATTAAACATGGTTTTTTTAAGTTATAAGTATCAATTTCAATAGTTTTAGGCATACTTGCAACCCATACAACAATATCCGCCTGTGGCAATGCCTCATCTAAACTTGATATGGTGCCACCATCTAATTCTTTTTGTAAAAGCGCTAGTGGTTCTTGTTGTCTAGCTACCATAAGAAGTTCTGAAATCCCAGTTTTATTGATAAGCCACCGACAAACAGCACTACCAATATCACCTGTAGCACCAATTACAGCAACAGTTGCTTTTTTAAGGTCTATCCCAATGCGAGGCGCATTTATTTCTAGTTGCTTACATATGACCCAGGCGGTATGAGTATTACCAGTAGTAAACCTTTCCCACTCTAATGCTGTATTTCTAATTTGTTTATGCTGTAGAAGATTGAAATTCTCGAAAATAATAGAAGTAAATCCTCCTAGAGCGGTAATGTTAATCCCTTTTTTCTGAGCTAGTTCCATAGCATTTAGTACTTTTCTTCTGGCGGTTTTAAACCTAGAAAGCATTTCAGGAACAAAGCAAGAATCTATGTAGGAACCTTCAATAGATATTCCAGTAGCACTCTTAACTTCTACATTCTCAACCAATTGAGGAGGAGCTGTACACCAAACATCTAAGTCGCCATCTGCAATATGATCAAAACCTAGTAACGAAGCTTTTCTTTTTGCATCTTCAAAACTAGTTGAGTGGCCTATTAACCCAAACATTTAAAAATTTATTAATGATTTCTATATAATGTTATGAACAATAGCACAGAGATAACTACTTAAAAAGAAAGATTAATTATTAAAAAGCTTAATTAACTAGAACTGTAATTAGACAATAGCAGCCATAGCCATTCTTGCTATTTCTCTATTGTCTAAACCTATTTCCATCAATGTATCTTGATAAGCAATCATAAATTCTTCCATTAATTCTTCTCTATCCATAGCCAAAACAGATGCGTCATCTGCAACTTCATCTAACATCTTTTTAATTAAGGGAAGGTTAACCTTATTAGCTTCCATTAATTCCTCTTTACAAGAAGATAAATTCTCTTTAAGCCACTCTTGACCGTAATTTAAATGAAGATATTCATCCTTAACCACTCCCTCTGTTATTTTTTTTGCAAAAGGATCAGCAACTCTTATGTAGACGTTGTAAGCAGAGATTGCAAATGCTTCGATTAATATAGCTTGTATTAAGAGACATGTTGTTAAATTTCCTTTTTCAAGGGCAATTTGAAAATTACCGTGTAATTTAGAAAAGAATTTTTTTGCAAATTCCATATCAGCTTCTACGCCTAAATTTCTTCCACAGGCAGTGAAGCCTTTTTTATGTTTCATTTCCATTCTCGCCAATTTAGTTAACTCCTCTAACTCATTAGGTATTAAAGTTGCTATTGAAATGTAATTATCATGAGCCTCTTGCTCTCCTTCTATAACAATTGCATTAATTCTGCTATACGCATCCTTGTAAGAATCTGTAGTAAAGTCGGGCAAATCTAAAGAGATCGGGTTAGTCGATTCTTCAATAGTTTTTTTATTTGATTCTAGAGTTTGCATGTCAGTAATCTTTAGCTCATTATGCATGAATATTACATGATTATAGTGAGTTTATTTAAATATCATGAAAATAGTTTCAATTGTTAAGTCACATTTTTTACTTAAACTTTTCTAGGAATTGTTTGGCCAATCTGATTGCATCAGATTCATAATCAATTTAAACCAATGATTAATCAATAATTCCTTTAAATTTTTTCCTAAAGACTCATTTGCTCCTCTGCTATCTCCTATAACACCTGATTTACTGAAGTCGTCTGTAAGCCAAGCAGTAGGCGCATTTCCCTCTAGACTCCAGCCTTCTGGGATTTGTCCTTTAATACACTCATTTGGGCGTTCATCGCCAACTAATTCTGGTTTTAAAGCGAGCATCAAACTTGTTTCAGCTAAAGAAGCATGAAGCCCATCCTCGATCTCGGTTTTTGTTAACAATTCACTTAATCCATTAACACCACTCCATAAAAAACAAGGGAAAACTGCAATATCTGGTGAGAAACTTCTTAGCTCTCTTGCAGCTGTATTTAATAGTGAAATTTGACCTCCATGTCCATTAATCAATATCAATCTTTTAAAACCCATTTCAGATAATTGACTTCCGACTTCCTTAATCATTGAGGTTATTAAATTTGAGGAAAGTGAAATTGTCCCGGCGAAACCCTTATGTTCTGGAGAAAAACCAATATATTGAGTTGGAAGTTTTTTTAATGGAATATCGGCAGTGAATAATTTAAAAACTTCGCTAATAATTTCATCGACAAAAATACTATCTGTCGCGAGAGGCAAATGCGGCCCATGCTGCTCAACAGCACCGAATGGCCAAATCACTGTAGATCTTTTGTCTTTCGCAACACTCTCAATTTCTTGCCAATTTAAATATTCAAATTTATTAGGTATTGGTTTAAAGTTCATTAATTTTAATTTTGAGTACTAACATTTAGAGTATGTTAATAATTAATTATTCTTATTTTACCTACGATGGGAGTCAATAATAAAAATGCCCAAGATAATATCCAACCTAAGGGCAATAAAAAACCTCTTCAGGTACTACACATAAGCAAGAAAGATACTCAAAAAAAATCTCAAGAAATAGATAATGAGCAAACTAATTTACAAGAAGAAATTAAAAAAGAAAATATCGCAACCAAACCTCAAATAATTAGAGATGATTCAGTAAAAGAAATTGATGACAGTAATGATAACAATAAAGATTTTGATAATTCTCAACAAGATTTAATTAGACCCCTTAATTTTTCTGAGCAAAACACAGATTTTCAATTAGAAAGAACTGTTGATGAATTTGATTTTGATGAAAGTGCTTTTTTGCAGGCTTTAAATGAAAATGAGCCAATTGGGACCACAGGAGAAACAATTTCAGGTAAGGTCATAGCAATCGAAAGTGATGGACTATATATTGATATTGGTGGAAAAGCACCTGGTTATATGCCCAAAAAAGAATGTGGTTTGGGAGTCATAACTAACTTTAAAGAAAAATTTTCTATAGGCCTTGAAATGGAAGTTTTGGTTATCAAAGAACAAAATGCTGATGGAATGGTAACAGTGAGCGCTCGAGCATTAATTCTTAGGCAAAGTTGGGAAAAAGTATCAAGTTCCGCAAAAAATGGAGAATTAATTAACGTTGTAATTAATGGATTTAACAGAGGTGGTCTTACGTGTGATGTAGATGGATTGAGAGGATTCATCCCAAGATCGCAACTTGAAGATGGTCAAGACTATCAATCTTTTGTTGGCAAAACTCTAAAAGTAGCGTTTATTGAGGTGAATCCAGAATCCAGAAAATTAGTTCTCTCTGAAAAGAAAGCATCATTAGTATCTAAAATATCAAGTTTAGAATTAGGTCAATTAATTGAAGGAGAAGTTTTAGCAGTAAAACCATATGGCTTCTTTATAGATTTAGGCGGAGTTAGTGGACTCCTTCATCAATCCTCACTAACAAATGGATCGATTCGTTCTTTAAGAGAAGTTTTTAGAGAAGGGGAAATGATAAAAGCTTTAATATCGGAAATTGACCTCGAAAAAGGGCGCATTGGTCTCAATACAGCACTGCTAGAAAACTCTGCGGGAGAATTAATTATTGATAAGCAAATAGTTATGCAAGAAGCCACTGAGAGAGCACTAAAAACTAAAGCACTCTTCGATAAAAAAGAACAAGATTAATGAACATTAATAAAACAATGGAGTCAAGTCTTAGATTAAAAATTTCAGATTGGGAATTAGACTTCTACTCTAGACCAATTATTGAATCAAATGGAAAAAAAAGGTGGGAGTTAATTATTTGCTCTACAAGAAGTTATGAGACAGAAGATACTTTTCTTTGGAATAAAAAATGCCCTGCCAATGAAGTTAATTCAGTATGGCTTACAAAGGCACTAAATGAAGCAATAAGTGAAGCAAAAAAACAAGGGTGGGAGAAACCTTCAATAGTTCGATTTTGGAGGTCGTCAATGAAATCGATCATTAAGAAATCTCTGGAGGCCGTAAGTATTGAGGCTCTTGTAAGTAGGAGAACTTATGATTTATTAGATAGAATAGAATTCCTTGAGAAAGAGATTTATCCAAAGGAAAAAGGTTATGTAAGAGGTGTACTAGCTCCTACTTTTACTTCTAAAATGGAAAACCTTCCTACACCTTTACCAGAAGAAGTAAGGGGTGATGCTTTAACCATCTCTGAAATATCAGTTGGAGAATTAAAATCAGCAGAAAATTGGCCTATTGAATTTGGAGAAATTTTCCCAATTCAGCAAGATTTAGATGATAATTACTTAGTTCCAGGATTAAGACTTTTTAGCAAAGATAGATCTTTAGCTCTTGCCGCATGGTTCAGTTGTTTAGAACCTATTAAATTAATCATCAATAAGAACCAACTCATACTTGAAGCTTCAGAAGACGATAAGTGGCTGGTAACAGATTTGCCAGAAAAAGATGCAAACATTTTGAGTACAAAATTTTTAGAGAATAAAAAAAATTCTTTTGATTATCAATTTATTTCCATACAGTCAACGCCATACATCGAAAAATTCGCAGGATTCTGGATCTTGAGGGATATTGAATTAATTTCATAAATTCATTTTTAGGAGTTGAAACTATCGCATACAAAGAAATATATTTCTCAAAATCTGAAATTTTTATTCAAAACAAAAAATTTGAGTATTATTCATCACCTATCCTTCGTCAAAATAATTTCAAACATGCTTATTTTACGAAGTCAAGCTCTGAGAAATTTCTTCAATTATTAGGGAATCACTTTAATGAAAATTACATAAATTGTGTTTCCAATCAAATTCACAGCAATGTGATAGTGTTTGGATCTTATTCGGGAGAAGGTATTAAGACTGATGCAGATGGTCTTGTTGGTAATAAATGCAATCAAAACTTATGGGTTTACACAGCTGATTGTATGCCAATATTTTTTGCAGATAAAAGGACAAGAAATGTAGCAACCTTGCATTGTGGAAGAAAAGGTTTAGAAAAAAAAATAATAAAAAATCTGGTTAAAATTTTCGATAATTTAGGGACATCTAGAGATAACTTACTTGTTGCAATAGGACCAGCGATTTCGAAGGAACATTATCTAGTTGATAAAATGACACTCAAAGAATTTTATAGAAAGGCCGAAAACAGAAACATTACGGTCAATTTGACTAAAGCTGAAAAAGATCTTTGTTTTAGTGATGCAAATCACTTCAAAGAGAAAAACTTAAATCAACTCGATCTTAAAAGATCTGCTTATAAACAACTTTTAAATGAAAACATTCCCAATACAAATATAGAAATATCAAATTTATGTACATACAAATTAAAAAATGAATTTAATTCCTGGAGAAGGAGCAAAACATTCTCGAGACAATGGAATTTTATTTGCTCATAGAGATAGTTAACTTGGACAAATTTCACTAGTTAAGTCTTTGGCGACTAATAATTCGGTCATCTCCTTAGTACCTTTAATATTAAAAACTTTGGCTAACAAAACATTTTCTTTGAAACCAAAAGGTTTTATTTTTACTTTGCTTCCCCTTGGGAATTCACTCTTAAGTAAATTAGTTGCTTCAAGCTCATTTTTTTTTTTAACATCTACACAAAATAGTCCAATCGTTAAATTCCTATTTTGATCCCCCACCAAAATAGTATTTGAACTTTTAATTTGAAGAATTTCGGCCGAGTTAACTATTACAGGATTAAGAACAATCAAGCAGACTATAATTAAATTTTTTAATAATTTTTTCAATTCAGAAATATCTAAGTTTTTAAATTATCTTAAAGTTAATTTATTAAAATGACGAATTAAAAAAAATTAGTCTTCACAATTAACATATCCAACCATTTGAGCATTACTTTTACCAGGAGGCACCATTGGATAACAATTTTCACCTCTTCTGACAAGGATATTAATCAAGGCAGGGCCGTCATGATCAAGCGCATTTTTTAATTCATTCTGTAATTGTTTTCTATCAGAAATTAAATATCCTTTAACTCCAAAAGACTCAGCAAGTTTTACAAAATCAGGTTCACCACAACTCATATCAGATGAGGAATATCTTTCATCGTAGAAACTTTCCTGCCATTGTCTTACCATCCCTTGCCAGCGATTATTGATAATAATCAATTTCACCTTTAGACCATATTGAGATAAAGTTCCTAACTCTTGAATATTCATTAAGACACTTGCGTCTCCTGCAATACAAATCACATCTGAATTAGGCAAGGCTGCTTTTACACCAATTGCCGCTGGCAATCCAAAACCCATAGTTCCTAAGCCTGCACTACTAATCCATTTTCTTGGAGAATTCCTAAGGTATTGAGCAGCCCACATCTGATGTTGTCCTACATCTGTAGTTACATAAGCTTCTGGTAAAAGTTCCCTCACTTTTAAAAGAACCTCTTGAGGATAAATTTCTCCTTCTTTAGGCGGGTTATATAAAGGGTGTTTATTTTTCCAAAAATCAATTTTTTCTAACCAGTTTTTCGTCTGACAAGTAAATTTGTTTTTTAGAGATTGTTCATTAATTTTGTGAACAGCTTTTGAAACATCAGAAACAATTGCAACATCTACACGTCTATTTTTATTAACTTCTGCTGGATCGATATCTATATGAATTACCTTTGCATTAGGTGCAAAAGTATCTAATTTTCCTGTCACCCTATCATCAAATCTAGCTCCAATAGCAATTAAAAGATCGCATTCTGTAACAGCGAAATTTGCGTAAGCAGTTCCATGCATGCCTAACATCCCTACTGATAAATTATCTTTTTCATCAAAAGCGCCCTTCCCCATTAAGGTTGTGGTAACTGGTATTTGATAATTCTTTGCCAAAGTTTTTATTTCATCATGAGCCCCTGAAGATATTGCCCCACCTCCTACGTATAGAAGGGGTCTTTCAGAGTGTTCTATTAATTTAATTGCTTTATTAGTATCGCAATCATTAATTTCTCCATTCCTTTTAAATCCTTTAGGAATAATCTCACCAGGCAAAACTCTTTGGTAATTAAAGAACTCCTGACCTACATCTTTGGGTATATCAATTAAAACAGGGCCAGGCCTTCCAGATGAGGCAATAAAAAAAGCTTCAGAAACTACTTTCGCGATATCTGAAGGATCTCTTATAACCCATGAATGTTTCACTATTGGAAGAGTTATGCCAAAAATATCAGTTTCTTGAAAAGCGTCTGTCCCTATAGCAGGTCTTGGGACTTGACCTGTAACTACAACTAGGGGGACTGAATCCATTTGCGCAGTGGCAATTCCAGTTACCAAATTTGTTGCACCTGGGCCTGAGGTTCCAAAACATACTCCTACTTCACCAGTAGATCTTGCATATCCATCAGCCGCATGTGAACCACCTTGTTCATGCCTAACCATATAATGCTTTAACCAACCTTCTTGTTCTGCCTTATGAACAGCGTCATATATTGGTAGTATAGCCCCCCCCAGGATATCCAAATATAACTTTTACTCCATGAATTTTTAAAGAATCCATTAGTGCATCTGCACCAGTTATCCAAACTGGATTTTCATGATTTGAACTACCCTTTGAAAAGGATCTCGAAGTAAGGGTCACTAAAGAAATTCAATATTTACTATAAATATTAAGCTTAATTAAATACTTTTGCCTCATTTAGAAATGTAATGTCAGAAATGTATTCAAAATAATCTTTCAATAAATTAAAAAAAATCAAATAAATTTCAATTTTTCTTTATAAAATGCCTAATTTGTGTAGAGGTCCAGAGCCTGAAATAAGTTCGATAAAAAGCACCAGAAAAATAATCATTGCAACCCTTCCGTTCCACACTTCTGAACTATTATTCCAACCCCATTGCCACTTCTCTTGGGGATAAAGTTTAACTTTTTCAGGCAACTGTGAAGCCTCCTCTATATTAACAAGAGGTCCTTCCAAGCAGGAAATAACTAGATCACTAAGTCCTTCAATAAAAGTAGGATGGGTATTTAGAGCCTTAACTCTCCGAAAGTTTTTAATCCCAGCCTTTTCAGCAATTTCTTTATATTCAATGTCAATTTCTTGCAATGTTTCAATATGCTCTCCAACGAAACTGATGGGAACCACAATCAGATCATTAATATTTGACCTTCCAAGATCAGCTAAAACTTCTTCTGTATAAGGCTTCAACCATTCAACAGGACCAACTCTACTTTGATAAGAAAGTGTATGAGGGTTACTATGCCCTAAACATTTTTCCAGCTCATTTATTATTAATAATGAACAATCCTCAATTTGTTGTTTGTAAGGGTCTCCAGCTTCCTCTACATAACTCTTAGGAACTCCATGAGCAGTGAAAAATATATGGGCTTTTGAAGGTGATTCACAAAGTGAAATTTGTTCAGAAATTAATTCGACCATAGACTTTAAATAACCTGATTGACTGAACCAGCTCCTTACACATCTCATTGGAACCTTCTTAAATTCATCATCAGAATCTCGTAATTTTTTTAATTCCCTAAAGCTCGAACCACTTGTACTTATCGAAAAATGTGGATACAAGGGTATTACAACAACTTGATCTATGCCATCTGCTTTCATATCAGCAATAGCTGATTCTGTAAAAGGATGCCAATATCTCATCGCGATATAGGTAGTAGCATTAAATCCCTTGTCCCTTAATTTAGACTGTAATTCTCTTGCTTGTTGCTCAGTTATCCTTCTTATAGGTGAACCTCCACCTATGGAAAGGTATGCCTGTTGTGAAGTAGTACTCCTAAGCGTACTAATTAACCAAGCTAGGGGCTTTTGAAAAACAGGGAAAGGTGTCCTGATTATTTCTGGGTCAGAGAAAAGATTGTATAAGAATGGGCCAACATCAGTAATGCGTTCAGGCCCTCCTAAATTCATTAGTAAGACACCTATTTTATCCATTTAAAATTTATGGAGATTGAAAATCAACATTAAAAACGTCATTATAGGGTCAATTATATAAGTAAATGAACGTAATTCAGGAAATTAATAATGTCAATGATAAATTTGCTACTCAAGGCAGCAAACTTAAAATTGAGAAAAGAGGAGAGAAATTAAATATTCGTGGTTCACTGCCCTCCAAAGAAGATAAAAATAACTTTAAGATTCAAAGAATATCTCTTGGTTTAAAGGCTGACATTTCTGGATTAGAGGAGGCCGAAAAAAAATTACAATTAATCAATTTGCAATTGGAATTGAATCAATTTGATTGGATTAATTGGATAGGCAACCCTTATAAAAAGCAAATAAAAGATGGTTTTGAGTTCCCAAATAGATTAAATCAATTTGAGGATTTTTTTTTTAAAGAAAACAAAAGTGATTTTCGAAACAGCACTAGAAAAACTACTTGGAGAAGTTCTTATAAACCATATATGAATAGAATCCTAAATATTTACAATGATTATGAAAATGAAGCTTTAGAAAGAATATTTCAAAAAACACTTGAAAGTTACGGGGAAGGTACTAGAAGTAGGAAACAGTGCGCTACTTCTTTAAGTGTTTTGGCTAAGTTTTTGGACATTAAACTACCAGAAGATTGGAAATTAAATTCTAGAGGATATGGTCTGAGCAAAGCAGGGTTTAGGGATCTCCCTAAAGACGAGTTAATAGAAAATCTTTGGGATAAGATACCAAACAAATCTTGGAAATTTGTTTTTGGTTTGATGGCTACATATGGATTAAGGAATCATGAAGTATTTTTTTGTGATTTAAGTTCCCTGACAAATTTTGGGGACAAAATTATTAGAGTTTTACCTACGACTAAAACTGGGGAACATCAAGTTTGGCCATTTCATCCTGAATGGGTGGAAAAGTTCGAATTATCAAAACTTGGTGAAAATCCAGAACTACTACCAAATATTCATAGAGACCTTAAAACTACAACTTTACAGAACATTGGGAAAAAGATTACAGACCAGTTTAAGCGTTACTCTTTACAAATAAAACCTTATGATCTAAGACATGCTTGGGCAGTAAGAACAATTTTTTATGATTTACCTGATACTGTGGCTGCCAGGATGATGGGGCATTCGGTCAGTTTACATACTCAAACTTATCACCATTGGATTACTAAAAGAGATCAACAACAGGCAGTAAACAATGCACTTTTAAAAGTTAAAAGAGCTAAAAAAATTTAAAGATTTATAATCATTTAAAAAAAATTAAGATCATATGCAAGAAAAACCTTCATCTTCGGAGAAAATTTTTAACCTTGATAATCAAGCAAATAAACTTGGAATGGGAGGTAAATTATCACCGGATAGCGATGAGAGATCATATAAAAAAAGAATGCAGCAAAGAAAAGATATTCAATCCGAAAGACTGCAAATTAGAAAAACAAAAAAAGGATTATTGATTGTTTTTACGGGGAATGGAAAGGGCAAGACAACTGCATCTTTAGGTATGGCTTTAAGGACGATAGGGCATGGATATAAAGTAGCAATAATTCAATTTATCAAAGGAGGCTGGACCACTGGAGAAGAAAAAGCACTTAAAAATTTGTCTTCAAACATATCTTGGCATTCATTAGGAGAGGGTTTTACTTGGGAAACACAAGACAGAATAAGAGATGAACAATTAGTTCAAAAAGCATGGCAACTAGCCAAAAAATACATCCAGAACGAATCTTATAAACTTATCATTCTTGATGAAATTAATATTGCTACAAAACTGGGTTATCTTGCACCCGAAGAAATAATCACTTTTTTAAAAAGCTTAAATAATAGAAAAAATCATATTGTTTTAACTGGAAGGGGAGCATCTGATTCAATTATCAATTACGCTGATCTAGTTACAGAAATGAAACTAATAAGACATCCTTTTAAAGAACAAGGAATAAAAGCACAAAAGTGTGTTGAATTTTAATTGAAGCAAATTATTATTTAAATTTTCTTTGAGCAGGTTTAGAAATGTTTAAAGACGCAAGCAATACCTGAACAAAGAATAAATTTGGTGCATTTACTTGCTAAGGTCTTAAAAGTACAATTATTGAATGACTTACAAAAGAGTTCTCTTAAAACTTAGTGGTGAAGCACTAATGGGTGAAAAACCTTATGGAATTGATCCTGCTATAGTTCAGTCAATTGCAGAGGATGTTTCAAAAGTAGTCGAAAATAATGTACAACTTGCGATAGTTGTTGGGGGCGGGAATATTTTTAGGGGGCTTAAAGGGTCTGCAGATGGCATGGATAGAGCGACGGCTGATTATGTTGGGATGCTTGCAACAGTAATGAATGCCATTTCACTTCAAGATGGCTTAGAAAGAGTAGGTGTTGCAACCAGGGTTCAAACTGCAATAGAAATGCAGGAAATTGCAGAACCCTATATCAGAAGAAGAGCCATGAGACACCTTGAAAAAGGTAGAGTTGTAGTCTTCGGAGGTGGATGCGGAAATCCATTTTTCACAACTGATACTACAGCAGCTTTGAGGGCAGCGGAGATAAATGCTGAAGTTGTTATGAAAGCTACCAAAGTTGATGGAGTATATAATTGTGATCCTAATAAATTTAAAGATGCAAAAAAATATTCCTCTCTTAGTTATCAACAAGTTCTTAGTGATGAAATCGCAGTAATGGATAGTACTGCAATTGCACTATGCAAAGATAACAATATCCCTATTATGGTATTTGATATATTCAAAAAAGGGAACATCTCCAAAGCTGTCGCTGGAGATCCTATAGGTTCATTAATTAGTTAAAGCTTATTTAATTTTTTTTATTATGAAAGAACAAGAAATTCAAGAAAATATGCACAAAAGTATTGAAGCCACACAAAGAAACTTTAATACAATTAGAACAGGCAGAGCTAATGCTTCATTGCTAGACAGAGTAAGTGTTGAGTACTACGGAACAGAAACACCAATTAAATCACTTGCCACAATAAGCACTGTTGATTCACAAACAATTTCAATACAACCGTTTGATAATTCATGTTTACAAGCGATAGAGAAATCTATTTCTATGAGTGATTTAGGTATTACTCCAAATAATGATGGTAAAGTAATAAGAATAAATGTACCTCCTTTAACAGAAGAAAGAAGAAAAGAATTTTGTAAATTAGCCTCTAAATATGCAGAGGAAGGAAAAGTAGCTTTGAGAAATATTAGAAGAGACGCTGTTGATAAAGAAAAAAAAGAGGAAAAAGATGGTCTTATTTCTATTGACGAATCGAGAGATAATCAATCTGAAATTCAGAAAATTACTGATAAATATATTGCTTTAATAGAAACTAAATTGTCTGAGAAAGAGAAGGAAATTCTAAAAGTTTGATTAGATTTGACGTTGTAATAATTGGTGGAGGTCTATCAGGATCTTCCACCGCTCTTAACCTATCAAAGAAAGGATACTCAGTTTTAATTATTGAAAAAGAAAAATTTCAAAATTATAAAGCATGTGCAGGTGGGATGGCGTCTTCAATGCAAAGATTTATTCCTTTTGATATTGAAGATTCCATAGAATCAAAAATTAAGAATGTTGAATTCAGATGGAAGGCTGCAGATAATGTGACTGCTGATCTGACTGGTGAATCCCCATTCTGGATTATTAAAAGAGAGAAACTTGATCAATCATTTCTTGATGAATCCTTAAATAATGGAGTTCAGATAATGAGACCATTACTGATAGAAAAAATCATAAAAAAATATGATAAATGGGAAATTACATGTAATAACAAAATAAAATATACATCAGAATTTCTTGTTATTGCAGATGGGTCCGAATCAAAATGGGCAGAATATTTCGATTTAGGGCCAAGAAAACCAAAATTTGCAAACACAATCTCATTGAGATTGAAAGGGTTAGGTGATATACCGAGAGATTCAGTTAGATTTGAGTTTGGATTTATAAAATATGGGTTTGCATGGGCATTCCCCTTAAGAGAAAGCTTAAATATTGGTTTAGGTACTTTTATAAATAATGGTCTCTTAGAGAATCAGGTTATAAATAAACAAGTAATCAGAAGCTTCGGTTTTGATGATTTTCCTCAAAAAACAATTACTAAGAAACTGAGAATATGGAATGGCTTCCACTTAATTAATGGCGACAAGGTTCTAGCAGTTGGAGATGCAGCATCCCTATGTGATCCATTTTTGGCTGAAGGAATAAGACCATCTTTAATTAGCAGTTTTTATGCTGCAGAATTCATAGATCAGTGCCTATCAGGAAAAGTAGATAATTTAAATCTTTATACGAAAAAAATTAACAACATTTGGGGGGAATCAATGGCTTGGGGAAGGAGAATAGCCCAAATTTTTTATAGATTTCCTAGAACTGGGTACCAACTAGGAGTGAAAAGAAAAACAGCACCTAAACGTATTGCTCAAATATTATCAGGAGAAATGAGTTATAAAGATATTGCAAAAAGAGTTATCAGAAGACTTATAACAAGAAGTGATACTTAATTCCTTTCAAGGCAAACTTAAATTTAGTTAGCGGAAATTAATTTATGATTTTTAATTTCTGAATATCTCTTAAGTAGCAGCTCTTCCAATTCTTCTATAGCATTACTGAATCCAGTAATGCCTTCACTAAGCTTCTCACTAGCCATTTGATCTTCCAACATACTTAATCTGAAATCTTTTTCTTCAAATTCGAAGTCAATAGAATTATTTATTTGGGTACTTACATCTAATTTTCTAATTAACTCTCCTTTTTCTTTTTTCAGTTCCTCAAGAAATTTTGGTGCAATTGTTAAAAGATCGCAACCAGCTAATTCTTTAATTTCGTCAAGATTCCTAAAACTAGCTCCCATTACTTCTGTCTTGAATCCCTTTTCTTTAAAATACTGATAAATTTGTGTAACTGAAATAACACCAGGGTCTTCAGCGCCAACAAAGCTGGTTTTACCAGTTTTTGCTTTATGCCAATCCAATATACGGCCAACGAACGGAGAAATTAGAGTTATCTTTGCATTGGCACAAGTTACCGCTTGGCAGAAGTTGAAAAGTAAAGTTAAGTTACACTTAATACCCTCTTTTTCCAAAATTTCAGCTGCCTTAATTCCCTCCCAAGTTGCGGCAATTTTAATCAAAATTCTTTCCTTTTCAATTCCAAAATTTTTGTAAAGATTGATCAATTTTCTCGCTTTATCTACAGTAGCTTCGGTATCAAAGCTCAGTCTTGCATCAACTTCTGTAGATACGCGCCCTGAAATAATTTTCAATATTTCTTTTCCAAAAAAAACTGAAACTTGATCAACAGTTTCTTTAATTAATTCAATTTCAGAGAATCCTTGCGGTAAGGCATTTTCTGAACTTTCTAAAGCTTTATCAATTAATTTCACATAATCAGGATTCTTAGCAGCAGCAAGTATTAACGATGGATTGGTGGTAGCATCCCTTGGTTGAAATTTTTTTATCGAATCCAAATCTCCAGTATCAGCAACAACAACAGTCATTGAGGACAATTGTTCTAAAATTGATTTCATGTCTAGATAATCTTACATATACATAAACTAGCTTTAATTCCTGATGAAATCATCAGTAAGAGGACTAAATATTTATAAAATTGGAAAATTTTAGGGTTTTTTAACAATCATTTCGTGATCTTTAATTTTAGGAGGTATTTTTTCAATCACTATCAAACTCTCGATAATTTCTTTCGCAACTGGTACTGCAACAGTTGAACCATATGCATATGATTTAGATGGCTCATCAACGACTACAAGGACAGCATACTTTGGATCATTAACTGGTAAGGTCGCGACAAAACTGCAAACTTTTTTGCTTGTATACGAACCATTTAATGCTTTTTGAGAAGTGCCCGTTTTCCCAGCTATCCTATAACCCTCGATTTTTACTCCAGATCCACTACCTTTATCAACTACGCTCTCCATCCATTCAAGAACATTTTTAGAAACCTCATTTGAAAAAAATTGTTTTTTTGGAATTTTACTAAATCTCTCTTTGAAAGTTGAGGTTACATGAGGAGTCACTTCAAAACCCCCATTTGCTATGGCCGCATGAAGTTGAACCAGTTTAAGTGGGGAGATTGAGAAACCTTTACCAAAAGAAGTTACGGCAGGCTCAATTGATTGATTTACAAATAAATCTTTTCTCTTTAGTTGGCCAGCAGTGGATTCAGATAAGTCAGTCTCTAAATTTTTATTTATACCTAGATTTTTTAGCCAATCCCAATAAATTGTGGGGTCTAAATTTTGCATTATTTTTACCATCCCAACATTACTTGAAACCTGCAAAACTTTTGGATAGTCTATATATCCATTACCTTTTTTATCCCAATTAGAAAGTGTCCATCCTCCAACATTAATTTTTCCAATATCTTCAACTACTCCATCTTTCTGGATTGCTTTTTCTTCTAAAGCTATAGCGAGATTAATAGGTTTAAATGTTGAGCCAGGCTCAAATAAATCTTGAGAATACCAACCTCTAAAGAGTCCAGAATCATACTGCCAAAATTTATTAGGATCATACGACGGGACTGTAACCAAGGAGAGAATCCGACCATCATTAACATCCATAACTATGGCAAAACCCTTCTTTGCTTTCCATTTGATTACTTGCTTTGATAAAGCATTGAATGACGCTTTCTGTAATTTTGAATCTATAGTTAGGCCTAAACTTTTGTAATCAGAAATAAAATCACCTGGGGCTGAATTATCCGGTAGAGGAGTTCCATCTCCTCCTCTTTTTATTAAATTACTTTTATTAAAAACTTTAATTTGATTATCTAAATGAAGCTCTAAACCCGCTGAAGCTAAATTCTCATCATTAACAAAACCTACAAGATTAGAGTAAAGCGCCCCTTGTGGATAATATCTCTGCGAATATTTAAACAAATCAAGTCCGCTTATTTGAAGGTTCTGAATCTTTTCTGCTTTTTCTTCGGAAATTTTATCCAAAAGCTTGATACCACTCATTTTATTATTAAATTTACTCAAGAGTATTTCACCATTTATATCCAAGATAGGTGACAATTTTTCTGTAACTTCTTCAATACTCCGAACTCTGTTAATTGAATCACCAGGAAAATTAAAATATTTTGGATGGGCCCATAATTTATATAGCGGTTTATCATAAGCAATTAGTCTATTATTTCTATCAACAATCGCTCTCCTTTTTTTTAAGGCGTTAGTTTTAGAAGACTGTATTAATCTAGCTTTCCTTTGCAAATCAGAGGCGTTAAAGACTTGTAATTTAACTAATCTACCAAACAAACAAAATATTAATAGTAAGCTAAAAATATAGAGCAATTTAAATCTTCTTTGATCAAGGGGTATTAGACGAACAATTTTCTTGTATTTTTTCATCAATATCCCCTTTGAAATTTGCTATCGTTGAAACCTTCAATGAAACTACTTAAATTTTTCTTAAATAAACTTTCTTTTTTTTCTTGAAGTTTATCTAGATAGATTAAATCTTCAGGTTTAGTTTTTCTATAAGTATTAATAGACTCAAGTTCACTAATATAAAATTCCTCAATTTTAGAAATATAATCAATAAGATTATTATTGATAGCTCTTGTTTGAGATAAGTTTTTATATGTATTTGACCATTTTCTTTGGCTATTAAAAGACAGAAAAAATAAGATAAAAATTAATACCAAAAGAGAGATATTAATGGTGTCGAAAATTTGATGTATTAATTTGATATAAACTATAGATATTTTTTCAGAATTTTTTTTATTTTTATATGAAAAAATTTTTTTTAAATTAAGTTGATTCCCATAAGGTTTCATCTATGAATTTTTATTTAAATAAAAGAAGTGTTATTAATTAAATAAACATCTTTTTGTTTGATTAGCAAGTAAAAAATTAAATTCTTTATGTCCTCAATAAGAACAAATTGAAGAAAGTCAATCCATTCCATAAAGAATGCATTACCACTGAAGAAAACAAACTCCCTGAAGCAATTCTTGTAATTGCTAATCCAATCCCTAGAACAAATAATGGCGGCATTTCTCCAAAACTTAAATGGGCTAATGCGAAGATAAAAGCTGAAACAATGATGCCCGAAATTACTCCAAAATCTCTTGAAAGAGTTGGTAGTAAAATACCGCGAAATATAATCTCCTCAAATAGAGGAGCTAATAAAGTTGTTGTTACAAATAATAGAAAAAATGATAAGTAATTATTATTATTTAGAACAATTTCCAGCAATGGGTTACTACCATTCTGATTATCGATCAGACTATTCATAATTAGAGAAATCAATAAAACAAAAGGAACAATTGTTAACCACCCTTTAATTCCTTGAATAATTGCATATTTTATTGGCAAGAAATTGAACTGTATATAATCCTTTTTAAAAGTAAATACACCACTATTCAAAGATTTAATTTGATAGTAAACAATCACTAATGGGGGAATAGCCATAAAAAGATATCCAAAGAATATTTTTAAAGATTGAGACAATTCATTAGAGATATTTTTAGATAAAAGTTCAACCAAACTGATAGAAAACAAAGGTGATACCACTTCTCCTAAAACAACAAATCCTCCTGCAATTAATAAAACCATATCTATTAATTCTAAATCTAATGATTTTATTTCTTTCCAACCAAACTTTTTCAAAGATATAGAGTTCCATAAAATTTTTAAAGTCAGAATAGAGCCAATAAGTATTGTTAAAAGTGGTATTAGTCTTATGGCTAATATTTTTAAAAACATTTTGTTTGAAAATGATTTTGTTATTAATGAACTATCGTCAAAATCAAATTTCCGGCTTAAAAGGTGATATAAAAATCGATCACCTTTAAATAAGTCAAATTTATCGGAATTTGGTTTATATGAATTATCATTGGATTTTTTTTCTATCTCATCAATCAGAAATTTAAAGTTTTTATTTTCAAAATTCTTGGATATATTTTTATAGATTACAGGATCATTTGATTCTGAAGTAATTATTCGAATTAATTTATTTCTTTCTGTTAGTTCTTCAAATGAGACCTCAGCGAGTGATTTATTTATTTGATCAACAGGATCATTAATGATAAAAAATTTATAAAGATTTACAGGTATTGATTGGGCCGATAATTCAGCAATTTCTTGCTCTTTTTGACCAATATCAAATGAAACAGAAGGTCTATTTAAACTATCTTTTAAGCCTTGCTGCCATACAAAAAAAGTTATGACTATAGAAATAAAAGCTAAAGTGAGTTTTGACTTAGAAATATTTTTAAAGATCATAACTTATTATATTGTTGAAAACTATAGTTAGTTATCATTGAAATTCCTTATATTTATGTATCTATTTTAATCACTCCATGAGATGATTAAATTATCTTAATTTTCAAATTTATATAATGGCCATTAGATTAGTTTTAGTTAGGCATGGACTAAGCAGTTTCAATGCAAAAGGATTGATTCAAGGAAGAACAGACGATTCATTTTTAACTGATGAAGGATACGAACAAGCAAGAAAAGCAGGCAAAGCATTAACAAAAATAAACTTCGATAAAATCTATTCCTCACCACTTGTGAGAGCGGCAGAGACTGCAAAAACAATTAAAAAGACCTTCAATAAAGAACAAAATATTGTATTCGATGAAAATTTGCTAGAGGTAGATCTTAGTGAATGGTCTGGTTTAAAAATTGATGAAATAAAAAAGAAATTTCCAGAAATTTACCCTATCTGGAAAAATGATCCAGAAAATCTAATCTTAAAAAGAAATGACAATAAAACTTATAAACCAATTCAAGAGTTATTTTTTCAAGCAACAAATTTTGTAGAAGATATTTTAAAAATTTATCTAGACAAAGATGATGTAAATATTTTAGTTGTAGGACATAATGCAATTCTCAGATGTTTAATACTCTTTTTACTAGGAAAGCCTAAGCAAGGTTTTAGAAAAATAAGATTAGAAAATGCTTCTTTCTCGATACTCAATATTTCTAGGAAAGATAACTCTTTTAAGACCCAAGTTGAATGCTTAAATCAAACTTCCCATCTTAATAAAAATATTCCTAATCAAATTGGAGATTCCAGAATATTTCTAATAAGGCATGGTGAAACTAACTGGAATAAAGAAGGTAGATTTCAAGGCCAAATTGATATCCCTTTAAATGAAAACGGAAAAGATCAAGCCAGAAAGACTTTTGAATATTTGAGAAATATTTCTTTCAATAAGGCATTTTCAAGTTCAATGCATAGGCCTTATGAAACTGCACAAATAATCCTTAAAAATAGTAAAGATTTAAAAATAGAAAGAATAGATTCACTTGTAGAAATTAGTCACGGATTATGGGAGGGTAAATTGGAAGCAGAAATCAGAGAACAGTGGCCTGCTTTACTAAAAAATTGGCATGACAAACCTGAAGAAGTAATAATGCCCGAAGGTGAATCTATAAAAGATGTATCAGAAAGATCCGTAGAAGCTTTTGACAAAATTTGTTCATCTCAGAAGGATAATGATCTAAGCCTTCTAGTTGCTCATGATGCAGTCAATAAAACTCTAATTTGCAATATCCTTGATATTAATTATTCAAACATTTGGATGATAAAACAAGGTAACGGTGGCATAACTATAATTGACCTCTTCAATGATCCTAATAAGCCCCCTGTGATTAGCGCTCTAAACATTACAACCCACCTAGGAGGAATAATTGATTCAACGGCTTCAGGTGCACTTTAAATTAAAACGCTTTTTAAAATTTATTTTGATGAAATCAGATACAGAAAAAGGTAGTTATTTATTGAAAAAACCAACTTTGCTAAGAGGCCAAAATCTGAAATATGCCTTACCAATTATCTCCTTTTTATGAAGAAATTTACTTCCCGGCCAATATCTACCATCCCAGCTATTAGATCTATTATCACCTAACACTAAAAAATGATCTTCAGGAACTTTTATATTTTCAAATTTACCACATCTATTTAATAGTGATAATGAGCACTTGTAAGAGACATAGGGTTCAGAGATTAATCTATTATTTATTATTAATTCACCCTTCGTGTTTACACTCACAATTTCTCCTGGAAGTGCCACCACCCTTTTAATATATGCATCGCAAGCTTGATCCCTCAAACCAGGAATAAATGACATCGGAGGAAAACTCATAAAAAAACAATATCTTTTTTTTGGTAGAGGCTTAGATCTTGATGAAATTAATTTTTCGTCAAAGGAGTAGGGTGAGTTAAAAACGACAATATCTCCTCTTTTTGGTAAAGAGTTTCTTAGCGAAAATTTTTCAATAATTAGTCTATCGTTTATTTGTAATTCTGGGAGCATTGAACCCGAAGGGATATAACGTGGTTCTGCAAAAAAAGATCTACAAGAAGAAACAAAAAAAGTTAATAGAATTAGTGGAGCCCATTCTTTTAAAAAACTTTTAATAGAAGCATGCATGAAATTAATAAAGTTTTGATTTTTTAACCTTATATAAATTGTTTGGCATATTCAATTTCGTTAAAACCTAATATTACTTTTTTCCCTTCGTAAATCAAAAATGGTCTTTTTATTAATTTGCCATCACTTAAAAGAAGTTGAATAATTTCTTCCGTTGATAAGACATAAATATCAAGATTGAGAGTTTTAAAAGCTTTACCTCTTGTATTAAAAATCCTTTTCTTATCATCAGAATATTGTTCTAAAGCTAGATTTAAATAATTAACAATTGGTGGGTCTTTTACAATATCAATTAATTGGAATTCGAAATCTTTGCTTTTAAGCCAATTTGCAGCTTTTCTGCAAGTAG
>QCCJ01000010.1 GCA_003281285.1 Prochlorococcus sp. AG-347-K22 | reverse complement strand
TCATTATTATTAGATACAAAATCATCTTCCATATTTTCGAAAGTTTTTTTTCTGAAACTGTTACTAGTTATTTTTGTATTCAATAAAGTGCTTACAAATAAACCAGAAAAAAAAGAAATACTTATTAACTTACCTATGCTTACTTCTTGGAGAGTCCATTTAAAGTATCTAAATGAAGTCTTCTGATTATTATTTGTATATAATAGAATTTGAAAAATTATTATTAAAAAAAGAGTAAATAATAAATATTTTTTCTTAAACATAATTCTTAAAAAGTTATCTTAAATTTTTTGATTAATATTTCCATAATATATTTTGTGAAAATTTATTTATGTTAATTCTAAATCAATTTGATATTTAAGAATATCGACTTTTATGATTTTTACTTCTATTGCATCTCCAACTTTATATGATTTTTTAGATTTTCTTCCAATCAATAGATTTTGCCTTGACCTATATTCATACCAATCATTATTAAGAGTGCTTACGTGCACTAAACCCTCAACATTTAGTTCTGATATTTCAACAAAGAAACCATATGTTTGCACTGACAATATGAACCCACTATAAATATTTCCTAGTAATTTTTCTGCTTTTCTTACTTTTTTTATATTTATCATATTAGATTTATATTGGTTAACTTTGTACTTAAATGAATTAAGTTTATCTATAACAAACTTGTTAAATAATATTTCTAGATTTTTTGAAATTGATGAATTAAATATATCCCAATTTACTAAGTCTAATGAATAACTTTCAGATATATTAATTGCATCTATATTATTTTTCTTTGATTTTTTACCATTAATTATCATATTAAAAATACAGTACTGGTTTATAAGATTTGTGAAGTCAAATCCAGGAATTGTCCATGGAGAAATAAATAAATTTTCTGATTCATTATTATCAGGATTTTTAGATATCAACTTTATTTCATTGCCCTTAAATTCATCAATTAGAAGTTTATGTAAGATTCTTTTTTTATTATCATCGCCACATAATTTAATTACTTGACTAAATGTCAAATTGCCATCTTCATTAAGCTCTATGTCATTATCAATAAATTCTGAATATTTGATGATTTCATTTGCATTAACGTAATCTATTCCATTTGAGATGTAACCTGCACTTTTTAAGCCATATTTATTTGAATGTTTGAACCATATTAAATTAGCTTCATATAATATTGGTGAAAGATATGTTTGGCAATCTTCTTTATTTAATGATTCAAAATATCCTTTTGAAGATTCACCTGGATTGTGAATAAAAAATTCTTCTAGTGCTTCAATTTTATTAAGTGGAGCAGGAATTTCAACCTTACCCTCCAAAAGATGTTTTTGTCTGAATGAACATGAAATTTCAAGTATTTTATCTAAATCGTCGATATATTCCTTTATAGGTTTTAATACCCGAGAGGTTATCCTTGATTTACTTTTTCTTGATAGAAGCGCGTCAGTATGATCACTTCCAACAATAATGGTGCATTTTACTAAAGTAAGATGGAATGACCAATCAATTATTTCATTATCACTATTTAAATGCACACAGAGGCTTATTGCTTCATTCTTTTCGCCAACTTTAAATTCAGAATCATTTCTTATAGCTTCACTAAGATAGTTTTGCCAATCATTTAATAAGGGTAATGATTCAAGGCCTTTAAATAATATTTCTAATGATTTTTTACTATTTAGGTCTACTCTTTCTGCAAGATTATTTGTATGAATCCATAATTTAGTGCCTTTATTTTTCTCCGGTTCTATTTGAATCATCGGGAGCATTGGAGAATTACTAGAATCCCAACTTTTTAATAAATATGAGTTTTTATCTGTAAGGTCTATCCTCTCTCTTTTTTCTATTTTTTTAGATTCAATATTATTTAAATTGTATGATTTAACGATATTGCTTTTAGATAAAACAAAGTCTGTATCGTATTCTTCATTATTGTTAAGTTTTAGTTCCTGTATCACATGACCTAATCCTTCTTCTTGACCTATGGGAAATCTATCAATCTCAACTTTTACTATATTCTTGTTGTCTGGTTTGAAAGTGTATTTTTTATTCTCTTTTGGAAGTTTAATTTTAGAAAGGATCCTATCGTCTATTGGGATTGCATATACATCATTATTTATTATTTCAACTTTAGAAAGAAGTATTTGATTTGATCTTTCAAGAATACAATCAACTATTCCCTCAGGTGATCTTCTTCTATAACCCTCTTTTATTATCCTTACTAAAACTTTATCTCCATTCCAAGCATAGTTAAGTAGATTTTCTTTAATGTAGATATCTTCTTTGTCTTTTCCTCTTACAGCAAAGCAATAGCCTTTGCTACTACATCTTATTTTGGCTACAAGATGATCATTATCTTTTATGCAGGTATATTCATCATCTTCATTTTTATTAATTATTTCAAGTTTTTCAAGAGCTGTTAAAGCAATATCTAATTTCTCCTTATCAGATTTCTTTGTTATTTTTAATAATCTACATAATTTTTTATATTCTAACCCTTCTGACTGATTAAGATTATCAATTATTGAAGATGATGTGAACATAATCTAAATAAAATTATAAATTAATTTAGGGTATTACTCTTCATTATTACACCTTATTATGCAAGCTTAAAACTAATTATTTTCTTTCTCTTCTTTTTCTTCTTTTTCGATGGTGAAAGAGTTGATAAAAAGCCTTATACCAATAATAAAAAATGTAATGGACGCTATTGACTTAAGAACTACTTCGGGTAAAAAACTTGAAATAGAACCACCTGTTAAAGCGCCTAGTAAACTTGCAAAAACAAGTGCTGAAGAAGATCCTAGAAAAACTGCTAATGGTTTATTTGAAGTGCCACTTATAGTTAACGTAGCTAGTTGAGTTTTGTCACCTAATTCAGCTATAAAAACGGTTAGGAATGTTGATAGTAATAAACTTAAAACCATTTATAAATAATTTATGAAAGTTTCATAAGCTAAAAATATACTTATCAATATCATTAAACCACCAGTAAAAAAAGCAAATTTGCTAGGAGATATTTTTTTTGATACCCATTTACCAATAAGAACTCCTACTATGCTAGAGCTTATTAATGCAAGAGAACTTCCAAGAAAAACAATTATTGGCCTGCCGGATTCAGCAGAAAGCATTAATGTGGCTATCTGAGTTTTATCGCCAAGTTCAGCAATAAAAATTGTTGTAAAAGTCGTTATAAATATAGAAAAAAAACCTTTTTCTATATTGTTTTCTTTTTTTTCTAATTTACTATTCATTTCTCTGAAACAGCAATTCTAAAAGTTTTCATCTCTTTACTTTGGTATCCATAATTTGAAGAAATGTGTTGTTTGCAGCAATCTATTAAAAATTTATCACCAGATTTCAAATATCCTTTAAATGCAGTTGAAAATTCATCTACCCGGCAAAAATGTGGTCTGGTTTCATAAATTAAGCATTTTTTATTTTCTCTGTCCAGGTTTTTACACCAACCGTCTTTAGCTGTCATAGAATTTATCAAAGCTATATCTTCTTTGTTAAGTTTGTCCGCCAAATCACTTCTTTCGTTCAAGTCGAATTTACAACATGCTCCGCAATTTTCTATACATGTCCATGATTTCATAATTTAATTCAATCTTGTAACGTATCAGTACAGTTTCGATATTTATTTGTAAAAATAGTATCACAAAACATATTCATTAATCATGGCAACACTTATTCCTTTGGCCGTAGTTGCGTTAGCAGGACCAGCAATAATTGCTCTTGTATTTTACCGTAAATAAAAGAAATTCTTTTTGGTGACGTATCTTGAGGGTGTTTATTGGGATTTAGATGGTACCATCGCAAATACTGAATTAGAGGCTCATTTACCTGCTTTTAATAATGCTTTCAATGAACTTGGTATTAATTGGAATTGGGACACTAATAAATACATAAAACTTTTGAAGATAAATGGTGGGAAAAATAGGATTGCTTATTACGCTAAATTAAATAATTATGATTTCTCAAAAGATTTAATTCTCAAAATTCATGAAACAAAGCAATATCATTATTTAGAAATTATAAAAAAAAATTACGTTAGTTTCAAAACTGGTGTTTTTAGATTAATAAATGAATTACATAGAAAAAAGGTAAGACAATTCATTGTTACTTCAAGTTCAAGAAATCAAGTTAATCTACTTGTTGAATATCTTTTTAATGGCTTCAACCCTTTTGAGTTCATTATTGCAAGTGAAGACGTTGAATTAAAGAAACCAAATCCTTTACCATATTTAAAGGCAATCCAATTAAGCGGTATAAACAAACACAACTCAATTGTTTTTGAAGACTCCAATCCAGGATTAAAATCTTCCTTGGCAGCAAACTTACCTACAATTTTTGTTCCTTCAAATATCCCAATTGTTCTTGAGAAAAATATTAAATTAGATTGTATTTTAGACAGTCTTGGTGATGAGAATAATGTGGCAAATGTAATTAAAGGCCCTAAACTAAAAAAATCATATGTTGACTATAGCTTTCTAAGTGATTATTTAGTGTCTTTTAGTAATGCAAAAAACTAATTTTTCAAGAATTACCTACCAGTTAAATAATTTATTTTTTGGTTTTCTAAGTGATACCTGGAGGACAAAATCTATTGGTCTAATTTCAGTTTTGACAGGTTATTTTTTGTTTGCTAATTTTCTTACAAAATTTATATCCGAAGGTAAAAATGAGTTGATAATGGTCCCAATAATTATTGTTTTTTTTGAAATCATTATAAGAATTAAACCTACTGCTACTTCAAAATTTTATTATCTATGGACCGTAGTTGATAAATTAAGAATTGGTGCAATATATGCCCTTATACTTGAGGCATTTAAATTAGGATCTTAGAAGCTATTCTTCATCATCTTCTTCTTCAATAGGATAAACAAATCCTTGAGCTTTCCCAGTTAAAACTGATTTACCTAAAGATATAGCTTTTTGAGCTGCTGTTGCTGCTTTTCCTTTCCAGACAGCATGCCTTTGGTTTCTTTTGCTCTTAGATTTTTTCTTCTTTGGTACAGCCATTCTGTTTCTTTATTTCCATATAATAATATAACCTTTAACTGGTTATCTCCAAAACTTTTGAGTATATTTTGTTTATATACGTCAATTTTTTAAATAAGCATATATGCTTTATTAATCACTTATAAAAATTAGTGTTTAGATCAAAATTCTCATATTCAGATTCTAAATCAAGTTATTCGGATCTTCTCGAAGATATAGAGACAGGGAAAATAGAATCAATATTTTTCTATCCTAGGCAGAGAGAAATTGATGTCCTGTATAAAAATGGCGATAAATTTAAAATTCCTATCCTTTACAACGATCAATTAATCTTAGAAAAAGCTACTGCTAATAAGGTAGATCTCACCATTAATAATAGTAGAAAGGAAGCCTCAGCTGCTAATTCATTTGCTTCAATAAGTCTTTTCCTGATTTTCATATTAGCTATAGTCTTAATCTTGAGGAGTACATCAAAATTGGCTTCAAGAGCCTTTGGTTTTACCAAAAATAAGTCTAAATTCGTAACTATTGATGATGTAGAAACGAGATTCGATGATGTAGCTGGAGTCCCTGAAGCCGCCGAGGAATTAAAAGAGGTAATAACATTTTTGAAAGAACCAAAGAAATTTGAAAATCTTGGAGCAAAAGCCCCTAAGGGAGTTCTTCTAATAGGCCCACCAGGAACAGGTAAAACATTATTGGCTAAAGCAATTGCTGGTGAATCAGGAGTACCTTTTCTCACAATATCAGCATCTGAGTTTGTAGAACTTTTTGTTGGTGTTGGGGCAAGCAGAGTTCGAGATCTATTCTCTAAGGCTAAGGAAAAATCTCCATGTATAATTTTCATTGATGAAATTGATTCTATTGGTAGGCAAAGAGGGTCTGGAATCGGAGGTGGAAATGATGAAAGAGAACAAACTCTCAATCAGCTTCTAACTGAATTAGATGGTTTTGCTGATAATTCTGGGATTATTGTTTTAGCCGCTACAAATAGACCAGATATTTTGGATGCAGCATTATTAAGGCCAGGTAGATTTGATAGAAAAATTGAAGTTATGCTTCCAGATTTAGATGGAAGAAAAAAAATTCTTTCAGTTCACTCACTTTCCAAACCTCTTTCAAGTGAAGTTGACTTAGGATATTGGGCTTCAAGAACAGTTGGATTTTCAGGAGCAGATCTTGCGAATTTGATGAATGAGAGTGCTATTCACTGTGCAAGAGATAAATCTAAATTAATCTGTGACCATCATATAGAAAATGCTCTCGATAAAATTACTATTGGCCTTAGAAGTTCATTAATAACTTCTCCAAATATGAAAAAAATTATTGCTTATAACGAGGTGGGCAGAGCTATTGTATCTGCTGTGAGAAATGGAATAGAATCAGTTGATAAGATTACGATTTTACCTAGATCCGGATCAATAGGAGGATATACAAAAATATGTCCTGACGAAGATGTAATTTCTAGCGGCTTGATTTCAAAAAAATTATTATTTTCAAAAATTGAAATTGCTCTAGCTGGAAGAGCAGCAGAAACGATAGTTTTTGGTCAAAGTGAAATTACACAATGCTCGTTAAACGATATCTCATATGCTACAGATATTGTAAGAGAAATGGTTACGAAATATGGATTTTCAATTATTGGTCCAATTTCAATGGATGCTGATAATAATGAATTGTTTTTAGGAGATGGATTATTTAGAAGAAAGCCTCTTATAGCAGAAAATACTAGTTCTAGAATAGATAATGAAATCATAAATATTTCTAAAATTTCATTAAATAATTCAATAAAAATATTGAAAAAAAATAGAGTCTTACTTGATAAATTAGTTGAGATACTTTTAAATCAAGAAACTATAGATAAAAAAGTTTTTAAATTAACTACTTCTAAATTGTTGAAAGTTTGATTTAATTGTTTTAAATTAAAAAAAATTTAATATTTTCTTGATAATTAAAAACAATACAACGAATTCATTAGTTACACTTTCATTATTACTTATTCTTCCATTAGTACAAAAACAATGGTTTAATTTGTATTCATTCAATATTAATGATATTTCCTTTTATTCAATCCTTTACTTTTTGAGCGGTACAATATGTCCATCTTTAGTGTATTTAAACTCTTTAAAATACTTCACATACTATAATTTTAATAAGAGATCTATTCATAGTAAAAATATAATTAAAGGAAAAAGATTATTACTCTTAGTAGCAATAAATTTAATATTTCTCTCTTACTTTATAGTTGATTATTTATATATAAATTTTGATCTTATATTTAAATTATTTCTTGAAGGAATTAATTTACCAAAACCGGATATTTTACAGTTAAGTTTTTTCATATTTTTAATTTCTATTTTATTAATTTTTAAGAAATCTAGGTTTTTATTAAAAAAATTAATATTGATAAATTTTATTTTGATTTCTCTTTATCTTTGGCATCTTCAAATTAATAATATTAATGTTGATGATCAGTTTCATATTTATAGATATTTTGATTTAAATGACTTGAATTTAATTAATATTTTTATATTAGTCGCTATAGAAATTTCTTTTTTTACGTGGTCTTTTTTATCATATAAAACTAATTTAAGCGATTGGATCGTACAAGAACCTCAAAAAGGGGATGTAATCCCCATTTTGAACATGTTTATTTTTTATTTTTTTATAATTATTTACTACTCAATACTTATTTAATGGTATCTAATTCTACTAGAGCGCAGAAAAATATTCCTTACTACCTTTGGGGTCCTCTAACATTGTTTTCTCCCCAGGAGTCCAGTTTGCTGGACATACCTCATCTGGATTTGCCGCAACGTATTGATAACCTTGAAGAATTCTTAGTGTTTCATCAACATTTCTACCTACAGGAGCCTTGTTAACAGTAGTATGCATAACTACTCCTTCGGGATTTATTAGAAATAAACCTCTATCTGCCTCCCCATCATCATTAAGAACATTGTATGCTTGGCAAATTTCTCTTTTTAGGTCAGAAACTAACGGGTAGTTAATATCACCTATTCCACCTTCATTTCTTGGAGTTTGTATCCAAGCCAAATGACAGTGTTTGCTATCAACTGATACCCCAAGTATTTCCGTATTAAGTGCTGAGAAATCTTGATATCTATCACTAAATGCAGTAATTTCAGTTGGACATACAAATGTAAAATCTAGGGGGTAAAAGAATAAAACAACCCATTTACCTCTAAGATCTGAAAGTGTAATATCCTTAAACTCTTGATCATATACTGCTGTAGCACTAAAGTCTGGTGCTTCTTGGCCAACTCTTAAGCTCATGAAAAAATTTGTCCTTTTTTAAATTATTAATGGTCTGAATGACCGTAATAAGTATTATAATTTTATTGATAATGAAATAGCAAGTTTTTTTTTAATTCAATGAAATGGCATTATTCTTTTACAAGGAAATTTACAATTTTGAATCATAATAAACTCTTAAAAAATCTCAAAAAAGAATTAATTAAATATCCCATTAACAGGCTTGACAATAAAAATCATAATTAAAAGAAATTTTATTTTATTTAAGATTCCTTTAAATTCAACTCTCTATAATTAGAAATATTCTTTTAAATATTTTTTAACTATGGCTAAATATATTGAAAGACTAAAGGATAAAGTTAGGATAAAAAAATTTGATTCTAATCAGCCAATTGGAGCTTGGATTTTCGTTATAATATTAAATATAGTTGGATTCGCAGGTTATTTTTACTTAAAGGTAAATCATATACAACTAGGTAGTTAAAGTCTTATCTTATTTCCTTTTTAATTGAGCGACAAAAATTTTTTAGTCTTTCATTTCTCGTTAAGTCAGGTAAAGTCCAAATTGATTCTGTTTCTGGTAATGGATCTTTACTCCATTCTTTGAATTCTTTCATTATCGAGTCATTATTTAATTTTGATGTAGAATATTTGCGTTTTTTTAAATATTTTCTTATCACTGTAAGATTTGCCTCAATATATTCCCTCATAATAGATACTTAAGCTTATATTAATTTATCATCTAGCAAGTACTGCTTTTAGGAAAAGATTAATTAGACGTTTTGTACTGCTTGAAAAAGTCCAAACGAATAACCTCCTATTAGGATCCACCCAAGCACACTTGATATTATTGTAGATCTTCTATTGTGTCTCCTTAAAGCTGATTCAATCATTTCATTAACTTCATCTCTATTAAGATATTGATTCTTGGAGTTTTTTTTCATTTTTTCTTTTTACAATAAACGAATTTATAAGAAAGTGAGCTTAAGATTTTTACTTATAAGTAAGAGTTTATTTTTGATGTTTTTATAAATATTTTTATATTTAGCATTTAATACATTATGAAATCTTAAGAGTAATTTTTAAAATATAAGATAAAGTAATTGAATTGATGGATCATAGTTTTTTAGACAAACAATGAATATTAATGATGAATCTGTTTTAGAAATGCTTAATAAACTTATTGTTATTAATAGGCTAAATAAAACTCAAATTCTTCAAATGGTGAATTTAGTTTCCATATCAAATGATTTCAATGATTTAAAGGATAACTTGAAATGGGAAAGTTCTAAATCATTTCATCAAAATATTTAAAATACATAAACTCATTGTTTGATAATTATGAATTCTTGAAATTTACATTAGAGATAAATAATAGTTAATTGAATTAATTAAGAGTTTTATAAATAATTTATATAAGCTATTCAAATAAATTTTTGGTAATAATTTTTCTTATAAGAAACTTGCTCTTGATTACTATAATTAAGTGTTGTTTTCTTATCCTTGCTAAATGATTTAATTAATATTGTAGAAGTGATTATTATTATTAGTATGATTAATAAATCTCCAACAGTAATCCCTCTCTCCTTAAGATTCATAATAAAACTTATATTTTGTTTTAATATAGCCCTTTTTATTTGATAAAATAATATTATTAACAATCGTGCTAAAAATATATATTAAGAAAATATAAAAATAATATTAAAATATCAAGAATAAAAGCTTTTGAATCATATAAAAAAAATAGATGAATTACTTATATGGAAGTCAAAAAAAAAATTAGTAGTCCCAACACTCCTGATTTTTTCTCGAAAGAGATGATTATCACAAAAAAATCACTTAACGAAAATCAACTCAAATTTACTTATCAAAAACAGTTAATCTCAGATCTAGATAATAAGCACAAGGAATGGTCAAAATCAATTGACAGTTAATTTTAAAAGCTTTCGTTGATTATATTTAAAAGTTTATTTCTTTTACTTGTGTTTTTCTCTTTCAAATGAAGTGTTACTTCATCATTAATGATAGGTTTTGCTTCATAAGCTAGATACCAAAGAAT
Organism: Prochlorococcus sp. AG-347-K22; assembly: GCA_003281285.1. GTDB lineage: Bacteria > Cyanobacteriota > Cyanobacteriia > PCC-6307 > Cyanobiaceae > Prochlorococcus_A. The sequence continues at coordinate 18,262 of QCCJ01000010.1, read as the reverse complement.
AAATCCTGCAGGAAATATTAAAATATGCATAGCAAAATTAGTTGACTTAAATCAAATATAGTGCAACACTTGTAATGTGCAAGTGTGACACTAATTTTTTTTAATCATGCCCTCCCCGAGGAAAAGAATTGGTTTTTTGCCAAGTGAAGAAGTTCATGAAATTATTGAAAAATTGTGCACAGCTAATGAATTTAGTCAGTCAAAAGTCACAGGGATATTGGTCGAGGAAGCGTTGAGGTCTCGAGGGGTATTAAATGAACTTATTGGTCAAAATAAAGTTGATAAAGAGGATTTAATCAATTTTTCTTTTGATCTAGATACATTCTCTGAAATTAATAAATCTCCAAGTAATGTGGACGACTATGAAGTTAACAAAAAAGTATTATCTGATGATATCAAAATGATGCATGAATTTATTGAGTATAAATATTTTAAGAAAGTTATGAAGCGAAATAACAATATTTTTGAATAAATAGTGTCACACTTCTAATGTTTATATTAGAATGCTTTTTAATGGAATTTAGAAATTAAGAAAAGATAAATATTTTTGAATATTTCTAATCAATTTCTTAAAGAGGGAGCCAAAATTAATTGAATCTTTAAAAATTCAGCGGACTAAATCCTCGTGGAGATATGAACCTTAGCCCGCTTTAAAAAAATAGCAATAAAAAAATATAAATACAATAAGTATGTAAATTTACTTTTGATTTAAAATTGGAATATAAAAACTCTAAATATAAATGGCAGTAAGTGAATTAAATGAAGATACACAGGATCAAATATGTGATCTTCTTGAAAATCTTCAGCAAATAGAGAAACTTAAAAATAAAGATTTACGAATTTTGCTTGATAAGATAGTCAGAAAATTTGGAGGAAAAGTAGTAAATAAATGAAACGCTTATTAATCCCACTATTATTTTTGCTTCCTTTACCAAGTGTTATTAATAGCTCCCACTTGAGTAATCAGAGAGAACTTACAGTTACCTCAGAAAGCACTGGGGAATCTATCGAGTTGGCAAAATTCCTTAAAGATAATGGTGTAGTTAAATATTCAGCATATTGGTGTCCCAATTGTCTTAATCAAAGTGAATTATTTGGTAAGCAAGCTTATAGAGAACTTAATGTAGTTGAATGTGCAAGAGATGGCATAAACAGTCAAACTCAATTATGCATTGATAAAAAAATTAAAGGGTTTCCTACATGGGAAATAAATGGAAAGCTTATTTTAGGAGTCCTTTCACTAAAAGAGTTATCAAAGTTGACTGGATTTAAGAATTAAGGAATATGTAAGAAGATTTATGGCTAGATATTAAAGCTTATTTCTTTAGTCCCTTTTATACAAACTCCAGCTGGATAATTAATTATTTTTTTTGATATTAATCCAATACTCATAGCAATTATTCCAATACCAAATAAAGCTCTGGATCTTTTGCTTGTGATGAGATATTTCATTGGATATTTATAATTATTTAATAGTAGGGATTATTAGATTATTACGTGGATTTTTTTGTTTTTAAAAGAAAAATAACAACTAACACAAAATCTATAATTTTTTAAAATAATTTTTATATATAAGATATCTTGAAATACTATAATCAATAAATGCTTATATATTTTTTTTTAAGTATTTTTTTATCTTACAGTCATTTTATAATTAAAATGTGACTTTTCTTTTTTTATGAAAAATAAAGAATTTAATGTGACTCAAGGAATGGCTTTGTTACTTTTGAAGCCATTAAATTTACCCGCAAACTACGTCCTTAATCTCATAATTTATATAACTAACCCTAGTAACAATATTGGATATTAAGAGTCTTCCCAAACTGGTTTTGTTCTTCTCCAACCTTGAGCGATTAACTTTTTCCATTCATCTCTAGCTTTATCAACTTTAAGTTCTTCTCTTGTTGTCATAAGAGGCGGTTCTTTTCCTAAAACACCAGGAATTCTTCCAGAGTCAATAAACATATATTCAAAAAATTTATCTTTATTTTGATTATTCTTTGAAAACCTTTTAACCCTTGAACGATTCGAATTTATAAGCCAAAAATTTTCTTTCAATCTTACTTATTTTATGTTTTCTCAATTGGAGCCATTGTTAATCCTTTGCTAAAGAGTTGCTCATGATATAGCTCTGCCTGTTCAAGATTACCTCTCCATACCTCCGCCGAGCCTGTCTTATCAACTTTGAAGGTAAGATCCCATGCCCTTTTTTCACTCATGCTTGCGATTACTGTTAAAAGACAATTCGCGACATGCTGAAAAGTATTAAAATTGTCATCAAGAACTATAACCCTTGCTTCTGGATATTTTGCTTTAGATTTCTTTTTATCTAAAACTGTACCGAGTGAATTAAACATTATTGTCTTTAATAGTTTAATTTAATTAAAATTTAACCAATGTTCTTCAATTGAAAAGTATTGAAAATGTCTCGAGCGTGACTTGAACACGCGACCTGCGGGCTATGAATCCGCCGCTCTAACCAGCTGAGCTACCGAGACATGGGAATATTGTAAGGCATTGGTTGTACTTAATTATCATTTTGAAAATTTATTTGTTTGTGGGCTTCATATATAGCAATTCCGCATGCTACTGAAAGGTTTAGACTTCTAACACCTTTTTGATCATTCTTTCCAGTCTGTATATTCGGCATAAATATTGATATTAAAAAGTCGCTTTTATCAATAATGGAATCTGGTAATCCTGTATCTTCTCTCCCAAAAAGCAAAATATCATCGTGCTTAAATTTAAAATCCTTCAAATATAATCCATTTTTTTTACTAAAAGAAATTATTCTTTTTGTTGATTTTGACGCTAAAAATTTATCGAAATTTTCATACTGATTAACAGTAACTAGTGGCCAATAGTCTAATCCTGCTCTTTTTAAATATTTATCTTCTAGTTTAAAACCCAAGGGCTCTATAAGATTTAAAGGTATATTAAACGCAGCACATGATCTGGCAATATTACCAGTATTTTGTGGGATTCTAGGTTCAAAAAGAGCGACTTCCAATTTTAAGTAGGTATTTCAATACTTATTTCATCTATTTTGATAGCTCTGCCGTTTATAGCCAGCCAATTATCTTTTGATATTTTGGTTATTCTCTTTTGAAGTTCGCCGATTCTTTCAATATAAGTATTACCAATTTTATATTCAGAGACCAAACTCCAACCTACTTGTTCTCCAACAATAATTGTTATGCTTTTTCTTTTTATTAAGAGACTTATAAGTGACTTCATTTTTGTTGACCATTCATTTTGTTCCTTGCCAATACTCTTCATAACGAATCCCCCAATAGAATCTATTAATAATGGACCTTCTTCTTTCCTTAATGTATTTAATAAATCTGTCGTTTCTATTAATTTCCAATCTTTTGGTCTTCTTTTTCGATGTAAATTAATTTTATCTTGCCATTCTTTATCATCCAAATTGTTTTCAGATAAGGCAACATATGATAATTTTTTTACCTCCTTTGCAAGATACTCAGCGAATTCACTTTTGCCACTCTTTGTCCCCCCTGTAATAAAAACTATATAAGATGAATATTCACTAATCCTTAAATCCTTGGCATTCATAAATTCTCTATTATTTAGAGAAATACCACCATGTTGCTAAAGGAATAATTGTGGCAGCAATTAACAAACCTATAACTATATACGTAGCAGTTGAGCTCTCAGTATCTTTTGATCTCATAGTGTTAAAATTTGGATCAACTACAGGGTTGTCAATAGATGAAGGCTGACTTTTTTCGTAATTTATAACAGTCTTTTGTTGAGTAATACCAAAATATTTATTTATAGTAAAATTTTCGTTTGCGTATGTAGTCGAGGGGTTAAGAATAAAAATTAAGCCAGTAAAGATAAAAGAAAGTATATATTTATTGATGTTGAGGTTCATTTTAAAAGGTTTTGGTTAATTATATATTAAAAACCATATTATTGAGTAATTTTAAATGTACTAAACAATATAATATTTGCATAATTTAATTAGAAATAACATATTTAAAATATGGGATTCAATGGGAAATCATTAATATTAACCGGTGCCATACTCTTTATTTTTCAGATAGCAAATTTCATTTCGATAGAAACAATCACTCCTGAGCTTGAAAGAGCACAAGTGTTAGCCGCAATAGCTTCATTAATTATTATTTTGATAGGTTTTTTATTTAAACAATTCGAACCATTAGCTGGAGAGAAAGCTGCTTTAAAAGGAGAAAATAAGTTTCTCTTCGATAGAAACATGCCGGATGAAGTTATTGATGAACTTGCATGGGGTTCTGAAGCGATATTAACTTCTACAGCAGCAGCAGCAATATTAATCCACAATGATGGCGTTAATATATTGAGGAGGGGAATCACTTCAAGTAATGAATTTAAACCTGGGGAAACTTGTCTGAGATCTATAAAAGATATGAAATTAATATCATTAGCAAACACTAAATTTTATCCTGGAAGAGATGAATTTTTTAATTTTTGTGCTGAAATTCCATCTATCTTAGTTGTACCTATAAATAATAAGGCTTTTATATTGATAGGAGGCTGGAGTGCTAAGTGTTTTACAAAGTCTGATGAAAAATGGATTAATAACTGGTCCAAAAAAATTAATAATATTTTTTCAAAAAATAAAATTTAAAAATAAATTATTGATTTAACTTTTTTATCTTTTGCTTTAAAACTAACTGATTCAGTATTTAAATTATAGTAGGCATTTTCTGAATTTATTTCATATTTATTTTCGTTATTTTCATCTTTTATTATATATTTTACTGGATTGAAAAATTCAATTACGTTATCTGTACCCAATATGGCTTTTCCTGAATTTAAGATGATATTTTTATTTTCAAATCTTATGTTTCCCTCTAATAGATAGTTAGTATTTTCTATATTCCAGATAAAATTATCAGCATATAAAATATCCCCATCTTTTTTAAGAATTTTTAATTTAACATTCCCTTTCAATTTCAGGAGTTTATTGTTGTCTGATAGTGTAGATTCTTCTGAGCTAATAATATATTTAGTTTCTTCCCCATTGAGAATGTTAATGATAGGTTTTTTTAATTGGAATTTTAATTCAATATTGTCATAAGTTGAATCTGGACTGGTAATTGAATATATTTTATCTCCACTTTTAGAGAAAATAGTCATATCTAAACTGTCTATGTTTTGTTTAACTTTATTTGCATCAATTACATTTGGGGCGCAACCAAGCATAAATAATGGAAGGAAAATTATTAATCTAGAAATGTTGTTCATACTCCAGTTTATTTATGATTGGAGTGGGTTTAGGAAGACTTGAATTACTTACTAATAATCCCCAACTTAATTGTTCTTTCCAGGAAATTTCTTCTCTGTATATAGAACCTAGTTGTTCATTAATTTTGGAAGATAATTCTGGCAATAAAGGTAGTAATAACAATCCTATTATTCGGGTACTTTCTAAAACGTTATAAATAATTTGTTTAACTAAAGGTAGATTATCTTTCTCTTTTATTAACAGCCATGGCTGATTATCATTCAAATACAAATTTGTATTAATTGCTAGGCTAAGTACTTCATTTGCTGCTAGATCTAATTTGTAGTTATCAAAGTTATAAATATAGTTTTCGACTGCAATTTTGGCAGAATTCTCTAATTTATTTTCACTTAAAAATTTTTCATTATTTGGCACTTTATTATCAAACCATTTTCTAGCCATAGATGATGTTCTATTTAATAAGTTGCCAATTGTATTAGCTAAGTCATTATTGATAATGTCAACAAATCTTTTATCTTGAAAATCTCCATCATTTCCTAGTGATATGTCTTTAATGAGGTACCACCTTACGGGATCATTTCCATATTTTGTAAGCAATAAATCTGGGTCAAGTACATTTCCCAAGCTTTTACCCATTTTTTGCCCCTCTCTTGTAAGAAATCCATGCCCAAAAACCTTTTTAGGAACCTTCATATTGGCAGAAATGAGCATTGCGGGCCAATATACAGCATGAAATCTCAGAATATCTTTACCAATAAAATGAACATCAGCTGGCCATCCTCCATTAATTGATTTTTCCAATGAATGTTCTGTTGTGTCAGAACTAATGGCGCTTACATATCCAAGTAAAGCATCAAACCATACATAAAAGGTATGGTTATCGTAACCAGGGACAGGAATTCCCCATGAGATATTTGTTCTTGAAATTGAAAAATCCTTTAAACCTCTAGATACAAAATTTATAATTTCATTCTTTCTTTCTATCGGCTCTATAAAAGAAGGTTCGTTGATTATTTTCTCAATTTCTTTTTGATATTTTGAAAGCCTAAAGAAGAGATTCTCTTCATTTTTCCATTCTAGATTTTTTTGATGTATGGGACACTTGTATGTTGATGAGTTTTCTGGATTATCTTTAAATTCTTCACAACCGACACAATACCAACCTTTTTGAACTCCCATATAGATATCATCTGATGCTTTTACTTTTTCATAAAATTCATTAACAATTAATTCATGATTTTTGGAGCTTGTTCTTATAAATTTATCAAAGGATATATTCCAATTTTTCCAATTATTATTAAAGACTTCTGAAATTTCATCACAATGTGATTTTGGTTCAATACCCTTTTCAAAAGCTGTTCTTTGTATTTTTAAACCATGTTCATCAACACCAGTGATGAAAATAACATCTTCATCTGAAAGCCTTTTATACCTAGCTATTGAATCACAAATAATTGTTGTATATACACTTCCTAAATGAGGTTTATCATTAACATAGTATAAAGGTGTAGTAATGACAAAAGTCATAAAGCTTTTTTATTAATACTAACAGATATTTTTTAAACTAATAACAACCTATTATATTTATTATCTTATTAATAAATAAACTCTAAAAGATTACTATCATTTATAATATATTTAACTTTATATATTTTATTACTATATATTTCTATTGATACAAAAAGAGTAATAAGTATTTCTAGTGAATAATCTGGAAAAAAAACCAAAGCAATATTTTTTTTATGATTAATCCACTTAACGAATATTATTTTATAAAAAGCTTTCTTTTCATTCTCAAAAAATAATGTTAAATACTTAAATTTATCATTTTTAAATATATTATTATTCTCAGATTGTCTATTCTTTGAATAGTCAATAATCTTAGAGACTGAATCTTTACTTAGAACTTCGTAATTATTAATTTTATTGTAGACTTGCCTTTGTATAATTAAATCAAGATATCTTCTCAATGGTGATGTACATTGTACATACATTTTAAGGCCTAATGATTCATGGATTCCTGGCTTAGTAGTTATGTAACTTTTTCCCATATATTGTTTTAATATTATATATTTAATATCACTATCATTGTATCTATTAAGTATTTCAGATGGATTGCAGTTCAATTTTTGAATCCTAAATGCAGCCGCTAAATTATATTTATCTAGAAATAAACTTGTTACATAACCCATTAGTATCATTGATTCTGCAACTATAATTTGTGATATTGTTTTCTCTAATTTAGTTAGTATAATCTTATCCTCATATAATTTAATTTTACTATTAGGACTTTCAAAAATAATTGCTCCTTGTTTTTTTCGGAATTTAATACTTTTTTCTAATAAATTTTTAATCTCAATTAATTCTATTTCTTCTTTAGGTTCTATTTCTAATATTTCATTTGCATCTTCATATGTTATTTGATATTTTGGTTTTATTATTGCTTCAATTATTTCATATTTATTTATTGATCCATCGTCATTGAATTCTATTGCTGCACTAATAGTTTCTGAAACTTTATTTTGAGCTAGATTTGCCTTTTCAAGAATATCTTTAGGTAGCATTGGGACATATTGATCAATTAAATATAAACTGCTAATTCTTTTTCTTGCATTTAAATCAACATTAGAGTCATGCAAAAAGAGTTTGCATGGATTACTAATATGTATCCATAAAATTTTTTTATTTCCTTCTTTTATTTCTAATGAAACAGCGTCATCTACCTCATGTGGATCATCAGAGTCAATAATATATGTTTTTAAATTAGTTAAATCTTTCAAATATTTGAGATATTAACTATAGTGCCAACTATATTCAATATGAAATTATCCTTCAGGATTTACGAAGGGTAAAAGAGCTACAATTCTGGCTCTCTTTACAGCTAATGTAAGATCTCTTTGTTGCTTAGAGGTTAAACCTGTCATCCTTCTTGGTAGGATTTTGCCCCTCTCAGTTATGAATTTTTTTAGTAGTTCTACATCCTTATAGTCAATAGGATCTCCAGGTTTGATAGGTGATAATTGTTTTTTAAAAATTGAATTAGGCATGATTTGATTTAATTTGATTTGATTACTTAATTTCTTTGTGAATTGTCATTCTATTTAAATGAGGATTAAACTTTTTCAGTTCTAATCTTTCAGTTGTATTTCTACGATTCTTTTCAGTAGTATATCTTGATACACCATTTGATCTCTTAGGATCTGTGCTTGTCCTAGCTTCAGTACATTCCAAGGTCACTACAACTCTTGTTCCTTTTTTAGCCATTTTTATTAATACTTTATTGTATAATTTTCTATTGTACATCTTTAACAAACTTTTTTGAAGATATACTCAGTTCTTATTTCATCATTGAATAAAAAATATATATGAAAGTTTCTCAAAATTGGTTGAATAATTTAGTAGAAATTACTTCTACTCCTGAAGATTTATCTGAGAAATTGTCTATTGGTGGATTTGAGGTTGAATCATTAGAAGATTGTTCAGAAAATGTAAATGGTGTCGTTTTAGGTAAGGTATTATCAGTTTCAAAACACGAAGGATCTGACAAACTTTCAATTTGCCAAGTCGATATTGGTAATTCAAAGAATTTACAAATTATCTGTGGTGCGCGCAATATTAAACCAAATATTTATGTTTATGTTGCTACTGTCGGCGCTAAATTAAACGCTGTTGATTTAACTATTAAAAGAAGTGAAATTAGAGGTGTCATGAGTGAAGGAATGATATGTTCACTGCAGGAACTGGGTTTAGAGGACTCTAGCGAAGGGATAGAGATCATTGATGAAGGTTTAGCCTTAAAACATGAATTGGGCACTCCAGGGTCTGACTTGCTTCAATTAAATGATTTTATATATGATTTAGCTATTACAGCTAATAGACCTGATGGGATGTCTGTTATAGGTATAGCCCGTGAAATTTCAGCCCTTTTAGAATCCACTCTAAATTTTCCAGAATTAAACCATAAATACAATATTCATTTACTTAAAGGAATTAAATTTTGTCCAGAGGCTATAGAATCTAATTGCATTTATACAATAAGCTGCATTGATGGAGTAAATGGAGGGAAATTATCGCCAAATTGGCTTAAGGACCGTATAGAAAAATCAGGTATAAAATCTATTAATCTTCTAGTTGATTTGACAAATTATATTCTTTTAGAACAAGGTCAACCCTTGCATGCGTTTGATAAAGATAAACTGTCAAACTTAATTGGTAAGGAAGTTTCTCCAGAAGATTTCTCTGTAAGAAAAGGCAAGGATAACGAAAGCCTTATTTGCTTAGATGGTAAAGAATATAATTTAAGTGACAATATCACAGTTATTACTTGTTGTGATAAACCGGTTGCAATTGCAGGGGTAATAGGCGGTTTAGAAACTTCTGTAACTAATACTACCTCATCAATTTACCTTGAAGGCGCTGTTTTTAATCCAGTTACTATAAGAAAATCTTCAAAGGCGGTTGGCATAAGAACAGAATCTAGCAGCAGGTATGAAAAAGGGATTTCATCGAAAAATACAATAAGTGCAGTAACAAGGGCAATTAATCTTTTAGAAGAATATTTTTCTATTAATTCACCAATCATCAATACTTCCAATTTAATAAGTAATGAGGATATATTTATTAAACTAAGGAGAAATCGAATACATAAAATTCTTGGTCCATTAATAATTAACGATCAATTTGAAAAAAGAAATTTATCTGATAATGAAATAGTTGATAAATTAAAACTCATAGGTTGTACTTTAAAGAATAAAGAATATGGCTGGGATGTAGCAGTAATTCCTAACAGATCACATGATTTAATAAGAGAAATAGATTTAATTGAAGAAATAGCGAGATTAATTGGGTATGACAGATTCGACTTAAAACTTCCTAATCCAATTAAGCCTGGAAAATTGTCATCAGAACAGTTGGCATTGAGAAAAGTAAAAAATGGTTTTATAGAAAATGGTTTTAACGAGGTACTGAGCTATTCTCTTGTTCCTGATGATAATGAAAAACTTATAAAGATTTCTAATCCTTTGTTATTAGAAACAAGCTGTCTTAGAGATAATATCTGGAAAGAACATTTGGAGATAGTGAACCGAAATATAAAAGCTGGACAAGCAAGTTGTTATATATTTGAAATTGGAAATGTTTTTCATAAGAAAACTGAGTTCATTCAAGAAGAAGTTCTGAATGGTGCGATTTATGGAAATAAAAAATTTGGAAAATGGATAAATTCGGGTAAGGAGTACGATCTTAATTATTACCAGGCCAGAGGTAAGTTAAAGGAGGCTTTATCATCTTTGAACACAAAAATTGAGGATAAACCTACTGATTCAATAGATTTTCTTCATCCAGGAAGATCAGCGAAATTAGTTATTGAAGGGAAAGATGCAGGTTATTTTGGTGAAATACATCCCAAACTAATATTAGAAAAGAAGTCTTTAAAAAAAGTTTATTTATTCAAGATAAATGTTTCTAACCTCTTGGGAGCTAGTACGAGAAAAAAATAAATGGATTCCAATATATAAGCAATACCCAATTGTTCCGAAAATGGAAAGGGATATAAATTTTGTTTTCAGTAAAAAATTTTTAATAAACGAAATAACATCGCAGATAAGAAAATCAGGAAAAAATCTTTTAGAGGATGTCAATTTAATTGATGTTTTTGAAGATACTAAATTTGGAGATGATCATATAAGTTATACATTCAGATTATCTTATAGAGATAAAGAAAAAACATTACTGGACTCGGACATTACATCAATACATTCAAATATCATTTCTAATGTTGAGAAATGTTTTAATACTAAATTGCGTAATTAAATGTATTTATAGTCTCATATGAGACTATAAACTAGTCTATTTATAATTCTTATATAAGAAAAGTAATAATCCTATAAAACTAATTAATGTTGTATTATATATATCATGTTCCATTTCCTATCTCTATTACTATCTTCAGTGCTGTGGGTACAAGTCCCTCAGTGGTCAGATGATTGGTCAAAGTGCGCTGTCGATGTTCCTGACACTTCTTGCCATTGGTACATAACTGCACCTGATAATACTTTTGGCGAAGGGTTTGATTGGGCCAGTGCTCCCTGGTTTGACGCAAACGGTCTAAGCGATGTCCCTAGTATTGATAAACAAACTGCTATTCAAAAACTTCAAAGTAAGTAGTACTGTCTTTAAGACAGTACTAGGAAGCCTAAAACCCCCTTATAGCAATAATTTTTAGCTATTATTATTTTCTTGGACATTGAAAGGACATAATTAATTGATTTATTATTCAATTTTTAATTTTTCCAAGCATTATGATGCAGTTTAGACATGATTTATTCAAATTTATAAATTACTATTTCTTATTTATCTATTATGCGACTATACACTAGACTAATAGTAAGTCTCATATAAGAAATAATATACAAGATAATTATGATATTTTTAAAAGTAATTTTTATTTTTTAATTTCCATTTATGCTTATTGATTGTTTCCATAAATTTCAATAAATAATTTAAGATGATAAGCAATTTATTAAATCATAGGTATCTTATATGAGACTATTAAATAGACTCATAATTAGTCTTATTTAAGAATAGAAATACTAATTTCTATATAGATTTTTTAGCAATTGATACGCATCGTTTAATTTTCTCATTTGATCTGTTGATCCCCCAGCATCTGGATGCGTCTCTAAGGCTATTGATTTATAGGCCTCTCTAATTTTACGCAACGTATGAGCTGATCCTGCGGATGTTGATAAATTCAATAATTTTAGTGCCCCATGTACTGTCATTGTTGAGTCTAATGTTTCAAATGAATTAGATCTGTTATTTCGCTTAAATCTACTTACAAACCTTCTCATAAGTGTTGGTATCCTATTTATTAGATCTGATGTAGCAAAAGGGTCTTCTAAAACGCCAATCATTAATAAAACAATTTCAAGGGATGGATTTCTCTTTATCCAAAATGGGCATAATTCAGACATTAATTTATTTGCTGCACTCCACGTGAAGGGTAGATTTTCAGTTCCATCAAGATTTGGCCATATATCCATTCCAAACCAATCCATCGAAGCTTCTACTACATGATCATTAGGAAATGATCCATATAAGTTTTTCCAATGACTAATTAATTCAATTCGACATTTTATCAATTCAGTTTCTTTAATTGTATTAATTTGAATATCATTAATATTCTCCTTTAATTTTTCACTATTTATACTTCTTCTTAGATTCTTTACTTTTTTATCAACAAAATTGGGAAGGCTAATGTTTGAGTTGTCTTTTTCTTTATATTGTATGTTATCTGAAACTATTTTATTCAGAGGTATCTCATTAGCTTCTTTTTTATCGTCTGATGTTATTAATACCAATGCAGTATCTTCATCAATATTTAAATTTTCATTATTCTTCTTCTCGTTAAAGTCTATTTCTTGCTGTTGGTTTTTAGGTATTAAATCATCTTCTTGAAGAAGTTCTTTAAGTATCTTTTCTATTACAGGTCCTCTTGCTCTAAATCCCCACTCTTTTCGTAATTGATCAAACCTGGAAATTAGTTCCTCAGGCAAATCAATTGAAATTCTTTTTGTATTTGAATTTTCAGGAATATTCAATAATATTTTCTTGAATAGTAAGGAATTTATTTAATTTTATTCAAAAAAAATTGAAAGTCCATAAGAAATATTGTTTTTAAATTAAAACCAATTTATTTTAAAGTCACAAGTCAATTAAGTATCTTTTTATAATTAAAATAAAAATGTTTAATTGTTATTTCAAGTCATCTAAAGAAAAAAAGAGTTTTTATCAGCATAAGAAATTAGAAATGCTCAATTATATTAAGGATTCACTTGAACGTAAAATCGCCTCTGTAAAAGCATCTATAGAAGTCCTAGAAAGCCAAATAATCAGAGATAAGGAAGTTGAAGTAACTAACTAGTATTCAAACAAAACTTTCTAGAAGTTTTTCAGGGCCAAATTTCTTTAAATAATTAATATTTGATTTTTCAGTTACTAATAGATATCCAGCAAACCCTAAACCGTTAATACTGAAACCATGAATATGATCATTTTTTCTCTTTATAATAGCGATCCATTTATTAGTTATTAAAATATTGTAAGGACATATCGGTTTCTTATCACTAATAGGGTCTCCAAGTCCTAATTTCTTGCATAATTCTAAATAAAATTCAAAAAGCGATGATGAATTTTCTAAAAAATTAAATTTGGATACAATAATATTTTTTTTAAGCTTACTATTTAGATCTTGATATGAGTTCATTTCTAAAAACCACTTTTCTCTAGGGCATGATATCTCACCTCTAGATCTACGCAGAAGTTGAAAATGTCTGTGAGGTTGACTTGCACCCGCAATTGGAGAACTATTGAAAAACCATAATCCACTAGTATCTTTATTAACTTGTTGGATCGCTTTCCAATCTTTAGTATCTAACCATCCATTTTGAGGTTTCCATTCATTTGTAATTAGTAAAATATGACCTTTTTGTACAGGGTATTTATTTAATATTAGTTGATGATTATCACCAATTGTATCAATTTCTAGTATCTTTTCCCAAGGACAAAATGGATTCTGCTTAGGACCATAAATTTTTTTTTTATTAAATTTTGTAGTATCAAGTTTCCTAATTATGAAGTCGTCTTTTTCATATAAATCTCTTGTAATAATATCAGTTTTGAGAGGATATAATGATTTATCATCAATTGATAATCGAGTCTGCTGTAGTGCTTTCTTCCAATATATTTCTAAACTCATATAAAAAAAATTATCATAATCATTTTAAAAAAAATAATAAATTTGTAATTACTTTTTATTAAATTGATATTCTTTCAATTTTTCTAGAGGTACTGATTCTAAGACTACAATATTCGTTGATTCTAATATAACTTTTGGTGCAAGACCGTCTAATAATGCTTGTTTCCACCTATCAAGACAAATACACCAATGATCACCATCCTTTAATCCTGGGAAGGAATAAATAGGCATAGGAGTTATTAAATCATTACCTTGTGATTTACTATATTTCAGGAAATTATCATCCATTACACAACATATGGAATGATTACCTCCATCGTTTTTGTCATAGTTGCAAAATCCATCTCTGAACCATCCTGTCATAGGTGCGCAACTACAAACCTCAATTTTTTCACCTAAGACATTTAACTGATCTTGATTATTTATAGTCATAGTTTTTTTAATAATAATAAAACACCAACATTTCTTTAAAAAAGGTTGACGAGTATGGGGGGTAAAGAGGTAATAATTCTAATAAGGTTTTTTTCATTATGGATTGGGACTTTACTGAAAACATTGCATTTAAAGCTCTTTATGAAGCTTTTAAAGATAGTGATGAAACTTCTGCATTAGAATTTTTATCTAGTGATGGTGCTTCATATTATCTTGAGTTAACACAGGACGCGGCGGGTGAGGGACTTGATCTAGGTGATAATCAATCGATGGAAGAACTACAAGAAGAAATTATTGAATATTTAGAAAACAACTAAAGAATTAGCTTAAGCGCTAAAATATTTAGCTTTTGAGTGTAGTGAAATGATAGCTGTAGTACTTTGTTCTGGATGAAGTTGTTCAGATTCATCCATGGTCAAGTTTATTCTTTTTGCATCCAACAATGATAATTGTATGTTTGAATCAGATACTTTTGGACATGCAGGATAACCAAATGAATATCTAGCTCCTCTATATTTTTGAGCTAGTATTTCTCTATTTTTGTCTGGTTCTTCAGTCCTAAAACCACATTCAATACGAATTAATGCATGGACATACTCAGCTAGAGCTTCTGCTAATTGCACTGTAAGTCCATGGAATAATAAATAATCGCTATACTTATCCTCTTTAAATAATTTTTGAGAATATTCACTAGCAATATCTCCCATCGTTACTGCCTGCATAGGAAATATATCTATCGGTTTATCATTTTTCAAATCACAATAAAAATCAGCTATGCATAAATTATTCCCAGATTTTTGTCTTGGGAAATTAAATTGGGAAATTTTATTTAATGATTTATCATCAAATAAGAAAATACTATTATCTTTTCTCCCGCATCTGAAATATCCATAAACTGCTTTTGGTGAAATAAGTCTTTTTTCCTTTATTGTCTCTAACCATCTATCTAACAATGGTTTGGCATATGAATCTAAATAGGTATTGTATTCATCTACGCTTTGGTTTTTTCCTTTTTTTATTTGCCATTGTCCGCTAAATAGGGCTTTTGTATCTAAATAAAAAATTAACTTATTTAAATCTATATCAATGTCGTTCAAGACTTTCGTTCCCAAGAAAGGGGCTTGAATTGGTTCTTCTTCATTTATAAATTTAGATCTTATGAAATTTTCTTTTAAATTTAATTTGGAAGTCTCGGTATGTATGGATATTGATTTTTTAACAGCTTGAGAGTTTGATTTTGATGAGGCTAAGTTAATATTTATACCCTCATTATTAATAAACCCCTCTGTATTTGACCAATTACCCTTTTTTTTATTCTCCATATATTCATTCATGAATTTAAGATCAGTGAACGCATCTTTTCCGTACAATATTTTCCCTCTATATATTTTGCTGCAGTCCTCATTTACAAATTTTGGGGTTAAGGCTGCGCCTCCTAATATTACTGGTACAGTAATATTTTCATTGTTAAAAGCTTCTAAATTATCTTTCATAAAAGCAGTTGATTTAACAAGTAATCCGCTCATAGCGATGCAATCTGCATTGTGCTTCTTTTGTGCATCTATAATTGCTGAAATATCCTGCTTTATTCCAAGATTTATAACGTCATAACCATTATTTGTAAGTATTATATCAACCAAATTTTTTCCAATATCATGAACATCGCCTTTGACAGTTGCAATTAAGAGTTTTCCATTTGATATGTTTTCATCTACCGTTTCCATATATGGTTCTAAAATTGAAACAGCAAATTTCATTGTTTCTGCTGATTGAAGTACAAATGGCAATTGCATTTGACCTGAACCAAATAAATCTCCTACAACTTTCATCCCATCAAGTAAAAAAGTATTAATTATTTCGAGAGGTTTATATTTTTTTAACGCTTTATTTAATTGATCTTCTAAACCTATTTTTTCTCCATCAATAATATGATTTTTTAGAATTTCTTCCAGAGTTAAGTTTTTATTTTCCGAAGATGCTTTTTTGAAATCTTGAATAGATAAATCTTGAAAAGCCTTTGTTAATTCTACTAATGGATCATAAATGCAAATATCATCTTCAAATTCTCTTTTGTCATATATCAAATCTAAGCAAAGCTTTTTAGTTTCATCAGAAATTTTTGACAATGGCAAAATTTTATTTGGTGCGATGATAGCAGAATCCAATCCTGCTTTAATGCATTCATCTAAAAATATTGAATTTAGATTAATTCTTGATAATGGTGAAAGTCCAAAACTAATGTTTGATATCCCCAGTATGATATGAATATCTGGAAAATTATCACGTATTTTTGATATAGCAGTAATTGTTTCTTTAGCGTTTAATCTATCTTCTTCTATCCCAGTGGATATTGGCAGAGCTAATGGATCAAAAAATAGCTCATAATCTGACAAGCCACATTCTCTGGTTCTATTAATCGCTCGTTTTGCAATCTTATATTTTTTATCTGCATTTCTTGCCATTCCATCTTCATCAATTGTTCCGACAACAAGACCTGAACCATAGCCTAAGGCTAAATTTAGAACTTGATCAAACCTTTCATTGCCGTCTTCGTAATTGGTTGAATTTATAATACATTTACCACCAGCTGATTTTAATCCACTTTCCATTTTGTCAGCATCTGTAGAGTCAATCATTAATGGCAAATTTATATTGGTAACTAGTCTTGAAGTTATTTCTTTCATATCTTTAACTCCATCTCTCCCCACATAATCAACATTCACATCAAGAACGTGTGCATTTTCTTTTTGTTGTTGCTTGGCAATTGAAACTAGTCCATCCCAATCGTCTTCATTTAATAACTCCCTTACCTTTTTAGATCCACTTGCATTTAATCTTTCTCCTACGATCAAGATAGAATTGTCTTGTTTGTACGGTACAGAATTATATATTGATGATGCAGAAGGAATATAACCACTTAAATTGTTACTACCATTTTTGTTAGACCTTTCGTTATAAATAATTTCATCGATTATTGAAGAAAGATATTTAATATGTTCAGGTGTTGTCCCACAACATCCACCTATTAATTGCACATTAAAGTCATATATAAAATTCATTAACTGCATTTTTAATTCTATTGGCTTTAATCTGTAGTGAGCAACACCACCAATATTTTCAGGAAGTCCTGCATTGGGAATACAACTTATAGCGAAGGGAGAATTTTCAGACAAATATTTAATATGTTCTTTCATTTGTTCTGGACCAGTTGCACAATTCAGTCCAAGGATATCTATATTAAACGGCTCTAATATTGTTAATGCAGAGGCGATGTCAGATCCAACAAGCATAGTACCTGTTGTTTCCATTGTTATCGACACCATTATAGGTATATCTATAGTTTTACTATCAAGTACTTCTTTAGACGCTAATAAGGCTGATTTAATTTGTAATACATCTTGACAAGTTTCAATTAAAAGAAGATCAACTCCTCCATCTGTAAGACCATATATTTGTTCTTTATATGATTGCTTTAATTCATCAAAATCTATATGTCCTAATGTGGGTAATTTAGTAGTTGGTCCAATTGAGCCAGCAACAAACCTTGGCTTATCAAATGATGCATATTTAGAAGCAGCCTTTTTTGCTATTAATGCAGCATTTTTATTTATCTCATATGCCTTTTCCGCAATATCATATTCATCAAGAACTATTGATGAGGCCCCAAAAGTATTAGTTTCTATAACATGACAACCTGCTTCTAAGAATGAATTATGAACCTTTTCAACTACCTTTGGTGAGGATAAAACAAGGTTTTCATTACAACCCTCTAATTCTTTGCCTCCAAAGTCGTCTGCAGTAAGATTTAAGTTCTGAAA
>QCCJ01000009.1 GCA_003281285.1 Prochlorococcus sp. AG-347-K22 | reverse complement strand
TCAATTGATAGTCTTCCTGCTACACCTAATTTAAGGGAACTTAAATGATCCTTAAATTTGATTCTGAACAAAGCTGCCGCTCCAATCATTGCAGCATTATCTGTACAAAGATTAAGAGGAGCTAAATGAACTTTAATAGATTTTTTACTTGCTTCACTAATCATCATTTTTCTTAATGTATTGTTAGCAGCGACTCCCCCAACCACAACAACATTATCCAAACTATGATCATCTGCACATTTTATTGTTCTCTCTACCAAGACCTCTGCCACTACTCTTTCAAAACTTGCAGCAATATCAGGAATTGGAACGGTCTTCCCATCCAAATTTATTCTCTCAACCAATCTTAATACGGCAGTTTTTAGACCACTAAAAGAGAAATCATATTTAAGAAATCCACCTTTTTTATCAGAAATCCTACATTTTGGTAAATTAAATTTCATTGGGTCCCCATTTTTAGCAATCTTTTCAATCGCCGGTCCTCCTGGATAACTAAGACCTAATAGTCTGCCAACTTTATCAAATGCTTCTCCAGCCGCATCATCAAAACTTTTCCCAAGTCTTTGCATTACCCTTCTTTCATCAACCTTTATCAATTCAGTATGCCCGCCGCTAACAAGTAATGTAAGAAAGGATTTCTTTGGATAGTTTTCTGAAAATAGAATTGAAGATAAATGCCCCTCCAAATGATGAATTCCCAAAAATGGTTTTGAATGTAACATGCAAAGTGATCTTGCAGTTATGGAGCCAACTCGTAAACAACCAACTAATCCAGGAGCTACAGTTGATGCAATATAATCGACTTCCTCAATTTTGATTTTTGATTCTTCTAAAGCCTTATCTAAGACAAAAGGCAATGACTCTAAATGCTTTCTAGCTGCTAGCTCAGGCACAACTCCTCCCCATTTTGAATGATCTTCAATTTGAGAAGCAATTATATTTGAATGTATTCTGAAATTATCGCCAATATTAGAAACTATTGAGACAGATGTCTCATCACAACTTGTTTCAATAGCTAAAACTTTATGCATTTTTGATTCATCTTGTTCTATTTTAATATTAATTTCTTACTTAACACACTATAAGGAATTAAAGATTGCAACTTATGAAATTCTTTTTTTCAATCATAACCTCAGTTTTTCTCTTCCTCGGAATTACTCCAATTGCTCTAGCTGCCAATGGGCCTGCCTTAAACGCAGATAGAGCTAGCACTGAATATACTGCTTCAGCCCTCACAAAATGCTCTGAAAATCCTAAATTCATTGAGAGAGCAAATTCTGCAACTACTCAAAAAGACATCGCAAGATTTGAAAGATACGGTAAAGCATCATGCGGAGATGATGGTCTTCCACATTTAATAATTGGACCTCCTCTTGAGCCATGGGGAGCTCTTTTAAATAGAGGTCATGAAGGAGATTTACTTATCCCGGGAGTACTGTTCATTTATATTGCTGGAATTATAGGTTGGTCAGGAAGAGAGTATCTGATTGAATCAAAAAAGACTAAGAATCCAGCAGATCTCGAGATAATTATTGACCTAGACTTAGCCAGAAAATGTCTTGTCAAAGGAGCGCAATGGCCTCTTCTTGCTAATAAACAAGGAAGAAATGGAGACTTAAGAGAGAAAGACAACAATATTACACTTAATGGTCCTCGCTAAACATCTTTAAAAAACTTTCATAAAACAAATGTTCAAAATTCTAAACACAAAATTTGTCAGATCTGCCCCAGTGGTAGCAGCAATTTGGCTAAGCCTTACAGCTGGAATAATTATTGAATTTAACAGGTTTTTCCCAGATTTATTATTCCATCCAATGAGCTGATAGAGAAAATAATCAAGTTTTTATTAATTTGATTATTTTTTTTGCTGTTTCATCAACAATGTTATTTGTTAATGCAAAATCAAATTGATTTGATACTGAAATCTCATAATTAGCCCTTGAGAGTCTTTTTCTAATTGCCTCTTCTTTTTCTGTACCTCTATTTCTTATTCTTCTCTCTAACTCTTCTTTATCCGGAGGAAGTAAAAATATTGACAGTGAATTAGGAAACTTATTTTTTATTTGCCTTGCACCCTCTACTTCGATTTCAAGTAGTACGGTAAATCCCTTTTTTATTTTCTCATTAACAGAAGACAAAGGCGTTCCATAATAGTTTCCAGCGAATTGAGCCCATTCAAGAAATAGGTTTTGTTCAATCATTTCTTTAAACTTTTCTTGAGTTAAAAAGTAGTAATTTTCTCCGTCCTTCTCTCCCTCTCTAGGTTCTCTAGTAGTTGCAGAAATTGAAAGCCAAAATTTTTTTTCTTTACCTAATATTTCTTTAACAACTGTTCCTTTACCTACCCCGCTGGGTCCAGTAAGGATGATAAGTTTTTTTTGATTTTTCATATTAAATTTTTTACAGTAAAATAAAATCTTGTGATTTAAAAAGGAATAATGCAAAAAGGTGTTCCACAGATAATGGACATTACATCTATTAGATCTGTCTTGCATTATTTGACAAGGAATATCTTACCTACAAAGTTTGAAACTGCCCAACAACCAGAGCCTAATACAATTCAATTATGTTTCAGAGGAGTTGATTCTCAAACATGGTTAGAAGTCTCATGGAATGGAGACTCTCCTAGAATACTAAAGATAAATAAGCCAGAAAAGATTGGGAGAGAAAGCACACTTTCTAAACAAATAAGATATGGATTAAAGTATATGGCTTTAATTTCGATTGATCAAGATGATTTCGAGAGAGTTATAAAATTTAGTTTTGCGAAAAAACCTGGAGATGAAATTAATAAGTATTTAATTTTTGAGTTAATGGGAAAACATAGTAATATTTTTTATTTGGATAATAAACAAAAAATAATTGCCGTTGGTAAACAAATTAAATCAAGTCAATCTAGTTTTAGAACAATTTCAACAGGATCAATTTATTCTGGCCCTCCAGTTAATCTCAAAAAACAACCTAGAGAAGATGAGTCTTTTCAATCATGGAAAAACTCAATATCAATAGTACCTGAGTCTTTGAAATACTGTTTAATAAATACCTATCAAGGAGTAAGCCCTATCCTCACAAAACAATTAGAGGTTGTTAGCAAAACTAGCAATCCGGAAATAATGGAAAAAAATATCGATTTCATTATCGATTCAGACTTAAAGGAGATATTTAAAAATTGGAAGATTTGGATAAATAGGTTTAAAAACAATAACTTTAACTTTTCTACTTTTAACAAAGATTTTTATTGCGTTTGGTTTTTTGATAAAGAAATTAATTGCGAAAATAAAATAGATTTATGCTCCAGTTTAGAGAATTATTATGATTATCATCTGAAACAAAAAAAACTTGAATTATTGGAAAAGAAAATTGAAGGGATAATTTTTAAACAGACTAATACTGAGAAAA
Source organism: Prochlorococcus sp. AG-347-K22 (assembly GCA_003281285.1). GTDB lineage: Bacteria > Cyanobacteriota > Cyanobacteriia > PCC-6307 > Cyanobiaceae > Prochlorococcus_A. The sequence continues at coordinate 26,094 of QCCJ01000009.1, read as the reverse complement.
AGAATTTAAATATTCAATATGATCTTCTGACAAAATCAGAGAACTACGAGGTATATAAAGAAAAAGCTGATAATATATTCTCTTCAAATGAAATTACAAAACGAGATATTATTAAAGGACAAAAACTATATAAAAAGTCAAAAAAACTTAAGAGATCTAGAGAATTAATAAAAGAAAGATTAAGTATTTACAAAACAAATATTGAAAGATTAGAGGAATTCACTACTCTTCTAGAAAATTTAAATTCTTTAAATCATGAAAAACTTTTTATGAGAATCAAACTACTAGAAGAAATTATGGAAGAAATTTGTAACGAGTTCACTATCAATATCAGGGGGCAAAGAGAAGATCACAAAAGTAAATATGAGATACAATCTTCACCAATTCAAGTTGACACTCCCACAGGATTGAAGCTTCAGGTAGGGAGAAATATGAGGCAAAATGACTTAATAAGCTTTAAGTTTTCAAAAAAAGGCGATTTATGGTTTCATGCACAGGAATCACCAGGCAGCCATGTAGTTTTGAAGTCTTCATCTCAAGCAGCATCTGAAGAAGATCTTCAAATAGCTGCAGATTTAGCTGCTTTATTTAGTAAGGCAAAAAGAAATATTAAAGTACCAATTAATTTAGTAAAAATTAAAGATTTACAAAAAATCAAAAAAGGAGGACCGGGTTGCGTTTCCTTTAAAAATGGAGAAATTATTTGGGGAAATCCTACAAGAGGAGAAGATTACATTAAAAAAAATCTTAAAACAGTAATTTAGTTTATAATAAAAAAAATTTTTAAATTTAAATGTTTGATTTTCTTTTGGGCACTCATGAATTTTTAGGAAATCATAGTTTTCCAGAATTTATTGTTGGATATCTTTTTGGCGCTGCATTAATAATTGGAGCTCCTACTGTTTTCTTGCTACTTGCCTTCGTTAGCGCTCTTATGAAAACAAATGGGAAAATGGGTGGATATAGAGAATATGAAACTTATGGTGAATCATCTTTGAATGATGCCCCTCCTTTTTTATTACCAGATCCCACTAATCCTAAATTAAGCAAATAATTAAGTTTATCAAAAAATAAATTGGATTTTGGCAATAGTAATTTTAAAACTTTTTCTTACAAAATCTTTATCAAATAATAATGAAAGGTATAGCTCAAAGTGAAAATAATTTATCAGATTCGATGACTTTTAGTGATCATTTAGATGAGCTGCGTCAAAGGATACTAAACTCAATTTACTCAATAATTATTTCAATATTCTTTAGTTTTCTCATCATAAAGCCATTAATATCTTTTTTAGAAATCCCAGCTGGTGATATTCATTTACTACAACTTGCTCCAGGAGAGTTTTTATTTGTCGCTATTAAAGTTGCAGGTTACAGCGGATTGATAGTTTCTATGCCTTATATTTTTTATCAGATAATATTATTCATTTCTCCTGGTTTAACAAAACAAGAAAAAAGCCTTATCTTGCCAGCAGTTTTTGGCTCAGGTTTTCTGTTTTTTTTAGGATTAATTTTTTCATGGTGGATATTAGTACCTGCGGCAATAAAGTTCTTCATTAGTTTCGGTGCTGATATTGTTGAACCAACTTGGTCTATAGAAAGATATTTTGATTTTGTTCTCTTATTAATGTCAAGCACTGCTATTGCTTTTCAATTGCCAGTATTACAATTTATTCTTGGTTCTCTTGGGATAATCACAACAGAAAAAATGATTTCTAATTGGAAGATAGTTGTAATTTCATCCGCAATATTATCTGCAGTGATTACCCCTTCAACAGACCCATTGACTATGTCATTGCTATCTATATCGATTGTGTTTTTATTTTTTGTGGGTACTGGTTTAACTTACTTATCAGAAAATCTCAAGTCAAAAACTCTTTCATCTTCTCATTAAGATTTAATTGCAAGCTGACAGCTCTACCTAATCTTGGCTTAGCATTGACTTTCTTTAGCCATTCCCTTACTTCTTCTGAATATCCACATCTATTTAAAATCTCGATTTTATCAGCTATCGATTTTTTATATTCATCTTCACTTAAAGGGAATGATTCTTGTCCAAGAAATCCCCACATCATTTGAAAATACACAAATTTTCCTCTTCTAAAGAGTCTAAAATCATATTTTTTTCCCCAGCGATGAATCAAATAATGTATAACTTCATCTACTATCAATGGGTTCATTTAAATCAATTAATTAAGACTTCCTAAACTTTTACTTTAAATTATTAAAAGTCCTATCTATTTGCAACAGAAATTGAACAATTTGCTCCATAATAACTAATAAATAACAGAACCAAGTAGCGAATGACTCAATTAAGTTCCAATGATGTCCCATCAATGGGTCGAAGGCAATTTATGAATCTTCTTACATTTGGTACTGCAACTGGCGTAGCGTTAGGAGCACTTTACCCTGTAGCGAATTATTTCATGCCTTTAAGAGCAGGCGGTGGTGGAGGCGGAACTTCTGCTAAAGATGAATTAGGGAATCCAATAACTAAGACAGGTTGGTTAGCTACTCATCAAGAAGGAGACAGAAGTTTAGTACAGGGTCTAAAGGGAGATCCAACTTATTTAATAGTTAATGAGGGTGGGGAAATAGGAGAATTTGGTTTAAATGCAATTTGTACTCATTTAGGTTGCGTTGTCCCATGGGATAGTGGTGCTAATAAATTCATATGTCCTTGTCATGGCAGTCAGTACGATACTAATGGGAAGGTAGTAAGAGGGCCTGCTCCTTTATCTTTAGCTTTAGCACATGTCGATATTGAAGATGATGCTGTACTCGTCAAACAATGGTCAGAAACTGACTTTAGAACTAATGAAAATCCCTGGTGGGCATAAAAAAATGAAAGGTCTTAAAAATCAAATCATGAAAAAAACAAGTTTATTCATCTGTACTTTGCTTTTCATTTCGAGCATTGTATTTTATCCAAAGATCACTTTTGCTTATCCATTTTGGGCTCAGCAAAACTATGAATCCCCAAGAGAAGCCACAGGAAAGATAGTCTGTGCAAATTGTCATCTAGCTCAGATGCCTACAATTGCAGAGGTTCCACAATCTGTTGGAGCAGACAGTGTTTTCAAAGCTATAGTCAAAATACCATACAAAAATGACTTAAAAGAGATCGGTGCTGATGGTTCTGAAGTCCCATTACAGGTTGGTGCAGTTGTAATGCTTCCTGATGGCTTTAAACTTGCCCCACAAGAAAGATGGACCGAAGAAATCAAAGAGGAGACAGAAGGGGTGTATTTTACTAATTACAGTGAAGATAAAGATAACATTATCATTGTAGGACCTTTACCTGGCGATACTAATAAAGAAATCGTTTTTCCTGTACTTTCCCCTGATCCATCTACTAATAAAGAATATCATTATGGGAAATACTCGTTACATATCGGAGGCAATAGAGGTAGAGGGCAGGTATACCCAACTGGAGACAAAAGCAATAATGTAGTTTTCACTTCTTCCTCCTCAGGAACTATAAATTCAATAGAAACAATTGAAGATGGTAGCTATAAGATCAATATAGAAAACGATAATGGTGAGGTAATAACTGAAGCAGTGCCTCTTGGTCCCAAACTTATAGTAAAAGCACAAGACAAAATTAATTCAGGTGACCCTCTTACTAATGATCCTAATGTTGGCGGCTTTGGGCAATTAGATGCTGAGGTTGTACTTCAGAGCCCTTATAGAGTAATTGGATTGATTGCATTCTTCATTGGTGTAGGCCTAACACAAATACTTCTAGTATTAAAGAAAAAACAAGTTGAAAAAGTGCAAGCAGCAGAGGGTATCTAACTTTCTTTAAATGCTTATAATCCAAGCTTTTATCCAATCTCCAGGAGAAACTTTTTTAAATTTAGGATTTATAACTATTAGATGGTACGGACTACTTATTTCGGTTTCAGTTTTAATAGGCTTATTTGTCTCTAAAAAACTAGCAAAGGCAAGAAATATTAACCCAGAGTACATTAGTGAAATACTTCCCTCATTAATAATCTCTTCAATAATTGGAGCTAGAGCTTATTACGTAATTTTTGAGTGGAGGCAATATAGCGGGGAGAACTTTTTTACTTCTTTTGAACTATTCAGAAACATCATTCAAATACCTTCTTTTCTTGCAGTTTGGGAAGGAGGCATAGCAATCCATGGAGGTCTAATTGGAGGATTAATATCTATTATCTATTTCTGTAAGTCGAAAAATATTAATTTAAAAACTTTTATAGATATATTAATACCCTCGATTATTCTTGGACAATCAATAGGAAGGTGGGGAAATTTTTTCAATAATGAAGCATTTGGAGTTCCTACAAATTTGCCTTGGAAATTATTTATACCTATCCAAAATAGGCCTTTAGAATTTCTAAATTACGAATTTTTTCATCCTACATTTCTCTATGAGTCATTGTGGAATCTTTTAATTTTCATCTTACTTGTTATTACCTTTAATAAACAAAATAAAACAGATTCTTTCAGGCCTGGCTTTATTAGCTGTCTTTATTTAATAAGTTATAGCTTTGGAAGATTTTGGATTGAAGGTTTAAGAACTGATCCACTTTGCATTGGTGGACTTCCACCTTTCTGTGATGGCGGTATAAGAATGGCTCAATTTATAAGTATTTTCCTATTTTCTTCTGGATTAATTGGAATATTTTTTTTAAGATTGAGAACATATAGTGGTAAAAAAAGAAAGAATGGATAATAAAATATCCTTTATTGGTGTTGGTCCTGGAGATCCAGAATTATTAACTCTAAAAGCTTTAAAAAAGATAAAAATTGCAGATGTCATTATTTGGACTAATTCTCTAATTCCTGAAAAGATTGTAGATTTTGCTAAAGAAGGTTCTGAAAAAATAAAAACGAGTTCGCTCAACTTAGAGCAAATCACCTCAATTATGATAGAAAAATTTCAGGCAGGGAAAACTGTTGTAAGGCTGCACGATGGAGACCCTTGCCTTTTTGGAGCAATTAGAGAGCAAATCGAAATTTTAAAAAACGAAAAAATTGAAATCGAGGTTGTTCCTGGAGTAAGTGCTTTTCAAGTTGCTGCAGCATATCATGAAGCTGAGTTAACCATCCCTGACGTAACGCAAACAATAATTTTAACTAGAGCAGGAGGGCGAACAGGGATGCCCGAAAAAGAATCTCTGAAAGATCTTGCGAAACACAATTCCTCTATATGTCTTTATCTAAGTGCTAGGCATGTGAAAAGGTCTCAAGAAACTCTACTAGAATTTTACCCTCCAGAGACTAAAGTGATTGTTGGATTTAGAGTATCTTGGGATGATGGTTGGACGTCATTAATAGAATTAAAAGATATGGAAAAATTTTCTATTGAGAAAAAACTTATTAGAACAACAATTTACATAATTAGCCCAGCAATTAGTAATTCTCAAAAAAGATCTAATCTTTATAATCCATCTTATGGGCATCTTTTTAGGAATAAATATTCTTAAAGTTGATAGAAAAATATTAATTACTATAATTAGTAAAAAATTTATTTGCTTTGAAAGAAATAAAATCTGTTCCGGGAAACAACAATAAAGGAGAGAACTCCTCTTTAAAGAGAATTGGAAATTTTATTAAAGAGGCAAGGTTAAGTAGAAATCAATCTATTGAAGAATTAGCTTCTGTTTTAAAAATCGGCTCTCATCAACTTGAAGCCATAGAAGAAGGTAATGAAGACAAGCTACCTGAGAAAGTATTTGTCAAAGCAATGATTAGACGGATTTCACAGAAGCTCAAACTTGATACAGAATTTATTATGGATGAATTCAAGACAGAGAGGGAAGAAGTAAAAATTGAAGAAATAGTTGAAGAAGTTTCCAAAAAAAATTACAAATCTAGGCAATCTAAGAATCTTAATCCAGTGGGGTTCCTAATATTTATTTTAATTTCAGGCTTTCTCGGACTAATCGCCTCGTCCTTAATTTTCAATTTATTTTCAGACTCTTCTCAGAATCAAACTCCAAAACAAGAACTTATTAAAAAAACTAAATAACTTTTAAATCCAAATTCTTTAGTTCTTTTATTACATTACTGCATAATTCTAAGTTCCATTTTTCAAGAAGAAGATCATGGTTTTTATTTAAAGGTAAAAGTTCAAATGTAAGAATATTTTCCTGCAATTTTATTTGCACTGAGGAGATCACCTTGTCAGGTCTTTGATCAAGAGATGCTGCTAGTCTTAGGATTAATGACATTTCAAGAACTAATGTTTTATCTTCTTTAGATATTAAATTTTGCCAAGACTCATGTCTTTTCTTTGGTAGAGTCTTTCTATGATATCTAGCAATTGAAGCAATAATATTTGTTTCTGCTTCAGAATATCCCAACAACTCACAATTTTTTATTAAGTACCAAGAGTGTTTGTGATATGAACCAACATTCACGTATTTCCCACAATTATAAAGATTCGAAGCTGCCCAAAGAAGTTCTTTAGCTTTAGGGTCATTATCGCTATGAAAGATATTTTTAGTCTGATCATAGATTTGAAAGGCAATATCAATAACTTTCTCAGCCCTTGTATTATCTACTCTAAACTTTCTAGCCTGATGAACTATAGTTGTTTTTCTAATATTGCTTTGAATATTTAACTCGTTTTTAATTATCCCTTTACGAAGCATCCAATCTACAACCAAACCCTCTCGAAGCGCCCTCTCACTTATTATTAATTCGTTAAAGTTCAACATCTCCATTGCGGTGTTTAATATCAATGCTCCTGGAATAATTATTTCTGCTCTTCTCTCACTTAGTGAAGGTATTTTCTTGATTTCCCAAACTGGCAATTTAATTAGTTTTTCCAATACATTTTGTAAATTTTGCCTTTTAAATTTATAACCGTGCAACTTTTGTTTAGATTCTCCCAAATCATCTGAAATCAAATTTCCTAATGAGGTTGCAGTGCCACTGGTAGCAATCATAGATGAAGGCTTATCTCCTTTAGATCTACTCTTTATTTTTCGAACAGATGGTTCTAAAGATCCTTTAATAAAAGTTTTTAGAAAACTCGATCTTTCAGAATCTATAGACTCTTTATTTAAAAAATCATTTTTAAGTCTTACCGCACCAATTCTCGAACTAGTAAGAGCCATAGCATCTTTTTTATCTGCAAGTATTAATTCTGTAGATCCTCCTCCAATATCTATGATTACAAAAGACTGATCTTCAAAAGCCATACCAGAAAGAACACCAAGGTAAATTAATCTAGCTTCCTCAGAACCACTTATCATTTCTATTTGAATATCAGTTTCATCAAGAACTCTTCTAATGAAATCTTGACCGTTTGGAGCTTCCCTAACTGCACTTGTTGCTGCTGTTACTATTTGTTTTACTCGATTACTTTTACAATATTCCTTAAATCGCTTAAGAGTAACTAATGCTCTTTGAATTGATTCTTCAGTAAGATTACCCTCCTCATCTCTTTCTCCAAGACGAGTGGTTGATTTATCAGTGAATTTTATTGAAAATGATTTTAATTCTAGATTAATTTCTGCTACCAAGAGATGTGTAGAGTTAGTTCCAATATCTATAGAAGCTACTAAAATTTGCTTTTCTTGAAAATATCTTAAATCTTGTTTCTGTATCATTTTTTTTTTAAGATGCAGATATCTTTAATCCATTAATAAATATACCCAAGATTGATTATTAAATAAAAGAAATCACTTAATCCTAGTAAGATTATTTAAAGTTATGAAATATACAATAGGTCATATGCAAAATAAAAATCGACAAATTAAATTAAGTACTTTTTTTGAATTATTAAGGTGGAATAAGCCGACTGGAAGAATGATCTTACTTATTCCTGCTGGATGGAGTTTATATTTAACCCCAGAGGCTAACCCAACATTTTTAATGTTGCTAAGAATAATACTGGGAGGATTACTAGTAAGTGGATTAGGCTGCGTGGTTAATGATATTTGGGACAAAAAAATTGATCAAAGAGTTGTTAGGACACAAAATAGACCTCTAGCTGCGAATAAAATCGGTCTTAAAACAGCTTATTCAATTCTTTTCTTTTTGATTTTATGTAGCTTCTTTTTAACTTTGTCACTACCTCAGCCTGGAAGAATCCTTTCCATTTCACTTGCTTTTTTAGCTTTACCAATTATTTTAATTTATCCTTCTGCCAAAAGATGGTTTAAATATCCTCAATTAATCTTATCCATATGCTGGGGTTTTGCCGTCTTAATTCCCTGGGCCGCAAATGAAGGCAATTTAAATAGTATTGTTTTATTGTTTTGCTGGCTAGCTACCATTTTTTGGACTTTTGGCTTTGACACGATTTATGCTTTGGCAGATAAAAGATATGATATCAAAATTGGAATAAATAGTTCTGCTGTTAACCTCCGAAACAATACAAGAATAACTATTCAAATTTGTTATTTTTTAACTTCTTGTTTTCTTGCGTTATGCGGATTTATTAATCAAATGGAATTTATTTTTTGGCCAATTTGGCTTACAACGTCAATCTTAATGCAGAGAGATATACTAAAAGTGTTTCCTGAGGAAAAGCAATCAATAAAAAATATTGGGAATCACTTCAAAAATCAATCAATTTATGGAGGAGTCCTTTTATTAGGAATTATTATTGCCTCATAAAGTCTAAACATGGTTTTTAGATTAAAAAAAGGGGATCTAATAGATATTTTAGCTCCAGGATCCTTTATTGATGAAGACGAAAATTTTCAAAAAGGCATAGAAATCTTAAAAAACTGGGGCTTAGAAATAAATGAAAATAATTCTCTATCAAAAAAATTTGGTTATTTTGCAGGTGATGATCTAACTAGATTTGAAGAACTGGAAAAAGCACAAAATAGTAAGCTAATCATTTTTGCAAAAGGAGGCTGGGGTTCAGCAAGACTTTTAGAAAAAGAACCTTCTTGGCAGAATGGTTTAATGCTTGGATTCTCAGATACATGTTCTTTATTACTCTCTAAATATTCTCAAGGATTTATAGGTTCAATTCATGGCCCAATGGTTACTGGCCTTTTCAAAGAGCCAGAGTGGAGTCTTGAGAGATTAAGAAATTTACTTTTTGAGGGATATGTTAAGGACATAAGAGGAATTCCTTTAAGAGCTGGAAAAGCTAAAGGAGAAATTATCGTTTCTAACTTAACCATTGCTACTTTTTTAATTGGTACTAATCACTTTCCAAATTGCAAAGGAAAAATAATAATTTTTGAAGATATTAATGAAGATATTTATAAAATTGATCGCATGTTGACTTACCTCAGAATGACTAAAAAACTTTCTGAAATTGCTGGTATTGGATTCGGAAGTTTTTCTAATGATTCCTGCGACCTTGAATGGAAAGATTTATTAAAAAACTGCATTATTGAAAGACTCCAAGAGTTTAATTTTCCTATTCTTTTTGACCTCCCAATAGGCCACATATCTGGAAATGCTTGCATTCCTTTAGGATGCGAAGCCACCTTAAATGGTGATGATGGCATTCTTAGTATCGATACACCTTTTTAACTAGGGGTTTTTCACAAAAAGTTTTGCTATTTTCAAATCTAAGGGGGATGTAATTTTTATATTTGAATAAGTTCCTTCAATAATCTTCACTTTCCAATTAAGCATTTCGAATAGAGAGGCATCATCTGTGACTTTCCAGTTTTTATTAATTGCCATCTTATGAGCTTTTATTAATCTATCTACTAAAAAGCCCTGAGGAGTTTGCGCTGCCCATAAATAATTTCTATCAGGTGTTTCTTTAATAAAACCTTCATTATCAACAATCTTTATAGTATCAGTTACCTTAGTAGCCAATATTACAGCTTCATTTTCATCTAATTGCTTAGCACAAAGGTCTATCAATTCAGGATTAATTAGACATCTAGCACCATCATGTATTAAAACTTTTTCAGCATCTTTTGGTAACGCTTTTAAACCATTAAAAACTGACTGTTGTCTGGTGTCACCACCATTAATCCAATGAACTTTATGGGCAAAATCCTTTGCTGAATTTAATAATAAATTTTTATCTTTCGGTTGCCCAATTATCCCAACCCAATTTGTTGAGTTTGCAGAAAATACAGATTTAAGTGTCCAATAAATCAAAGACTCTCCTTCTAAATCAATAAGTAATTTATTTTTTCCAGCTTTCATTCTGCTACCGCTCCCTGCAGCTGGTATTAAAAAGTGCACAATAGAAGGTCTTAATATTATCTAGACAATTATAAATAAAAGCAATATCTTTACACAAATAGTACTACGATTGAAAATTATAAAATTTCATAATGTTCAATACAGATTCATTATCAAGCAAAGTTGCTTTAATAACTGGAGCTAGCAGAGGAATTGGTAAAGAAATTGCTTTGGCACTAAGCCGATTAGGAGCAGAAGTTTTTATCAATTACTCTTCTTCTGATGAAAAAGCAGAAGAAGTTGTAAATTTAATAAAAAATTCGGGAGGTAAAGCTCATAAATTAAAATTTGATGTTTCAAAAGAGGATTCTGTCAGTTCAGCTTTTGAAGAAATAATCAAAATTAATGGCACCATTGATATCCTCATTAACAATGCTGGAATTACTAAAGATGGACTATTGATGAGAATGAAATCGGAACAATGGGATGATGTACTAAATACTAACTTAAAAGGAGTTTTTCTTTGTACAAAATATGCTTCAAAATTTATGATGAAAAAAAGAAGTGGTAGCATCGTAAATATTTCATCTGTTGTTGGAATAATTGGTAATCCCGGTCAAGCAAATTATTCTGCAGCCAAAGCTGGAGTTATTGGATTTACCAAAACTTGCGCTAAAGAATTTGCCTCAAGAGGTATAAACGTTAATGCAATAGCTCCAGGTTTTATAGAAACAGAGATGACTGAAAAACTCAATACTGAAGAGATTCTAAAAGTTATTCCTTTAGGGAAATTAGGAAGTTGTGCTCAAATTGCAAACTTAGTATCATTCTTAGTTTCAAGTGATGCAGGAAGTTACATTACAGGGCAGACAATCAGTATAGACGGGGGTATGAGTATTTAGTTATGTACTTTCATAAGGCTGGCCTAATTCATCTCTCAACCTTCTAATTTTTTGTAAAAGTTTTAGTCTCCGACTTCTAGCAGTTAATGTCAAGAAAAATCTTAAAGGGAAGTATATCAGTGTCATAGCAATCGCGAGGATTGCGGTAAGAGTAAAAATAAGATTATTTGTTTCTTCCATAACTTAAAGATACTCTTATTTGAGTTAGTTTGTATGTCTAATTAAAAGAAATTCGGCTTTCCCCACTTAATTAAATATCCCTCAAAAATGATTCTATGGGAGATTAGAATAAGAATAAAGATTGAGTAAACATGGCTAAACAGTTGAGTTTTTCTAATGAATCAAGAGAAGCGCTAGAAAAAGGTGTAAATTTCGTAGCTAATGCGGTAAAGGTTACTATTGGGCCAAAAGCAAAAAACGTTGTAATAGAGAGAAAATTTGGTTCGCCAGATATAGTTAGAGATGGGTCCACAGTTGCTAAAGAGATTGAGATTGAGAATCCTATTTCTAATTTGGGTGCGAAATTAATAGAACAAGTTGCAACCAAGACAAAAGAGAGTGCAGGAGATGGAACAACAACAGCCACCATTTTGACTCAGAAGATGGTTCAAGAGGGATTAAAAAATATTGCTTCTGGTGCCAGTCCAATGGAGTTAAAAAAAGGTATGGAGGTTGGCCTGGCTTTTGTTCTAGAAAAATTAAGTTCCAAAAGTATTTCATTAAGTGGTTCTGATATCCAAAAAGTTGCAACAGTAAGTTCTGGAGGTGATGAAGAAATTGGATCTATAATTTCGAAGGCAATGGATATTGTTACTTCGGATGGCGTAATAACTGTTGAGGAATCTCAATCACTAGATACAGAATTAGACATAACTGAAGGAATGTCTTTTGATAGAGGCTATAGTTCTCCATATTTTGTAACAGACCAAGAAAGACAAGTTTGTGAACTTGAAAACCCTAAAATATTAATAACTGATCAAAAAATTTCCACTTTAGTTGATCTGGTACCAATACTTGAAGAAATTCAGAAATCAGGCTCACCTTTTCTAATTCTTGCTGAAGATATCGAAGGAGAGGCTTTAACCACATTGGTTTTGAATAAGAATAGTGGGGTGTTAAACGTAGCTTCCGTAAGAGCTCCGTTATTTGGCGAGAGAAGAAAAGCTGCCCTTGAAGATATTGCTATTCTTACTGGAGCTAAGTTAATTAGTGAAGATAAATCGATGACACTTGATAAAGTATCGATTAATGATTTAGGCAAAGCAAAAAAAATAACTATCACGAAGGACAAAACTACAATTGTTGCCTTCGAAGACACTAAAGATTTGGTTAAAGCGCGAGTAGAAAAATTAAAGAGAGAAGTTGACATAACAGACTCAGAGTATGATCAGGACAAAATCAATGAAAGGATTGCAAAACTAGCTGGAGGAGTAGCACTTATCAAAGTTGGGGCTGCAACAGAAACAGAGATGAAGTACAAAAAATTAAGAATCGAAGATTCCCTTAATGCTACGAAAGCTGCTATTGAAGAGGGTGTAGTTTCTGGAGGTGGACAAACTTTAATTGAAATATCAGATGACCTTTTAAATTTAAGTCAAACATCTTCCGATGATTTAAGAACAGGGATAAATATTGTAAAAGAAGCCCTTTTGGAACCTACTAAACAAATAGCAAAAAATGCTGGTTTTAATGGTGATGTAGTTGTCGCTGAAATTAAAAGACTTAACAAAGGCTTCAATGCTAATTCAGGAAAATATGAGGATTTAAAAGATTCAGGAATATTAGATCCAACCAAAGTAATAAGATTAGCTCTTCAAGATTCAGTATCTATTGCAGCTATGCTCCTCACAACAGAAGTTGCGATGGCTGACATTCCAGAGCCTGAAGCCGCAGCCCCAGGAGGGCCAGGTGGAGATCCAATGGGAGGCATGGGTGGCATGGGTATGCCAGGAATGGGCGGCATGGGTATGCCAGGAATGGGCGGCATGGGTATGCCAGGAATGGGCGGCATGGGTATGCCAGGAATGGGCGGCATGGGTATGCCAGGTATGGGCGGCATGGGTATGCCAGGAATGGGCGGCATGGGTATGCCAGGAATGGGCGGCATGGGTATGCCAGGAATGGGCGGCATGGGTAGGCCAGGAAGGGGCGGCAGGGGTATGCGAGGAATGGGCGGCATGGGTATGCCAGGAATGGGCGGCATGGGTATGCCAGGAATGGGCGGCATGGGTATGCCAGGTATGATGTAAAAAGCTAACTAGCTTTTTTATCTTTATTAATCCATTTTCTTAAATTTTTAATATTAGGTAGTGGCAATTTTGGGGTTTTAATATGTTGATTTATTTGATTAGGATCTTCTTGAGTTTTAAAGACTTGATTATTGTTATAAATTTTTAAGTAGTTTGATTCACAATTTGTTTCTTCAATATTTTCAAAAGTTTTTAATAATTCAAGTTTAATTTGTTCTTGATTTTCCTCATCTACTTCATCAACTAAAGATATCTGTTCTTGATTTTCTTCTTCACGCTGATTTTCTTTTTGTAGTGAACTATAAATTAATAAATCATTTAATGAATCAATACCAAATCTATGGACCCACTTAAGAACAACATTTTCTTTAAGCAAAAAGTTATTTTCTAAAGAGGCTTGTTTAAAAACTTCTATTAAATGATTTTTTAAAAGCATAGAATTTCTAATTTAACTTTCTATTTAACAGAGGCCTTATAATAATCAAGGAAAAAACTGTTAAAGAAAATAAAATTGAGATACAACTCTTACAAGTTAAATCACCATATGGGGCATGTAAAGCCACTAACTCTAAATTCATAGTTTGTGTATAGGCAGTCCTAATAGGTTCAATGGCAAAAGTTAATGGATTTAATGAAGCTAACCATCCCAACCAATTTGGCATAAAAGAGATTGGAGCTAAAGCAGTACTCGCAAAGAGAAGAGGTAAATTTATTACGAATATAAGAGCGATTAATTCAATATGTCCCGGCAAAACAAACGCTAAACATAAACTTATTGATGTCACAAAAAGAACTAACAAAATTAGTGTTGTAAAAACAATTCCTAAACCATATAAGTTGGGCCATCCGTAACCCAAAATGTATGAAACAACCATTATTACAATACTCTGAACAAAGCTCAAGATTGTTATGTAAAAAAAAGAAGATAAAACTATGGATAATCTACTAGTTAATGGAGCCACAAGTAATCTATTAAGAAATCCAAACTCTCTATCAAACATTAAAGGAAGACCAGAGTTTAGGGCTCCGCTAAAAGCAGTAAAAACAATAAGTCCTGCTCCTAAAAAATTCCCATAAGAATCAACTCCTGGTAAAAAACCTTCAGGAGCTTTAGAGAATAATGCTCCAAATAAAAAAAGCCAAATTATGGGTTGTAATATTCCTGCTAAAAGAGTTGATGGTCTTCTTTTTAATTGAATAAATAATCTCTTTGTTAAGGCAAATGTTTCTTGATATAAGAAAAATAAATTGTACTGTTTTAATTCCATAATTAGCAGTAATTAGTATTCATTATAGTTAGTTAACCAAAAGTTTTTTTATCGCATGGATTGCTTTGATTCTTTTTTTAGGTCTCTTTTCCCTGCCATAGAAATTTCAGCATCCAATAATGTTTTCCCGGTTGCCTGAAGATATACATCATCCAAGCTTGGCTGACTTTGGGTAAGAGAAAAAATTTCAAACTTTGAGAAAGCCAATTCCACTTTTAGTTTCGTAAGTAAATCTTTTTTCTTATCTGCTACAAAATTTATCGAGAACCCTTGAGATTCATTTATGATAATCTGACTAATTCCATCTATTGAAGATAAAATTTGACATATATTTTTTGCTTCTTCCTGATTACTAAATTCTCTTACTTTCAAAGTTACTCTATCTCCTCCTAATTTATTTTTGAGCTCTGCAGGAGTCCCTTGTGCTATAACTCTTCCATCATCAATTATCACTAATCTGTCAGCCAATTTATCTATTTCATCAAGATAGTGACTGCTTAATATAATGGTCATTCCGTTATTTCTCAAATCTTTCAAAAGTTGCCATATAATATTTCTACTTTCAATATCTAAACCAACTGTAGGTTCATCCAAAATTAATACTTGGGGCAAATGTAAAAGTCCAGCTGCCAGATCTATTCTTCTTTTCATTCCCCCTGAATAAGTTCCGCACTTACGATCAATCCAATCATTCATTTCTAATTGATCAATTAATTTCTTTATCCTTTCAAATTTTTTGTTTTTGTTGATGTGATATAAATCTGATTGAAAATCCAAAAGCTCCCGTCCAGTTAATATTTTATCAAGTGCAATGTCTTGGGCAACATAACCAATTAATTCTCTAATTTTCCTTGAATTTTTTATAAGATTAATATTATTTATAAGAACTTCTCCACTATCAGGCTCTATTAAAGTAGCGAGTATTTTTATTAGTGTTGATTTGCCAGCACCATTTGGACCTAGTATTCCGAATAATGTGCCAGCTTCAATTTCCATCGATAAATTTTTTAATGCATTGATATCTGAATAAGATTTTGAGAGCCCTTTAACTTTTATATAATTCATCAAACTTACTATTCACTTAAAAAACATTTTACATCTAATTTAATTACTAAGCAGGGATACTATAGATAAAAATATTTGCATAGACTGCTGCTCAAATTCAACGGATAATTGGGTTCTCGAAATTAATAATAAAAGACAAATGCCAAACATATAGAGAATAGACCACCTAAAAAGAGACTTTGCTCTTGAAAGATCATCAGGAGATTTCTTTAATTCATTTATTAATTGCAAAAGTCTTCCATTAAATGGCAATAACATAATTCCGTATAATAGACCCCCTTCAGGTAAGGCAAAGACTCCCATAATACTCATTAAAACTGTTGCCCATCCGTAACGAGAAATCGCTTTAGCAGTAAAAACAGATCCTTTAACAGAAGGGAGCATGGGAATACCAACAGATGCGTAATCATCCTTCAACAAAATTGCAAGTGCCCAAAAATGGGCTGGGGTCCATAACATTACTAAACCAAACAACCACCAACCACTAAGACCTACATGCCCAGTGGCAGCAGATGCTCCAACTAAGGGTGGTATCGCACCAGCAACTCCTCCGAAAACAATATTTTTTGTTGTCCGAGGTTTCAAAATAACTGTATATAAAATTACGTAGCTAAATAAACCAAGAAGAGTTAAACCCGCAGCCAAATAATTTACACCACTTACTAAAAGCATCGAAGCTGCCAAAGTACATGATACGGCAGCTAAAAATACAGTTTCAGATGACAACTTTCCTGCTGGTAAGGCTCTTTTGCTAGTTCTTGTCATCCTCTTATCTAATTCCATTTCCCACAAGCAATTAAGAGCTCCTGCTGCTGCTGCTGCCAAAGCGCCTCCCCCTAAAGTACAGATAAGTTTCGGTGAAGACAAAGGCCATTCTTCTGTTAAAGCCATTCCTCCCAAAGTTGTTGCCAATAAAAGTGGGATTAATCTAGGTTTTGCTACTTCAAGCCAAGGCGGCAAAGTTAATCTTTTTCTTGAAGGTACAACTTCATCCCTAATTGGAGATTTATAGTTCAATTTTTCTAAGTTATTACTGTTCATGAATTGATACCAACCATTTGAGAATTTAGAGAGCGGTTTAGACCTTTTTTGGTAAAAGGATTTCTAAAAATTAAAGTTGTTAATATCGCAATAAATAAAGAGGCGTTAAGTTGATGACCGATAATAAAAATAGGTTCATTCAAATTTGTTTTAAGACTTAAAACACCCAAAGCAATTTGGGAAACCAAGAGAAAAATAAGTGCTGAGAGATATTTCCAATTTTCATTAAGCAAACTTCTCTTATAAATTGCAGTAGCAAAAATCAATAGAATTGAAAAAGCAATTGGAAAAGCAAATAATTTATGACTATTTAAAATGAAACATTGTTTATTAAAGGATAAGCAAATATGAGCTGACCAGGTTGATGAAAGCCTGACTCCAATAAAAGATTGAATCAGTGTTAGTAAAAGAGGAGCCAACAATAATAACCTCCACCAAATTAATGGCTCTTCTATTTCGTCATTTTCTAAATTTTGATTTATTGAAATTGTTGAAATGAGAAGTAGAAAAGCTATTAAAAGATGGCCAGTAACAGTATATGAATCAAGCAGGTTTATTACTGTTAAAGCTCCAAAAGATCCTTGGACAATAACGAGAAAAAGTAATAATGAATAAGTTCTTGGTAACCAATTTGGAATTTTATTTTTCCAAATAATTGAAAGGGAAAATTTAAAAAGAATTAATATTCCAACCAGAAAAGCATCTAGACGATGAAACCACTCTAGAAATACTCTTAGGTTCATATGATTTAAAGGCAAAAAAGATCCATAACATAATGGCCAATCTGGACAGGCAAGTCCCGCCTCCATCACTCTCGTTGCACCTCCAATTACGATTAGTGTGATTAGTGCGAGTACACTATGACTTCCTAACCTTTTAAAAATTGTCAGATACTTTGATTTATATAATTGGTTATTGATCAAATGGATAAAACCTATATATTTTGCATAATAAATTAGATTCAAAAACCAAACATTAATTAAAAATTAATATGTTTAATTTAAAAAATAATTTACTAATTTAATCTTTTTTCCCTGACAATTAGCTCTAAAAAGTTGTTAATAATACGCCTTTTATTTCATAAATCTTAAGAAGTTATGAATTTAAATGTTTTTCTTTTAACAAAGGATGCAGGATTAAAAAAATTGAATATCTTGGGGATATAAATACAAATTTTCAGAAATCAATTGTTAAATAAAAGAATTTATTTAATACTAATTATTTCCTTCGTTTTTGCTATATCTTTTTGGATTGGTTTCAATGTAAATTTGCTCCCAGCTGAAGCAAGTATTAATGCACCAATTTACGATGAACTTTTTAAAATTCTTTTCATCATTGGATTAATTATTTTTATTGGAATGACAATAGCAGTTATTTATAGCCTATTTAAGTTTAGGAAGAGAAATGATCAGATAGGTGATGGTATAGCTTTAGAGGGAAATTTAAGTTTAGAAATTGTATGGACAATTATCCCTTCAATAATTGTTTTATTAATAGGTTTATATAGCTACAACATCTACGATCGAATGGGAGGGATGAAAGAACTAAATCATAACCACGAAATGATGAGTTCTAACACTGAAAAAATATGGGCTGGAATAAGTCAAACTTCTGATAATGAAATAGCGATAAATAATTTATCGATTGAAGTTTCAGCAATGCAATTTGCATTTCTATTCAATTATCCAAAGGGCAATTTCATATCAGGAGAACTACACGTTCCTGTCGATCAAAAAGTATCAATGAAAATGGAATCCAAAGATGTTATTCATGCTTTTTGGGTACCAGAGTTCAGAATCAAACAGGATATTATTCCTGGACAACCGACTATTCTAAATTTCACTCCTACAAAAGTAGGAAAATATCCGATAATTTGCGCAGAATTATGTGGCCCATATCATGGAGGAATGAGAGCCTCCATAATTGTTGAAGAAGAATCTGATTACAACGAATGGTTTAACAAAAATAAAAAACCAGAGGTAAATTTATGACAATATCAATTGATCCACAAAAAACTAATAATGAAAGTCTTCAACCTAAAGGCTGGCTTAGATACTTTAGTTTTAGCCTTGATCATAAAGTAATTGGGATACAATACTTGGTTTGTGGTTTTCTCTTTTACTTAATAGGAGGAACCTTAGCGAGCGCTATAAGAATTGAACTAGCCAGTCCAATGTCTGATTTCATGCCAAGAGATGTTTATAACCAAGTTTTAACTTTACACGGAACAATAATGATATTCCTTTGGATAGTGCCAGTAGTTAACGGTGCTTTTGGAAATTATTTAATTCCATTTTATGTAGGCGCGAGAGATATGGCATTCCCAAGATTAAATGCCGTAGCTTTTTGGTTAATTCCTCCTTCAGGTTTGATGTTGGTAGCTAGCTATTTTGTTGAGGGTGCTGCTCAGGCTGGATGGACGGCTTATCCACCTTTAAGCATAACTACTCCTCAATCTGGACAAATTATTTGGATTCTGAGCGTTCTATTACTTGGAGGCAGTTCTATATTTGGTGGAATAAACTTTATAGCGACCATTATCAAATTAAGAAGGCCAGGATTAAAACTTATGCAATTGCCAATGTATTGTTGGGCAATGCTTGGAACAAGTCTATTAGTTGTTTTGTCAACTCCTGTTTTAGCAGGCACTTTAATTCTACTTAGCTTCGATATCATCGCTAATACAGGGTTTTTCAATCCTGTTTTAGGTGGCAATGTCGTAGTTTATCAGCATTTATTTTGGTTTTATTCTCATCCGGCTGTATACATTATGGTCCTTCCCGCCTTTGGTTTAGTTAGTGAAATACTTCCTGTACATGCTAGAAAACCACTTTTTGGATATACAACAATGGTTTTTTCAATAATGGGGATAGTAGTTTTAGGTTTAGTTGTTTGGGCGCATCACATGTTTACAAGTGGAACGCCCCCTTGGATGAGATTGTTCTTTACTATTGCTACAGCATTTATTGCTGTTCCAACAGGTATAAAATTTTTTAATTGGGTTGCAACATTATGGGGAGGTAAAATTTCCATCAATAGTGCAATGTTATTCTCTTGTGGATTTATTATAAATTTCGTTTTTGGAGGTATTACAGGAGTTGCTTTGGCACAGGTACCTTTCGATATTCACGTACATGATACCTATTTCGTCGTAGCCCATTTTCATTACATAGTTTATGGGGGGACTGTTTTTATTATTTTCTCTTCAATTTATCATTGGTTCCCCAAAGTAATTGGAAAAATGCTCAATGAAAAATTAGGAGTTTTACATTTTATCATTACCTTTATTGGATTTAACTTGTGCTTTGCTCCTCAACATTGGCTTGGTTTAAATGGAATGCCAAGAAGAGTTGCAGAATATGATCCTCAATTCCAGTTTGTTAATCAAATTAGTAGCCTTGGGGCTCTTTTGATGGCTATAAGTACAATTCCTTTTTTAATTAATGTATTCCTTAGTGTGAAAAATGGAAAAGATGCCGGAGATAACCCTTGGAATGCTCTTACACCTGAATGGTTAACATCTTCTCCACCTCCAGTTGAAAATTGGGAAGGAGAAGCTCCATTAGTTGAAGAACCTTATGGTTATGGTAAAGAAATTTCTGAACGAAAATAAAAACATATGACAACTCTAGATAGCTCAAAAGAAATTCAAAAAAATAATTCTGAAGTTAACGAAACACATGAAGACTTCAGAATGTTTGGTCTTATAACTTTCCTAATTGCGGATGGAATGACTTTTGCTGGATTCTTTGCTGCTTATTTAACTTATAAAGCAGTAAATCCTTTACCTGATGGTGCTATTTATGAATTAGAACTACCAATACCTACACTCAATACAATTTTGTTACTTGTTAGTAGTGCAACATTCCATAAAGCAGGCAAAGCACTTTTAAAAGATAAAAACTCTGAATCCCAAAAATGGTTATTTTTTACAGCTTTTCTTGGAATTATATTTTTAATGTGTCAATTATTTGAATATTTTCATTTACCTTTTGGATTAACCGATAATTTGTTTGCAAGTACTTTTTATGCTCTTACTGGTTTTCATGGATTACATGTCACTTTAGGCACTTTAATGATTTTAATTATTGCTTGGCAATCAAGAATCAAAGGCGGAAGATTAACTAGTCAAAATATGTTTCCTTTGGAAGCTGTTGAATTGTACTGGCATTTTGTAGATGGAATATGGGTTATTTTATTTATTATTTTGTATCTTTTATAAAAAACTAAATTTTAAAAATTAAATATATTTTTTATTAATTTATATTGCCACAGTTCTCCTTTTTAGTAAGAATATATAATTAGAAATTTGTCAGATAATGCTAGAAGGAAAAGAACTTCTTGAAAAAGCAAAATTATTAAGTAAAAAATCTGAAGATGAGATAGCAAGAGGTTGTGGGTACGTAGGTCCTAGTGGAAGAATCTTAAGAAAAAGTTTTTATAGGGCGCTTATTGAAGCTAAGGGTTACAAAATAGGAAATGGTCGTCAGGGGAAAAATGGTAATAGAGCTTCAAGAGGCCGGCAGACAGAATTCAAAACTAAAGTTCATGGCAATGGGAACCTATTAATTGGTCATGCCTACACCAAAAAATTAGGTTTAGAACCTGGTCAGGAATTTAAAATCGATCTTAAAAAAGAATCAAAAACAATTTATCTGATTCCATTAAATTAAAAAATATATTTTACCAACCGTTTTCTTTAAGCCACTCGGAAGAAATATTATTTGAAGATAAATCTTGATTACTATTTTTATTAAATAAAAGTAATTTCTCTACATATTTAATTAGTGCATCTGCCTCAAGGTTTACGTTGTCACCTATATTTAATTTATTCAGATTTGTGTTATGCCAAGTATGAGGAATTATCGCAATAGTAAATATTTCTCCTTCCTGCTCATATTTTGCAATAGTAAGACTTATACCATTTACACAAATACTCCCTTTATTAACTACATATTTTGAAAAGTTATTATTTTTCCACTTTATTGATAAAAGCCAAGATTTCTCTAATTTTTCTATATTCTCAACTGTTCCAAGGCCATCAACATGTCCGCTGACTATATGCCCTCCTAGACGGTCAGACACCCTAAGAGCGGGCTCCAAATTAACAATCTGATTCAGGTTCGACTTTACTCCTAAAGTTGTTTTTTTTAATGTCTCCTCACTAACATCAACAGTAAATTTATTTTGAAAAATCTCTTTAACTGTCAAACAAATTCCATCAACAGCTATGCTATCGCCGATTGCCATATCAAATAAATTATCTAGAATTTCAATTTCTAAAATATTTTTTTCTTGTCTTAGTTTTCCAACTGATTGAATTATTCCTGTAAACATAGATTTAAGAAAAATATTTTTGCAAAATTTTGTATTTACTTTAATTTACTTTAAATGATTTTCAACTATAAATAAATTAAAGAGTAAATAAAAAGAAATTGATCATATTTAGATGATTATTAATTCACAAAAAAGATCATTTGGTAGAGGGGCGAAAGTGAGCTTATTCACTTTAGGGACAATGCGAGCAACTGAAAGTCTCGAAAAAATGTATAGCATAATAAAAGATGCACATCATGTAGGAATTAACCACATAGAAACAGCACCATCTTATGGTGATGCTGAATCACTTATAGGAAATTCAATAAAAAAATTAGCAATAGAAGAGAATATAAAAGAAAAAAATTGGGTGATTACTTCCAAAGTTTTACCAAAGGGTGATTTTGACTTTTTAAAAAATAATTTTAAAAAGTCTCTTAAAAATTTAAATCGCGAGAAAATTAATAATCTTGCAATTCACGGACTCAACTTAAAACAACATCTAGATTGGGTTCTTACTGGAGAGGGTAAGAAATTCATATCTTGGATACTTGAGAAGGAACTAGTTGATCAAGTTGGTTTTAGTTCTCACGGAAGTTATTCACTAATTAAAGATGCAATTAACTGTGAAGTTTTTACTTTTTGTAGTCTTCATTTACATTATTTAGATCAATCTAAGATTGCTTTAGCAGAGGAAGCTATAAAAAAAGGTATGGGAGTTTTAGCAATATCACCTGCGGATAAAGGCGGTAGATTGTATTCTCCAAGTGAAATTTTGATAGAGGCCTCTAAGCCTTTTCATCCATTAGAATTAGCATATCGATTTCTGCTGGCAAAAGGCATTACAACTTTATCCTTGGGGGCAACAAACAAAAAAGATTTTGAATTTGCGCATAAACTTAGAAACTCATTCGAAAAGCTTACAAAACTTGAAAAAAGCGCCCTGAATAAAATTGAGAAAGTTTCTAATGAAAGATTAAACTCAACCAAATGTGAACAATGTAGATCTTGTCTTCCATGTCCAAATGAAGTGCCTATTCCAGAAATACTTCGTTTAAGAAATATATCTATTGGTTATGGCCAATTAGAATTTTCAAAAGAAAGATACAATTTAATAGGAAAAGCTGGCCACTGGTGGGAAGAAAAAAATTCCTCATTTTGTCAAGAATGTAATGAATGTGTTCCTAAATGTCCTAGTAAATTAGATATACCAAATTTATTAAAGGAAACTCATAACTTATTAATTGAAAATCCTACAAAAAGATTATGGGGATAAGGACTCATTCAAGATATTTTTAAGATTAATTTTTTGTTCATTTGTTAAGACAGGGAAAGACCAACTATTTTCCCAACATTTCTCAGAAGGTCCTGAGATGGAGAACATTTCAGATTTATATTTGCTTTGCAAATAATCACTATTGAATGGAAGATACCAACCTTGGCTTACTAATTTATCTACTATTGATTTATTTTCTAAAGATTTAATCCATTTAATTAATCTTGCATTATTTAGATTTGATCGACTAAGTAGAAAATGCCACATCAAAGGTACGCCTTGGCTTGGAAAAACTAAAGAAAGCCTTGGATCTATTTTTAAATATCTTGAACAAAGACTATAAGGAACTATTGCGACAATTGCATCAGAATTAATCAACCAATTGAGCATATTTTTATCATCAAATAACATTGCTTGGCTTTTGAGTTTTTTTAAAGAATTAGATGAATTAATTTTTTGAGCAATTGACAATATTATTCTGGGACTTTGTGGAAAAATAATTTTCCCAGTTAATTTTTTAGAAAGAAGAAAATCCCAAGATGTTCTGGCTGAATTTTTTAATTCTTTATTATTTTTAATGATAATTGTATAGGGTACTACGCCAATAGGAAATAATTTACTCCTCTGATTTTGATTAAAACTTCCCAAAAAATCTATCGATCTCTTATCCAAATTTTCGAACATTGCATAATCATTTATTTTTTCAAATTCTGAAAAATCTATACTAGAAATCCATCCATCATTTATTAAAGTAAAGTCAGAATTGAAAATTGTGTTTCTATTTTTTTGTAGCCGAATATTTTCAAAATTAATTTTTTCCTGCTTCCAATCTTTTGGAATCGTATCTTTAAAAGATTCTGGATAAAAAGAATTTTGTAATGCAATTTTTACTTTATAAGGTAGATTACTACAAGAGTTTAAGAAAAATAAAAGCGAAAGCTTTCCACAATTTAAAAATTCTCTTCTGGTTGCAAATTTTGAAAACATTCAGCAATCCTTCTTTAAAGAAATTTGACCTAGGCCCTTCATCATTTCCAAATTTAGTTGACACAATGAAACTATTTCTTCATTTTTAAATCCATCTAATAAAGCAAGCAATGATATTCCACCAGCACCTACACCTTCTTTAACATGACCTAATTCATAATCTCTCAATTCTTTGTATTTTGAAGATTTGAAATTTAAAGGACTTGCTAAACCTAATAATTTAATATCATATTTTTCATTAATTAGATTTACTAAATTATTTAGAGAATTATCTTTCAAAAGCCACCCAGTTGTCGCAATAAAAACATCTTCAAAAAATTCATCTTTATTTTTTTCATCTAAAAATTCTAATACAAGCAAAACGACCGCTAACATCTGACTTCCTCCAGACAATATTACAAGTTGCTTTGCTAACCTGGCTCCAATTAATAGACCCATTGAGAAAGCTTGGAAAGGATCACCTACCGCCGCAACAACATCAAAAGAATCGAAATCAGCCTTGAAATTTGCATTGAAAAGTCCTCTTTTAACTACTTGTCTTCTTAGTTCTCTTGGAGCTTTAAATAAACTACTCCCTACTAAATTAGATACCTGCAAACCAAAAGCTTCCATTACTGCCTGAGCAGTTGTGGTGCCTCCAGGTACAGATTCAGAAATTAAAACTGGTTGTTTTAAGGATTTTCCTATCGCAAGACCTTTTTCATAGAGATTTAAAACTCTTTCTTTAGTCATCGATTTACCAGTAGTAAGACAATTTGATGGGCCCAAATTTCTATCTTCTACAACCAAATGATTAAAATAAGGCTTTGCTCCTATTCCCAGAGGAACAATCACTGGATAAATATTTATAAGCTTTGAACAAACATGACTAATTAGTGCCGGAGTTACTCCTGCATTGAGAAGAGGCAACTTATATTTATGATCTTTTGAAGCACCCTCAAGCAAAAATTCGGCATCTGCGAGCGCAGTTGTTCGCCTTGATTTTGCATTAATACCTGCTGCGGAAATTCCTGGAATTTGAGATGTATTAGTGCCAGCAATTATAAGAAAAATTTTTAAATTTTTAATACTCTTTTTCAGTATTTCTATCTTATTAAGATGTCTATTTTTATTGGATTTATTACCAAAAAAATTTATCCCTAATTCTGTACTGTACATTCTTACTTTTTTAATTATTAAAATCAACTAGGCTATTTAATAATCTTGGAGGATCTGGGATGGTTAATTTAAATCTAGGAAACAGAGAATAGGCAACTACATGTACAGTTAAAACATAAACTATTTCTTGAAAAATTATTAATAAAATTGCACCTAATTGTATACTCAAAATTGAGGGATATAAAGGTAAATTAAATAATCCAATGAACTTTTCTATTAGACCATAACTCGCTCTAGTAATTAACAACCAAAGATTATCTCCGACCAAGATAGATAATGCTATTACTCTTAGTAAGAAGCCAAGGGTTCCAATAACAACTCCCCCAGTTAAACTAAGTTTCCAACTCTTTTCTTTAAACCAACACCAACCTAACCAAAAAGCCAAGATCCCATAAGGAAATAAAAATAAAGTTCCTCTAACAGGACCCATAATTATGAATAAAAGTAGAAATTGTATTAAAAGTCCTTCCAATGCAATTTTAGTTCCTCTTCTCAAGTGCAATAAGATCATTGGGAGGGGTAAAATCAACCTTAATAAAGCTCCCCCAATTGGAAGATAATATAATGCAACCCATAATAAAGACGAAAGAGATGCTAAATAAGAGGTCTCGACAATATTTAATGCTTCAGTTTTTGTTGTTATTTTCATTTTTTGTTAGATATTTTTAATTAATTTTTATTCATTTTTTTATTTTTTGAATCTAGGATGCGTTCAATCTTTTCTATTTCAAAATTTACCTC
>QCCJ01000008.1 GCA_003281285.1 Prochlorococcus sp. AG-347-K22 | reverse complement strand
AATAAAATTGGAGGCTTCAACGGAGATGCCTGCGGTGCAAGTGTTGTACTAGTTGAAACTGCAATTTTGTTTATGCATGCAATTCTTTTATAGGCAGTTCTAAAAAGAAAATATTTTTCTTCTTAAGATTTTTTGATTTCGCAGTATTATCAATCGAGTTATTTTCCAGCAATCTCAAATCTCCTCCAATTTGTTTTGCTAATTTCCTCGCCAAAAAAAGTCCCACACCAGTGCCGTCCTTCTTTTTAGCGGCAGATCCTCTAAATCCTTTTTCAAAAATTTTCTCGTTTTCATTTTTTGTTATTTTTTTTCCATCATCAAATATACAAAGTCCATTACTCATGATGGCTAGTCCAATTTCAGCATCTTTTTGGGCATATTTAAACGCATTTTCTAATAAATTAGCCACAATTTCAGCAATTACAGCATATTTTGCCTTTAATGGCGAAATAGTCCAGTCTGGCCAAAGAGAAGGTTCAGTCCAATCTCTATTCTCTAAGTCCGCATTAGCTTTACCCCTTTCTAATATTGGCCTCAATAAACTCTGAACAGTTATTACCCTTTTATTATCTAAATTTGGGGGTAATAATAATCTTTCCTCTCCAATTTCCAGAGGAAGTTGAATAGGTGAATTTAATTGCGCAAAAGAATCCATATATTGGTTAATTTGTTTTTGCTCTATTATCATGCGTTCGACTATTTCAATAGAGTCATCATCTGAACCTAGTCTTTTTATTAGTAATTTTGCATAGGTCCTAATAGCGGCTAATGGATTCCTTAATTGATGGATTATGACATTGACCTGATTTTTTAAATAATTGATTTCTTCATTTTTATTTTGACGCTCTAATTCGATAGATACGCATTTAGCTAAAGATATTGAAAGCGCTTTTAATCTAGAATCAAGAGAGACTGGCCAATTCCCCCCTTTTAAATCAGTTTCTACCCTAAGGACACCAAGTAGAATATCGTTTTCTTGAAGCGGGTACCATCTTCTATTAGGCGATGAAACTTTTAGTGAGGGATCATCTTCTATTGATGTAAGTAGCTTATCAATTTGTGGCCATTGACCAATCATTTCAAAAGATGCTTTAGTTCCTTGCTTAGCTGAAGCAAGATACATAACTAAATTAGTCACGCCCATTGAGCAACCAAAACTCTCTAGCTGTTTTATTATTAATTCTTCAAATTTTTTTGAAAGATTCATAATTAATGAAATTTTGAGAAATTTTTTTTAAAAAAAACTTGAAAAGGGCTTGTAAAATATGAAAAAAGTATTAAGATATATAAAGAGGTCTGACTTTAGCCAGCCTTAAATATGAATATTTAATCATATTTTATGCTACATCAGGGGTTGATGGGTCCTCTATGTAATTTGAAGTGAATTTAAAATCACATATATTAGATTAGTAAAAATAAATAAGACTAATCTCATTAATAATTTCAGGAGTACCAATCAATGTCAAAAAAAAGAAAAAGAATCAGCAGAAGAAGATTGGCTGGCCAAAGAGTAATGGCACATGTACCTATTTATCATATCGAAACTGGCAAACATAAACCAGTTACAGCAGCAAGAAGATTCATAGCTGAAAATGGCCTCTCTGCCCCTTCAGTTTTCAATGTCAGAAGAAATGAACACACCACCGATAGATTTTTTTGGGGTGAAAAAGGGTTATTTAGCGCCCAATATGCTGAAGAAAATCATTTTCTATTTCCATCACTAAAAGTTGTAGTTGAAGGAATTGGTGAAGAAAAAATATTTGAGGGTCTGGAACTTACTGCAGATGATTGGGAAGAGATTGAAGAATATGAATATGCTTTTGTTTAAAAAATATTACTTATATTTGAACTTATAAAATTAATTAAATTTGAATCAATTTGATGAAATCCATGGAATTCTAATAATTCACAAAATTTAGAAGACTTATTCTTTACCTTTTCATAAATAGTCCTAGAAGCATCTATAGGCACAACGTCGTCAAATAAACCATGACTAATAATCAATGGTGAGAATTTTTCTCCCGGGGCCCAGTTGGGGTGAGGATAACCACTACAAGCAACAATTAATCCAAAATTTAACTTAAATCCCGCATCAATTGCCATCGCCGCCCCCTGAGAGAATCCCAACAAAATTGTTTTTCTTAATGGAATCTGATCAGTATCAAAATTTTTTAATGTAACTAAAAGTTTATTTACTTCAACCTCAGCTCCATTCCAATCATGTGGGTATAGTCCATACCACTGTCTTCCCTGACCACTTGGGTGTAATCCAGGAGCCCTCAAAGAAATTACCTCAAAATCAAGATTTATTTTTTCTGTCATCTCCTTTCCAAATGTTAAAAGGTCATCTGAATCAGCTCCCCAACCATGCATCAAAATAATTCTATGAGTTGCAGTTTGAGAGCTAATCGAGACAAATTCATGATTGATAGCATATTTCATGTTTATATTCTTAAGTAAGTAAACTTTCCCATAATGTCTCCATTAGCTTTAGTAAGTGTCTCTGATAAAAAAAATATAATCCCATTTTGTAAGGAATTGGTAGAGCAATTTAATTATAAAATTCTATCAAGTGGAGGAACTGCCAAACATCTTATAGAGGCTAAAATTCCAGTTATTAAAGTTTCTGATTTTACTAATTCTCCAGAAATTCTTGGAGGAAGAGTTAAAACTTTACATCCAAAAATTCACGGGGGAATATTAGCTAAAAGAACTGATGAGGAACATAAAAAAGATATAGAAGCTCACAATCTTGATTTAATTGACTTAGTAGTTGTAAATTTATATCCTTTTAAAAAAACTGTAGATCAAGGAGCAAAATGGGAGGATGCTATTGAAAATATCGATATCGGAGGGCCATCTATGATTCGTTCTGCAGCTAAAAATCATAAAGATGTTTCCGTTTTAGTAGATCCTAGTCAGTATCAAAATTTTTTAGAAGAAAGTAAAAAAGGTGAATTGAAAGACTCATATAAAGCAAAATTAGCCTTTGAAGCTTTTCAACATACAGCAGACTATGACACTGCAATATCTAGTTGGATAAGAAAAGAAAGAGATTTACAATCTTCAAAATATATTGAATCTTATCCACTAATCAAAACCTTAAGATATGGGGAGAATCCACATCAAAAAGCTTTCTGGTATGGTTTAAGTAATATTGGATGGAACTCAGCAGAACAATTACAAGGAAAAGAATTGAGTTATAACAATCTACTAGATCTAGAGTCTGCACTTTCAACAGTTTTAGAATTTGGCTACACAGAAAAAGATGAACTTGCAACAGACATGTTTGCCTCTGTTATTTTAAAACACAATAATCCTTGTGGTGCTTCTATAAGCAATTCATCTTCTAAAGCATTTTTGAATGCTTTGAAATGCGACTCTGTTAGTGCCTTTGGCGGAATAGTTGCTTTTAATTCAAATGTTGATAGTGAGACCGCAATTCACCTCAAAGATATTTTCTTAGAGTGTGTCGTCGCTCCATCTTTTGATGAGGAAGCTTTAGAAATTTTAAAAGTTAAAAAGAATTTAAGAATTTTAAAGTTTTCAAAAGATCAACTTCCAAAAAAGAATCAAAATTCTATTAAATCAATAATGGGAGGATTACTAGTTCAAGATACTGACGATAGTGAAGAAAAAACTGAAAATTGGATTTCAGTAACTAATAAAAATCCGAGTAATCAAACTAACTTAGATCTAAATTTTGCATGGAAAATTTGTAAACACGTTAAATCTAATGCCATTGTTATTGCAAAAGAACAAAAAACTATTGGTATTGGAGCTGGACAAATGAATAGAGTAGGAGCAGCAAAAATTGCATTAAAAGCAGCTGGAAGGTTATGTTCTGATGCTGTCTTGGCCAGCGATGGGTTTTTCCCATTTGCAGATACTGTAGAACTAGCAAATGAATATGGAATAAAAGCTATTATTCAACCTGGAGGAAGTCTAAGAGACCAAGAAAGTATTGATATGTGTAATTCGAAAGGAATCTCTATGGTATTTACCCAAAAAAGGCATTTTTTACATTAAATTATGTTGATTTTGGATAATATGTAATCTTGTTTGTTTTTCTGAATAAAGATAGCCTTCCTGGACCTGCACAAAGAAAGTAGAGAGATATAGCCCCATATATGAAAGACAATTCGAAAGCATAATTATGACCTTCAACCACTGCCAAAGGAAAACCTTCTAGTCCAGTATCAAGGAGATGAAAATATACTGCAAATGCCATGGTGGAGAATAGACCAAGAGAAGAAAGCCTCGCAAAAATCCCTAAAGCCAATCCAACTGGGCATACCAGTTGAGTAATTGCTGCTCCAAAAGTCCAAATAACAGGATCACCAGGCAAAAATGGGAAATACTTACCAACTACAAACTCGGCAAAACCCTGCGGATCTTGAAGTTTTTCTAGACCATGATGAATCATCAAAGCACAAAAACCTATTCTTAAAACAAAAATCGATAGTTCACCAAGGATATTTACTTCTGACCCTGAAGATGAATTGGCAACTACAACTTCAACTTTTTGGGGCGCTTTAGTTCTATTCATACTTGCTGTTTGAACCTGATTAGTTTGTGCTTTGTCTTCCATACTTCATTAATTTTTCATTATTCTAGTTAATAAAGTAGATCTTTTGGAATTATCTGACTAATAAATTAAAAAAACTAAGCAAATTTATAAATGAATAACAAATTCAGGAAGCAATATCAATTAACTTTTCAATAACATCTGCAACAACCTTATCAGGAGTGGATGCACCTGAGGTAATTCCAACATTAATTTTTCCACTAGGTAGAAAATTATTTTTAAGTTCTAAATCTGATCCTAGTGGTTTATGAAATATTGAGTTTTCTTTAACTGATATCCTCTCTGGCGTATCTATATGAAAAGAAGAAATATTTTTATTAATTGCTATTTCTTGTAGGTGAGTAGTATTGGAAGAATTGAAGCCTCCAATAACTACTAAAATATCAAGGTCTTCATCAACCAGAGAGAACATTGCATCTTGCCTTTCTTCAGTTGCATCACAAATAGTATTAAAAGCTAAAAAGTGACTATTTAAGTTTTCTGGTCCAAATTTCTTTAACATCGTCCTTTCAAAAACCTTTCCAATTTCCTCAGTCTCGCTCTTAAGCATAGTTGTCTGATTTGCAACGCCCACTCTATCTAAATCTTTATCAGGATCAAATCCATTAGAACAAGCTTTAGAAAATTTATTCATAAACTCATTTCTATTACCTCTCCCCAGAATATATTCAGAAACGTAGTTCGCTTCTTCTAGATCAAGTACAACTAAATATTTACCTGCGAATGAACTTGTAGCGAGAGTCTCTTCATGTTTAAATTTTCCGTGAATAATAGATGTGAAAACATGTTTTTTATGTTTTTCAACTGTATGCCAAACCTTAGAAACCCATGGACAAGTTGTATCAATGATATGACAACCTTTCTCATGCAAGAGTTTCATTTCTTGAACAGTAGCTCCGAAAGCAGGGAGTATAACAACATCCCCATTAGAAACTAAAGAAAAATCTTTAATTCCATTTTTAGCTGAGATGAATTTTACATTCATTTTTCTTAAATGATCATTAACCGAGGGATTATGAATTATTTCGTTTGTTATCCAAATATTCTCATTTGGGTAATGTCTTCTAGTTTCATAAGCCATTGCAACAGCTCTTTCAACTCCCCAACAGAAACCGAAGGCTTGGGCCAACTTTATATTTAGTCTCCCTTTAGTATAAGTAAAATCATTGTCCCTAATAGAACTTATCAAATCACTTTGGTAAGCTTCTTCTAACGCTTGAGCTCTTTTTGTTGGAGAATCGAAACCCCTTCTATTGTATCTATCAGAATGATGAAGGGATCTTCTAAAAGCTTGGGTATCCATCTTTCTATATTACAACGTTTTAAATAATTTTTCGTAAAAAAAAAGAAACCTGACATAAGTCAGGTTTCTTAAATCAATTGTGAATAAGATTATTTAGCAGATGCAAAGTCTGGATATGCTTCCATTCCATGCTCTCCTATATCTAAGCCTTGAGTCTCTTCCTCTTCAGATACTCGGATTCCTCCGAATAATCCTCCAATTACAGACCAGGCAATCCAGCAAGTAACTAGTGTCCAAATAGCATAAGCTGCGGCACCAAGAGCTTGAACTAGAAGAAGGGTAATACCTCCACCATTGAACAATCCCATACCTGCTCCATCACCTTGTACAGCTGTACCCCAAAGACCGATAACTAAAGTACCCCATACACCACAAACTCCGTGAACAGAGAATGCACCTACAGGATCATCAATCTCAGCGGCATCAAGTGCTGCAACAGAAAATACAACTATAATTCCCCCTACTAGTCCTGCGAACCAGGCTCCAGCAAGAGTCATATCACCACAACCAGCAGTGATACTAACCAAACCAGCAAGGATTCCGTTAATTATCATTGTAAGATCAGGCTTACCAGAAGTTAATGTTGAAACAATAGTTGCACCAATAGCTCCAGCTGCTGCCGCCAAAGTAGTTGTTACAGCAACATATGGAACCCATTGATCCATAGCAAGTTGAGAACCGGGGTTAAATCCATACCAACCTATCCATAGGACTAATGCACCTAGAGTAGCTATAGCCATATTGTGTCCTGGCATAGCTTGTGGTTTGCCATCAGAGTATTTGCCAATTCTTGGTCCAAGAAGCATAGCTCCTACAAGACCCGCCCATGCTCCAACTGAATGAACAATTGAAGAACCAGCAAAATCAACAAAACCTAAAGAATCAAGCCAACCACCATTCCATTTCCAGCTACCAGCAATTGGATATATAAATGCAGTTAATACAACAGCAAAAACAACAAATTCTCCAAATTTAACTCTTTCAGCAACAAGACCGGAAACGATAGTTGCTGCAGTTCCTGCGAATGCAGACTGGAACAAGAAATCAACAGTTGGGACTAATCCAGCATCAGTAACCATATCAGCGGTAACTGTTGGATCAAAGAATAAGCCTCCAAAATAAAGCCATCCGTCAGCAACACTTCCTCCGTACATTAATGAATAGCCGATAAACCAATAAGAAGTTACAGCTAGAGCAAATACAAAGAGGTTTTTAGCAAGGATGTTTACTGCGTTCTTAGAACGACACATACCTGCCTCAACCATAGCGAAACCGGCGTTCATGAAGATCACCAAAATAGTAGCGATCAGAAGCCATAAATTGTTAGCAAGAAAAGCTGCATTCAACTCAGGTAAATCAGCTGCATGAGCTGAAAGATTAAAAATACCTAAACCAAACAAAGCTAGGGGAACAGTTGCAAGCCACAACATAGAGCGGTTTGAACTAAATCCTCGAATACTCCTCAAAAGGAGCATAGGTCCATTAACAAGACTTGCATCTTGTAATTTGGACCTAGAGCGCCTTTGAGGCGTTTGCAAAGCAGTGGTCATAAAAAAAAATTAGATCTGCAAAAAAACAGTTTGTGCTGTTTCCTTTCAAATTTAAA
Organism: Prochlorococcus sp. AG-347-K22; assembly: GCA_003281285.1. Classification (GTDB taxonomy): domain Bacteria; phylum Cyanobacteriota; class Cyanobacteriia; order PCC-6307; family Cyanobiaceae; genus Prochlorococcus_A. The sequence continues at coordinate 22,597 of QCCJ01000008.1, read as the reverse complement.
TTTATTCAAAAAACTTATCAGTGTCTAGTAGTTGTTTATACCAATTTTATAGTTGCACCATAAAAAATTATTTGTTAAATTTGAAAATTATTTTTTTTTGGATTTCAGATTATCAAGTTTTTAAATTATTTTAAAGGTTTAATTCCATTCCATGATACGTGATCTTTATGAAATACAAACGAGCAAGGGATGGTAATCATGCCTGCTCTGGAAGATTCTCTAAAAAGACTGCCATATAAGGGATCTGCCTCATCTCCGGGAGTAAAAAATTCTGCATCTTTTCTAGTTATACAAAGTACTAAAACACTTTTACTTTCAGGAATGAGTTCTTTTAATTCTACTAAGTGTTTTTGGCCTCTTTTCGTTACTGTATCTGGGAAAAGAGCTACATTTTCTTTAATCCAAGTCGTATTTTTTACTTCTATGTAAATGTTACGTTTATCAGGATTTGAAGATTTTGGAGTTAAAAAAAAGTCAATTCTGCTTTTTTTATCTTTTCCATAGGGGATTTCTGATTTAATTGTCTCTATTTCTCCTATTATTTCTCTTAGTAAATTTTTCTCAATAACCTTTTTGATTAACTTATTTGCAAATAGGGTATTAATACCCACCCAAACTTCCTCATTTTTTGCATCTAATACAGATATCTGTTCCCATGTAAAAGGTAATTTTCTTTTTGGAGAAGGGGAAACACTTAATCTTACTTTTGCTCCCTCACTCAAAAGACCTTTCATTGGGCCCGTGTTAGCACAGTGAGCAGTCACTACTTCTCCATTCTCTAGTTTAATATCTGCAAGAAACCTTTTATACCTCTTGATTAAAACCCCTTCAATTAATGGATCAAATTCAATTATCCGATCATTCATAGATATGTCGTTAGTTAAAAATCAAATATAATTGAAACTTAAACTTCTTGATGATTTAGACAAATCCAAATGCATTCATTTCTAAAAAATAATGTTTTTTCAATTTCATTTGGTACTGGTCTAAGTAAATTAGCTGGATGTATAAGACAAATATTCATAGCTGCTGCTTTTGGAGTTGGGGTAACATACGACGCGTTTAATTATGCCTATATAATTCCTGGTTTTTTGCTAATAATAATTGGAGGAATTAATGGTCCCTTACATAACGCAGTCGTTGCAGTTTTAACTCCACTTAACAAAAAAAATGGCGGAATTGTTTTAACTCAAGTAAGCATAAAACTTTCAATATTATTATTAATTTTAGCGATATTGATTTATTCGAATTCAAGTTTATTAATTGAATTATTAGCCCCCAATTTAAGTTTGCAAGCTAAATCTATTGCTACTTACCAATTACAAATACTTACACCATGTATCCCTTTATCCGGCTTCATAGGTTTAAGCTTTGGCGCCTTAAATTCTCAAGGAAAATTTTTTTTATCAAGTATAAGTCCAGCGATTACAAGCGTAACTACTATTTTTTTTATTTTATTTAGTTGGATTTTTAACCAAGAAAATACATCTTCTAATTTCTTTACCTACACGGGATTACTAGCTTTTGCAACTTTGACAGGAACTTTAATTCAGTTTGTTGTTCAAATTTTGGAAATAAATAAAATTGGTCTCTTTAGATTAAATTCAACCTTCAATCTATTTAAAGATGAAGAGAAGAGGATTTTCAAACTAATAATTCCAGCATCTATCTCATCAGGTTTAAGTCAAATTAATGTTTTCATCGATATGTTTTTTGCTTCAAGTTTTCAAGGCGCAGCATCTGGACTAGCTTACGGAAACTTTCTTATACAAGCCCCCTTAGGCATATTATCTAACTCCTTGATTCTGCCATTACTTCCAAAATTTTCTAAATTGAGAAGTGAAAAAGATGAAAGAGGTCTCCAAAAAAAATTGATATCTGGGATAGAGTACTGTTTCTTGACAGCTATTTTTTTAACCGGATTTTTCATAACATTTAATAATCAAATCGTACAATTAGTTTTTGAAAGAGGATCTTTTGATTATTCAGCAACTTTAAAAGTAAAGAATATATTAATTGCTTATGCAGTTGGCATACCCTTTTATGTTTATAGAGATTTATTAGTAAGAACTTACTATTCAATAGAAAAAACAAACTTCCCTTTTAAGTCTTCATTTGCAGGGATAATATTTAATATTTTTTTTGATTGGTTTTTAATTGGTGCCCCAATTAAGAATTTTGGGAATCTTTCTCCTTATAATTTTGGAGTCGTGGGAATAATTTTATCTTCAGTAATTGTCAACTTTATAGTTTGTATTTTTCTTTCTTTCAATCTGCGCAATGAAAATATCATTTTGCCGAACTTGGCATTATTGAGGAAAATTAGCCTCATGTCATTAGCAGTATTTATAGACAGCACATTTTGTTTTACTTTTCTTCAAACTACGAATAACTCCAATACAAATTTGAGAGAATTTTTATTATTAATATTTGGAACTCTAACTTTTTTTGTAATTTATTTTTTACTAACAAAATTCTTGAAAGTAAATAAATTTAAAGTTTCAAAAAAAGAAATTTAGTTTTTAAAAAAACTTTCCAAAATTTCCTCTAATTCTAGAATTTGTGATTTTGTGATTAAATTAACCAGTGGAATACTTTTAACACCATCTCCTACTTTTACATTAATTGCTTTCAAACTTAATTTTGCAGCCTCCAATGAGCCTTGATCTTTATTGCTGATACATTCAATAGCAAGACTCCTAGCTAGGCCAGCGTCTCCAAGATACAAATTCCACTTTTCTATTTTTATAAAAACCTTTTCGGAAATAACATTTTCTAGATCACTTATACTTATCTGAGAGTCCATAAATAGAAATTAATTTAAGTTGATTGTTTTGAAGTATCTTTAGGTTTTTTTATAATTACGAAAAGTAAATGGGAGGCCAAAAGAACTGACCAGACAATTGCAAAATTATTAAAATAACTGATTTCATATTTAATCTCTTTTAAAAGCCAGGTGCCACTTACAATCGCAGTAAATATCATGCAGTGAATAACAAAATTTACTATTCGAGAAAAATGTTTATAGATAGGATCTTCTGAGTCACCATTTCCGTACCACTTTATAGGCATATTAATAATTAGATTGTTAATAATAGACATTTTACCCGAAATCTAGTTGACTAAGAGACCCTGAAACAGAGATATTACATAATTATGCGCCTGTAGCTCAGTGGATTAGAGCACCTGACTACGGATCAGGGTGTCGGGAGTTCGAATCTCTCCAGGCGCGTTTAAAATTCTGAAATATTCTTTTTATATTTTTCTAAAAAATATCGTCTATATTATGAGTATTACTTATCAAATTCAATGAATATCCTTCAAAATCTTAAAGAAAGTGATCCAGTAATATCAAATTTTATTAACTCTGAAAAAAATAGGCAGGAAACTCATCTTGAGTTAATCGCAAGCGAAAATTTCGCATCAATTGCCGTTATGCAGGCTCAAGGTTCCGTACTTACAAATAAATACGCCGAGGGATTACCCCAAAAAAGATATTACGGGGGATGTGAATTTGTTGATGAAATCGAAGAATTAGCTATTCAGAGAGCGAAAAAATTATTTAATGCAAATTGGGCTAATGTTCAACCCCATAGTGGAGCGCAGGCAAATGCTGCTGTTTTCCTAAGTCTACTTAAACCTGGCGACACAATCATGGGGATGGATTTATCTCATGGTGGACACCTAACTCATGGGTCTCCAGTAAATATGAGTGGTAAATGGTTCAATGCAGTTCACTATGGTGTAAATAAAGAAACTAGTGAATTAAATTTTGATGAAATAAGAGAGATAGCACTTGAAACAAAACCAAAATTAATCATATGTGGATATTCTGCTTATCCAAGAACAATCGATTTTGAGTCATTTAGAAATATTGCAGATGAAGTTGGTGCATTCTTAATGGCTGATATTGCACACATCGCCGGTCTTGTAGCAAGTAAACTTCACCCAAATCCAATACCATATTGTGATGTAGTAACCACAACTACTCATAAAACATTAAGAGGGCCTAGAGGGGGACTTATTTTGTGTAAAGATGCAGAATTTGGAAAGAAATTTGATAAATCTGTTTTCCCTGGAACTCAGGGTGGTCCCCTCGAACATATAATTGCAGCTAAAGCTGTTGCATTTGGAGAAGCCTTGCAGCCAGATTTCGTGAATTATTCCCAACAAGTAATAAAAAATGCAAAAGTTCTAGCTTCAACTTTAATAAATAGAGGTATTAATATAGTTAGTGGAGGCACTGATAACCATATTGTTTTACTCGATTTAAGAAGTATCAATATGACTGGTAAGATTGCTGACTTACTTGTAAGTGAAGTGAATATCACTGCAAATAAAAATACTGTTCCATTTGACCCTGAATCACCTTTTGTAACAAGCGGACTAAGGTTGGGAACTGCTGCTTTAACTACTAGAGGCTTTAATGAGGATGCTTTTGCTGAAGTTGGCGAAATTATTGCTGATAGATTACTTAACCCCGACGATTCATTGATTGAAAGTCAATGTAAAGAAAGAGTATTAACCTTATGTAATCGTTTTCCTCTTTATGAAGGCAAACTTGAAGCATCAATTAAATGAGTCCTAATTCCAAGGGAGTTGAAATTCTTTCTATTGGAACAGAGCTACTTTTAGGAAATATTATCAATACAAATGCTCAATGGATTTCGGAACAGTTGTCTCAATTAGGCTTAAATCACTTTAGGCAATCAACTGTCGGTGATAATTGTGATCGAATTATAAAAATAATTAAAGAAATATCGAAAAGAAGTAATCTTCTAATTACAACTGGTGGCTTGGGACCCACCCCAGATGACTTAACTATTGAAGCAATAGCAAAATCTTTTAATGTATCTATTTTTGAAAGACCGTACTTATGGGATGAAATTAAACAAAAACTTTCAAACTCAAAGCTCAAAGACGATTCCTCTAGCTTAAGGAAACAATGTTTCTTCCCAGAAAATGCTCAAATTATTAATAACACTAGGGGTACTGCCCCAGGAATGATTTGGGAACCAGTAAAAGGGTTTACTATCCTTACTTTCCCAGGAGTACCCAGTGAAATGAAAACTATGTGGGAAGAGACGGCGTATGATTTCATTAAAACCAAATTCTCAGATAGTTATTCCTTTTTTTCAAATACTCTTAAATTTGCGGGCATTGGAGAATCTAGCATTGCCGAAAAAATTAATGATCTATTAAATCTTAAAAACCCGACCGTTGCTCCATATGCAAACTTAGGAGAGGTTAAACTCAGAATTACCGCGCGAGCAAAGAACGACCTAGAAGCAAAAAATATAATTAAGCCTGTAAAAGAAAAATTAAGAAAAGAGTTTTCGAAATTTATTTTTGGAGAGGATAACGATACACTTCCTAGCGTTTTAATAAAAGAACTAACCAAGAGAAACCAAACTATTGTTTTTGCTGAATCCTGTACCGGAGGCCTTCTATCTTCATCACTAACCTCAATATCAGGCTCATCTCAAGTTTTTCAAGGTAGTATTGTTTCCTATAGTAATGAGCTAAAAAATTCATTATTAAATATTTCTGAAGAAAAGCTTTTAAAACATGGAGCTGTTTCTGAAGAAGTTTGTGAGGCCATGGCAATTAATGTAAAAGAGATATTGAGAGCAGATTGGGCAATAGCAATTAGTGGAATAGCTGGTCCTAACGGAGGTAGTCAAGATAAACCGGTTGGACTTGTCTATATCTCAATTTCAGGACCGAATAATCATATAACTAATATAAAAAAACTATTTAACTCAACACGAAATCGAATAGAAATTCAAAGACTAAGTGTAAATGTGTGTTTGAACAGCCTCCGATTAATCCTATTATCGAATAGTAAGTAACTATTTTTACAAATTGAGTCAAAATACCCTATTTGATAAAGTTTGGGATTTACATAAAGTTTCAATTCTTCCTGGAGGATCTGATCAAATATTTATTGGTCTTCATCTTATCCATGAAGTGACGAGTCCTCAAGCATTTGGTGCTTTAAAGGACAAAAAATTAAAAGTAAAATTCCCTGATAGAACTGTAGCTACTGTTGATCATATTGTGCCAACAGATAATCAGAGCAGGCCTTTCAAAGATAATCTCGCTGAACAGATGATTGAAACACTTGAGAGGAATTGCTTAGAACATAAAATAAGATTTTTTAATATTGGTAGTGGTAATCAAGGAATAGTTCATGTAGTAGCACCGGAATTAGGCCTAACTCAGCCAGGAATGACAATCGCTTGCGGAGATTCTCATACTTCAACTCATGGAGCTTTTGGGTCAATTGCTTTTGGGATAGGTACAAGTCAAGTAAGAGATGTTCTTGCTACCCAAACCTTAGCCATGAACAAATTGAAAGTGAGGCAGATTTGGTGTGACAATAAATTATCCAAGGGTGTTTATGCTAAGGATTTAGTCCTTCATATCATTAATAAACTTGGAGTAAAGGCAGGAGTAGGTTTCGCATATGAATTCGCAGGGCCTGCGATACATGAGTTATCAATGGAAGAAAGGATGACGATATGCAATATGTCTATTGAAGGAGGAGCAAGATGCGGCTACATTAACCCTGATGAAAAGACCTTTAGTTACATTAAAAATAAATTGTGTGCTCCAAAAAATGAGTATTGGGATAAAGCGCTAAGATGGTGGAAATCATTAAAAAGCGATGAAAATTCAATTTATGATGATGTAATTAAATTAGATGCTTCTAAAGTAGAACCAACCGTAACCTGGGGGATTACTCCTGGCCAAAGTATAAGCATTAATCAACAAATCCCTCTTTTAGATGACTTATCCCCAAATGATAAATTAGTTGCAAAAGAGGCTTATGAATATATGAGTTTCAAGCCAGGACAATTAATAAAAGATACTCCAGTAGACGTTTGTTTCATAGGTAGTTGCACAAATGGAAGAATCAGTGACTTAAGAGTTGCAGCTAAAGTATTAAAAGGCAAAAAAGTATCCAAGAATGTCAAAGCATTTGCAGTTCCAGGTTCAGAAAAAGTGGCAACAGAAGCAAAAAAAGAAGGTATTGATCAGATTTTTAAGGATTCTGGATTTCAATGGAGAGAGCCTGGCTGCTCAATGTGTTTAGCAATGAATTCAGATAAGCTAATAGGAAATCAAGTTAGTGCTAGTTCTAGTAATAGAAATTTCAAGGGTAGGCAAGGATCTCCCAGTGGAAGAACTCTTCTCATGAGTCCAGCAATGGTTGCTGCTGCTGCAATTAATGGAAAAGTCAGTGACGTTAGAGAATTTATCAACTGATGAAATCAGAGTTTACCCCACCAATTGGAAAAATTTCAAATATAAATGGACAATGTATCTCCTTGATTGGTAACGACATTGATACAGATCGGATAATTCCAGCGCGTTTTTTGAAGTGTGTTAACTTTGATTCATTGGGTGAATCTGTTTTTGAGGACGATAGAAAAACTTTGGGAGGAAATCATCCTTTTGATCTAAAGGAAAACAAAAATGCCTCAATACTAGTTGTTAATAGCAATTTTGGATGTGGTTCCAGCAGAGAACATGCCCCCCAAGCGCTTATGAGATGGGGCATAAAATCAATCATAGGCGAGAGTTTCGCCGACATTTTTTATAGTAACTGTATTGCGATAGGAATTCCATGTTTTACGCTGCCTAAAAAATCCATTGAAGAAATACAAAACTATTGCGATAATCAATTTTTATTTTTAGAAATTGATCTGAAAAACTCCTTAGCAAAATCAAAAGATTTAAATTTCAATCTTGAAATTAATGAAAGTTCAAGAAAAATGTTTTTATCAGGAGAGTGGGATGCCACTTCAACACTACTTGATAATAAAAATTTAATAGAAAATAAATTTAACCAATTACCCTATGTAAAATTTAATATTAATTTTTTATAGCTATTTAAATCCATAGAGACTAAAAGAAATACCTCCTGCTTGATTATGAGGCTGATAAAAAATACCAAATTCATAAGATCTTTTTTTCCAATTTAAAGAAATTTTAGAATCTATAAATTCACCATAATCATCGGAATCATTCGTCAGGTTTAATGTTCCATTACTTTTAAGAAGTACTGGTCCAAATAATTGCTGATCAAATGCAATATTTAAAGTGAAATTATCATAATTTTGGTCGAATTTAAAAACACTTTTTCCGCTATTAATCTTATAAAAAGGAAAAATACTTAAACGAGTGTAGTCAAAAGTTTTATTTTTAAAATTACCCAATATCAATTCTGGGCCTATACCTAAACCTAAATATTCTTGATGATTTCCATTCTCATAGAACGAGTATGCTGCCTCTAAGCTTGTACTAAGACTCAATCCTTTATTAATTGGCTCAGGAATGTACCTATATGAAATATCAATAGATTTATTTTTAGGATTTTCTATACTAATTGGAAATTTCTGATCTAGAGAATAAAACAAACTACCTTTTAGATTAGTTATGAGATTTTTTGTATTTAAACCCTCTGCAGTGATTTGAGCCAAACCTAAAGATAACGATTCTGACTTTTTAATCCCATTAACAACCCAATTATTTTCTTTTTTAAATTTTGATCCATAACCTGAGTAAATTTCGGCTTCACCCAATGAACCATTCCAGATCCTTTCTCTATAAATTCCATAAAAACTTTTTTCCCATTTTGAATCTAAAAAATTAATTTCTTTACTTAATTTAGTTTTTAATCTAAAGGCATCTGAAAATTTATCAAAATCAAGAGAATTTAAATTCTTGTTTATTTCTAATTCCCAATTTTTTATTGGGCCTTTTATCTGTGATTTTAGAGCAAAATAATCTTCAAAACGTGAATTTCTCTTAACCCTATCTGAAGTGATTGATTCGTCCTTCTTTACAAAACTATTTGTATACCCTTTTAATGCCCTCTGAATTAGAAATTGCGGCTCTAAATCAAGAACAAAATCATCAGCAATATCTATAGAGTTAAATTTCCTACCAATAAAATACCCATCCTTATCTAAGTTGTCATATCCTAAATTCCACCTGTTTTCAAAGTTAAAGAATTCACCGGACTTTGTTAAAGTTCTATCTCCAAGCCAAAATGGAATTGAAACTTTTTCTTCAAATATTAAATAGTTTATTGATGACTTAAATCGCAATTTCTCTGCTTCAGAAATAACTTTTAATGAATTAATGGCTAATTTAACCTGTTTCGATTCAAGTAAATCATTACTAAAAACAGCCTTCTTGCTTTCCCATTTTTGGCCATCTATAGATATTTTATCTGTAAAAAATAACCAATTTTCAACCTTGCCTGGAGTATTTGAGACTTCCTTTTTTTTAAATTCAAGTAAATTTTCTATTTTTTTAGAGTCTGATAAGTTGAAATTTGAAGATAAGTCATCAATCAAATTATTAGTATTAATACTGCCCTTTACATCTAATATATAACCTTTCTCACTAATAAAACTGTATTCTAATTCTGAAACTTTAAAGAGTTGATCACCTAATACCAAGACTATATTTCCTGTAGCATTAATTTTTTTATTCGACTTATCGTATGTTAAATTATCAGCTCTAAGCAGTTTGCCTCCAAAAGAAACAGATACATTACCCTCTGCATAAATAACATCATTTATTTCAGACTGTTTATCGGATTGGATTATTAACTCTTGCTGCTTTTCAGTTTTAGCCACTAAAAATGAATCAAAATTTTTCTTTAATAAATTTACATAGGGGTTTTTATCGTTAAAACTTTTTAAAGTACTTGATAAAATTTTTTCACTAATGAAGTTTGACCAAAGTAATTTGGTATTTTGATTATTGATATTTTTATTAATTTTTACAAATTCAGCTGATTTGGATGGCTGAAGGAAATTAATGAAAAGAAAAGAGAAAAATATTGCCTTTTTTGAAATTCCAGAAAACAATTTTAAAATTTAATTAATAGATTAATCTTGAGGACTTTCTAGGTCTTTTCTGTTTGGTGTTCTTGTTGGGTCGCTCGCTAAAAATCCAAAAAGAAATATTCCAACGAAGAAAAAGACAATAGTGTAAACAGAAATTTTTAAGGCGAGCATGGAATTACTAGTGCTGACAGATTTATATCCTATTAAATTTATAATTAAACTATGGTAAATTGTTTACTTTTTGTATTTTTAAAAAATTTTGAAATACTTTAAGGGATATTAATCGTCATGGTCATCCCAAGGATCAGTAAGCTTTGCGGCTTTAGGTCCAAATGCAGTCCAAAGACCAAAACCAGTTAAAGCTAGTAGTATTGCCAGAATTGTTACTGCTATGGAAACTGCAGGATCTGGAGAAGATGATAAAGATTGCATCAATTTTGCTAAGTTTGTAAACAATTTATGTATAAGTTCTTATACAATAACGAAATAATATTCGATTTTGTGAATTCAAATGGGTCAAAAAACAGCCTTAGGCAGTCTTCTAAAAGCAATTGGCAATTCAGGTCAAGGTAAAGTAGTACCTGGTTGGGGTGCAGTTCCTGTGATGACTGTCATAGGGTTACTGCTACTTGTTTTTTTAGTTATTCTTCTACAAATTTATAATCAATCCTTACTACTTCAAGGTTTCTCAGTAGATTGGAACGGAAACTAAATTTCTGAAATTTTCTCAAAAAGTTATTTGTTCATGTGAAGATTGCTAAATAACTTTTTTAAAATTTGTGTTTTTCTTAATTAGATATAATTAATATATATTCATAATTCTCAATAATAATGAGATTTTGAAATAAACCATGAAAGAAATATTTTTAATTGGTCTTGGAAACCCTGGCAAAAAATATTTAAACAATAGACATAATATAGGTTTCTTGCTGCTTGAAAATTTTTCGAAAAAATATAATTCAAATTTTTTGTTAAAAGATAAGCTAAAAAGTTTCTGCTCAGAATTTCAAATCAATGATTCTAATTACAGGTTATTTTTACCAAATACGTTTATGAATAACAGTGGGGATGCTGTCCGAGCAATAGTTGATTGGTACAAAATAAATTTAGATCAGATTTTTATAATAGTGGATGATAAAGATCTTCCCCTTGGAAAAATAAGATTTAGAAGAAAAGGAAGCTCAGGTGGACATAACGGGCTGAAAAGCATCATTGAACAATTACAGACACAAAACTTTAAGAGAATAAGAATTGGTATTGGGTCACCTCCTCTAATAAAAGGAAAAAATAATTTCAATACCATTTCACACGTATTAGGAAATATTTCTCTAGAAGAAAAATCAATTTTGGATAAAGTATATAAGAGAGTAATAGAATCCCTCGAAAAATTAAATACTAAAAAAGAAGAATTTATAATTAATGAATTAAATTCTTTTGACAAAGATCAACCTTAAGAAATGCGTTCAAAACCTGAAACGATTGCCAATGTAAGTGTTAAGGAATATTGCTTCTCAAAAAAGCAAATTCATGGGGTTGTGGAAGCTAGTCAATTTAAATGGACTTTTACATGGTCCTTTAATAAAGGTCTATTAAAGGTAAATCCACCTCTGGGAAGAGCATTAATTGAGGATGCCTTATTGAGATTCTTATTGAAAAAAGATTATGAACTAGAAACAGGGCATGAATATAAGTTCACTATTTCAGCCAAGTTTTAAAATCTATATTTTGATTAAAAGTAAACTTCGTTTTGCAATAATCTTCTAAAATTATCAACGCTGATATCGCATCAAGGTTTTTATTAAGGATAAAAACCTCTCTAGGCAATAAAAACTTCAGACCACTAATTGGGAAAATCTCGAAATATCTTCCTTTAGCCCTGAAGGTGGTATTTTTTTCCTCAAAAGTAATTATTTCTTTTTTAAAAAAATATAGTTTTTCTCTAATCTCTCTACTTGAAGTACCATTGCCAATAATAATTTGTGATATGTCCTCAGCGGCAATTAAATTTCTTACATAATTTTCAAGTACTTCACTTTTAAGAATAATCGCTTTATAAACTTTTTTTTCACTTATATCAGCTAATACTAAGCCGCATTTACTTTTTCCGGGATCAATTGTTATAACTCTAGGCATTTAAGATGCAATCTTTAAAATATTGATTTCAACGACTATAGGTTCTATGGTTTTACTATCTCTCAAAGATACTACTTCTAACTTAAATTTGGTATTTTGATTTTCTTGAAGAAAGTCTCTAATTTTTTTTACAAAATTTCCATTTGTTTTAATTTCACTAACTTGTGATCCTTTTGACTTAATTACATCCCTTGTTTCTCTAAGCAATGATTTAATTTTTAAATTTATTGATTTAGGATTTAAATCATTTGTTCCAAGAATTGAACTTGTAATAACATCCCCTTTTTTTACTATAAATTTATTCTCTAATAAATCAGGAGATACAAAAACATAATTATCACCTTTTAAAACATTTGTTGCTGATTTGATTAGTAAAATCCAGTTCCCACCCCCATTAGCTATTTTCTGAATTTTTGTAATATCACTAGGTCTCCACAAAAGAATATTTTTTGCTTCTTTATTAATTGGAATAACAATTTTCCTAACAAATTTATCAGCTTCATTATAGATTTTTGTAAAGTCTAATTTTTCATTTGAGCTAGATTTGATTTCAGCTATAAATAAAGTCTGTCCTCTTTTAATAACAACATTTCCTCTCCTAAATTCTTTAATATTATTTTTTAATTGATTTAACTCCTTTTCTTTTTGAATAATTTTACTTTCAAGTTCCTTTTGTTCTTCCTGTAAAGGGATTAAAGCCTTTTTACTTTCATCTAAAGTTTTTTGTAAAAAAGGAATATCAACAAAAAGCCTTTGTCTGAATTCTTCACTTACTAAGATTAATAACCCTATTGATATTGAACTAATAAATCCACCAGTAATAATAGTTATTATAGTTGCTGTTTTTTTCGGTCTTAATTTTAAGATACTAAATCTTGCTTTACCAATCTTTGTTCCAAGAATATCCCCAAATGGTGCAATTAATCCCCCTAGTAATATTAAAAAAATAATTAAAATCCAAGCCACACTTTTGCATATATTCAGTACATCATAATTTATGATGAATCAATTAAATCTTTTTGCAAGAGCAATTGGATCGAACACTGTGATCTTTTTTCTTTCAATATTAAGAAGCCCTGAATCCTTTAAATCTCCCAATAATCTCGTAATAGTTACTCTTGTAGAACCAATAGCTTCAGCAATTGCCTGATGTGAAAGCCTTAAATCTATCGTAATACCTTTTTCACCTGCAACTCCAAAGTCTCTACAAAGGACCATTAAAAAACTTACTAAACGAGAAGACATATCTCTATGTGTAAGAGTTTCTATCATTGTTTCAGTTTGCAGGATCCTACTTGAAAGCCCCTGTAAAAGTAATAGTCCTACTGATGCATCTTCCTCTATAGCTCTTAAAACTGAATTGGCAGGTGCTGTTATCATTTCAACTCTTGTGAATGCTATGGAATGGTAAAAACGATCTGATCTATGGCCTGTTAGAAGAGATAAAACACCAAAGAGACTATTCTCTCTTAAAAGAGCAACAGTTATTTCTTCACCTGACTCATAAACTCTTGAAAGTCTTACTGCTCCTCTTCTTATAAGATAAACCCTTTCAGCAGGGTCTCCAGGGAAGAATATTGTTTTAGACCTCTCAACCATTTCTGTGCTTGCACCATCAAGACCTTTAATAACTTCCATTAAAGTTCTATTGATTGGGAAACGTTCTCCAACAGAGTTAATTTTACTTTGTCCGGCATGTTGCGAACTAAAGCTGTTGAATCCTCGTGAAGCAGGTATCATAAATATCTTGACTATTAAAAAATTTAAGGAGGCACCCTAAAATATCTTGTATCAACAGTAACAATTTTGAATTCTTATCAGTTTATTGATAAGCTTTTTTCAGTCAGTTTCAAATTACTTAACCCTTTTTTAAGTAAAATTACACTATATGCAGCGTCTTTAGATTCTAATTATACTGCATTTAGAAAGAATCTAAATAATGGTAATTAGTTCATCTCATATTTATTCTAAAGGTAATCTTGATGTTGTAAAAACAAATACTACTAACAAAATTAACGTAAAAAAATTTTCACAAAACGGACAAATTCAAATCTATCAATCTTCATATAGAGGTAGCTACACATCTATCATTAGAGACTCTTTAAGAAATGCTGCTCTTGGCAGGAAAGTGTTATTAATACAATTTATGAAAGGAGGGGTAAAGCAAGGAGTTGATCATCCTGTAAAGCTATGCGGTAATCTAACCTGGGTAAGATCATCACATTCCTTTGATCAATATAATTCTGAAGCAATTGAAAATAATAAAAATTTAAAAAAATCTATTCATGAATCTACTACTGAATTATGGGATTTTTGTAAAAGAGAATTACAGTCTGGAGAGAATGACCAAATCATACTTGATGAAATTTTTTTAGCTATTGAGATGAAAATTATCGATAAAGATGATTTGATTTCAACACTTGAAAACCGATTTATATCAGGAGATGTAATCCTTACTGGTACAGATATACCTAAAGATTTATCATTAATGGCTAACCAAATTACCGAACTTCGCTCATAAGACAATGCTAAAAAATGATCTCTGGATAAATCAAAAAGCTTCGCAAGGGATGATAAAGCCCTTCCAATCAAATTTGGTGAGACATCTCGAACCTGACAATAAACAAAAACCAGTATTGAGTTACGGATGTTCATCTTATGGCTATGATTTAAGACTTTCATCAAAAGAATTCCTAATTTTCAGACATGTTCCTGGAACTGTGATGAACCCCAAAAACTTTAATCCTAATAATTTAGAAAAAACTGCTCTGCACCATGATAATGATGGAGACTTTTTTATTCTCCCTGCTCACTCCTATGGTTTAGGAGTTGCTTTAGAAAAGATGAAAGTGCCAGAAAATATAACTGTAATATGTATAGGCAAAAGTACTTACGCGCGACTTGGAATTATTGTTAATACAACGCCCGCTGAGGCAGGGTGGGAAGGTCATCTAACTTTAGAGTTTAGTAATAGTTCAGGTGCAGATTGCAGAATTTACGCTGATGAGGGTATTTGCCAACTGCTCTTTTTTGAAGGTGATCCATGCTCTACAACTTATGAAGATAGAAGAGGTAAATATCAAAACCAACCAGAGAAAGTAACTCTAGCAAAGATCTAAAATGAGTAAAGTTGAGCTAATTTCACTAACTCCTGATGCAGAAAAAACAATGGCTTACATTGCAAGAGTTAGTAATCCAAAAAATCAAGAAAATGAAGACTATTCGAAATTATTGAGTTATTGCATTAAAAATGAACATTGGAGTGTTTTTGAACAGTCATTTATGACCTTACAAATAGAAACTAACAGAGGAATCGCTGCCCAAATTTTAAGACATAGATCATTTACTTTCCAGGAATTTTCTCAGAGATATGCAGATAGTTCTCAATTGGGTAATATTCCCTTGCCAGAGTTAAGGCGTCAAGATTTTAAAAACAGGCAAAATTCAATTCCTGATCTCCCTGATGAGTTAAAAAAAAGATTCAATGAAAAAATTGGTTTACATTTTCAGGCTGCTTCAGAGTTATATGAAGATTTACTTTCTGAAGGCGTAGCCAAAGAATGTGCGAGATTTGTTTTACCATTAGCAACTCCAACAAGAATCTATATGTCTGGATCATGCCGATCGTGGATACATTACATTCATTTAAGATCAGCTCACGGTACCCAAAAAGAACACAAGTCTATCGCTCAAAATTGCAAGTCTATTTTTAAAAAAAGTTTTCCGATTGTATCAAAATCTTTAGAATGGTAAAAATTATCCATGACTACGAGGACTAACCTCATTATTTTTATTCTCTTGAATTGTTGAAAGTTCAGCATTAATAATTTCCTTAAAAGGTTTATCTTCTTTTTCTAAATTATTAATGGATTCTCTTATTTTTATTTCATTTTGTTTACCAATAAAAGTAGATACTAAATTACCATTTTTATCCAAAAGATTAACTTGAGGAATCCCATTAACAGCAAACTTCTCAATATATTTAACCCATTTTTGATTATCAACATTTAAAAAAACAAAATTAATATCCTTTTCGTATTCATCTTTTAAAGCAGAAACTTGAGGAGCCATTGCTTTGCAAACTTCACACCACTCAGCATAAAATTCAAGAAACGTAGGCTTATTATTTGTAAAAGCTATTTCGGGGTCAACAGATAACTCTCCAAAACTCTTTAGAAGATAAGTTGATTTAAAAAAGAAATTTCTAGACAAAAGCAATGAAATCATAAAAATAGATATAATCAAGACAAGTATTGCTTTAAAGCCTTTATTTGAAATTTGCTCTGCTCCCTCATATTGCATTTTTAAATCATAACAACTAAAAACATCTTAAATAAGTTAAGCAAATAAAGAGAATAAAAATCTGTAAGCTTTTAATCAACTGATAAAATAATAATTATCAAAATTTCTTTGATTTCTGAAATCTTATTATGCAATCAATCTTTGGAACTGATGGAATAAGAGGAAGGTTTAATAAAGAGATAACCTATTCACTAGCCTACAAGGTAGGTTATGCTCTAGGTTCGAGCTTAGATAAGAAAAGTCCAATAATAATTGGAAGAGATACAAGAATTAGTGGAGATATTCTGCTTCAAGCAGTAACACAAGGTATAAAAGAAAGTGGTCAAAAATTTATAAATATTGGAATCTGCCCTACTCCAGCTATACCTTTTTTAATCAAACAAGAGAACCTGAGCACTGGGATCATGATATCTGCAAGTCATAATCCGCCAGAATATAATGGCATAAAACTTTTTGATCACAATGGTCAAAAAATTACCAAAAATTTTGAAAATAAAATTCAAAAATTAATTGAAGAGTTTAATCAACATATATCAATTCCAACAAAAGTGGTTCCCATAAAAACAAATAAAGATCTTATGGATACTTATATTAAAAGCCTAATCCAAGCAATGGGTGGAGAAAGTTTAAGCGGGTTGAGAATAATATTAGACACATGCCATGGATCAGCGACAACTTGCGCAAAAAAAATTTTTCAGTCTCTAGGTGCTGATGTAAAAGTTATCAATAACTCTAAAAATGGTTTGAAAATTAATTTGAATTGTGGTTCTACTAACCTCGAACCAATAAAAAAGGCATTAAGTGAGAGTCCTGCAGATATGGGATTCAGCTTCGATGGAGATGCTGATAGAGTAATTGGAATAGATTCAAAAGGCAATGTGCTGGATGGAGATCATATTCTTTTTCTTTGGGGTAGAGAACTTAAGGAACAAAAAATTCTCACAAATAATTTATTAATATCAACGCAAATGGCAAACTTAGGTTTTGAAAAGTCATGGGAGAAAATTGGAGGAATTTTATATAGAACTGATGTAGGAGATAAATATGTTCATGACGCAATTAAGAGTAAAGGAGCTATTTTAGGAGGTGAGCAGTCAGGTCATATACTTTCAAAAATTAATAACTATTCTGGTGATGGGATATTGACTGCACTTCAAATTTCTAAATATTGTAAAAAGAAAAATATTAATTTAAATGATTGGTTTAAAAGTAGTTTCAAACCTTTTCCTCAAAGACTAACTAATATAAAACTAGATTTTAATATTAATAAATTAAATCCAAAAAACAAAATCTTAATTAATGAATCTATAAAAAATTTTCAGTCAATATATTCGGATAATTGTAGAGTTTATATAAGGCCTAGCGGTACAGAACCTGTAATGCGAGTTCTAGTTGAGGCCAAAAATCATAAGAAAGTTAATTCTTTATCAAGCGAAATAACAAACAAACTCTTTTTAGAAATTGATAAAATAACAAATCAACGATGAATTAAATTTTGATATAAATTTTTTCATAAATATCAAGTTGGTTAAAAATCACATACTTTTCCCGATCAGTTTTAACTTTAATTGGATTAAAACTTTCGGAACAATTAAAATATTTTTTATCTATTGTTTTAAAATTAAAATTACTTGATATAGTGCAATCCATATAATCGAATAAATCCTTTACATCTGTTTTTATAAAAATTAGAGTCCCTTTTTGCAATGAATTTGAGAGCATATTAATAAATCCTGGCTGAATTACACGCCTTTTATAATGCCTCTTTTTAAACCAAGGATCAGGGAAATTAAAAGAAATACTTTTTAGGTTTTTGATAATAAATTGATTTTGGACATCATTCAGAATATTATTAGCATTACCAAATATAAAATATAGATTTTTGATTTCTCTTTCAATCACTTTTAATTTAGCATTTTTGACTAATTTCTCACGGATTTCAATTCCTAAATAATTCCAACTGGTATTAACTAAAGCTAAATCAAATAGAAACTCACCAGCAGCACAACCTATATCCAAATGGAGATTCGATTTGTAATCACCAAACATTTTGTCCAAAGAAGGTATTTTCTCAATTTGATTGAAATTACTACTAAGGGGATTAACATGCTGTCTCATATAATTATCAATATATTCCTAGGCAATAATATAAGGATGCATAATATTCATAACTATGACAATAGTAAGTTCAAAAGTAACAGTTTGATGTTTAATTATTATGTGTTTAAAAAGAAAAAGTTTTGAACGTTTTTAATCAACTTTCTATTTGGCTATCATTTCAACTTTCAATAATTTTCCTTATTGGTATTCCTGTTACTCTATCCTTTTGGTCAATTAAAAAAAGAAATAAAGCAGTTATTAAACTTCTATCAATTTATTGGAAAGTATCCATTTTATTTTTTATAAGCCTTCTACTTTTAATAGGAAAGTATAATTATGCTCTTGTGATAACAAATATTTCAACATTATTAATGTCAGTTTCAGTTTGGTTTTGGAACGATATTAATGATGAATTAAGAGAATATGATTTTTCTTACTCCCTTACCACAACGACAAAAATATGGAGATGGGCGATAACTTTTATATCTCTCAATTTCTTTGTTCAGAGTTTACAAAACTTCAACTGCTTTTCTTTTATTAATTTGGATGCGTGTGCAATATGGCTTCAGCCTTCTTCAAATTTATATATTATTATAAAAAATTTATTTAATTTTTTCTTTGGAGCTAACTTTACCCAGCCGATATCAAAATTCTTAGGATTATTTTCATTATTAATTTATATTTTAGGCCTTATTCAATGGTCAATAATCAAATTACCAAAAAATGGAAGAAACTCCTGCTTTTCAGAAAATGGCAAAAATTGATTTGATAAATAGTCTTGAAAAAATAAGTTCCGAGATACCTAATAGGATTCTTAAACTAGAGGGATTTATTCTAAAAGAAAATCAAAAAGAACAATTAGAAATACTTATTTTCAGAGGATTCAGTAGCTCAACAACTCATCCAATTGAAATAGATTCAGAAAAAAAAGTAATAGAACTTACTTATATAATTACAAACTTTAAACTTTATAAAGCACCATTAACGGAAACCAAAGAAAATTTTATAAAAGAAAATCGAAACTCCGATTTCTTTTTGAATCAAAAAAACTGGATTTAAATAAATTCAAAATTAATAATATTTGAACATCTTTTGCACAATTTTGTATTTTGGATTCCGTTAAAAGTTTCTTTTTGATAATGCCAACATCTATCACATTTTTGACCTTGAGCTTTATTTATTTGAATTTTACCAAGTGCATTATTATCAATAATCAGAGAATTCTCCACCAAATTGGATACCACTTGGAAGTTTGATACTATGAGCCAATCCCTAAATAAATCTACTTCTTGATTGCCAAATTCTTTTAGCCAAGTAAGTGAATCTTTTAAAGGTTTATCTTCAGGTAAATAATTAACTTCAGTTTCCAAAGCTGCTCCAATTATTTGTTTGTTCCTACATCCTTCAATAGCCTTGTTAATTTCAACTCTCAAATTTCTTAAATTTGTAATGTGCTCATTAAGTATTTGATTTTTCCATGACTGCGAAAATATTGGCCATCCTCTTTGAAAGACTGATTTTTCTTTAGTTGAATATGGAATATTTTGCCAAATATCTTCAGCCATATGACAAAGCACTGGAGAAATAAGTACGGCTAAATTTTCAACAACTTTTGACATGACGAACTGACAAGATCTTCTCCTAAAGTGGGATTTAGAACTTACATATAACCTATCCTTCGCAATATCCAAATAAAAATTTGATAGATCTACAACGCAAAAACTTTGCAAAATTTGGAAAAATTTTGAAAATTCATAATTTTCATAAGCGTTTGATATTTGATCTGTAACCTCAACTAATCTGCCTAACATCCATTGATCTATGAGAGGCAATTGATCAATTTCAAAACTATCAATTTTAGGATCATAATCATGAATATTTCCTAGAAGATATCTTGCAGTATTACGAACTTTTCTGTATACATCTGAAAGTTGCTTGAGTATATTTGAGCCAATTGGAACATCAACAGAATAATCTACAGAGCTTACCCATAACCTTAAAACATCAGCACCATAAGCAGGGTCAGTTTTTTTATTATTACCTCCATTAATAATTATATTTGGGTCAACAACGTTTCCTAAAGATTTACTCATTTTTCTTCCGTTTTCATCAAGTGCAAAACCATGAGTTAAAACTTTCTTATATGGAGGTTTATTATTGACTGCAACAGATGTTAGCAAAGAAGACTGAAACCATCCTCGATGTTGATCTGAGCCCTCTAAATAAAGATCGGCTGGATACTTTAATTCACTTCTTAGTTCACATACTGCCGCCCAGCTAGATCCTGAATCGAACCATACATCCATTGTATCTGTTCCTTTTTTCCATAGATCTGATTCTTTTGCATAATTCTCTGGCAAAAGATTTTTAACATCCCAATCCCACCAAATATCTGCTCCATGTTCACCAAAAAGTTCTCGAATATGATTAATTATGTCTTTGTTAAGGAGAATGTCATTACCATTTTTTTTATAAAAAACTGGAATAGGGACTCCCCATGACCTTTGTCTAGAAATACACCAATCTCCTCTACCAACAACCATAGAATAAATTCTTTTCTTTCCAGTCTCTGGCATCCATTCAACATCTTCAATTGCCTTTAATGCAGATGATCTAAAGCCATTTACAGATGCAAACCATTGTTCTGTTGCCCTAAAAATAGTTGGTTTTTTGGTTCTCCAATCATACGGATACCTATGCTTATAATTTTCTTGTAATAGAAGCAAATTATTTCCTTTTAAATATTCAATAATTAAATCATTTGCATCTTTCAGGACATTTGATCCTTTAAATTGACCAGAATATTCATTTAAATTGCCTTTTTCATCAACAACACATGTTATTGGTAATTCATATTTTTGACCAATATTAAAATCATCTAATCCATGACCTGGAGCAGTATGAACAATTCCAGTCCCTGATTCTGTAGTAATATAATCCCCTCCTATTACAATTCTGCAATTTTTATTCTTAGAGGGATGTTGATATTCAATATTTTCCAATTTAGTGCCTTTAACCTCTAAAAGCACCTTGAAATCTTTATTAAATTTCTTACTTAATTCAGAAGATAAATCCTTTGCAAAAAGGTAAATTCGTTTCTCTTCATCGATAGCAAAAACATAATTTATTTTTGGATTTACTGCAACTGCTTCATTTGCAGGTATGGTCCAAGGAGTGGTGGTCCAAATAGTTATAAAAGAATTATTTTGAAAAAAATCTTTTTTGATATTATGATTTTCTTGGAGGAAATTCAATAGAATTTCCTCAGTTATTTTAGTGATTTTTAATGAAACATAAATACTTTTTGAATAATGTTCATCGGGGTATTCTAATTCTGCTTCTGCAAGTGCAGTCCTTGAACTTGGACTCCAATGCACAGGTTTAAGACCTCGATATATATAGCCATTTAAAAACATTTTCCCAAATACTCCAATCTGAGCAGATTCATAACTTTTCTTAAGAGTTAAGTAAGGGTTATTCCAATCTCCCCATATGCCCCACCTCTTAAAACCCTCCTTTTGATTATTAATTTGGATATGTGCATAATCTGTAGCTTTTTTTCTTAAATTTAGAGTATCAAGATTCTTTCTTTCATCAGATTTTAAATTCTGAAGAACTTTCAATTCAATAGGTAATCCATGACAGTCCCAGCCAGGTACGAAATGAACCCTAAATCCTCTTAAAGTTTTGTACTTATTGATTATGTCTTTTAAAACTTTATTAAGGGCATGACCCATATGAAGCGCTCCATTTGCATAAGGAGGGCCATCATGTAATGTAAATATTTCGCCTGAATTACTTGAACCTAATTGGAAATCAATATCATTGTTAGCCCAGAAATTCTGAATCTCGGGTTCTCTTACAACTGAGTTAGCACGCATTGAGAAATCAGTTTTTAGTAAATTTAAAGTTTCTTTATAAGAAAAGTCTGATTTTTGTTCTTTGCTATTTTGAGATTTCATACGACGATATAAGAAATATTGGTGATCAAAAGAATTATTTAAATAAATCTAATTTATTATATTCTTTCTTAATTGACCTGTAGTTTTTTTGGGATGTTTCAAATAATCAATTTACTTTATTTCAGACTTTTATATTATCATTTTTATCATTTCTTACCCACTTTTTTTGGGTTGTATTTTTATTATTGCTACCAAAATTAAAAAAATTTGAAGGTTTCTTGAAATCACCAA
>QCCJ01000007.1 GCA_003281285.1 Prochlorococcus sp. AG-347-K22 | reverse complement strand
TGTAATAGCTATGAAGATTATCAGTGATATGGCGAATCTTAAACTTGATATTTTTAATATTAGATTCTTAAAAATAATCATTTAAATCCAATTTGATAATAAATTTAATAACCCTAGGGAAACTAAAAATATTCCACTTACGGTCGGAATTATTTGACTAAATTTTCTAAGCGCTAAAAATTGCTTTAAGTTTTCTGCAGTAGCTCCTGCAATAATTAATGGGGTTACTTGTCCTATACCAAAGAAAAATAAAAAAATAATAGATATTGCTGGATTTTTAGCTTGCGATACCCAAGCTAGAAGAGTTGCCAAGACTGGAGTTATGCAAGGTGAAGAAGCTAGTCCAAAAGTAGTCCCTATGGCAAAAGGTGCTATAAATGTTGGTATTTTATCTTCAATTATTTTCATATCAGGTCCATTCGGGAACTGAAACTTTAGAATACCCAGTAAATTTAAACCCATTATTATTGCTATCAAGGCAACGATCGAAGTGTAAAAAGATGGGATTTGCCCATATATCCTACCTAAGAATCCACTCGCAGCACCAAGCGCGACGAGTGAAAAAACGACTCCTCCTGAAAAACTAATAAGTTTAAATTTATTTTTTTCTGTTCCTCCTACATAAGCAATAGTGATTGGTAGTAATGATAATGAGCATGGGCCAAGACTCGTCAAAAGTCCTGCGCTGAAAACTAAAAATATAGTAAATGGTCCGGGATTATTAAGGCTATTCTGCATGAGCAGATTACCCTTTTGAGATAATTCTGAAATAACTAAATTAAATGATTCGATAGCTTGACTAATTAAATCCTATAAATTCTAACTAATTAAGCGTCTTTCGTGTACTAATCATACCTATGAAGCCTGTAGATTCTAAGGAACATCTCAGTAACATCCCTGCAATGAAAAATGATGCGATTAATGAATTCCCACCATAACTAATGAAAGGCAGTGGTAAGCCAGTAGTAGGCATAGAGCCTGTTGCTACAGCAATATGCATTATTGATTGACCTGTCAACAACACACCACATCCAATAGAAACTAATTTTGTATAGTTGTTCCTGCACTTTAGAGCAATTCTTACAGTTATATAAGAGAAAACTGCTAGAAAACCTAGGAATAAAGTACACCCTAACAAACCAAATTCTTCAGCAAAAATGGCAAAAATAAAATCTGTGTACATAAAAGGTAGGTACTGTAATTTTTGTATAGACAAGCCAAAACCTTGACCGAATAAACCACCTGAACCTATAGCTAATAAACTTTGAACCAATTGAAATCCACTTTCTTGTTGATCTTTCCAAGGATTAATAAATGAAGTAACTCTAAGTTTTTGATATTCGTTATTGAGGATACTAATACATCCAGTAATAAATCCTAATGAGGCAAATGAGCAGAGAGAACTTAGTTTTACGCCTCCACATAAACCCATTACCCAAAAAAGAATTCCAGTTAATGATGCAGTACTTAAATTAGGCTGCTTCAGTATTAATAAAATTAATAATCCAAAAGAGAATATTGAAATAAATTTTTTATCATTCTTAATTAGATTCCAATGAGCGAAAAGGTTAGAAGCTTCTAGAATTAGAAAAGGCTTAATTAATTCAGATGGTTGTAGACGTAAATTTCCTAGTACTAGCCATCTTGAAGATCCGTTAACTGTAATTCCAGTAATATTGGTTAGTAATATTAGAAAGAATAAAATAAAAAAAATAAATCTTGAAAACTTTAAAAGATTTCTAATGTTTGTATTCAGAACAAAATAAAATATACTGATTCCTGGAATTGTCCAAATAATTTGTTTTTTTAAGAAGTAAGCCCAATTTCCCATTTCCTTACTAGCTACCCACCAACTTGATGATCCAAGAATGCATAGTCCTAATATTGACCAAATTCCAATGAGAACAACGAGGATTTTTGCCTCATAAGGCCATATCGTCCAAGGTAAGGGAAATATAGACTCTGTTAAATTGATTAGATTTTTTTTGTAATTAGAACTAAAGGTTTTTTTTCTTTTAGAAATTCTTTTATATTTTATTTTTTCTTGACTTATCTCCAATTTTTTAGATGTATATGTACTATTGAGACGTTTAATTGAGATTTTGCCAAGTCTTTTATTAACGTTTTAAAGTGTTAAAGCAATTAAAAAGATGACTTTTCATAGATTTTATTTTTGAAGAATAAAGTGAAAAATGGCCTACAGATTCATCATAAATCTTAAGAATTAATTTTTTACAAAAAAAAACTAGCAAAAAGGCCCCTCTCCGTGATAGATTCCGTGAGTTTATATACTTACTTCAACCATTCAGAGGGGTTTCTAACTATGTTCACATCAGTGAACTCAAATAGAAAAAAACTTGAGCATCCTTCTGATGAGAATGTTCAATTTTCTCAACCTTTGGATAATTCGATCATTAAAGAAAGTAAAACTGGCATTGCCTATCAAATCGATAGTTTTCTTTCTCAAAATGATGAATACACAAAATTACAATTAACAATTTTTGGGATTACTTTTATTGTTTCTATTGTTTTAGCATCAATAACTGGAATTTTTCTCGGATTTACCTTTGGTTTTAGTATTTTAATAGGTGCAATTGCCGGTATTTTTTACCTACGTTTACTTGCTAAAAGTATTGGAAAACTTGGTACCGAATCATCAGATGTATCAAAATTGCAACTATTAGTTCCAGTTTGTCTCTTTATTTTTGCGAGCAAGCTAGGATCTTTGGATATTTTTCCTGCAATGATAGGTTTTTTTATTTATAAACCTTCACTCATTTTTTATTTTTCACGTTCTTAAGTAAATTTTTATTCAAATCAAATGTTCTTTAATTCCTTGCTAACAAATTTTGCAGCATTAGAAGTTGGTCAACATCTTTATTGGCAAATTGGAAATATCAGACTTCATGGGCAGGTATTTTTGACATCTTGGATTTTATTAGGGGCTTTATTAGTTTTTATTTCTTTAGGAACTAAAAAAATGGAAAATGATCCTAAAGGCCTCCAAAACTTGCTTGAATTTCTCTGGGATTACATAAGAGATCTTGCGAGGACTCAGATAGGTGAAAAAGTTTATAGAGATTGGATGCCATTTATAGGTACTTTATTTTTATTTGTATTTGTTAGTAATTGGGGAGGAGCTTTAATTCCTTGGAGATTGATTAAGTTACCAAGTGGAGAGTTGGGAGCACCAACTGCAGATATCAATACAACAATAGCCTTGGCTTTATTGGTTTCACTTTCTTATTTCTATGCCGGTTTAAGCAATAAAGGTTGGAGATACTTCGAATATTATGTTCACCCAACTCCGATTATGCTTCCTTTCAAAATTTTAGAGGATTTTACTAAACCTTTATCACTCTCTTTCAGGCTATTTGGAAATATTTTGGCTGATGAACTTGTTGTTGGCGTTCTAGTCTTCTTAGTTCCACTAATTCTCCCAATACCTGTTATGTTCCTAGGATTATTTACTAGTGCAATTCAGGCATTGATTTTCGCAACTTTAGCGGCCTACTACATTGGAGAAGCTGTTGAAGAACATCATTAGCTGTATTCCAATACATGCAGACGCTTTTACAAAAGGTCTGTAATCTGGCAAAATATCTAATCGCGTAGGTCTGAAAATATCAGACCCATTCTTAAACAAAAGGATGTCCAAGCGTGTATGACAAAAAAGATTTATCACAAGTATTAAGCTCTTTATTTCAAAATTATGGATTCGATTACTTCCGCTGCATCAGTTGTAGCTGCTGGTTTAGCAGTTGGTCTAGGTGCTATTGGCCCAGGTCTTGGACAAGGTAACGCAGCTCAAGGTGCTGTTGAGGGTATAGCCCGTCAACCAGAAGCTGAAGGTAAAATCAGAGGAACTCTTCTTTTATCATTCGCTTTCATGGAGTCATTAACAATTTACGGATTAGTTGTGGCTTTGGTACTACTTTTTGCGAATCCTTTTTCCTAAAAGTTAATATTGCTTCTACTCAATTATTAGCAATATTTAAATTTAATTTTTTTAACCTCAACTGAATCATATGTTGGCCTTTAATTTTTTTGGTGCTACAGAAGGTGGATTATTTGATATAAATGCCACTTTGCCACTAATGGCGATACAAGTAGTTGCTCTTACTTACATATTAAATTCTCTCTTTTTTAAGCCTGTTGGCAATGTTGTTGAAAAAAGAGAAAAGTTTGTAAGTAACAATATTATTGAGGCTAAAAATAAACTTTCAGAGGTTAAAAAATTAGAAGCTGATTTAATGACTCAGCTTCAAAGTGCTCGTTCAGAAGCTCAAAGAATTGTGGGCGAAGCGGAGAATGAGTCTGACAAGCTTTATAAAGAAGCACTAGAACTTGCCAACAATGAAGCAAATGCTTCAAAAGAAAAAGCAAGACTAGAAATTGAAAGTCAGACATCTGCTGCTCGTGATCAACTTTCTAAACAGGCTGATGATTTAAGCGAACTTATTGTTAATAGACTGATTCTAGAAAAATGAATTTAACTCTCTTAGCTACAGAAGGTTTTGGATTAAATTTCGATTTATTCGAAACTAATATCCTTAATTGGGCTGTAGTGGTTTTTGGTCTTTATAAATTTTTGCCTAGTTTCCTAGGTAAAATGCTTCAAAAAAGAAGAGAAGGAATACTTCTTGAATTAAAAGATGCTGAAGATCGACTTCTTAATGCAACTCAAGCTTTAGAGAAGGCAAAGAAAGACTTATCTTTAGCAGAAGAAAAAGCTTCTCAAATAAAAGCAGATTCTCTCAAAAGATCTGAATCAATTAGAATGGAAAGTGAGAAAAAAGCAATCGAAGAGATGGCACGAATTAAACAAAGTGCAATTTCTGATGAGAGCTCTGAAGCATCCAGAGCAATTTCTCAACTTCGAAAAGAAGCTGTTGAATTAGCAATTAAAAAAGCTTTAGATTCTCTACCAAATAGACTTGATAAAACAACACAAGAAAATTTGGTCACTCAATCAATTAATAATATTGAGGTGAACTAATGCCACTTTTAAATTCAGTTACTACACCATATGCAGAGGCATTACTTCAAGTTGTGAATGAAAATTCGCAAACTGAAGAGATTGTTTCTGAGGTTAAACAACTTTTAGAATTATTAAATGATTCTCCTGAATTGGAGAAGGCACTTTCCTCTCCTGTTTTAGAGACAGATGCTAAGAAGAAAATCATAATTGAAATTTTTTCAAATAAGGTAAATTCTTCTTTACTGAATTTCTTGAAATTATTGGCCGATAGGCAAAGAATTAGAATTCTTACTTCTATTCTTGAAAGGTTTTTAGAAATTTATCGAGAAAATAGTAATATTGCTTTGGCAACTGTTACTTCAGCAGTCGAGCTTACTGATGAACAGAAAGGTTTAATTACCCAAAAGATCATCAATATAGCAGGAACTGAAAAATTAGAACTTGTAACTAAAATTGACCCATCTCTTATTGGTGGTTTCGTCGCCAGTGTAGGATCAAAAGTAATTGATGCTTCCCTTGCTTCACAAATTAGAAAACTTGGTTTGTCACTTTCCAAGTAACTTTTAAATCAACCTTAAATTCTTAAATCCATGGTATCTATACGCCCTGATGAAATCAGTTCAATCTTAAAACAACAAATAACTGATTATGACCAATCTGTAAGTGTTAGCAATGTAGGAACTGTTCTGCAAATCGGTGATGGCATTGCAAGAATATATGGCTTGGATCAGGTCATGGCTGGTGAATTACTGGAATTTGAGGATGGTACCGAAGGTATAGCATTGAACCTTGAAGATGATAATGTTGGGGCTGTTTTAATGGGTGAGGCACTTGGTGTCCAAGAAGGAAGTAACGTTAAGTCAACAGGTAAAATCGCATCTGTCCCAGTTGGCGAGGCAATGCAGGGGAGAGTTGTTAACCCTTTAGGACAACCAATAGATGGGAAAGGGGAAATACCAACAAGTGATACTAGATTGATCGAAGAAATGGCTCCTGGAATAATCAAAAGAAGATCAGTACATGAACCAATGCAAACAGGTATCACATCCATCGATGCAATGATTCCTGTGGGAAGAGGTCAAAGAGAATTAATTATTGGTGATAGGCAAACTGGAAAATCTGCTATTGCTATTGACACAATAATCAACCAAAAAGGTCAAGACGTAGTTTGTGTTTATGTGGCTATCGGTCAAAAGTCAGCATCTGTAGCAAATGTGGTTGAGGTTTTAAGAGAAAAAGGAGCTCTTGATTACACTATTGTTGTTAGTGCAGGAGCCTCTGAAGCCGCAGCTCTACAATACTTAGCACCTTATACTGGTGCTGCAATTGCTGAGCACTTTATGTACCAAGGCAAAGCAACACTAGTTATTTATGATGATTTAACAAAACAAGCTCAGGCTTATAGACAAATGTCTCTCCTTTTGAGAAGACCACCAGGAAGAGAAGCTTATCCTGGAGATGTTTTTTATTGTCATAGCAGATTACTTGAAAGGGCAGCAAAATTATCTGATGATATGGGCGGCGGTTCAATGACAGCTCTTCCAATTATTGAAACTCAGGCAGGTGACGTTTCTGCTTATATTCCCACTAATGTTATTTCAATTACAGATGGGCAAATATTCTTGAGTGCAGATTTATTTAACTCAGGATTAAGACCAGCTATTAATGTTGGTATTTCTGTTAGCCGTGTGGGAGGAGCTGCTCAAACAAAGGCAATTAAGAAAATTGCTGGAACTCTTAAATTAGAATTAGCTCAATTTGATGAATTAGCAGCATTCTCTCAATTCGCTTCTGATCTTGATGAGGCTACTCAACAACAACTAGAAAGAGGGAAAAGATTAAGAGAGTTACTAAAACAAGCACAATTCTCACCATTAAATCTTGCTGAACAAGTTGCTGTTGTTTATGCAGGTGTTAAAGGTCTTATTGATGAAGTTCCGGTGGAAGATGTAACTAAATTTGCTGCTGAACTAAGAGAATATCTTAAGTTAAACAAAGCAGAATTTATTGAG
Source organism: Prochlorococcus sp. AG-347-K22 (assembly GCA_003281285.1). GTDB lineage: Bacteria > Cyanobacteriota > Cyanobacteriia > PCC-6307 > Cyanobiaceae > Prochlorococcus_A. The sequence goes on along the minus strand of QCCJ01000007.1, from coordinate 26,331 downwards.
GAGATTCTTAAAGAGAAGAAATTGAATGATGGCTTAGAAGCAACACTCAAAGAGGTGATTAATGAAGTTAAATCTTCAATGCTTTCCACAGTTTAAATTTATTTAAGGAAATATCATGGCAAATCTTAAAGAAATTAGAGATCGAATAGTTTCTGTTAAAAATACGCGAAAAATAACAGAAGCCATGAGATTAGTTGCAGCTGCAAAAGTTAGGAGGGCACAAGATCAAGTTCTTAAGAGTAGGCCTTTTGCAGATAAACTTGCTCGGGTCTTAGAAAATATTCAATCTAGAGTTCAGTTTGAAGCTGTAGATTCTCCTCTTCTATCAAAAAGAGATGTAAAAACAATTTCTTTGGTATGCATAACTGCTGATAGAGGATTATGTGGAGGATACAATACCAACATAATCAAGAAGGTGGAAATTAGATATGCAGAGCTGATTAAACAAGGTTATGCACCAAATTTGATCTTAGTTGGTAAAAAGGCAATAGGTTATTTCCAAAATAGGAAAGATAGATACACAATTAAAAGCACATTTAAAGAGCTGGAACAGGTACCAACTGCAACAGATTCTGAGGGTATAACTAGTGAAGTCTTAGCTGAATTTCTTTCAGAAAATTCTGATAGGGTGGAAATTATTTATACGAAATTCATCACTTTAGTTAGCTGTGCCCCTGTCGTTCAAACACTATTGCCACTTGATCCACAAGGAATCGCTGAGGAAAACGATGAAATTTTTAGGTTGACTACAAAAGATAGTAAGTTACTTGTTGAAAAATCAAATATTGAAAAAAGTGATTCAGAGAAGTTGCCATCAGATATTGTTTTTGAACAAAGTCCTGATCAACTATTAGATTCTTTATTACCATTATATTTACAGAATCAGGTACTAAGAGCTCTTCAAGAGTCAGCAGCTTCAGAACTAGCTTGCAGGATGACTGCTATGAATAATGCAAGCGATAATGCTAAAGAATTAGCAAGTACTTTGAATCTAACCTATAACAAAGCCAGACAAGCAGCTATTACACAAGAAATATTAGAAGTTGTAGGAGGTTCAGCAGTTTAGTAATAAGATTTAGGATATGCCTGAATACAATATCAAAGTTCAATTTGAGCAAAAGACTTTTAGTTTTTTATGTTCTGAGGATCAAGATATTATTTCAGCGGCAAAAATGAATGGAATAGATTTACCAAGTAGTTGTTGTTCAGGGGTTTGTACAGATTGTGCATCCATGATATTGGAAGGATCCGTAGATCAAGAAGATGCCATGGGATTAAATGATGATTTAAGGGAAAAGGGCTTTGCACTTTTGTGTGTAGCATACCCTAAGTCAGATTTGAATATTGTTGTTGGTAAAGAAGTCGAAGATGATTTATATAATGATCAATTTGGTAAATATCAAAAATGAAATTAAGTTCAGTTGATTATTATTTAGATTGGCCAGTTTCAATAAAATTAAAAAATTTAAGGGAATTCATCATTACAAATTTAGAAAGAAAAGGAGATTTAATTCGATGGTCAATTGTTGATATTCAAGATTCTATTGACTCTTTTGGAACAAAAAAACTTAAAATTAAAGCTGTCTTAGTTAATTAAAAAATATAAATTGAAATATTTTTAATAATGGAAAATTCACCAACAGTATTCATTGTTCCAACTGGTATTGGTTGTGAAGTAGGAGGTTTTGCTGGGGATGCACTTCCTACAGCTAAATTATTAGCATCTGCAAGTGGATGTTTAATTACTCATCCAAATGTTATGAATGGCGGTACTCTTTCTGAAAAAGATAAAAATATTTTTTATGTTGAGGGTTATAGTTTAGACCGACTTGCTAAAGGAGAAATCGCTTTAAAAAGGGTAAAGCAACAGAAAATTGGGATAATTTTTGATTCAGCCATTGAAAAAGAAATATTAGTAAGACATTTACAAGTTGCTGATGCATGTGTTTCTACTTTAGGGATTAATGTTCATTCCTATGTGATTACAAAAAAGCCATTAAACATAGTTATTGATTCTGATTCTTCAAAAATCAGTGGTGGCACAATTGAAAATCCTGATACTCTAATTGATGCTGGAAAATCATTAATAGAAAAAGGAGTTACGGCAATAGCAATTGTGGCAAAATTTCCAGATGATCAAGATTCTTTAGAAACAAATATCTATCGAGAGGGAAAAGGGGTTGATCCTATTGCTGGAGTCGAAGCAGTTATAAGTCATTTAATAAGCAAATTTTTAAAAGTTCCCTGTGCTCACGCACCTGCTTTAAATCCAATTGAATTGAATGAAAATTTAGATCCTCGTGCAGCAGCAGAAGAAATAGGATACACTTTTTTACCATCAGTACTGATTGGGTTAAGCAATGCACCTGACATTGTTGAATTGCCTGCTAAAAATGAATCATTCTCACTACACCCTGATCAGATTGAATCTATTGTTGTTCCTAATGGTGCATTAGGTGGAGAAGCAGTACTAGCAGGGATTGAAAAAGGTTTAAATATTATCTGCGTAAAAAATCAAAATACACTAAAAGTGACAAATGAGTTTTATAATTATCCCAATCTTTTTGAAGTGGATAATTATTTAGAAGCTGCGGGCATAATTCTTGCTATCAAAAAAGGTATCAATCTTAATTCAATTAAACGGCCTTTAAAAAAAATCCAAAATTGTAATTTTAGCGATTAATAAGTTATTGCTATTGGAACTCTCCAGTCACTTCCTAATGATTGACTGCTCAGTTTTAGGATAGGGGGAGCCTGCTTTCTTTTGAATTCCGCTTTTTTTATAAGTGAGATTATTTTTAAAATTAATTCTTTTTCATAACCATCTTCTTCAAGTTGCTTTACATCTTTTTTCTCTTCAATAATTCCTTTAAGAATATTATCTAAAATGGAATAAGGTGGGAGAGTATCAGTATCTAATTGATCAGGACCTAATTCGGCACTTGGAGCTTTCGTACGTATATTTTCTCCAATTATATTTAAATTAGTATCTAACATATATGACTTTCTATGATTAATTGAATCTTCACTATCAAGCCAATTGCATAATTTAAAAACATTAGTTTTATATAAATCCCCAATTACAGATAATCCCCCATTCATATCCCCATAAAGTGTGCAATATCCAACAGCTAGCTCCGATTTATTTCCTGTTGAAAGTAATAAATGCTTTTCTTGATTTGCTAAAGCCATTAGCAGCGTTCCTCTGATTCTTGATTGAATATTTTGATTTGTTATTTCTCCCATCTCGAAAGATATGGTTTTTATAAAAGATTCTTCAAAAGAGGTCATCAGGTTTTCAATTGGGATTATGTCGAAATTAATCTTTAATCTTTTTGCTAATTCTTTAGCATCACTTTTTGAATGGGATGAGCTCCACTTTGAGGGCATTGAGACGCAATAAATATTATTGCTGCCAAGAGCAGCTGTCGCAATTGCTGAAACTAGTGCTGAATCAATGCCACCACTTAGTCCAATCAAAGCAGTTTTAAAACCGCATTTTCGAGCATAATCCCTAACACCAAGAACTAAAGCATCAAAAATTGATGATACTTCAGATTGTTGAAATTTATTGCTCTCAGGTATTGTTTGTTCAATATCCCAACTGGAGAGGTCTTCTGAAAAAGATTTTAATTGCTTAATTTTAGATCCATTCTTGTCAAGAATAAAACTATTCCCATCAAAAATTAAATTATCGTTTGCTCCAATTTGGTTTACATAAATTAAGGGGACTTGAAGATATTGAGCAGCAAAACTGGAAACTTTGGATCTTAGCTCTAACTTTTTGAAGGTATATGGAGAGGCCGATAAATTCACTAACATATCAACTTTTTTTTTCTTTAAATCAAAAATAGGATTTTTTTTATGAATTCCTCTACCTTCTATATTTTTGTTGACCCATAAATCCTCACATATAGTAAAGCCAATTCTCCAAGTTTTATTATTAATTTCTTTTGTTAATATGGAAACTTTTTCTGCTGATCTAAAGTATCTTTTCTCATCAAATACTTCATAGGTGGGAAGAATAATTTTACGAGCAATTACTTTCCATTCACCACGCTCAAGCAATGCAATAGAATTATAAAGATTTGGGAAAAAAGAATCATTTATTATCTCAGCTATCCCAACTGTGATACTCAAGTCCCCATATTTTTTTTTAATATTTAAAGCTAATTGGTCAAGAATTTGATATTGATTTTTGATTAAATTTTTTTTTAGAAGTAGGTCATTTGCTGGATATCCCCATAATGAAAATTCTGGAGTAAGAACTAAATCAGCAGAAATTGAGCTAGCTTTCGAAGCTGTATAAAGTATTCTTTTTGCATTACCCTCTAAATCTCCAACAATTGGATTAATTTGAGCAAGTAAAAACTTCATTCAACTAATTTAGTGGATTCATATAAATTATTCTTCTTAACAAAATCTATTAATGATATTGGTAAATTAGAATAATTAAAATTTAATCTCAACTTAGAACTTGAAATTTTTGGGATTTTTATGGATGAAATCTTGAATTTCACATCATAAGTTTCTAACATCTTAAGAGTATTTGATTCAACAGGGTATCCATCTCTTAAAATTATAAAAAAAGTTACTTGTTTAATAATTTTATCAAAATTTTTCCAGTAAAAAATATCTTTAATTAAATCACTCCCAATAACAAAATCTAAGTTATTAAGTTCATAAATTTTTTTACATTTTTTTACTGACTCTACTGCCCATTGGCTAGAGACACTTTGATTAAATAAAATTTTTGGATTTTCTAAATCTTCAATGAGAGTTCTTAATAATTGGCTACGGATTGAGATATCCTCTTGGTGCTTTTTGCTTGGGTTGTCGCTTACATAACAAATAGTAAAAGCATAAATTTTGGATAATTCTTCTAGTATTTTCTCATGACCAATAGTAGGTGGATCTGCACTGGTACCAAATAATGCAATGCTTTTTCCCATTTAAGTTTTAAGGCAGAATGCTTATGAAATTATTATTTAAATTTCTATTTGAAAAATAAATATTTACGTGGTTAAAAATCTCTGTGTCATTTAAAGTCATATTTTTGATCATAATAGCGGGTTCTATAAAAGAAGCTTTGCTTTTTATAAATATCTCTTTTGCTGCTAATTTCCCTAGGATTTTTGTAGAATGGACTGCGATTGCTGCTTGAATAATTGCTATGGGTCCATAGGGTAATAATGAAAGACCGTTAGTAAAAGGTGCTGTTAATAGAAATACTTTCTTAATAAGGTTGAAAGAGGTATTGACGCCGACTTGAGTAACTCCTAAACATATATTATTAATGGATATATTTTTAAATATTTTTCTTGTAGATTCACCTTTCAACTTTAAGCCGTAAATCTTACTTAATTCGCCAATCAATGCAGTATCTAGTGCGAAACTGCCAGCAACATCAAATAAAATAAAAGGATTAAGAGCTACTGCGGATGCCTTTATAGTCGAAAATTTACCAATAGTTGATTGAGCTAATTTCTGTCTTCTTTTCAATCTTTGCTCTTTTATTCGCAGAAACAATTTGTCAGCTAATTGAATTGAATTTAGAGTTAATAGTATTTCGCCATATTGATTTATTAATTTTGTTATGTAATTTTTAAGATTGTTTTCATTATTAATAATTATTGGAATATTCAAATCTTTTGGAAGCTTAAACTTTATATTTTCAATTATTTCTTTTAATTCATTTTTATTATATAGATCGATTTTATTTAAAATCACAATAATCTTTTTTCCATCTTTTACAAAAGAGCTGATTTCACTTAACTCATTTCTATTTAAATCTCCCGAAACTATAAATAAAATAAGGTCTGTATGATTTATATAGGAGTAAACTTTATCTGGGAATTTAATATTGCAGAAATCAAATCCTGGAGAATCTAGCAACTCTAAGCTATTGAGTGTTTGATCTTTAAGAGTCCAATTTTCCGATTGTATTTCTTTTGTGGTCCCGTTAATAATATCTGTTTTGAATATATCTTTTTTTAATAAAGAATTTAAAACAGAAGATTTTCCTACACCTGATTTACCATATGCGCCAATTCTTATTTTTTTTTCTTTGAGTCTTAAAAGTTGTTGATTAAAAGAAATTATTTCTCTATTAAGAAAACTTTTTTCATAATTGGTAAGATCAATATTCTCCCACCATTTTTTTAACATTAAATAATTTTCTTTAATTTTAAATTGTTTCATGATTTATTTTTCCACCAACCGGCTAATACAGATAACACAGCTTCTGCACCAATAATTCCCACGAATCCCCCGAATTCATCTACTACTACTTTCACTCCTTTATGATCCTTGTCAAATTGTGTTAATAATTGATCTGCTTTAATCATTTCGGGAATGTAGTCCACAGGTTCGCAAATTTCTGATAATAATTTTTTATTTTCCCCATTAATTAATTCTGCCAACATTTTTTCACGCTCTACTATTCCTTGTATTTTGTCAACTTTATCTCCCAAAATAACCCACCATGGAGAGCTGTCAGACATTATAAGTTTTGAAATTTCATCAAGATTTGAAGACCCATCAAGACAAGGTGCTGATACCCTAGGGGTCATTAAGTCTTTAGCTTTCAAATCATTTAATTGAAAAACCTTAAATATCATTGCTGCCTCGTCAGCTTCTATAAAACCTTTCTGACTTCCAATTTTTGCCATTTGTCTAATTTCTTCTTCATCAGTTGAAATTTCGTTTTCTGCTGTAATAACAGGAAATATCTGTTCAATTAATATTAAGAATGGCCTCATTAAAGTATTTAATATTCTCAAGATAGGAACCGATAATAATGCTATTTGAACTGAAAATCTTGTGCCAAGAGCTTTGGGTAGTACTTCTCCTACTAAAACAACTAATATGTAAAAAGCTATTGAAAAAAGGGTTAAACCAAGACTGCTATTAATTACCAAGGCTCCATATACTCCTAAAATAAGACTTCCAATTATATTAAATCCATTATTGGTAATAGTAATTACAGTTAGTGTCCGTCCAAGATGTTTTCTAAGTTTTAGAAGTTGATTCGCAGAACTTTTTGGCTTTTGTTTTGAGGCAATTTCTAAAATTCTAATTGAATTTACAGCTAAAAAAGCTGCTTCTACTCCCGAACAACATGCTGATCCAATTAATATTATTATTATAAGTAAAATCAAACCGTAAACACTTGGTTCCATTAAAGTAGATTAGATACTAAATCTGTTTTAATTCATTCTTCCATTTTTTTTTTAAACACGCCAATACAGAATTTATGTTTGAACCTGACCATAAAGTTTTTGAAGAAAGAAGAGAAATTTTCCTAAATAAATTAGATGGAAAAGCTGCCATTATTCCAGGAGCTAAGCTTGTAAAGCACCATGCCGATTGTGAATACCCTTTTAGACAAGATAGTAATTTTTGGTATTTAACTGGTTTCGATGAGCCGGATGCAATTGCTCTTTTTTTGTCGCATAAGCCAAAGGGAGAGAGATTTATTATGTTTGTCGCTCCCAAAGATGTTATAAGTGAAGTCTGGCATGGCTTTAGATGGGGTATAGAAGGCGCAGAAAAAGAGTTTAGGGCTGACAAGGCTCACTCAATAACCGAACTAAGAAATTTACTTCCAAGTTATATAAATGGTTCCGATGAGCTTGTTTTTTCAATAGGTAAGTATCCATTAATTGAGAAAATAGTTCTCGAGATATTTTCACAACAACTTGAAAATCGATCAAGATCAGGGATTGGTGCAAATTCTATAAAATCTCCAGAAATTTATTTAAATGAGATGAGATTAATTAAAAGTGAATTTGAAATTAACAGAATGAGAGAGGCTGTACAAATTTCAGCAGAAGCTCATGAACTAGTAAGAGAATCTATCTCATCAAAGAAAAATGAAAGGCAAATTCAGGGTCTTCTAGAGGGATTCTTTTTGGAAAAAGGGGCTAGAGGACCTGCATATAATTCTATTGTTGCATCAGGAGATAATGCCTGTATTTTGCATTACACTTCAAATAACTCACCATTGAAGAAAGAAGATTTATTGTTGGTAGATGCTGGCTGCTCATTAATTGATTATTACAATGGAGACATAACAAGAACTATTCCGATAGGTGGTAAATTTTCTAATGAGCAAAAACTTATCTATGAAATTGTATTGAGTGCGCAGAAAAATGCAATTAAAAGTGCTGTAAAGGGATCGAATTCTAGCGCTGTTCATAATGTTGCTTTAACTACTCTAATAGAAGGATTAAAGGAAATTGGTTTATTGTCAGGCAGTACTGAGGAGATAATTGAGAATCAATCTTATAAACACCTCTACATGCATAGAACTGGACATTGGCTCGGTTTGGATGTTCATGATGTTGGAGCATACAGAATGGGGGACTATGAAGTGCCATTAAAGAATGGAATGATTCTTACGGTAGAACCTGGGATCTATATAAGTGATAGGATCCCAGTTCCTAAGGGACAACCCCCTATTGATGAGAAATGGAAAGGCATAGGGATAAGAATAGAAGATGATGTCCTAGTTAAAGATACAAACCCAGATGTTTTAAGTGTTGCTGCATTAAAAGAAATTTCTGATTTAGAATTTTGAAATTTGACTTATGAAGTTAATCGATTTATTTTTTATTAAGTTTAAAGCTCAAAAATGAATAAGTCTGATTCATATGATTCGAAACTCTCTCAAGCAAGAAGCTTAGCTAGTCAGCTTGGCATGTTTGCAGAAGAAAACGATATCCCTAAAGATCTTTGGGATTCATTGGAAGCAACTATTTACGATTATTATGAAGTATCTCATGATAGATAAAAACCCTGTTTAAAAGTTATCAATAACTTAAATCAAGAAATTTTGAATAAATAAATCAAAATGTGACCATAAACTGATAAATTATTTATTAAACATAAATAAGTGAATGACCTCATCAGATAAGTTAGATCAAAATTCAACAGAAAAAAAGGGAAAAAAGAGTGATGCACCAAACTCTAAAAATTCTTCTCCTAATTCAGGAATGATGGGTGCTACAGCTGTATTGGCAGCTGCCACAATTGATGAAGATGGTGTCCCTACTGGTTATACCCCTAAACCTGATGAAGGAAGGTTCATAATTAAAGTATTGTGGTTACCTGATAATGTGGCTTTAGCAGTGGATCAAATAGTGGGTGGAGGCCCAAGCCCTCTTACTGCTTATTATTTTTGGCCAAGAGATGATGCTTGGGAAAAATTAAAAAGTGAACTTGAGAATAAAGGTTGGATTACAGATAACGAAAGAGTAGAGATATTAAATAAAGCTACTGAAGTTATAAATTATTGGCAAGAAGAAGGTAAAACAAAAAAATTAGAAGAAGCCAAATTAAAGTTTCCCGAAGTAACTTTTTGTGGAACCGCTTAAATATTAATTCTTAGCAGCTTGAATCCTCGCCTCAGCCTTTGAAACCTCTTTCAAAGCTTTAATTTTCTCTGGATTTTTTTCATTTTCAGAAAATTTGCTAATTGTTAATTTTGCTTCTTTAAGATCTTGTTCAGCATTTTGAACATTAATTTCAGAACCAATTTCAGCATTATTTACTAAAACTATAACTTCATCTGATTCAATTTCAGCGAAGCCTCCCATAAGAGCTATTGATTTCCATTGGGAATTCATTCTTAGCCTTAAAACGCCAATATCTATAGCAGTAACTAAAGAGATGTGTCCTGGTAGTATACCAAGTTGACCAGTAGTACTAGGAAGGATTACTTCTTCAGCTTCGCCTTGATAAACATTTTTATTAGGAGCTAAAACTTTTAGAGAAATTGCCATAAATTTTAAAAATTATTGAAGGTTATATATTTAGATATTTATTTTTCTGATTTTATTTTTTCAGCCTTGGCTTTAACTTCATCAATATTACCAACTAGGTAAAATGCCTGCTCTGGTAAATCATCTAATTCACCCGACAAAATCATATTGAAACCAGCAATAGTATCTTCTAATTTTACATATTTACCAGACATTCCTGTAAATATTTCTGCTACGAAGAAAGGTTGTGAGAGGAATTTTTCAATTTTTCTGGCTCTGTCAACTGTTAATCTATCCTCTTCAGAAAGCTCATCTAAACCAAGAATTGCGATAATATCTTGAAGTTCTTTGTATCTTTGTAAAGTTGATTGGACAGCTCTTGCTGTTTTGTAATGCTCATCGCCAACAACTGATGGTTGTAGCATAGTGCTCGTTGAGTCTAATGGATCAACTGCTGGATAAATTCCCTTAGCAGCAAGAGCTCTAGCAAGCACGGTAGTAGCATCTAAATGTGCAAAGGTTGTAGCTGGAGCAGGGTCGGTCAGGTCATCAGCAGGTACGTAAACAGCTTGGATAGATGTTATTGATCCTTCTAATGTAGATGTAATTCTTTCTTGCAATTCACCAACATCAGTTCCCAGAGTCGGTTGGTATCCAACAGCTGAAGGCATTCTTCCAAGTAATGCAGATACTTCAGAACCAGCTTGAACGAATCTAAAAATGTTATCAACAAAAAGAAGGACGTCTTGTTTATTAACATCTCTAAAATGTTCGGCCATTGTAAGTGCTGATAAGCCTACTCTCATTCTTGCACCAGGTGGCTCATTCATCTGTCCAAAACACAAGGCAACTTTTGATTGAGTTAAATCATCAGCATTGATAACTCCAGATTCTTTAAATTCCTCATATAAATCGTTCCCTTCTCTAGTTCTTTCACCAACACCGCCAAAAACAGAAACTCCACCATGCTCCTTTGCGATGTTATTAATTAATTCTTGAATAAGAACTGTCTTCCCTACACCAGCACCTCCGAATAATCCAACTTTTCCTCCTTGTCTGTAAGGAGCCAAAAGGTCGATAACTTTAATGCCAGTTTCAAAAACTTTTGGCTTAGTTTCTAGGTCAGTTAACTTTGGCGCAGCTCTATGAATTGGAGCAGTATCTTTAGTTTTTACTGGACCTTGTTCATCTACTGGTTCTCCTAAAACATTAAATATTCGTCCTAAAGTTGCTTCTCCTACAGGTACAGATATTGGCGCTCCTGTATCGATTGCCTCCATGCCTCTTACAAGGCCGTCTGTGCCACTCATTGCCACTGCTCTAACTCTATGGTCACCCAGTAGTTGTTGGACTTCTGCAGTGAGCGCTATGTCTTGTCCGGCTGGATTTTTAGCTTCAATTCTTAAAGCATTTAATATCTTGGGCAATTTCCCGGCTGGAAATTCTACATCTAGAACTGGACCAATTACCTGACGTACTACGCCTTTTGTTTGTGAAGAAGTTGATGGAGTTGCTACCATTTTTTATTGATTGGTGATGAATAGCTGATTTAAACAGCTCATAATCCGAAAATACTACCACCTTATGGGTAGATTCGTTAAATGGGTTCGGCCACCCGCACAGTTTAAGTATGGTTTAATTGCCGCTTTGCAGATTATGTTGTTGATGATACGGATGGAGATTTTCTCTTTCCATTTTTATGACGCAAAGCGTCTCAATCATGATCCTCCATTAATCTATGGCAGCTGTTTCACTTACAGTCTCTACAGTAAAACCACTGGGAGATAGAATATTCATTAAAGTTTCCGCATCTGAGGAAAAAACTGCTGGGGGCATTCTTTTGCCTGATTCAGCTAAAGAAAAACCACAGGTTGGAGAAGTTGCTCAGGTGGGCCCTGGCAAACTTAATGACGATGGTTCTCGACAAACTCCAGAAGTGAGTATTGGCGATAAAGTTTTGTACAGCAAATATGCTGGCACAGACATTAAATTGGGAGCAGATGAATATGTCTTGCTCTCAGAAAAGGATATTTTAGCTGTAGTAAGCTAAAGTATTTGTTTCAAAAATTATTAAAACTTATTACTAAATCACTGCCTAAACATGGCTAAAAGAATTATTTACAATGAGCAAGCTCGTAGAGCGCTCGAGAGAGGAATCGATATCCTTGCTGAGTCTGTGGCTGTAACGCTTGGACCAAAAGGAAGAAATGTTGTACTAGAGAAAAAATTTGGTGCTCCACAAATTATCAATGATGGTGTCACAATCGCTAAAGAGATCGAATTAGAGGATCACATTGAAAACACAGGGGTTGCTTTAATCAGACAAGCTGCTTCAAAAACTAATGATGCAGCTGGTGACGGTACTACAACAGCCACTGTTTTAGCTCATGCAATGGTCAAAGCAGGGTTGAGAAACGTTGCTGCAGGAGCAAATGCAATTACTTTGAAAAAAGGAATTGATAAAGCGACTGAATTTTTAGTTGGTAAAATTCAAGAGAATTCCAAACCTATTAGCGATAGTAATGCTATAGCTCAATGTGGAACTATTGCTGCTGGAAACGATGAAGAAGTCGGTCAAATGATTGCCAATGCTATGGATAAAGTTGGTAAAGAAGGTGTTATTTCCTTAGAAGAAGGAAAATCAATGACTACTGAATTAGAAGTTACTGAGGGGATGCGCTTTGATAAAGGCTATATCTCACCTTACTTCGCAACAGACACAGAGAGAATGGAGGCTGTTTTAGATGAACCATATATCCTTCTGACTGATAAAAAAATTGCCTTAGTGCAAGATTTAGTTCCCGTTTTGGAACAAATAGCTAAAACTGGTAAACCACTAGTCATTATTGCAGAAGATATTGAAAAAGAGGCTTTAGCAACTCTCGTTGTCAATAGATTACGAGGCGTGTTAAATGTTGCTGCAGTAAAAGCTCCTGGATTTGGAGATAGAAGAAAAGCCATGCTTGAAGATATGGCCGTTTTAACGAATGGACAACTTATTACTGAAGATGCAGGCTTGAAATTAGAGAATGCTACCTTAGATATGCTCGGAACTGGTAGAAGAATAACTATCAATAAAGAGACTACAACTATTGTCGCCGAAGGAAATGAGCAAGCAGTTAAAGCTAGATGTGATCAAATTAAGAAGCAAATGGATGAAACAGATTCCTCATATGATAAAGAAAAGCTTCAAGAACGTCTTGCTAAATTAGCTGGAGGTGTAGCAGTGATTAAGGTTGGGGCTGCTACTGAAACTGAGATGAAGGATAAAAAGCTTCGTCTTGAGGATGCTATTAATGCAACAAAAGCAGCTGTTGAAGAAGGAATTGTACCTGGAGGAGGAACAACTCTTGCTCATTTATCTCCTATTCTAAAAGAATGGGCTGATAAAAATTTGGAAGGAGAGGAATTAATTGGAGCTAACATTGTTGAAGCTTCACTTACTGCTCCTCTTATGAGAATTGCTGAGAATGCAGGTTCTAATGGAGCTGTGATTGCTGAAAATGTAAAAACTAAACCATTTAATGATGGATTCAATGCTGCTACTGGAGAATATGTAGATATGTCCTCTGCTGGTATAGTTGATCCTGCAAAAGTTACACGTTCAGGATTACAAAATGCAGCTTCAATAGCAGGAATGGTTCTAACCACTGAATGCATAGTTGCAGATTTACCTGAGAAAAAAGATGCAGCTGCTCAACCAGGCGCTCCGGGTATGGGCGGCGACTTTGATTATTAACTAAACAATAGTTTTTAGCAAATTTTTTAAAAGGGATCATTATCATTCAAAATGATCCCTTTTTTTGTTCAAATTTATGAAATCCAACCAGCGCTAAGAATAATTGCGAGACCCAAAAATATCATTAAAAAAGTCCAAGTTATTTTGTTTAGAGAGGCCTCTGCACTACTTGCGCTGTTGAACATAGAGCTTCCACTGGCGGCTATTCCTCCCATTCCATCACCCTTAGGACTATGAAGTAAAACTAAGAGAATAAGAAGAACTCCAGAAAGTACCCAAATCCAACTAATAATTTGAATCATTGCTTAAAAAATTTTATAAACTTTAAACGTGTTGAACGACCTTATTATAACCCTTTAATTCAATTTCTTGAATAAGCGATTTGCCTGTCATTTCTCTCGGTATTGGTAGATTTAATAATTGCAATAAAGTTGGGGCAATATCTGCTAAGCCCGCGTTTTCTCTTAAATTAATTTCATTTCCCATATTTGGTATTTTTCTTTTTTCACCTTCAATCAAAATTAATGGAACTTTATTTATTGTATGTGCTGTCCATGGTTCTCCTTCAGATCCTTTCATTACCTCTGCGTTACCATGATCGGCTGTAATAACAATGCTCCCGCCCATTTCTCCAGTAGCATTAACTATTTGACCTACACATTTATCTACTTTTTCTATAGCTTTAATTGTGGCATCCATGTTGCCTGTATGACCAACCATATCAGGATTGGCAAAATTGATTACAACAAAAGCATAATTCCCGCTTTTAATTGCTTTAGAGCAACTAATAGTTAATTCCTCCGCAGACATTTCGGGTTCCATATCATAAGTTGCCACTCTTGGAGATGGAATCAAATGTCTCTCTTCTCCAGGTAAAGGAATTTCAACTCCTCCATTGAAAAAGTATGTTACGTGAGGATATTTTTCAGTTTCCGCGGTTCTATATTGTTTAAGTCCGTTTTCTGACACTATTTGGCCTATAAAATTATTGAGTGATTCAGGCGGAAATGCAACTTTAACGGGAAAGTTCGGATCATATTGAGTAAAAGTAATAAAATCTAGATTTGGATAATTTTTTCTTTCAAAGTCTGAGAATTCTTTGACTGAAAGGGATTTAACTATTTGTCTTGCTCTGTCAGGACGAAAGTTAAAGCAAATCAAACTATCCCCATCTTTAAGATAGTTTTCAGACATTCGTATGGGCTCTATAAATTCATCAGTTATATTTTTGGCATAACTTTTTTCTATGTAATCCTTGGGAGAAATATTTGTTATTGAAATATCTGGATCAGTCAAATTTGAATATGATTTTTCTGTTCTATCCCATAAAAGATTTCTATCCATCATCCAGTATCTTCCGCATATGGAAGATATTTCACCTACGTTAAATTTTTTTATACATGATTCTATTTGATTTAGATATTTCAAAGCACTTTTTGCAGGAGTGTCTCTTCCGTCAGTAATAATATGGATTGCAACTTTTTTGATTTTATTATTAGATGCCCATTTTATTAAACCTAATAAATGATCGATATGACTATGAACTCCTCCATCGGAACATAATCCCGTGATATGCAAAGTAGAATTATTTTTCTTTAATGAATCAGCCATCTCTTTTAACTCATTTACCAAGCCTAATTGATTATTTTTTACAATATTTGAAATCCGCACAAGTTCTTGTTGTATTATTCTTCCCGAACCAATAGTAAGGTGCCCTACCTCTGAATTGCCCATTTGACCATCTGGGAGACCCACTTCAGATCCACTAGCACTTATTAGGGTGTGGGGGTAAGCATGCCACAATGAATCCATGATTGGAGTCTTAGCACTTTTTATAGCATTATGAGATTTTTCTTTTCGATATCCCCAACCATCTAGTATTGCAAGAACAACAGGGCTCTGAGGAACACTTAATCTTTTTATATTTTTGCTGCTAATCTTTGACATTTTTAGATCAAATTCGTTGTTAACTGATCCAACCTTAAATTTAGCTTCAAACGTTACTCTTTAACAATTTATATTTAACATAGTTAGCTTTTGCTAATTTATGAAAATATTAGATTAATTTTATTTCTTGATAAATCATGTCCAAGAAGACAAAAAAGATTGTAATACTTACTGAAGTTGAGCTTAGAAAAACTATTTCGCGTTTAACTTGCGAAATTATTGAAAAAGTAAAAAAATTGGATAACCTTCTATTAGTTGGTATTCCGACTAGAGGAATTGAGCTGACCGAAGTGCTAGAAAAGGAATTATTTTCTAGAACAGGTTTAAGAGTTAGAAAAGGAACAATAGATCCAACTTTTTATAGAGATGACCAAAATAGAGTTGGAACCCGCCTAATACAAGCTGCAGATATTCCAACTCCTATTGAGAAACAAGAAATTCTTTTAATAGATGATGTAATTTACACAGGTAGAACAATTAGAGCTGCAATGGATGCTTTATATTCATGGGGCAGACCTCAAAGAGTCATGTTATTAGTAATGGTAGATAGAGGCCATAGAGAATTACCTATTCAACCAGATTTTTGTGGTAAAAAAGTACCAACTAGTAAAATTGAAAGTATTAGTTTACGTTTAAATAATGTTGATAATGAAGAAGGAGTTTTTCTTGAATAGCTATCTTTCAGAAGATTTTTCCTAAATTATATTCTCCAAGAAATTCATCTTCAATATCAAAACACTTAACTAACAAATCAGCATTTTTCGTAATTTTAAAAAAAAGTTTTAAGGTGTCTTCTCCAATATTAGATTTATTATTTAATACTATTTTGAGTGGTTTTTTGTCCCATTTTATAATTTCTTCTTCATTTTGAATCTCTGATAACTTTGGCAATCCATTTTCAAAAATAACATCGTATTCTCTTTCTTTTTGTGTTTCTCCAATTATTATTTCGAATATTTCTTGATTCTTTTTACTGGCTTGAAGAATCAGTTTAAAGGGTTTTTCTGTTGGCCATGTTTGACCTTTGCAAAAAATAGGATGCCAAAAGTGTTTTTTCTCTCTTTTATTAAACAATCTTATAGATAATCCTTTGTTTAATATGTCTTTAATTTTTACCCCCGGGGTCATTGCTAAAGCTCCCAAAGCTATAGATTCAATAGGTGGTGGCGACTTTATTTGAATTTTTGGAATTTTTTTTGTTATCCATTCTTTAATCAATGGTATTTGAGTTCCTCCACCGACCAAAACAATTGCATTTAAGTCTTCAACTGTGCAAAATTTACCTCTAGCTTGATTTAATAAATCTTTTAGTAAAGAGTTAAGGTGATTAAGAAGATTATTGGCAATGAGTATTTTCTCAAATATTTCTTTACTTAGGTAAAAATTACTTTCTTTATTTTGTTCAGTAAATAATTTTATTGGATATTTATTTTCATACTTGATTTCAGATGAGCTGAGTTTACACTTTATTTTTTCTGCCTTTGAAAGATTATTAATGTGATTATTACCAGGAATAAAATAATCAACTATCCATTGATCAATATCTTTCCCACCAATTTTTGAGCCTGTTTTTCCAATTATTTCAGCACACCTTATTTTTTGTTTTGAAATTGAGCTTACATCATTACCTTTAAATTTTAATAGTTCAGCTATTGGTCCAGATTTTCCCTCTCCTCCTTCTATTTTGACTATATTCATATCGACTGTACTTCCTCCAATATCTAATGTCATAATTTTTGAGCCAAATGGTACATTTATTCCTAAACTTGCCGCAGTAGGCTCATCAACAAGTGCTATTTCATCTACAGATATTTCCTCGCAAAGGCTAACTAACCATTCTCTGTACCCCTTGTATGTATCTACAGGAGCAGTTAAAACAAGTCTATTGATCTCATACTTGTGAGGAATGTTTGCCCACAAAATTTGAAAAAATTTTTCGCCACATTCATTAGGGTTTAAGATGTTTTTTTGGTTATTTTTTTCAATAGAATTTCCAATTAATCTTTTAAAGTTCGAATGAAAAAATAAATCAGAATTTAAGTTATCCCTCATCTTTAGAGCACTAATACCAATTTTAGTAATCTTTGAAGGTTCCTCGAACCAAACTGCTGAAGGAATAACTCCAGGAGATGATGTAATATTCGGTATTTCTAATAAAACAGAATTTATATCTTTTTGATCTTGAAAAGCTATAACAGTATTAGTGTTCCCTAAATCGATAGCGAGTGTTCCAGATAAATTTTCTTCCATATGAAATTATTTAAATCAATTAAGTTCTTTTTGTAATTTATGTTTTGAAACGGTCGAATAAACTGTAAAATACATTTTATAGTAAAAAATTATTTTTAATGAACATATCTAATAATTCAGGGATTGATTCTAATGATCTCGCTAAAAGAGGTGAGAGCTTGATAAGAAAATCAACTAATAGATATTTAACTACAGTGAAAATTGCTTTCAGAGCTAAACAAAGACGTTTTGATGATTTTGATGGCTTGTTAGAGGAGTCAACTATTAAACCTGTTCAAAGGGCGATTATTGAATTAAGCGACGAACAAGATCAACCAGATTTACTTCCAGGCTGATTTTGGTAAAAGACCAAAAAGGATGGAGATTAATTAGAGATTTTAAAAAAGGCAAATTTTGCTTTTTGATTGGTGTTGATAATTGGTCAATCGAGTTACAAAAAAGTGAATTCTATTCACTTTACGTTCTACTCTTAAAAATTAATGAACAATTATTAGTTATCAAGGATCAACTAATGGATGAAGAATTTATTACTTTAGAATTAGAAAAACTTCCTTGGTATATTCAGTTAGAGGGAAAAAAGAATGAATGGAGTTTAAGGTTTGTTTTTGAAAGCCAAGACCAAACTAGATCCTTCGAAATGTATTGGCCGATACCAATAGCACAAAATTTATTTTATGAAATAAAAAACATGTGGGAATCAATGGATTAAAAGATAAATATAATTGGAAATTTTAGAAATTATTTCCCCCTCCAAGAAAAATTTTTTCACAACTTTTCCACAGTATTTTTTTAAAAAATATCTGATGATCTAAAGTATGTGGAAAACTTATGATTTTATATAAATCTTTATATTTAAGTAAGATTTAACTTTACCAAATTAATTTCCATGACTAACCAATTTATGACTGAATTCTCATTATTCTATAACTTGAGACTGTCTTTTAATATTGCTTGTTGACGATTTTGAAATTTTGGAGAAAACTAAATCTTGTAGATTTTAATTTCAAAAATTTTTTTTAATATGCAAGAGTTAAATTACGACGTAAATTCAAAAGAATCTAATCATAAAGATGAAGTAATAAGTTTCAAATGTGAACTTCAAGAAAATCTTCAAAAAGCTATGAAAGAATTCGTTGAGGATCATCCTAACTGGGATCAATACAGGATATTACAAGCCGCTATTGCAGGATTTTTGATGCAAAAAGGATTTCAAAATAGGGATTTAACGAGACTCTACATTGGCAATATGTTTTCAATGAGTTTTAAGGATTAAAAATTTTTTATATTTTTTCTAGTAGTATTTTTGCAATATCATTTCTCACAGGTAATATTGATAACCTATTTCCTTTTTTTACGACTAATAGCTCATCCTCATTAAATAAAATCTTTAATTCAGGTAAACTTAAAATTTTATTTGATTTAGAAATGTATCTTACTTTTACACAATCCCATCTCGGATTATAAGGTTTCGATTTTGGATCAAAATATTTTGATTCTTGATCAAATTGAGTAGGATCAACAATATTTAGATCTATTACCTCCATAAGTCCCACAATACCTGGGGGTTTACAGTTCGAATGATAGAAAAAAACTTTATCTCCTTTATTCATTTTTCTCATAAAATTTCGAGCCTGATAATTTCTTATTCCATCCCATAAAGTGACACCGTCATTTTTTAAAGTATCTATGCTGTAAGCATCAGGCTCGCTTTTCATTAGCCAGTAATTTATTTCAGTCATATCAAAGGATTTGGAGGAAGTTGCAAATCGTGAACGAATCGTGAATGTAATATCATACTATTCACTTTTATATATTTATTATCCTGCAAAATTTCAATTTAGGAAAGTAATGGGGGCATGGGGGTGTATATAGGACCGTGCTGCATCGTATATATGATCTGATACATTTCTGTTAAAAGTTTACGGGTACAACCTTTCAATAGCTTCTTTCTGTTCTTGTTTTTTTATGTCTTCAGCATCTAAAACAGGGCAGGAGTTTTGATTTAGTGATAAGAGGAAAGTGCTTTTTTTGAATAGTTTGAAAAGTGGTGTAAGTAATAAGTTTTTCATTTATTCCCAAGTTTTCATATCAGAGAAGTCGCTTGCTATTGCATGAAGCATCCCTCCTACAAATGATCTAGGGCAACCAAGTTTGTTAACTAAAACTTCTGATTGTTTTTTGATATCTTCCCATGTAGGTCTGATATCCTCATTGATTTGTTTAAGGCTAGGTTTAAATTCTTCTGAATCATTCATATTAAAAGGTATTAACTTATTAAAATTCAAATGATAGTAAAGGAAATCTCATTTATCTAAATAAATATTCAATAAAAATTACAAAATAAATTCTTTAGAAATTATTCTAAGCTGATTTAAATTCAGATTATTTAAATAATTATTTGAAATCAATTTTTCCTCATTAATTTCGAGATTTTTAATCTCAGAAATAATGCTATTAGATATTAAATCAATTAAATGCTCTTTATCCATGACTTATATATATACCCAAAACAAACATTAATTATTTAAAGTCTTCAACTCAACATATAAGTAAAAATACTCAGATAAATATAAAACTCATAGGTTTGCTAAATCACTTCAGATGATTGGTATAGGGTGCACGCGAATTATCAGCTACTCACACTTGAGCTTTTTATGTAACATAATAAGTTTACATAAAGTAACAATTAAATGAAAAGACTTTTTCCTTATATAGCATTTGCATGTTTAACTGGTTTTACGGCTACGACCGGTTTACCAGTTATAGCAGGCGGTTGTAGTAGCCACATGAACAAAAAAGCTGAAATCAAATGTGCTGAAGATGATACTGAGTGTCAAACTGAAAAAGCTGAAAAGTTTGATTTAAGAGATTCTCTCAAGTCATAAAATTATGACTCAAATCAGTTTTTTAATGAACTCTGCTCCAAGAGATCTAATCGAGTTCGTATTCTTTGCTTCTGTTGGTTTTACTGCAGGATTATTTGGATTAATTTAGTTATAGAAAATTGACCCATTCTTTTTTTCTCCTAACCTTTTCAAGTCTTTCTTTCTTTTATGTGATGGCTTGCTTATGGAGAGATTTAATTAATCAAAAGTAAAAAATATTTTTAATTACCTTTTATAAATAAATTTTTGTATATCTTGGAATAGATTAGATTTTGATTTAAAAAATCCATTACTTTTTAAATAAGATTTTCCTTTTTCTATATTTTCAATTCTTTTTTCATAAGAATTTTCATCTAAATTTTTTTTCATAAAAAAAAGGTCGGACTCTTATTCTGAATAATGCTCACAAAAAAGCGGTTACCTTAAATACAAAATTTAAATTCTTTTTTGAATTGCTTCTCATTCAAGCTAAAGATCAAATAAAAAAGTTTCTTACTTAAATTTCTAAGAATCTTTTGAGATCTTGTTCTTCATGTCCTCAATATTATTAATTAATTTGTCTAAACATTCTGTATTGTCTTCTGGTTTTAAATATTTAATTTTTGGTTGATTAATTTCAAGAGTCTCAAAATCTCCACTCATAAATTCTCCTTTGAATATTTGTTTAACTACCTCTTTGTTCTAATTGATTTGATTAAAAAACTGCGTATCTAATGTGTGCGGTTTGAGGAACATTTAGGTACGGAAAGAGGTATGTTTTTTTTAGCCATTTAAATCTATGGCTGACCTAAATTAGAAATATGGTTGTCATGAGTCGGTTGCGTTGCTACAACTGAAATCAACCATAAAATTTAAATTGCATTTAATAAAATGACTTACTACAGTTGCTTTGATCAAAAAGGAAACATTATTGCTCGCTGTCAGACTAAAGAAGATATAGATGTTCTTAAGAAAATGGGCAGACCAATAATGGAAATAAAAGAAATGAAAAAAGAGGAATCAGTTGTTTGTTCTTTAACTGGTAGTCCATCCGATTACAACGACGATTATTAAGAGTATGACTCAAAGATCACTTCAATTAAATCAGCATGGAAGATCAGTAGTTTTTTTGTTGGTTGCATTAAATAGTATTTGTACTTTCTTTTCTACTTTTGAAAAAGCATTAACTGATCGCGAAAGAGCGAGATAAATTATTTAGTTATTTTTGGATTAACAGTCAATCAATAAATTTAAGACATAAAAAAAGACCCTTTTACAGGTCTTTTTAAAATGGTGACGACAGAAAGGAGATCTATTTCATAATCAGATTAAGAATTTTCTTAGAAATTAGTTTTGAAAGTAAAAGTGATTACTCACTTCTTCATGCTTTACAAACGACTTTATTTTTAAGATAGTTCAGAATTAATCCCGAAAGTTTAATTTCTGATCACTTAACTTTCTTTCCATGAAGGTTAGATAAGTTAATTTACCTTGGAATTGCAGACCATGGATTAGTGAAGATCTAGTTGGTCAACCTTGGTCGAGCCGATCACCAGAACTGTCGTATAAATAAATTAATCGGTCACAGATATTTTGCATGAATCCTTAAGATTGATTTAATCATGATTAAATCAATCTTTAATCCTGGGACCACATCATCTCTTTTTAAGCATTTTATTTTTTTGTTTTACAAAGAATATAAAGCCAACTAAAGAAAGTAGCCAAAGCAATTATTAAAGCAATATTGTTATTCAAAGGACTTAAATATCTTTCTATTGAAAGTGGTACATGGAGAATAACAAAATACCAATATAGAGCAGATAGTAATCCAAACAATAAAGCCAGAAGAATATAAAAAGGCAAGATATATAATCTTCTTTTTTTTATTCTTTCCTCTGTAATATTTTCGGCTAAACCAATTCTTGACCAATAACCACCATTTAATTGAAGAAAAAACTTTAAAAATATTCCGTAAATATTTATAAAAAACCTAGATAAAGCAAATAACGGTGAAATTATAAATCTTTGCATTAATGCTTTAAAAATTTAATTTGTTCAATTATGGAAATATGACTTATATTATTAATTTTTTTTTCTCTATATTTCGTTATGAAAAATACCATTGAGCTAAAAACAACTAAAAATCCTATTAATGATATTTGATAGAAAAGGTCATCAGACATATCAAAAAAAGCTGATCTTTTAAATTTATTTCTCATCAAATAAAAGAGGATTGTTTACTCTCTAATGTAGATCCACAATCAATTACTAGCTTTTAGCTATGCAAGTAGTAAGCGTTTCATAAAAAAACAGCTAATGAAAATAGATTTTATTTAGGATATAAAAACAAAATTTAGTGAGGATTAAATGTCTATCATTACCGACAATACAGTTTTAGTACATATTTACAGCGGTTTAGAATCTAAAAATAAAATAACTTTAGGTTTATTGGTTGCCCTTACTGCAGAAAAAAACGATCATAAAGTAACACTTTTTCTAGCAGGAGAAGGAGTACAAATATTAAATTGCAAAAAAGCTGGTGAAATAGTTGGTCAAGGTACTGGAGATTTATACGAACATCTTCAAAATTTAAAGAATTCAAAAATTACCATATATGTCTCAGGAATGTCTGCTAAATCTAGAGGTTACGATGAGAAACTTCTAGATGGATACACTGCAGAGTTTGTTATGCCAGATGTTCTAGTTGAAGAATCAATTAAAGCGGATAGCGTACTTTGCTATTAAAAAAGGAGCTAATTGCTCCCTATTATAGTTTGACTGATAATCAAAAATAATTGATTCAAGGTTAAAATTTATCCTTCAGCGGGAATTAAAATTGGAACATCTTTTGCTCCTATTGCTGCAAACCAAACTATTGCGTTATCAGTTTTTGCATTACCCATTGTATGTTTTGGTGTCTTTGGACCAACTATAAAAGTATCCCCTGCTGTATAGATAAGATCTTCCATCCCTTGTCTTTTGACAACTATCGTACCTTGCTCAACATTGCCTAATAATGGAATTGGATGAGAGTGGAGCGGAACTATCCCCCCTTCAGCCAACTCGACTCTTTGTAATCTTATTTCTGCTTTTCCTTTTGGGTATTTAAGAGCATCTCCATCCATTGTCTCAGAACCTACAAAGACTTCTTGTACATCAACGGGAGACTCTGCAGCCATAGAAATACTAGGGTTGATAAGAATCAATGCAAAAGCTAATGCTATGAATAAATTTTTCATCAGGAATTTGATTTTTAGAAAATTATTTAGACTTATGTTATTTATTTTTTTCATTTTTGGCAGTACTTGATTTGACTTTTCAAATCATTTAATCTAATGCCATTTTTTAAAAGTTTTTAATAAAGCCATCGAATTTGTATAAATTATTAGTGCAGACACAGTTCAAAATCATTCCTAAGAATTTTGTTAACTAAATTCTTTCATCAATAAATTCCAACCAATTAATGATGCATCCTTATCGAAGGATTCTCTTTCCTCGCACATAAAGCCATGATCTGCTTCTTTAACTTCAACATAAATAAATCTTTCTTCTAAAGGATCTAGTTTTTTAAATCTTTTTTTAATTTCTAATCTATCTTGTAAGGGAATTAAATCATCTGAAGAACCGCATATAAAATTTAATTTTCCAGAAACTTCTTCAAGTAAATCTATAGGTGCAAGATTAGTATCCGTTCTTGGCGCAGTTATCCCTGCCCCATAAAAACAAAATGTACTTTCTATTCCTTTTAGACAAGAACCTATAACTGCTGCATGACCTCCAAAGCAAAATCCAATAATTGAGATTTTCTTTTTTGGATATTTTTCTTGAACCCAATTTAGAGCTGCAGAAATATCTTTAATAATATTTTTTGAAGTGGTTAAATTTTTATGATGCCTGCCTATTATTAAGTCTTTTTCGCTGTATGCTAAATCTAATTTTGGAGCTGTTCGACCGTAAAGAGGTAAGGCTAATACGGATACATTTTGTTTGGCCAATTTTTCAGAAAAACTCCTTATCCAGTGATTTATCCCAAACACCTCTGGTAAAACTATAGATATATATTCAAACTCACTACCTGAATCTACCCACCAAGATCTAAGAGGTAAATCGCCACTATAAACATTTGTCCATTGACCTTTCATTTGTGATTACACATAAAGTTTTTGCTAGAAAAACAAGAGATTTATTTCCCTCTAAGTTTAGGTCGATTGTCAATGTAAATTTTCCTTATTCAATTTTATAAATTAAATCTAAAATTAAGTAGAGAAACTTATATAGAATTCGTTTTTATATAAGTTATATAAATCAAATTAAGTAGTCTTTTTTACCAATTAAATATACCTGTTGTTAAATAAATATATTTGTCCTTAAAAAGCCCCTAAAAAGCACTTTTTCTTGAAATAAAGATTGACAAGACATTCATAAAAAAAACTTTTATAAAACATTAACTTCTTTTATAAATATGTTTCTAACCAACAAGACTCGTTTAAAAATCAAGGATATTGTAAAGAGGATTTCACTAGATGAACCTGTCGCATTGGAAGAAAGAATTTATGTAGAAAAGTTTGCAAAACATAATTCAACTATATGGACATGGCTTAAGAAGGCTAATAGCTTGAGAAGATATGGCAAGCAAAAATCAGATGGAATAAATGGACTTATCCAGAATCTTGGTCTTGATGGTTTAGAAACTGAAAATCATTTCGATCCCAAAAATGATGATCTTGCTGATTGGTTTAGTGGATCTCCTGATTGGGTGAGGAGGAGCTAATTGCCATTTGTTTTAAATGAATTCAAATTAATAATGAAAAAAGGGAACTTCCTCAACTTGTCTTGGAGCATAATCACAAATTCCGAATTGCATACATTCCATTTGAGCATGAGTTAGTTTTCTCTCAATTGATAACTTATCAAACAAACCACCAAATGCATGTTGAATTTTATTTTTAATTAGATTTCCATAATTCATAATTAACCCCTTTTTTTAGAAGTTATTTAGTATTGGTTACATACAATAATCAAGAGTTTTAACACTTAAAATAAAGACTATAAATTAATCGTTTTTAAAATATTTCACTAAATTCATAATCAGTATTTTTGCTCTAGGAAATTTTAATAATCACCTTTAAATTAGATTCACTGATTGGAGGCTTCACTTCATGACTACTTACAAAACGAAATACTTTAAAAACACAAAAAAGATCAATAACACTCTATGGTTGGATAAATTAATTAATCAACTTGAAAAAAAATCAAAGGGAGTTTGATCATGAATACATTTAGAAATAAACAATTCAAAAATGAATTAGATCCCAAGTATGCCTTTTATGATTGTCTTCGTAGTTGCGAAATTAAGAGTAATTCTGAAAAGTCATTAGAAGAATGCGTCGAAAATTGTGAACCTATTCCAGTACTAAAGAATCTAGATGGCTAAAAATAGAAATTTAAACTCTATTCAATACCTATTTTGATGTTTTAGGGTTTTTATATAAATTTAATGAGGGTAATCTTATGACCAACCTCGCAATTGAGCTACTTATTTTAATTGTAGTTTTAGTTAATTTTGGAGCGATCCTTACCGCAAAAATTTATTCACAATCAGTAAAAAAATTTAATGTAAGAGATTATTTTTAGTGAATCTATAAGTAACCCATATTATGTTTTTTGATAAATTAATTCCAAACTAATAACTCTTAAACTAGAGATCTAATATTAAAAATTAAGGTCCACCAAAACTAAAAATAAGGAGTATATGGTACTTCTGTTT
>QCCJ01000006.1 GCA_003281285.1 Prochlorococcus sp. AG-347-K22 | reverse complement strand
ATATTCCAATTGCGAATAGTAGTACTTTGTCTGGTAAATGGGAAAGAAAAAAATTTGTTGGGAATGAGCTCTATAAGAAAAAATTGGGTGTAGTAGGTTTAGGTAAAATTGGTGCTCATGTTGCGAAAGTTGCTAATGCATTAGGAATGGAAGTTTACGGATATGATCCCTTTGTTTCAACTGAAAGAGCCCAACAAATACAAGTTAAACTATCTGAACTAGAGGATTTGTTCCAACAATCCGATTATGTAACTTTGCATTTACCTCGAACACCAGAGACAGAGAATTTAGTAAGTATGGATGTGCTTAAAAGTATGAAAAGTAGCGCAAAATTAATAAATTGCGCTCGAGGAGGATTAATTGATGAAGAAGCATTAGCAGAAGCTTTAAATAAATCATTGATTGGAGGAGCAGCAATAGATGTCTTTTCTAAAGAACCTTTGGAATCTAATTCACCACTATTGAAAGTTGAAAAGAATCTTATTCTTACTCCTCACTTAGGAGCATCTACTCGGGAAGCGCAAGAAAATGTAGCTGTTGATGTTGCAGAACAAATCAGAGATGTCTTGCTTGGTTTATCTGCTAGAACTGCAGTAAATATTCCAGGTTTGAGCCCTGATATTATGGATAGTTTAAAACCTCATTTGCAGTTGGCTGAAACAATGGGTCTCCTTATAAGCCAGCTTTCAGGTGGACAGATACAGAAACTGGAAGTAAAGCTTCAAGGTGAATTTGTTCAACACCCTTCCCAGCCGTTAATAATAGCCAGCCTAAAAGGCCTGCTAAGTAAGGCTTTGGGAGATAGGATCAATTATGTAAATGCTTCTTTAGAAGCCGATTCAAGAGGAATTTCAGTAGTCGAGAGTAAAGATGAGGCAAGACCTGAATTTGCGAGTGGATCACTTCAGTTAACTACTTATGGAGATAATGGTGACCACAGTGTGGCAGGGAGTATTTTTGCTGATGGAGAATTAAGAATCATCAGTATTGATCAATATCCAGTTAACGTATCGCCAAGTAGATACATGTTGGTTACTAGGCACAGAGATATGCCCGGTATTATTGGCAAGCTGGGGTCTTTATTAGGTAGCAACAATGTAAATATTGCCTCTATGCAGGTTGGGCGCAAAATTGTTAGAGGAGAAGCTGTTATGGTTCTAAGTATTGATGATCCAATACCTAGTAAATTGCTTGACACCATTACTGAAGTAGAGGGAATTACCAACGCCAATCCAGTTACTCTTTAAAGACCTGCTCAATTAATGGCAATTAAAGATTGGTATAAACTAACTTTTCTGATAGAAAGTGATTCAGAAGAAATTATTATTTGGAAACTAAATGAGCTGGGAATATTTAGTTTTTCATTTGAATATTTAATTAAAAATGAAAATAAAAAAAAGGTAAATATATGGCTTCCGCTTGATAATTGGGGTGAGAGTTCTAGGTGTGATTTTGAAAAAATAATTAGCAAACTTCTTAATATTAACGACTCTAAAAATCAATTTTTTAACTGGAGTATTATTAAAGAAGAGGATTGGTTAACAAGCTGGAAGAAATATTGGGCTCCTGAATTAGTAGGAAATCATTTTTTAATATTGCCTTGTTGGATAAATCTGAATGAAAAATTTAAGGATAGGCAAATCATAAAAAT
Source organism: Prochlorococcus sp. AG-347-K22 (assembly GCA_003281285.1). Taxonomy (GTDB): domain Bacteria; phylum Cyanobacteriota; class Cyanobacteriia; order PCC-6307; family Cyanobiaceae; genus Prochlorococcus_A. The sequence continues at coordinate 36,565 of QCCJ01000006.1, read as the reverse complement.
CGACCCGGGCGCAGCTTTTGGTACTGGCAGTCACCCTTCAACTTATCTTTGTTTAGAAAAAATGGAGAATATTTTATTTTCTGATAAAAAGGTATTAGATATTGGAAGTGGTAGCGGTATTTTGAGTGTCGCAGCAAGATTGCTTGGTGCTAAAGAGGTTTGTGCAGTGGATAATGATTATTTAGCTATAAATTCAACTAACTCTAATTTTCAACTAAATTTCGGTAATTCAAAAAACTTAAATTCATATTTGGGATCTTTTAATGAGGTAATTTTAAAAAATCAACTCAAACAATTTGATGTTGTTTTATGCAACATTCTTGCTGAAGTAATAAAAGAAATGATTCCAAATGTTTATAAGTGCTTAAGTAATAATGGGAAAGTCATTTTCAGTGGTATTCTGAATTCACAAAAAGATGAAATTATAAAAATATTAATCCAGAATGACTTGAAATTAGTGGATGTATCAACTAGAAAAGATTGGGCATGCATTTCTGCTCAAAAAACCAGTGATAAAACCTAAGTATAAGTTTTTCTTATAGATACTCTTCAATACATTTTATTGTGTCATTTTTTACTTCAAAATCTCACAAATCGACTAAATCGATGTTAAAAATGTATTTGATAGGTATTAATTACCAACAATTTTTTATTTAAATGGCTTCTTACAAAGTTACACTCATTAGCGAAGGCGAAGGTCTCAATTCTACTATTGAAGTACCTGATGACCAGTACATTCTCGATGCTGCTGAAGAACAAGGTATCGACCTTCCTTATTCATGCAGAGCTGGAGCATGTTCAACATGTGCTGGAAAAGTTACTTCAGGTAGTGTTGATCAATCCGATCAAAGCTTTTTGGATGATGACCAACTAGAAGCTGGTTTTGTTCTTACATGTGTTGCTTATCCAACATCTGATGTAACGATTACAACTCATGCTGAGGAAGAATTGTATTAATTATAAAAAAATTAACTTTTCTAAGTTGATTATTAATTATTTCTCTGCCACCCTCTATGAAGGTGGCTTTTTTTATAAATGAATAAATTCGAATTTTTCAAGACGGGGAGCGTTCAATCAAGTTATGGAGGTCAGTACAGTTTTAAGATAATTGGACCATGTTGCAGGCTTTATGATAGGGAAGAGTTACCTTGGCCCTGTTCAAGGCTTGCTTGGAGAAGTAAGGAGCCTAGTTGGAGAAGAATAGGTTCTAGGTTTGTCGCTGATATGGCTTCGAGAAAATGCCCATCTTACTCAGTACATATTTTGGAGCCCGGATCAAAACCTGTTGAAACTGTAATTACTCTTTTTTCAAGAAAGTTTTCTTCTGATATACAAGAATGGTGGTACAGCAAAAAGCCAGGCTCAAAAGAGCCTGGCAATATCTTCCCATCTGAAGTTAATTAGATTTAATATTAAGCTTTTGGTTTAGGAGGAGTATAACCTCTTAAGCCAGAACATTCTAGGCTGTCGACTGTATTTACTCCTGTTTGTGAATTGGTACCTGTCGCTCTTTCGCAAAGAGATTTTCTTGTTTTTAAATCAAGGTTTGCATCAGTAAAGTCTGCTCCATCAATAATTGCTCCATCAAAAACACTTTTCATTAGCTCTCCATTAGTAAGATTTGCATCTGTAAAATCAGCATTATCAAAGCGTGTTGCATATGCAATAAGGTCCTTCATATTGGCTCCTTTAAAACTAGAGTTTTTTGCAGTTGTAACGCTCATATATGCTCCTTGAAGATTCGCTTCTCCTAAATCTTGATTTGATAAATCATATTTTACATATTCAGTATTATGAAGGTCAGCACCATGAAGATCATCTTTTAGTACGTCAACTGATGAAGGATCACTAGGATATAGTGCGTTGGCAGAGATTGGATTAATAAGTAAACCAACAATTAACGGAAGAAAAATAAGAACTCTTTTGAAAGACTTCTTAAGTGATGAAAAAATAGAAACCATTTCGATCAACATCAATATAGAAAACCTATGACTATTATTCCATGGGTTGGTCATTTGCGACCCTTCTTCTCACGAACTGTTGCAGTTTATTTTATTTCTGCCGTTAGAAAATCTTTTGCAAGTTCAGTATTCGGAAAGACTTTTTGAGCCTCTTTAAGCAAATCGCTTGGCGTGATTGCATTTTTATTGGTGTATCTTGGACTTAAATGAGTAATAATTAATTTTTTTGTGTTAGATAATAATGCTGTTTTGGCAGCCATGATTGTTGTGGAATGTAATTTTTCGTAGGCCATGCTTTCATCCACCTCTGAAAAAGTCGATTCATGTACTAGTAAATCGGCATTTTTTGATAGTGAAACAGCTGATTCGCTAAATACTGTATCTGTGCAATAAACAAAACTTTCACCTTTTCTAGGAGGTCCACAGAATTCTTTCCCATCGAATGTCCTACCATCAGCTAATACGACTTTTTTACCTTGTTGCAGTTCTGAATAAATTGGTCCAGGGGCTATTTTTAGAGACTCTGCTTTTTTGATATCAAATATGCCTGGCTTATCTTTTTCACTTACCCTATAACCATAAGCAGGTATTTTATGTTTAAGGCAGGCACAATTTACTTTTATTTTTTTGTTTTCAAATAGAATTTTATTTTCTGATGCAAAATTTTCAACTTCCACGAAATGTAATGGAAAAGACAATTTGCAAAAACTACTTTTAAGTGCCGAATCTATAAAACTTCGTAACCCTGAAGGACCGTAAATTTGAATACCCTCACTATTTCCTGATAAACCTAAGGTAGCTAAAAGTCCAGGCAAACCATAAATATGATCACCATGCATATGAGTAATAAATATTTTCTTGATTTGTGAAGATTTAATATTGCTTTTCATTATTTGATGTTGCGTTCCTTCTCCGCAATCAAAAAGCCAAACTTCTGATGACTGTGATAATTTAAGTGCTAGGGAAGAAACATTTCTCGTTAAGGATGGGACACCTGAGCTTGTTCCTAAGAAGGTGATATTCACTTATTTATGATATTTTTATTGTTATATCTGGATTAAATTTAGACTTTTAGTCAAACTTAGGCAAATTAAGCATCTGTTTTTAAACAAAGTGATACTTAAATTTAAAAATAACTATAGTAAATGTTGCCTGATAAGTATTTTATTTATTTGTGTTTTTCAGAGTGAAAGTGTTTTTGCATCGAGAGAGCCAATAATTAGAGTTCTGATATCAAAAAATAACAATTTAAGGATCAGATCAGATAGATCAATTCCTTTAACAATAGAGGGGAAATTATTTTCAAGCAAAAGAATAAAAGGCTTAACTTTGAAAAATGATAAAAATAGAAAAATTTTATATTTTGATAAGAATAAACAAAAAAAATATGACTTAAAAAGTAATCAACAATTTCAAGTGAGTTCTTCTGATGGAAGAGGTATATGGGTAGGTCAGAAGAGATATGCTGGTAAGCTTAATCTCTTTGTACTTGACTCCGAAATACTGGTAGTAAATGTTTTAGGAATAGAAAAATATCTTAATAGCGTAGTGGGTTCAGAAATGCCAACAAAATGGCCTATTGAAGCATTAAAGGCACAAGCAATTGCCTCTAGAACTTATGCTTTAAAGCAAAAGGGAAATAATTTATTTGATATAGATTCAACCCAGAAAAATCAAGTCTATAATGGCTTGGAGTCAAGAACTTATAAAACTATCAGGGCCGTTAAAAGTACAAGATCTTTGGTTTTAACGTATAAAAATAAATTAATTAATGCTTTGTTTCATAGCAGCTCAGGTGGAATGACAGAAAATAGTCAAGATGTATGGAAGAATAAATATCCATATTTATCAAGTGTGAAAGATTTTGATAAAAATAATCCAAAATTTAGATGGCAAAAAAAAATTTCGAGTAATGAATTAATAAATTTATTTCCAAAGATTGGGGGTTTAAAAAATATAGAGATTCTAGATATTACAAGTACAGGGAGGGTAAAAAATTTAAAACTTATTGGGGCTTATGGTTCTGATCAAATGTCTGGGGTAGCTTTTAGAAAAAGATTAGGCCTGAACAGTATTTTTGTCAGATTTAAATTTTTTGAAGAAGAATTAAACAACAATACTCTCCAAAAAAAAGGGTTGATAGTTTTTGGACAAGGATCAGGACATGGAGTAGGAATGAGTCAATGGGGTGCAAAATATTTGGCGTCTAGAGGCCAAAAATCTGAAAGAATATTAAAGCATTTTTATAAGGGAGTTCAGATTAAACCTTTTAGAAAAGATTATCTTTAGAAGTTATTTAGCATTAAGGACTAATTTTGGATTTATATTAGATAGCTCTTTATTTAAGAAGCCTATTCCAAGTAATGTTTGTTTTTTATCTATTACTTTTATGGGGTTTTTAAAATCAAAGGACTTGCTTTCCTTGAAATAATTAATACCCACTTTAATCGATCTTCCTGTTTGCCAAAAATTGATTTGTTCTTCATTACTTAAGACAAATGATGAAATGTGATTAAGAGCAGAAATTGTTGGAATAATGAAATTTTTTGAATTTTTTTTTCCTTTTTCCTTTTCGATATCAGATATTTTTATCGAGTTTTCTTCATCAAAGCCACAAGCTGAAATTCTTTTTAGTTGTAGAAGGCAACCTTCAGAATTAAGAAGTTCTCCTAAATCTCTTGCAAGTGCTCTTATATATGTGCCAGCTGAACATTTGATTTTCATTTCTATGATTCCGTTTATTTGGTCCCATTTCATTAAGATAAGTTCGTCTATTTTTACTTCTCTTGGTGCTAATTCAAAAAATTCATTCCTTAAAGATTTTTTATAAGCTCTCTCACCATTGACGTGCACACTAGATACTTTAGGCGGAATTTGTTTGATAATTCCTCTAAACTTATTTAAGTATTGATCTAATTTTTCATCACTGATTTTAGGCCAACTTTTTTGATTAATTATTTCTCCGTGAATATCATCAGTGCTAGTTCTTATCCCTAATTTAATTTGTCCTATGTAAGTTTTACCCTGAGGAAGATATTGAATAAATCTTGTTGCACTGCCTACAGCTATAGGTAATATTCCTATAACTTCTGGATCAAGGGTTCCTGTATGCCCGACCTTTTTTGTATTTAGTAACTTCCTTATTTGTTTAACGCAATCATGAGATGTACATCCTGTATCTTTATTAATTACTATGAATCCATCTTTAGTTTCCATTTTGAATATTAAGAATACTTTGAGAAAGATTTATAGCCATTCTATGATTTTGGTATTGGAAATTTAGAGTAAGAAATTGAAAAACAATAAATTTATTTTAAAAGAGTTTTGTGACAATGCTTTTAATTTGAAATCACATTTAATGGAATACTTATCTATTAGAGAATGTGATTTGGATGAATTCCTTGCAAATGCAAAGATGAATTTGGCAAATTCACATCCTGGGGATGCTTTGAATGATGTTTCAGATTTTTATACCGAGATTGTAGGAGATAGGCATGTAGCTGATTTAGCTGCTTGGCATATCACAAGTAGAGACTACATCGCTGATACTCTAAAACTTCAGCAGAGATTTTCTAGAGATTTAGTTTTGGATTTTGGAGGAGGTATTGGCACGCATGCCTTAGCTAACGCTATGTCTCCAAAAGTTGAGCATGTTTTTTTTGTAGATATTAATCAAACAAATAGAAATTTTGTGGAATATCGGGCTAAGAAATTAGGAGTTGAAAAAAAACTTTCTTTTTGCAAGACAATTCAAGATACACAAATATTGAAATTTGATACGATTGTTTGTCTTGATGTTTTGGAACATCTTGCAGATCCAGCTTCTCAAATTAATAATTTCAGTAAGATTATGGATAGTAATTCTATTGCTCTATTCAATTGGTATTTCTACAAAGGAGATAATAATGAATATCCGTTTCATATCGATGAAAGTCAAATCGTTTCAAAGTTTTTTGAGACTCTTCAATCAAATTTTTTAGAAGTATTTCATCCTATTCTTATAACTACAAGAGCTTATAAGAAAATTAGATAACTACATTAACTCTTTTTCTATTTCTTAAATTTCTTTTAATGCTTTCGAAACTTACTGTTCCTTCTTTGAGAGCAAAAAGAGTGTCATCTTTACCTTTGCCGACATTGATCCCCGGCAAAAAGGATGTACCTCTTTGGCGAATTAAAATTGACCCAGCAGTTACTTTTTCTCCTCCATAAGCTTTCACACCCAATCTTTTAGAATTTGAATCTCTTCCGTTTCTTGTAGAACCTGTTCCTTTTTTATGTGCCATTAGAAGTGTTTAATTTGTTGATTTTTCGGATTTTGGTTTAGTTTCCTTTTTAACAGTTTCCTTTTTAGAAGAAGACTTAGGAGTACTCTTACCTATTGTAATAGATTTTACCATAACTCTTGTAAGTTCTTGTCTGTGTCCCATCTTTCTTCTTGTCTTTTTTTTCGGACGCATTTTGTATACAAGAATTTTCTTATCTCTTTTATGTGAAACTACTTCTAATTCAATTTTTGCATCTTTAACATAAGGTTTTCCAACAGTGATAGAGTCTTTATCTTTTAAAAGTAAAACTTTTTCTAGTGTTATCTTATCTTTCTCCTTTGCATTTATCCTGTCAATGTCATAGTATCTGTTGACTTCGAACCAAAATTGTTGACCCGAAGTTTCTGCTATTGCATACAATTCATTACTTTTTGAAGAATTGTTTGAAGAGTTTTTAGAATTTGTCATGTCTTAAAGACGCTATCAGGCTCAAATTGATAATTTGATTAAGCCTAATGAGCAATCATAATTGTTTGTTTATTTTCTTATTTTGTAGTGTAATAAGTCAAGGTTTGTTTTAAATCTTTTATATCAATTCAGGAACTATAACAATGGCAGCAAGAAAAAAAACCTATATTTTAAAACTCTATGTTGCTGGAAATACTCCCAATTCAATGAGAGCTTTAAATACTTTAAGAGAAATTTTAGCAAATGAATTTAAAGGAGTTTATGCTTTGAAAGTTATTGATGTACTTAAGCAACCACAACTTGCAGAAGAAGATAAAATTTTAGCCACTCCAACCTTAGCTAAAATTTTACCGCCACCTGTAAGAAAAATAATAGGTGATCTCTCAGATAGAGAAAAAGTTTTAATTGGTTTAGATCTACTTTTTGATGAATTAACTGAAACTGAATATAGTGGAGATAAATAATAAAAATAAAACTTTAAAATTAAGAAAATTCAAAATTTATTTTTTGTTTAACTAGTACAAAACTATGAATGATAAGAAATTTGGTAAATCAAATAAAATGCAAGTACAAAAATTACCAACTGGAATTGAAGGTTTTGATGATGTTTGTAGGGGTGGTTTGCCTGTATCTCGAAGTACACTAGTAAGCGGTACCTCGGGAACTGGTAAAACTGTTTTTTCTCTGCAATATTTACACCATGGAATTTGTAATTTTGATGAGCCTGGAATCTTTGTAACATTTGAGGAATCACCTTTAGATATTATTAGAAATGCCGCAAGTTTTGGTTGGGATTTACAAGAATTAATTGATCAGAATAAACTTTTTATTTTGGACGCATCTCCTGATCCTGATGGTCAAGATGTGGCGGGTAACTTTGACTTGTCTGGTCTAATTGAGAGAATTAGTTATGCAATTAGAAAATACAAAGCTAAAAGAGTTGCAATAGATTCAATAACTGCTGTCTTTCAACAGTATGATGCTATTTACGTTGTTAGGAGGGAAATATTTAGATTGATAGCAAGATTAAAAGAAATAGGTGTGACAACAGTTATGACTACAGAAAGGGTGGATGATTACGGACCAATTGCTAGATATGGCGTAGAAGAATTTGTATCTGATAATGTTGTCTTATTAAGAAATGTTCTTGAGTCAGAGAAGAGAAGAAGAACTCTAGAAGTTCTGAAGTTAAGAGGTACTGTACATATGAAAGGTGAATATCCATTTACTATGGGAATGGATGGAATAAGTGTGTTTGCCTTAGGAGCAATGAGATTAACACAGAGATCATCAAATATTAGGATTAGCTCTGGAGTTAAAGATCTTGATGATATGTGTGGTGGTGGATATTTTCAAGATTCCATTATTCTCGCCACTGGAGCAACTGGCACGGGCAAAACAATGCTTGTATCGAAATTTGTTGAAGATGCTTATAACAATAATGAAAGAGCAATACTTTTTGCATATGAAGAATCTAGGGCTCAATTGCTTAGGAATGCTACGAGCTGGGGTATAGATTTTGAAAAAATGGAAAGTGATGGATTATTAAAAATAATTTGCGCATATCCTGAATCAACTGGTTTAGAGGATCACTTACAAATTATAAAAACGCAAATTAATCAATTTAAACCAAAAAGAATGGCAATTGATTCTCTCTCTGCATTAGCCAGAGGCGTAAGTTTGAATGCATTTAGACAGTTTGTAATTGCTGTTACCGGTTATACAAAACAAGAGGAAATAGCAGGCTTTTTTACTAATACTGCGGAAGAATTTATGGGAAGTCATTCTATAACTGATTCTCATATCTCAACAATTACAGACACCATATTGTTGCTTCAATATGTAGAAATAAAAGGTGAGATGGCGCGAGCTTTAAATGTTTTTAAAATGCGGGGATCATGGCATGATAAAAGAATAAGAGAATTTATCATTACAAATAGTGGCCCAGAAATAAGGGATTCTTTTTCTAATTTTGAACAAATATTTAGTGGTGCTCCTCACAGAGTTGTGCCTGATCAAAATGTTCAAAATGTTTTTAGAGGAATAGATAATAATTAGATAATTTCTTTAATTTCAGAACCTGAAAAAGAATCTGAATTATTAATAGCTTTTGTCAATAATTCATCTTTATCAGATTGTGCCAAGGCTAAATCAAACCAAAACGTTGTTCCTACACCTAATTCACTAGCCATACGAATATCCCCACCGTGTTTTTCAATTATGCCCCTCACTATAGATAAACCTAAACCGGTTCCTTGCTCAGTATGAACAGAATTTTCTACTCTATAAAAACGATCAAATATCTTTTCTTGATCAGCCTGAGAAATTCCTGAGCCAGTATCAGCAATCTCAATTCTTACTTTTGGAAGTGGTGAAACTAATTCACATTGAGGGGCTGCATCATTTTTAATACTTGGAGGGAGAGCAGGACAGGAATCTGGCCAAGTGTATGCTCTTATAATAAGGGTGCTGTTTTTTGGACTAAATTTCAATCCATTTCCCAGTAAATTATCAAAAACCTGCAAAAGTAAATCAAAATTTCCAAGAATTGGAGGAATAGTTTCCTCTATGTCATGAGCTAATGATACATTTTTTTCTGAAGCATTAAGTCTATAATTTCTAAGAGTCTGTTCTATTGCTGGTTTTATGTCCATTTGCTCTAGCTGAACAATTTTCCCAGACTCCAATCTAGATAAATCTAATACATCATTTACCAGTCTTGTTAATCTATCAGTCTCTGAATTTGCAATTCCCAAAAATTCTATTTGTTCTTCATCAGACAGCTGATCTTTTAAATCATGTAAGGTCTCTACATAACTTTTGATATTAAAAAGTGGTGTCCTTAATTCATGCGATACATTGCTTATGAATCTATTTTGTGCCGCGTTAAGTTCAACTTCTCTAGTTAAATCTTGGATTGTCACGGCAATTCCTTTTAATTCAACTTTATTTGTATCTAAGACTGATTGCAAGACAATTCTTAAGGTTCTTGCCGGTTCTCCTAAACTGAATCTTAAATCGTCCTTCTCCTTTTCCCTGTTTAAAATAGATTCTATATTTGTATGTAAGTCGTTGGATAAAATTTCTGGGATTTCATTTAAAAAATGTTTACCTTCTAGAAATCTTCCTTCCCAACGAAATAATCTCTTTGCTGTAGGATTAGTAAGTACAATCTTGCCTTGTGAGTCTAATAATATTGCACCATCAGCCATTGTAGCTATTAATGATTGCTGCTTGATTTGTGCCGCTTTTAGCTCTTCTATATTAGCTTCATCATAATTTTCTAACTGTGTTGCCATTCGGTTAAATCCATTTAAGAGTTCTCCTAGATCACCTGTCATTGGTAAAGAAATTCTGGATTTAAAATTTCCTCTTGAAATTTCTCTAACACCTCTTACTAGTTCTCTGACTGGTCTTGTAATTGTCAGTGCATTAAATACAGCTCCAAGTATTACTAAAACCCAAATAGAGATAAAAACTGCAATGGTTACTTCTCTAGTTAAGGCAGCACTGGCCAGTGCTTTTTTATTAGGGGTGACTCCCAAAGCTAAAGTTCCAAGATATTTTCCTTTCCACAGCATTGGGACAAATACATCTGTTACTTGACCTTGAGGTGTCGCATGCTGCCTAACCAAAGGGAATTGTGGTCTCTTCTTCAATTCTGAAGGTAGTTTTAATTTTCGAGTGAGCTGAAACTGACTGTCTGAGCTTGTTGGTGTTGCACTGATCGGTATCCCAAGTTGAACAATATCTTCAGCATCAGTAAAGAATATATAACGCAGGTTTCTACTTGATCTCCAAAACTTTTCAGCTACATTTGAAATTTCTTTTTTTTGATTATTAGCGACTAATTCTGTAACATTCCCAGATAACAATAAGCCAAGATCTCGAGCATATCTAGTATCATTCATACCTGCGTCTCTTTGAATACTGTTTAATGCAAAAAAAGTAATTCCAGTCATTAGGAGGCTTACGACAAGAGTTGCTATGGCTAATAACTTTGTTCTTAAGCTGAACCCACTCCACCAAGTAAGAAGTCCATTAATCCAATAGTTAATGTTCATATCTTCATTATCAGTGATGTTATATTTTCTACTTTCTCTATCATTGGTATCCGCCATAAGCTTAATTCTCCTTAGAAAAGTTTTTTCTAACTTGATGACCTATGTCATTTCTAAAGTAAATACCCTCAAAATGAATGTCTTTTAAATTTTTGTATGCCTTCTCAAAAACCGTATCGAAGTCTTTATCTTGACAGACAATACTTAAGACTCTTCCTCCAGCAGTTAATAATTGCCCACTTTCACTAAAAGAAGTACCTGAATCAAAAATTTGACAATCATTTGAATCAATCTTACCTATTTTTATTGGATAGCCAGTTTTATATTCGTTAGGATAACCTTTGGAGGTCGCTATTACACAACCACTAACTTTATCAGAAGTATTAGTTTTTTCATCACCAGTTAAACTTCCCATTGAGCATTTTTCTAAAAGAAATACAAAATTTTGATCCATCAAAGGCATTATTGTTTGGCATTCTGGATCACCAAATCTACAATTATATTCTATAACCTTGGGCCCAGATTTTGTGATCATTAACCCAAAATAAATTACCCCCCTATAGTCAATATTTCTTTTATTTAGCTCATTTATTGTAGGTTCAATTATTTCTTTTTTGATTCTATCAAGGTAATGTTCTGTTAATAAAGGGGCAGGAGAATAAGCTCCCATACCTCCTGTATTTGGACCTTTATCTTTTTCATTAAGTCTTTTGTGATCTTGAGCTGTTGGAAGTAATGTATATTTCTTTCCATCGCATAAAGCAAAAACTGAAACTTCTGGCCCTTGAATTTTTTCTTCTAGAACAACTATATTCCCAGAGTTGCCAAATCTTCCATTAAAAATAGTCTCTGCCGCTTTAAAGCATTCATCTTTTGAGTTAGGAATAAAAACACCTTTACCTGAAGCTAGGCCATCAGCTTTTACTACAAGTGGAATCGATGATAAATTAATAATTTTTTTGGCTTCTTCTAGAGAATTTACTTTCCAAAAGTTTGCAGTTGGAATATTTGCGTCTTGCATAAACTCTTTTGCCCATGATTTGCTAAATTCTAATTTTGCTCCATCTTTATTAGGACCAAACACTTTAAAATCTTTTTTTCTAAGAAAATCAGCTAATCCATTTGCCAGAGGTATTTCTGGTCCAATAACCACTAAATCTATCTTAAAAAAATCAAGCTTTTCGATTAGTTCATTTTTATTATTTATATCAATTTTTATTCTTTCACATTTATTTATTCTTTCTGAACCAGCGTTACCTGGTATTAAATAAACTTTTTTAACTAATTCATTTTTTTGAATAGCCCAAGCCAAAGAGTTTTCTCTCCCGCCATTTCCAATTATTAAAACATTTTCTAGTCTAATAAAGTTCCTAGAAGTAGGTGAATTAATTCCCATATATTTGTTTTTTAAGGTTATGAGGTTTCGATGAATAATTAGTTAAAATGAAATAAAATCATTTGAAGTTGATCTCTAATAATTATGTTAATTATAAAAAGTACTTTAGTAATAATAATGAGGTTTTAAGTTAATGAATAATAAATATGAGTTGATTTATGAAGGTAAAGCAAAAAAAGTATTTACTCATAATGATGCAAATAAAGTAAAAATTGAATTTAAAGATGAAGCTACAGCGTTTAATGCCTTGAAAAAAGAAAAATTTGAAGGTAAGGGCAAACTTAATTGCTTAATAAGTGCAAGAATTTTTGAGATTCTCATTCAGAAAAATATTCCAACTCATTACATTGAACTTGAAAATGAAAATACAATGATTGCAAAAAAAATAAAAGTAATTCCATTAGAAATTGTTCTAAGAAATACTGCTTATGGCTCTTTGTGTAAACAAACCAGTATTAAACCTGGAACTTTATTATCAAAACCATTAATTGATATCTATCTTAAAAATGATGAACTTAATGATCCCCTTATCACAAAAGATAGAATTGAATTAATGAACATATTAAGCTCTCATGATTTAGAGTTAATAATCAATTTAACCTTAAAAATCAATGTAATCTTGAAAAGTTTTTTTAAAAATATTCAACTTCAACTTGTAGATTTTAAATTGGAATTTGGTTATGATTTTAGAAATAATATTATTCTCGGGGATGAAATAAGTCCTGATAATTGTAGATTGTGGGATCTAAATCAAAAAAATGATATAATTGTAAGTCTTGATAAAGATAGATTTAGAAATGATTTAGGTGGTCTAATTGAAGCTTATAGTGAAATCCACCGAAGAATAAACGATTTTCTTAAATTTAATTGAATAAATAATGACTTATTTATCTTAACCACAAGTACTATGCAAAAACATTTTTTAAAAATTAGAAAGGTTTTCATAAATGTTGCCTGCTCTCCATTAATTTTGATATCAAATAATTCAGAATTGGCTGCTAAGTATTTGCCAAATGAAGTTGATCAATCAATAAAAACCTTAGAAATACCAAATATTAATAATGTTTTTTTTCAAGGGATTGATATTCAAAAAGAGAAAAAAATTCTCCTTGCAGAAAATAATAATGATATTAGTAAAGAAAGTGTTCTTATCTCAGAAATAATTATCGAAGGTTGGGAAAATCATCCTGAGGGTAGAAAACTTGAATTGGCTGCATATGATTCCATGAGCATAAAGCCTGGAAGTATTGTTGATAATCAAATTTTAAATCAAGATCTTAATGCAATATACGCTAGTGGTTGGTTTTCAGGAGTTAAAATAAAATCTCAAGATGGGCCACTAGGTGTGAGGCTAATAGTAAATGTCGTGCCTAATCCAATCTTGAAGAAAGTTGAACTTAAACCAATAAGCTCTATAGTTTCAAATGAGTACGTAGATGATATTTTTAAAAATTATTATGGGACAACTCTTAACCTAAAGGAATTTCAAAATAAGATAGAAATAATAAAAGAACGCTATGAAAAGGAGGGTTATTCTTTAGCTAGAATTAGTAGCCCAGATAGAATCTCTGAGAACGGAGTAGTAAGATTAAAAGTTTCTGAGGGTATTATTTCTGATGTAAAAATTAGATTCCCTAATTCTGATGGTGAATTTATTATTGATGGAAAACCTAGAAAAGGGAAAACAAAAGACTGGGTTATAACGAGAGAATTAAAAACACAACCTGGCACCATTTTTAATAGAAAAATTTTAGAAGCTGATATTGGTAGACTCTATGCCACATCATTATTTGATGATGTAAAGGTTTCTCTTGGCCCGGATAATTTAAATCCTGGTCAAGTCATAATTTTTTTAGAATTGAGTGAGCTAAGAACAGGATCGTTAACAGGTGGACTTGGTTATAGTAATAGTTCAGGTATCTTCGCCTCAATTGGATTGCAAGAAACAAATACACTAGGAAGAGCATGGTCTACAAATTTAAATCTAAATTTCGGAGAATATTCAACCACCTATAATTTTTCATTATCTGATCCATGGATTAAAGGAGATAAACATAAAACATCTTTTAGAACAAACCTTTTTTTAAGCAGAGATTATCCACAAGAATTTAAAAGTGAAAATAATGGGCGCTTATACTCAGTAGATGATACTAGTACTTCAACCTCTGATACTTTTTCATCAATAGTTTTAGAAAAAACAGGAGGTGGATTTTCTTTCTCAAGACCATTAAATGGTGGAGATCCATTTAAGGTCGCTAAATGGAGAGTTCTTGCAGGAATGAACTTTAAGAAAGTAAAGATGATTGATGGTGATGGAAACATAAAACCTTATGGTGATAAGACTCCAACAACTGGAAATATAAATGATATTATCTGTCTTGGATTTACTCCAAATGATGGTTCATGCCCTGAAGAAAATACATTAGTGAGTATTATCGCTAGTACTTCAAGAAATAATTTGAACAGTTCCATCAACCCAACTGCAGGCAATAAATTTACCTTCGGTACTGAACAGTTTGTTTCAATGGGAAAAAATTCTCCAACTTTTAATAGAATCAGAGCATCATATTCTTATTTTATACCGACAAAACTGATCAATTTAACCAAAGCATGTAAATCTAGTAAAGCTACTAGTGAAGATTGTCCTCAAGCTATTGGTTTTCAATTTAAGGCTGGAACTATTCTTGGGGAACTGCCTCCTTATGAATCATTTTGTATGGGAGGAACATCATCAGTTAGAGGGTGGGGATCTTGTGATTTAGCTGTAAGTAAAAGTTTTGTTGAAGGTACTGCAGAATATAGATTCCCTGTTTGGAGAATGATATCAGGAGCTTTATTTGTTGATGCAGGAAGTGATTTAGGATCTCAAGATGACGTTCCAGGAAAACCTGGAAAATTATTACAGAAATCAGGTTCTGGTTATTCGCTCGGAGGAGGGGTTGGAATAAAAACGCCAATTGGGCCATTAAGATTAGATGTTGCTAGTAAGGACCTAAGTGGAGATTGGAGATATACACTTGGAGTTGGATGGAAGTTTTAAGTGTTTTCTTGGCCTGCTAATTATGATTTCTGCTATACCTTGGCTGGTGTTATCTCCAGAGAAGGTATAGGCCTTCATAGTGGAGAAAAAACAAGAGTTACAATTTATCCTTATGAAAAAGAAGGCTATTATGTCTCTTTCAGGGATAAACCTGGCGAGATTTTTAAGTTAACACAGGATTTAATTGGAAGTACCATGCTTTGTACGGCAGTTAAATTGGGAGGGCGAAATTTATATACTATTGAGCATTTGCTATCATCAATGGCTGGGTGTGGGTTAAGTTATATTCATATTGAGGTTGATGGGAAAGAGATTCCTCTTTTAGATGGATCAGCAATACAGTGGGTTAAAGATTTTGAAGAAGTAGGGATAAAAAAGGCGCCTAGACCAGATAATTTCTTTCAAGAGATTAATAAATCAATAATTCTTAATAAAGAAGGCTCAGTAATAGCAGCTACCCCTTCTAAAAAGACTACAATTATATCAACAATAAATTTTGCCTATAAAGCGATTGGAAATCAAACTTTTGTGATTGACTTAAATCCAAAAAGTTTTGTTGAGATGATTGCTCCTGCTAGAACATTTGGTTTTAAAGATCAATTTCAAGAGTTAAGTGAACTTGGATTAATAAAAGGCGGAAGTTTGGAGAATGCCCTTGTTTGTGACGGTGATAAATGGGTTAATCCTCCATTAAGATTTGATAATGAACCAATAAGACATAAAATTTTAGACCTAATTGGGGACTTGGCTTTGGTAGGGTTACCTAAGGCTCAAATTTTAGTTTATAAAGGATCACATTCTTTAAATGCTTTGTTGGCCTCATCCCTAAAAAATTAACTTTATCTTTAATTGTTTTGGAAAAGAAATTATCCAGTGAAAATAATCAACTTTCCTCTGAGCACATACTAGGTTTATTACCTCATAGATATCCTTTCGCTCTTGTGGACAAAGTCATAGAGCATATTCCTGGGGAGAAAGCGGTTGCAATAAAAAATGTAACAATAAATGAGCCTCAATTTCAGGGACATTTTCCTGAGAGACCCTTGATGCCCGGCGTTCTTATTGTTGAATCAATGGCTCAAGTTGGTGGAATAATAGTAACGCAAATGCCTGATCTTCCTAAAGGACTTTTCGTCTTTGCTGGAATAAATAATGTTAAATTCAGAAAACCAGTTGTGCCAGGAGATCAATTGATAATTTCTTGTGAGTTATTGTCTATTAAAAGACAAAGATTTGGGAAGGTTAAAGGTGAGGCGCACGTTGATGGTAAGTTGGTTTGTGCTGGAGAATTAATGTTTTCATTAGTTGATTAGGGATATGGATCATAAAAATACTGAATTAAATTCAAGTTTTAGTGGAGTTAAAGTCCACCCAAATGCTTTTGTTGATCCAAGTGCCGAATTACATGATGGGGTTATTGTTTCTCAAGGAGCTATTATCGGACCTGATGTGACTATCGGAAAAGGAACTGAAATAGGAGCGAATGCTGTTATTTCAGGGAGAACACAAATTGGTATTAATAATAAAGTTTTCCCAAGTGTTTTTATAGGTCTTGATCCCCAGGACCTTAAATATAAAGGTGCCCATACTGAAGTAATTATTGGAGATAATAATACTTTCAGAGAATGTGTAACTATCAATAAGGCAACTGATGAAGGAGAAAAGACAATTATTGGAAATAATAATTTGTTGATGGCTTACACTCATATCGGCCATAATTGTGAACTTGGAAATAGGATAGTTTTATCAAATAGTGTTCAAGTTGCAGGCCATGTAAAGATTGAAGATAAAGCTATTATTGGCGGTTGTTTAGGTATTCATCAGTTTGTACATATCGGATATTTAGCAATGATTGGCGGGATGACTAGAGTAGATAGAGATGTACCTCCTTTTTGTTTGGCCGAAGGGCATCCAGGAAGATTGAGAGGTTTAAATAGAATTGGAATTAAGAGAAGTGGTTTAATAGAAAATAAAGATTTTGACTTAAAATTACTTCAAAGTACTTGGAATATACTTTTTAAATCTAATGAAGCGATTTCAAATTCATTAGAAAAAGTAACAAAAGGAAAATTAGATATTTCATCTTCAAGATTATGTAGTTTTTTAAAAGAGTCAATATCTAAAGAAAGACGAGGACCAATGCCTTTAGTGAATGTATGAATAAAAAGATATTTATAAGTACTGGAGAAGTATCTGGAGATTTGCACGGAAGTTTGTTATCAAAAGCATTATTAGATGAAGCTAAAAAAAAATCTATAGATTTAGAAATTTGCGGATTAGGAGGGGAAAGGATGAAGAAAGAAGGTGTAAAAATTCTTCAAGATACTACATCAATTAGTGCAATAGGAATTTGGGAGGCTTTACCTCTTATTATTCCAACAATAATAATTCAAAAAAGGTTCTACAAATTACTAAAAAAATATCCTCCTGATTGCTTAATTTTGATTGACTATATGGGACCCAATATAAAAATTGGTACTAAATTAAAAAGATCGAAGACTAAAATTCCAATTTTTTACTATATAGCTCCTCAAGAGTGGGCTTGGAGAGTTGGCAATAATACTACAACAAATCTAATAAAGTTTTCTGATAAGATTTTTGCAATTTTCAAGAAAGAAGCAACATTTTATAAAAAGAGAGGCGGAAATGTTTTTTGGGTTGGACATCCAATGATTGATTTAACAAAAAAACTTCCTCTAAAGAAGGATGCCAGATCTATTTTAAACCTTCGCCCAGATCAAAACATCATACTTTTAATGCCCGCATCAAGACCTCAAGAATTGCGATATATATTACCTACTTTTATGAGGGCGGCTAAAAAATTACAACAAAAATATCCAAGTTTGGTTGTCTATATTCCCTCCTGTAGGGATGCTTTTGATGAAATATTCAAAAAAGCCTTTAGAAAATATCAAGTTAAAGGACTTGTGATTTCTCAAAAAGATAGTTCAAAATTAAAGCCTTACATTTATTCCCTCACTAAAATTGCTCTTTGTAAATCTGGGACAGTTAATATGGAATTAGCTTTATATGGAATCCCACAGATTGTTGGTTATAGAGTAAGCAGGGTTACTGCTTTTATTGCAAAAAAAATTCTCAATTTCAAAGTAAAATTTATTTCCCCTGTAAATTTGTTAGTTAACAAATTTATTATCCCTGAGTTTGTACAAAAGGAGTTTGACGAAAAGAAAATTTTCTATAAATCTTGTAGGATTCTTGAGGGAAAGTCAGAAAATATAAAAATTAAAAAAGGTTATGCTTTTTTAAAAAAAGAATTAGGAGAAAAGGGCGTAGTCCAGAGAGCTGCTAAAGAGATTATTACTTCTATTATTTGAACTTTATAATAAAAAAATGAAACATTTCTTTCCTCTAATAATTGCTCTTTCAATATTTATTAACCCTTTAAACGCTTTTGCAGAGGAATTGATTCTTGCAGGAGGTTGTTTTTGGTGTTTAGAACATGATTTAGAGTCATTGAAGGGGATAAATTTTGTACAAAGTGGATATTCAGGTGGAGATTTACAAAATCCTACCTACGAAAATCATGAAGGACATCAGGAAGTGGTTTTGGTGGACTATGATTCCAAATTGGTAACTCTACCCAAGATACTTAGACTCTATTTCAGAAATATTGATCCTCTGGACGGCAAGGGTCAATTTTGTGATCGTGGAGATTCTTATAGACCAGTGATCTTTTTCAAAGATGAAACTGAGGAAAATGATGCAAAGAATGCTATAGTTGCAGCCTCTAATGAGTTGCGGGTGCCATTAAAAAAAATATCTGTAGAACTAAAATCAAAAGGTCAATTTTGGTTAGCTGAAGAGTATCATCAGGATTTCGCTGAAAGAAATGAACTGAAATATAAGTTTTATAGATTCTCTTGTGGGAGAGATCAGAGGTTGGATAAATTATGGAGCGATAACGCTAGATCAACAAATCTTTGGAATGAATGAATTAAATATAGTTATTTATTTTTAATCCATTGAACAAGAGTTTTAACTCCAAAACCGGTTGCACCTGATGGGTTAATTCCCTTATGCTTATCAGTCCAACAAGTTCCAGCAATATCAATATGAGCCCATTTAATCTCTTTATCAAAAAATTCTTCTAAAAACAAAGCAGCAGTTATTGACCCACCTGCTCTAGGGCCTGTATTTTTCATGTCAGCTATATGCGACTTTAAACCCTCTTTATAAGATTTTTGTAAAGGCATTTGCCATAATTCCTCTCCAGTTTGGGCTGATGCAGCTTTTAGGTCATTTGCTAGATCATCATTATTGCTCCAGAATCCAGCTACATCATTCCCTAATGCAACTACAATAGCTCCTGTTAAAGTTGCGAGATCTATTATTGAATCCGGTTTTAAATTTGATGCATAAGTTAAAGCATCAGCTAATGTGAGTCTACCCTCTGCATCAGTGTTATTTATTTCAATTGTCTTCCCATTAGATGCTTTAACTACATCTCCAGGATGTACTGCAGATCCATTTATCATGTTTTCGCAAGATGCCACAATAAAATGAATTTCTAATCCCTTTGGTTTTATTGCGCCAAGTGCTTTTGCTGCTCCTAAAACTGCAGCGCTTCCGCCCATATCATATTTCATCATTTCAATTTGTGATGCTCCTACTTTCAAGTTGTATCCTCCAGAATCAAAGGTTAAACCCTTTCCAACAAGAGCAATCTTTTCTTTTATAGGACCCTCTGACTTCAAAGTAAGATGTATAAATTTAGGATCTAGATCAGAACCTTTTGCAACAGCTAAATATGCACCCATTCCTAAATCTTCACAATCTTTTGCATCTAAAATTTTTACTTCCAAACTATGATCCTTAGCTATTTGAGAAGCCTGAATTGACATTTCCTGGGGCGTAAGACTATTTGGAGGGGCGGCTACAAGTCTTCTGGCTAGTTCTACACCTTCACATATTTTTTCTGTTTCTTCAAAGCTAATATTCTCAAATTTTTTAAAATTCAAAAACTCTATTTCTTTAAGAACTTTTTCTTCATCTTTTTTCTTGTTGAATCTATTGTCCTTATAAGCAGATAATCTAGCTGATTCTGCTAACTGATTTATTTTTAGTTTTGAATTTATTAACTCCCAAGGTAGCAAGATGCTGATTTTTTCATTTTTATCAACAGTTTTTCTAATTAGATTTCCTATGGAGTTTTCTATATCACTTTTTTTTAGGTCTTTCGATTTGCCAAGACCAACTATGATTAAAGTTTCTAATTTTTGATCTAAAAATTCAAAGCTTAGAGTTTTTCCTTTTTCTCCTTTGAATTTTTTTTGAGTAACTTTTTTTATTAATAATTTTGGGTCAACAACAAATTTTATGTTTTCAAGTTGGCTTGCAATTTCTTCCTCTAAAACCCCAAAAATTAATGAAGCACCTTGCCAGTTATCTAGATTTTTTTGGAATGTGGAAAATTGCATTTGTAAAATGGATTTAATTAACTTTTAGTTGTTTGTGAAAGTAGTTGCCCACCTATCTCGGGTTTCTTTATTAAAGGGTGGTAACCATAAATATATCAGTTGCTGTTCTAATTTACGTCTTAATTTTACTTCTTTAGGTACATCTAAGAAGAAACGAATATCTTGATGACTTGAGAGGTTGTTATGAGCTAGGGCTTCTTTATAGTTCATCAGGTAATTTTTACAGTCATGTTCTCCCTTCCATCTTTTATTTGCTATGTTTGTTTCTCCTATATAAAGGATTATTTTAGAACTCTCCATTGAGTCAATTACAAAATACATTGCTGGACCATCGTGTATATATTGATTCGTTCTCCAGAAGTTTAATGATAATGGCTGTAGGGAAAACGGATCAATTTTTCTTTCATTAGAAATTTTATTTATAGGAAGACATGTTTGGTGCAAAGTTTTATTGTGAGCATCTTTTGAAATTTTAAATTGGTGATTATGGATTTTATTTCTCCATTCAGTTAGGATTTCGCCTTTGATTTTTAGATTATTTGAGTGTTGAAAATTAATTGATGTATTTACATTTGAACCAAATAATTCAAATTGTCTATTTTGATTTGAATTATTATTTACTTTAAATTTTTCCAATATCTATGAAACATCTCTACTAAATTTACTTCTGAAAAAATATAAATCAAAGAATTATTTATAAACTAAAATTTATTAATGTTCTAATCAATTTAAAAGATTCTTGTTATCTTGTAATTGAGCCTTAATCTTGCGAAGTAAAAAATAGAAATGGGATTCTTTGAGTCAGACATCGTTCAAGAAGAAGCTAAAAAGCTTTTTACAGATTACCAAGAACTTATGAAACTTGGCTCTGATTATGGAAAATTTGACAGAGAAGGGAAAAAAATGTTTATAAAAAAAATGGAATCTCTTATGGATCGTTATAAGGTTTTTATGAAGAGATTTGAATTGTCTGAAGATTTTCAAGCAAAAATGACAGTAGAACAATTAAAGACACAGTTAAGTCAATTTGGGATTACTCCTGATCAGATGTTCGATCAGATGAACAAAACTTTAATAAGAATGAAGGATGAACTTGATAAAACTTCTTAAAGTAAACGGTTAAAGCTTCATGACAGATAATTTAAAATTGCCAGCATGGCTGTCAAGAGGAATAGAAGAATATTTCCCAATTAAGGGAACAGATCAAACCTTTTCGGAGATAATTGATCATGCAAAAAAAAATAATAAAAAATTAAGGGTTAAACTCGGCATCGATCCAACTGGAACCGATATTCATCTTGGGCACAGTATATTGTTTAAAAAACTTAGGGCATTCCAAGATAATGGACATATTGCAGTTTTAATTATTGGGGATTTTACTGCTCAAATTGGAGATCCAACCGGAAAAAACAAAACAAGAGTTCAGTTATCGGAAAAACAAGTTAAGGATAATGCAAAAACATACTTAACCCAACTAGGAATGGGAAAGCCAGCCAACGAATCTATTTTAGATTTTGATTCAAAAGATAGAATAGAAATTAGATATAACAGTGAATGGTTAAAAGAATTAAATCTTAATTCGATAATTGAATTAATGGGGAGTGCAACAGTTAGTCAAATGCTAGCTAAGGAGGAATTTAATAAAAGGTATACTTCGCAAGTCCCAATTGCTTTGCATGAATTCTTATATCCACTATTACAAGGTTACGATTCGGTAGTTGTTCAATCAGATATTGAGCTTGGAGGCACAGATCAGAAATTCAATATTGCAATAGGAAGAGACCTTCAAAGGCATTTTAAACAAGACCCTCAATTTGGTGTTCTGCTGCCAATTTTGACAGGTTTAGATGGAATTAAGAAGATGAGTAAATCTGAATTCAACACCGTCGGTTTGACTGAAGATCCTCTTTTAATGTATTCAAAATTAGAAAAAGTCCCCGATAATATAATACCCACCTATTTAGAATTACTTACTGAATTAGATTTAAGTTTTCTTGAAAACTCAAATCCTCGTGAATTACAGAGAAGAATGGCTTTAGAGGTTACTACTGTATTCCATGGGGCCGAAGAAGCATTAAAGGCGCAATCAAACTGCGAAAAATTATTCCTTGGACACAAAGAAAAAGTTGGAGAAATTCCAGAGATTTCTTTAAAAGAAGTAGTTTTTCCAGTAAAGTTTTTCTACTTATTAAGTGCTTTAAAACTTTTCAAATCTAGCAGCGAATCCAAAAGATCTATTAAAGGTGGGGGTGTAAAAATTGATAGTCAAAAAGTAATAAATCCTGATTTAGTTTTCAATTCAGAAAATGATTTGGAAGGAAAAATTTTGCAAATTGGAAAAAAAATAATTAAGAGGTTTGAAAACTGAAAATTGATGAATAACAGATTTAATTCAGAAGATAAAATAATATTGGCAATTGATGGATTAGATGTAAGTCAAGCAAAATTACTTTTAGAAAAATGTCCTAATATTAAGTGGGTTAAAGTTGGTTTAGAGCTTTTTGTTAGGGAAGGTCCAAGAGTTATTGAAATATTAAAAGGTTTAAATAAAAAAATTTTTTTAGACTTAAAATTTCATGATATTCCAAATACCATGAGTGCAGCATGTTTCCAAGTTTCAAAATTAGGAGTTGATATAATTTCTATTCATGCTTCAGCAGGTTTAAAAGCTCTTAAGGATGCGAAAAAAGCATCTGTAGAAGGAGCCACCTCAGTCAGTCTGAAACCTCCATTGGTTGTAGGAATAACTGTTTTAACAAGCTTTTCTCTTAAAGATTTTCAAACTGATCTTGATAGAAATAATTCAATTGAAGAAAATGTATTGAGACTTGCAAAGTTGTCTTTTGATGCCGGATTAGATGGATGTGTTTGTTCCCCTTGGGAGGTAAATATGATCAGATCTATTTATAAAAATAATTTTGAACTTATTACACCAGGTATCAGATTAAATATTGACAATAAAGATGATCAAAATAGGATTATGACTCCCCATGAAGCTATAGATAATGGCGCTTCTAAGTTAGTCATTGGCAGATCAATTTCAAAAGCTATAGATCCTAATAAAGCTCTAATAGAAATTCTTAAATCTATTGATTCTGATTAATTTTGGATTCTTCTCCCTTAAGCAATCTTGTTATGTTTGTTCTATGTTTCCAGATCACTAATAATGCCACAATTAAACTTATAAAAAAGTAGGAGTGCATAAATTTACCTAAGAAAAAAAACATAAAAATAGGAAGTAAGATTGCAGCTGAAATACTGGATAAAGAAACAAATTTAGTTTTTGTTAGGACAACTAAAAAAATGCCAAGAGATGCGAGTCCAACTTTCCAAGAAAGAGCTAAAAACATACCTAATCCAGTAGCAACAGCTTTCCCTCCTTTGCCTCTAAGCCATATTGGCCAAATATGTCCTGAGATAGCAGATATCCCTGCTATTACCTCTATTAAGCCTTGATCTGTATAATATTGAGCAATTTTTACTGCTATAAGGCCTTTCCCAACGTCAATGATAAACACAAAAAGTGCTGGCCATTTTCCAACATTTCTTAAGACATTTGTGGCACCTGTAGATCCAGAACCCATAGTTCTTAGATCTATATTTTTGAGATATTTTCCAATTAAAAAACCTGTCGGAAGTGACCCTAAAAGATAACTTGTAAAAATTATTAAGATATTCATAAACCTTAGTTTAGTTCAAGATCATCGTAAATTTCATTATCTGAACCAGCAAATGCAACCCATAATGGGAATTGAAGTATTGGAATTTCAACAGAGGTTTCTGCTGCATCAATAATAATAAATGGCAATTCTTCATTGGCTTCTAATCTATCAGCTCTTTCGATGACACCTTCAGGCCTTTCAAACAGAACAATCCCACTATTAGGTCCAAAGTCATCCCTTGTTAGACCAAGTGAATCTTGAAGAATTCTTCTCCATTCACCTAATCGTTCAGGCTGCGAAGCTAAAATAAGAGTCTGAAATTGATCTCCATATAATTCGCCAAGAATAGATATTAAGCCAGCTGATAATAAGGCATTTTTTTGTCGAGATCCTCGACTTTCAAGAGAACCTCTTCCTCCCATGTTAAAGAACCAATCATCCATAATTTCTATATCTGACGAATCAAGACTCCGTCTTAATTTCCAAGGTTCTGCATAAAAGTCTGGTTGTTCTGTGAAACTTTTAAAGCAACTTTTTATAATCTCTTCATCTGGCTTAAATGTCTCAGAAAGAGCAGGAACATTAACTACATTATTTGTGCTATTGTCTTGCTTTTTCTCATCAAGAGGAGAAGGCTTTACGATTATTGGTTGAGAAACTAATTCAAGTCTCTCTACGTTTTGTGAAAGATTCTGCAAAGCTCCAGTTAAGTACTCTTGAAAGCCTTTAACTCTTTTAGCAATATTATCTGACTGTCCTTTAAAATTCGACTCAATATCTTTTTCTATTTCATTTTTTTTTGTTTCTAACTCTTTTATTTCTTTAACTAAAGAGTCTTTTTTTGAAAAAAGATCTCTAAAAATTTCATTAGAAATTTCATCAAAAGATTTATTTGATTTATCGTTTTTCGGTGTAATTTTTTTATTTTGAGTTGTATTTTTCTTACTAATTTGTTTGGTTTTATCATCTGAAATTGACTTATCTATTTTTAATTCCTTTTCAGGATTATTGTCGGAAATTTCTGTATTGGTCATTTAAATAATTTTGATGATTAGGCAAAGTCTGAATTTTAAGAATTTTTAATTTCCAGGGAGTCTACTTTTTTGATGAGCTCATCTTTTAATTGCTTTGGATTAAATAAAATTGGTAATAAATGTGGACTGGACTTTTCTCTAAAATAAAAAATACCCGGGATTATAGGGAAAAAGAATTTCCAAGATATCCAGTTCTTGAATGGAAAAGTTCTAATCTCTTTCCCTAATTGTAAAACGATAAAATCATCATTTGTTATTTTTATTCTTAAGGTGAATGACTGAAGTAATAAAAAAAAGCTAAAAGAAGCAAAAACTATTGTTGGCAAAGAACCAATATTCAAAAACAAAAGCATAAAACTTAAAACTATTAGAATGATTGGCAACTGAAATGATGGAGATATTATTACTGGTTCCTCTTTTTTTGATTTAGTGTTAAACATAGAATCATCCAAATAAAATTTGCGTTAGGAATACATCCATTAAAGATACAGTAACGAGAGTCATTACAACTGCGCCTGTTGTACTTGTTCCAACTTCTTTTGGACCACCTTTAGTTGTGAGTCCATATCCACAAGCAATGATTGAAATAAGTAATCCGAACACTACAGATTTTATTAACATTGATGTTAAGTCTGTACTGGTTAAACTAACATTACCTGATCTTACAGATGTCCAAAAAACTATAGGAGGAACTTTATAAAAAATTGTGCTCCAAATTTGTCCACTCCATAAAGCTACAGATAAAAACAAAAGACACTGTATAGGAGACATTATTACCATCGAAAGTAACCTTGGGACTACCAAATATTGGACCGGTTCGGTCCTTAACATGGTTATTGCCTCAATTTGCTCTGTGACTTTCATAGTGCCCAGTTGAGCAGCATAGGCAGTAGCAACCTTTCCAGTCATTAAAGTAGCAGTAAGCAGAGGAGCCATTTCTCTCGCCATGCCAACTGCTAATAAACCTCCAATTTCACTTGAAACCCCCATACTTGTAAGTTGTGATGCAACTTGAATATTAAAAACCGTACCTGCTGCAATTCCTGTAATTAGTACAATTAACAAACTTCCAGGACCTGACTCCATGAGTTGGTCAAAGAGATCATTTTTGGAAATTTTACCTCTAAAGATAAAATTAATTGCTTGCCCTCCAATGATTAAGCTGCTCAGAAGTCTTTTGAAAAAATTAGGGTAATACATATCTTTATATTAGTTTGTAATTAATTTTCGATCCCATTTTCTCATGATTAAAAGACCAAATATTACTAATATTGAGGGTATAAAACCAATACATAATCTAATCGTTAATTGGGCTGAGAAGCATTGTTCCATAATATTTAGACCATCTTTATTAACCAAGCATGATTGATAACCAGATAAATACAATAAAAATCCTAATAATTGAACACTAAACGCGATACCAATCTTCTGAATAAGTACCATCCAAGCTGTATATATTCCTGATGGTTTCTCTGGATCTTCATCTATTGCATCAGGAAGTAGTGACCAAGGGATAAGAAAAGCAGTTGAAGCTCCAATACCAATAAGACAAATTACGAAAATTAAAAGAATGAACAAAATTATATTTCCTGAATTAAGAAATAAATTATCTCCAACTCCTGAAACCCTAGATAAAGAGGGTAAAAACAAAGTTGCTGTACATGAAAGAATCCAAATCATCGCTCCATAGTTTAGAGCTGAAATCCTATTCAATTTATTTGATACTCTGGTCCATATTTGTAAACCCACCAAAGCGCTAATTTGGAAAGGTATTGGGATCCACTTCGCAATATATTTTGGTACATTCAGTACATCTTCTACATAAATTAAAGCTACAGTTTGCATCAATTGTAAGGCGCACCAGAGAAGAATATAAAGCGTAATAACTTTTAGAAATTTTTTATTTCTGAAGATTCTTTTGAATTGAAGTGTTATAGCTTCCACTTTCCCTGAAGGCCTACGTGCTTTTTTTGCAAATGGAGCCAATCCCCAACAAGAAATTAATGTTGCAACAACCGCAATACATCCACTTATTTTACCCATTAAAAAATATTCATTATTTGCTGATCCTTCAGAACCTAATACAACTCCAGCAATTATTAAACCAGTTAGTCCTGCGATTATTGAGCCAGTAAATCTAGATGCGTTTAGTCTTGTTCTTATTGCTGTTTTTTCAGAAATTTCAGTAGATAGAGCTGCAAAAGGAAGATTAATACTTGTATAAGCAGTCATTACGACTATAGAAATTATGGCATAGTAAATAGTCTTGGTTAGCACGGAACCAGTGGGTGTCCACCATATCGCAGCTAAAGAGAAACCAAGAGGAACAGATGCTGCTACCATCCAAGGGATTCTGGGCCCCCATCTTGATTTGGTTCGATCACTTAACCATCCAATTAACGGATCATTTACTGCGTCCCATATCTTTATTAACATTAATAATGAACCTGCAATTATTACTGGTAAACCAGCAGAAATAAAGAATCTGAAAAGAAAAAAACCAAATTGCGTCGCGACTAAACCTGTGCCTGCATCTCCTAGCCCATAAGAGAACATTAATCTTGTTGTTGATCTAGTAATATTTTTTTTCGAGTGTGAATTTTCCAATCTTTTTCCTTTGTTGATTGTTTGATAATGTATTATTGCAATGGTAATTCTATTACTTAATGCGGGCGTGGTTTAGTGGTAAAACCTCAGCCTTCCAAGCTGAAGATGCGGGTTCGATTCCCGCCGCCCGCTTTTAGGATAAATTATTTTTTGCCCCAAATACTTGTTCTGAAATGATTAATAAAGAGCTTCTACTCTTTATTGAAACAGATTTTCCATTAATAGTTAAGGGTTCAAAAATCTCAGACATGCTAGTGTCAATAACTTTTAACCAATTATATTTACATTTCGGCAAGGGGAACTCGATACTTTTTGAATATGCATTTAAACCTATCCAGACCAGCGGATTAGTATGGCCTTTGTTAATGCTAAAGGCAACTGTGTGAGACCAACTACTCCAATCAGGGCTATTTAACTTTGTTCCATGCCAATGATATGTTGGAATATTTTCACTGGTTTGATTATTAGGGAAAGATGATGGATTGAAAATGTTTATTAGTTTTTTTCTGATTTTTATAACGTATTTAAAATAATCTAATAATTCCAAATCTTGTTGACCATGTTCCCAATTCATCCAGCCCAATAAATTATTTTGGCACCAAGAATTATTGTTCCCGCCTTGTGATCTTCCTATCTCATCACCCATAAGTATCATTGGAACACCTTTAGAGATAAGTAAACTAAGAATAAGATTTTTTTGTTGTCTTTTTCTTAAATCATTTATTAATAAGTTTGTTGTTGGTCCCTCTGTACCATGATTCCAAGAATTGTTATGGTTATCTCCATCTCTATTTTGTTCTCTATTGGCAAAATTATGTTTTCTATTGAAAGTTAATAAATCTTTTAGAGTGAATCCATCATGTGAAGTAATAAAATTTATCGATTTTGGGAAAATATTATCTTCCTTATAAATAGATGGCGTCCCTTTTATTTTATCGCTCATATTCCAAGCTGTATCTTTGTCCCCCTTCCAAAATCTCCTCAAGTCATCTCTAAAATGACCATTCCAAGTGAAAGTATTCTTAGATGGGAAATCACCTAATTTATATAGACCGCCACAATCCCATGGCTCACTTATAAACTTGATATCGATAAGTTCTGGTTCACATTCTATATCTTCAAAAATTGGAGGATTATCGAGTGGCGAGAGATTTTCTCCTCTTGATAGGGCAATTCCTAAATCAAATCTAAAACCATCAACTCCTAATTCACTCGCCCAACATTTTAATGATTCAATTATTAGTTTTCTAACTAATCCTCTGTTTGCTGCAATAGTATTACCACATCCGGAGACGTCCTGATAATTTTTATCTTTTCCAATAAAGTAATAAAGATTTTCATCTATACCTTTCCAAGATATTGCTGGCCCTTTTGAATCACCTTCGGAAGTGTGATTGTACACAACATCTAAGATGACTTCAATGCCTGCTTTATGACATTCCTCTACAAATCTTCTAAATTCCTCTCTATTCTCTTCGGCGGATTCATTCGAAAGATATTCAAAATGTGGAGTAAACCAATTAATTGGACTATAACCCCAAAAATTTTTTAGACCATTTGGGGCATCAGTAGGATCAAAACAAAAAATTGGAAGTAATTCAATTGTTGTAATACCCAGTTCTTTGAGATATGGAATTTTTTTCAAAAATTTCTTAAAACAACTTTTATCTTTATCAGTTGATTCAGTGAAAGCTTTGATATGGAGTTCATAAATAATTGTTTCTTCCCAAGAATGTTTCGGTCTTGGATAATCCTTAAAATTAAATAATTTCCTATCGCAAACAACGCTTTTAAGACAAGAATTAGTATTTTCTTGCGTTTTTAATGCATTTTCTCTTTTATAACTTCCCCATCCGGTAATACCCCTTGAACAAGGATCAAGTAATACTTTTTTTTCATAGTTATTATTAATGTCATTATTTTTTTGCTTCACTCTAAAAGCATAAATGCAACCTTCATTTAGATTTTTTATTTCCGCATGCCAGTAAGGACCTTTATTATGAGTCTGATCTAATTTGAATATACTTTTTGGGGAAATAGAGTCTTCTTTCTCAAATAATAAGATTTCTACATATTCTGCATTTGTGGCTATTAAGGAAAAATTAACCCCTTGTGAAGTTAGAGAACTCCCTAAAGGAAATGGTTTACCTTTATTGAGATGAATCACTTTCTCTTTATCATTGATTAGTTAAATATTGAGATAATTTATTTAAATTACTGATATTTGAATAATAGATGCAAAATTAAAAAAAAAACTCAAATTTAAGGCTTCACTAATCAACTTTATTAGATCTTGGAGAGTATTAATTTTTTCATTTATGGCAATTTATCCATCCATCTACTCAGTGAATCAAACGATTTATAGAAAAAGTCTGATAATGATAAAACAAGATTTTTCTTGATTTCAAAATACAAATTGTGTTTTTTCATGTGATGAGAAGGAAATATATCTGAAAATTAATAAAACATAATAAATAACTCAAATTCTTAAATTCACCCCCCTTTAATATTTCCCCCCTTTGCTAAATGTAGTTAGATTTTTAATGCTAAATCCAGTGCTACCAATGCTTTTTGCTATTCTCTAAATGAAGAGGCTTTTTTTTATAAATGAAAAAGCGCGGCTACAAAAAATAAATAATGTTGCTAAAAATGTCCCTAAAATTTGTATAAAGCTTTGCGCCGCCGGCATTTTCGGTTGCCGTATTTGTATTTGCTCCATATGATGTGAAAGTTCGAGGTTTAAAACTCGATTTAAATTCTTTTTTTAACCCTTAGCTTTAATTTAAATTTCAATGAACAAAGCTGATTTAGTAAATCTTGTTGCAGCTCGTACAGAGCTCACAAAAACGGATGTTTCTTTAGTTGTTGATGCAGCTATTGAAACTATTGTTGATTCAGTAGTGGAAGGCAAAAAAGTCTCTTTACTAGGATTTGGTTCTTTTGAACCAAGAGATCGTTCTGCAAGACAGGGATTAAACCCTAAGACAGGCGAAAAAATAGCAATACCCGCTAAAAGAGTTCCAACATTCTCTGCAGGTAAACTTTTTAAGGATAGAGTTCAAGGGTAATCTTTTTAATCTATTTCTTCCTTTAATAACAAGGTGCTCTTTTAGGGCATCTTTTTTTATTGCAATATGATGTAATTAGATCAATGACCAAAACTTCTGCCTTAGTATCCAAAATTTTGAAATCTTAAAAAGTAATGAAATTTTTAACTATTTTATTCTTAAAATTTTTATTATTATCAAATTTCCTTATGGCAGAAACAATACCAACAAAGTCTAAAATTTTAAAACAATCTAGTGATTGTTTTAAAGATTCTCGAATCCAACTATGTAAAGAATTAGTTTCTGAAATAGAAAAACTTCAATTAGTAGTATTTGACCAAAATAGATTTAAATGTCAATCTAGTTTATTGGGGCTGCAAACGGAAATTATTGAAGCTTATTTTTTTAATAATTCATCAAATGAGAAAATTTCATTAATGATCCCATATGTGATTAAAAATTGTTAATTATTAAAATAATTTATATTTTTGGAATATTATTAATTTGTTATTGAATTTGTAATGGTAAAAGGTTTTTCTAATAATGAAGTTAAGAATAATACTCAAAATACTCAAATAAAAGAAACAAAACAAGAAAAAAAAGGCTTAGCTGGTTTTCTTAAAGGCAAGAAATTTACTTACACTTTGCCAGGTAAAAAACAAATAAATATTTTTGGATCAATAGTAATAGGCTTAAATATGATTTTAGTATTGCTAGTCATCCTGTATTTAAAGAATCAAGAATTCCATGACTTTGTATTTAATGTTGGTCGTTAGCTATATTTTTAGATCGAAAAATTTTATTAGATGATATATTTAAATTTTAGAATATCTTATGAAGGTAGTTAATTTAGTTTCTCAAGTATTTTTTTTGTTAATAACTGTTCTATTTTTGATATATTTTCTAACAGGTTATGACTCTGCTTTTGAAGCAGACCAAAATTGTCATTCATATCTTGCAAGTTACGATAACCTATCTGGAAATTATGGTTGTGATCATGATACTGAGACACATCAGTGGATACTTTACGAGTCCAATGAAAGTAGAGAACCAGCAAAAATTATCAAGAAATTCAGGTACAAGTTTTTATAAATCAATTTTCTTATAAAAAAACTTTGCGGATATTATTGAAATAATCGCTGTAATTGTGAAAGTAAGATATTGATATATGCTTCCTTCTAAGTAGATTTTATTTTTATATAGAGGAAAATCGACTAAAGATCCTATAGTGCCCCAAATAATCACCCATACAGATATGTATAAGAATACTTTTATTGGATTAGATTTTTTTGCTTCCATTTTTAATTAATACCAAAAATTGAAGAAGTTACAGGTCTGCCGCTAAAAACCAACTCGGTTAATATGAGCATTAAAAATCCGATCATTGCTGCTCTACCATTTACAAGTTCAGCACTGCTATTAAATCCAAAAACATTCTTTACTTCATCTCCCTGATTGTCTACCCATTTTGAGTATTCATTATCAGTTGATGATGTATTAGTAAAATCATCATTTTGATTTTCTATTGGAGAGCTGTTTTCTTGCATAGAATTTTTATAATTTATCTTAGTCATTTTAAAACTAATTTATTATTAAATTAAAGTTGAAATTATAAAAAAAATAAAGACAAAAATTATTATCCATAAAAATTGTAATCTCAAAATTAGTTGACAAATTAATTTAATTTTTTCTTCAGTGCAATTATCTCCATTCGCATTGATCATTGGCTTTTCAATAATCTCATTTTTATATTTACTTTTACCTCCCAATTTTACACCAGAAATATAAGCAAATATAGCTTCTGAAATCCCAGCATTAGGCGAATCATATTTTTTACCATCAAGATAGCTTTTTTTTATGATTGATCCATACTCATTAATTTTGGGACTAACTAAAGGTAATGTGATTAAAACTAATCTTGAAGGAACAAATGTAAAAATATCTTCGATTTTTGCACTGAAAAAACCTAAATATCTAAAATAATCATATTTGTAACCTATCATTGAATCTAAGGTACTTATGGCTTTATAAGAAAAACCAAGTGATAAAGGACCTGGCAGAAAAATTGAAAATTTCATAAAAAAAATTCCAATAAAAATCCAAAATAATGGCCCAAATATTCCATCAACAGAATTTTCAGTAAGACTCTCTGTACTTGATCTCAAAAGATGTTCTAAAGAAGATGAACTTACATCCCTACTTACTATCCTTTGTACCTTCTCTTTGATGATTATCTTATTTTGGTCATTGATTGCTTCGCGTTCTATTAGATCTACAATATCTTTAACACTTGAAATAAGTCCCTTAGTCGCAATACAACTTGAAAGTCCAAAAAAAATTAGCAATCCACTAAAAAAATTATTTCTTGATTGAAAATAACTGAGTTCTATCAATTTACCTAAACCAAAACTCATTCCAATGGTCGATATAGCTATGATTAAACCTCCCCAAAACAATATATTTTTATTTTTCCCAAAATTATTTATGAGGTAATCAGATATTTTTTTTATGTAAAAGCCAATTACTTGAACAGGGTGTATTAAAAATCTTGGATCGCCGATCAATAAATCAAAACCAATCGATCCAAGGAATATTAAAAATAAATTTATTTCAGCCAACTGAACATCGAGCGCAGACCTTTACCCACTTTCTCAATTTCATGTTTTGAGTTTTCTTCTCTTAATTTTGTCATTAAGGGTTTGTTTTTATCGCATTCTTCCACAAAATTCTTAGCGAAAGTCCCATCTTGAATATCTTTTAGAATTTTCTGCATTTCTTTCTTTGTATCACTATTGATAAGTCTTTTACCACTTACATAATCTCCATATTCTGCAGTATTTGAAATGGAATCTCTCATTTGAGATAAACCTCCCTTCACCATCAAATCAACAATAAGTTTAACTTCATGTAAGCATTCGAAGTAAGCAAGTTCGGGTTGATAACCTGCCTCAACAAGAGTTTCGAATCCTGATTTAACCAGTTCTGATAATCCTCCGCACAAAACCGCTTGTTCGCCAAATAAATCAGTTTCTGTCTCTTCTTTGAAATTTGTTTCAAGAATCCCAGCTCTCGTTCCGCCAATCCCTTTAGCGTAAGCCATTGCCAATGATCTTGCGCTTCCGGAAGAATCCTGCTCAACTGCAAACAGTGCTGGAACTCCTTGACCGTTTTGATATTCCCAACGAACAGTGTGTCCAGGTCCTTTTGGGGCAATCATTACAACATCAACAAAACTAGGAGGTTTGATAAGTCCGAATCTTATATTGAAGCCATGAGCAAAACTTAGTATCTTTCCTTCTTTTAAGTTTGGTTCTATTTCTTTAAGGTAAACCTCTTTCTGAAACTCATCAGGGAGGAGAATCATAATCCAGTCTGCTTTTTCGCAAGCCTCAGAAACGCTAAAGACTTGTAGTCCATCGCTAATAGCTTTGCTTTCAGACTTACTTCCTTTATATAATCCAACAATTACATCCATACCGCTATCTTTAAGATTTAGGGCATGTGCATGACCTTGTGATCCATATCCAATAATCGCTATTGTTTTGTTATTTAAAAGACTTAGATCTGCATCTGTGTCGTAAAAGAGTTGGGTCATTAGTTGTAGCTTCTTTGCATTTGATAATTAGTATTTTAGACATTAAGGTGGCAATAAACCAAAAAATTATTAATTTAAAAAATTAAAATTAAAATATTAATTTAGAAAGTTTAAGACTGATTTGCTTCGCTTGGATGTGTAATTACTCTATCAATTAATCCATAATTTTTTGCTTCTTCCGCACTTAGAAAATAATCTCTATCAGTATCCTTTTCAATTTTCTCAAATGATTGGCCTGTCATATCTGCCATAGACATGTTTAACATATCTTTAATTCTTAAAATTTCCTTAGCTTCTATTTCAATATCACTTGCTTGGCGTTGAGATGTCCCTCCTAAGGGTTGATGAATCATTATTCTGCTGTGAGGCAAAGCAACTCTTTTACCTTTTGTACCAGCGGCCAATAGGAACGCTCCCATGGAGGCTGCGAGGCCTACGCATATGGTTACTACATCACTTTTTACGTATTTAATAGTGTCATAAATTGCCAAGCCAGCAGTTACTGATCCTCCTGGGCTATTTATATACAGATAGATGGGTTTGGAATTATCATCAGAATCTAAATAAAGCATTTGTGCAACAAGGCTATTAGCAATACCATCATTCACTTCTTGTCCAAGAAAAAGAATTCTTTCAACACCTAATCTTGTATATATGTCGACCCATCTTTCGTATTGACTTCCTGGAAGTCTGTAAGGCACGCTTGGAGTTCCTATTGGCATGATTTTAAAATAGTTTTGTGAGTGTTAAATTTTATTTGGTAGATCTTTTTGACTTGTGAGTATTCTATCGATAACTCCATAATCTAGGGCTTCTTGTGGGTTGAGATAACTCATCCTGTCAGAATCTTTTGAGAGTTCTTCAATGGTCTTTCCAGTATTGCGAGATAAAATCTCCAACATTGATTTTTTATTTTTCAAAACTTCCTCAGCTCTTATTTGGATATCGGTTGCTTGACCTCTTGCTCCGCTTATAGGTTGATGCAAAACAATAGAAGCGTGTGGAAGAGCGGCTCTTTGTCCCTTAGTACCAGATGAAAGAATAACTGCAGCAGTCCCCATTGCTTGTCCGATACATATCGTGTGTACTGGAGGCTTAATATAGCTTATTGTATCGCAGATAGCGAAAGCTTCTGTTTCAAAACCTACTGCGTCACCAGTGTACCAACTTGTCCCAGTTGAATTGATATAGAAATAGATTGGTTTTTCTGGATCCTCAAACTCTAAATAAAGAAGTTGAGCAATGATTAGCTCAGTAACATCCATTCCTAGTTGTCTTTTCGCATCATCATCTGAAAATAATGGTAAACCAAGATAAACAATTCGCTCTTTCAGTAAAAGAGAGGGGAGATCTGGGGGCGGGGTCCTCATAACGGTGTTTTCGCCGTAATAAGGAGCAGATACAGTCATTTGTATCACAAAATTAAGATTGAACTGATTCTAGCTAGATTTAGCCCTGTGTCGCTGGTGATTTAAAAGATTTGTTTGACTCAGGATTATTTATTAGTTTTCCAAAGACCATTCTTCCAGTAGGAGTTTGTAATGCACCTGTGATGACAATATCTAATCTACTTCCAACAAAATTCTTTGCCTCATCAATAACAACCATTGTGCCGTCATCTAAATATCCAATGCCTTGCATTTTTTCTTTGCCTTCTCTCACGATTTTTATATTAAGTGACTCTCCTGGTTGTACTTCTGGCCTTAAAGCAATAACCAAATCACTCAAATTCATAACTTTTAATTCTTTAACTTCAGCTATCTGAGAAAGATTATAATCAGCCGTAATTAAAGTTCCTGTCATATCCTCAGTAATTTTAAGGAGTTTTTCATCTACCCCATTACCTTCATACTTTGTTGGGTTTATTACAAGTCTTCTCCCATATAAATCTCTTAATTCTTTTAATAACTTGAGACCTCTTCTGCCTTTCGACCTTTTTTCATTACTGCTTGAGTCAGCTAAAGTTTGTAATTCATCAATTACACTTT
>QCCJ01000005.1 GCA_003281285.1 Prochlorococcus sp. AG-347-K22 | reverse complement strand
TGATTCTCTAATGAAACTGCACATGTTAAAGCAACTAGTGATCCAAGGGAATTGCCAATAAGAATTACTTTTCTAGAATTCTTTGGTCTTATCACCTGCGCAATAAAGTCTTTCACTTGATTACACCAAATCTCATTATTCAATTTCCCAATTTGTCTAATCCCAGGTTGATCTGAATCCCCAAACCCTATTAAGTCCAAAGAATAAGAGGCACAATTTTTTTTTGCAAAATACTCTAAATTGTTTCTCCAATGTTTTCGACTAGCTCCAAATCCATGGAGAAAGATAATTGGAATTTCATTATCTTCGCCTGAAACACTCCAGCAAATTTTAAAACCATTCCAATTCCAGTAATTTGGAAAGTTTATATTTTCTTTAAAATTATTATTCATATACTTTAAAAATTTTCAAGATATTTGCATTATCTACTTTTTTAACAAATAAATGTATATTGAATGTAAATTA
Source organism: Prochlorococcus sp. AG-347-K22 (assembly GCA_003281285.1). Lineage (GTDB taxonomy): Bacteria > Cyanobacteriota > Cyanobacteriia > PCC-6307 > Cyanobiaceae > Prochlorococcus_A. The sequence continues at coordinate 39,367 of QCCJ01000005.1, read as the reverse complement.
TAGTAATCATTAAATTTTACTATGGCTAAAGAAATTTTTAGTATTGCAGCAGTTTTTTGGATACTGATACCAATAGGATTGGTTGGTGGCGCTTTATTATTGAAGTTTCAGGGAGAATAATTCTCACGAATACATCACATTTTGAGTTATGGTCTAAAAGTTAAGTAAATCTTAAATATGAAGATTCTTTTAGTAGGAGCAACGGGTACGCTAGGAAGACAAATAGCAAAGCAAGCTATAGAAGACGGACATGAAGTGAGATGCTTTGTAAGAAACCCAAGAAAAGCTTCCTTTCTACAAGAATGGGGTTGTGAACTAACAAAAGGTAATTTATTAAATTCTTCTGATATTGAATATGCATTGCAAGAAATTGAAGTAGTTATTGATGCAGCGACAAGTAGGCCAGATGATCCTAAAAGTATTTACGAAACAGATTGGGATGGAAAACTCAACTTATTCAATGCTTGTGAATCTTTAAATGTAAAAAGAGTAATATTCCTCTCTATTCTTTTAACAGAAAAGTTTAGAAATGTTCCTTTGATGGAAATTAAATTTTGCACTGAAAAACTTCTTGAGAAATCTGATTTAGACTATACAATTTTCAAGTGTGCAGCTTTTATGCAAGGAGTCATTGGTCAATTTGCTATCCCAATTTTGGATAGTCAAGCAGTATGGATGAGTGGGAATCCAACTAAAATTGCTTATATGAATACTCAAGATATGGCGAAAGTTGTTGTGGCAGCACTAAATAATCCAAAAACTCACAGAACAACATTGCCATTAGTTGGCCCCAAAGCATGGGATTCGAACGAAATTATATCTTTATGTGAAAAATTTAGTGAAAAAAAAGCGAAAATTTTTAGAGTTTCCCCCTTCCTAATTAGTGCCACTCAAAAAGTAGTTTCCTTTTTCCAAGATTCTTTAAATGTTGCTGAAAGATTGGCTTTTGCTGAGGTTACTAGTAGTGGCGAATCATTAGATGCTGACATGAGCAAAACTTATGAAATATTGGAACTTAAAAAAGAAGATATGACATCATTAGAGAGTTATATAAAGGAGTACTATCAACAAATACTAAAAAGATTAAGGGAAATGGAAGCAGATTTAAATATTGAAGAAAAAAAGAGATTACCTTTCTAAGGTTGCAATTTTAGAGTTTGATAGTATATTTGTACTATATACATAACATTTATTATGTCTGTTTCTAAATCTAAAAATCTTGAACGAAAACTAGAAAATTTTGCAAAAGAAGCAAAAAATGAATTGAATAATGTCTGCGGTTCTTCATTATGGGAAAACCTTGGGTTTATTTTTTTTGATCAATTAGAAGATTCTGAAAAAATTGCGAAAGCAAACTTTTACTATGGTCAACTTCAAATAATTAATGAAATCAAATTTTCAATTTGAATTGAATTTCATATTTTTACATATGTAATTTTTCTTAAATCAATTTTGGCCAATCTTTTTCTGATAATATGAATCTAGTAAAAGATTAATTAATGATTGAAACTTCAGGTGTAATAGAAAAAGAGCAGGGAAATGGATTTTATTTGGTTACCTTAGAACAACCTGAAGGACATCAATGTTTATGCAGAGCCGCAGGTAAATTGACTAAATTTAGAATTAAATTATTGGCTGGAGATAAAGTTTTAGTTGAGATAAGCCCTTATGATCTTTCTAGAGGGAGGATAACTTACAGAGAAAGAAACGCAGGGAATGCTAGACCTACAACTAATAAAAATAATCCTAAAAGGAATAATAAGTAAAAGTTTCTTTAGAGAATATTTTTTATAGCTTCTTTAAACTCACTTCTTTGTTTGACGCCTTGCCATTGTTTTTTTAATAGCTTTTCTTTAAAGAGTTGAACTGTTGGGGTGCCATTTATACCAGCTTGTTTTGCAATATCTTGATCTTTATCAATATCTATTTCAACGCCGAGCACTGCACCATCAAGTTCCTTAATTACCCTTTTTAATTGAGGTTTCAGGACATGACATGGGCCGCAGCTTGGGGAGCTAAAAATAACTAAGAGAGGTTTTTTACTCTCGTGATAAAGCTTTCTTAATGCATAGCTGCCTTTTTGCCATTCAGAGTTTGAATCGAAGGTGTCTTCATTAACCTCTTCTTCATTGAAATCTGATGAATTAAGTTTTTTTTCTGGTTCCGGTGTTTCTCTGACTATAGTTTTTGCTAAGTTCTTCTCGGCTAGCCACCTTTCAGTGGCTAATGCTGCCATGCAGCCTGTTCCTGCGGCAGTAACTCCTTGTCTCCATTCTGAATCAACAACGTCACCTGCAGCGAAAATGCCTTCAATAGATGTCTCTGGTCTTCCTGATTTGCAAGCAATATATCCTTTATTATCTAAATCAATTTTGTTTTCTAAGAACTTCGTATTTGGCGTGTGTCCTATGGCGTAAAAAAGACCCTTTATATTAATTTCCCCTTGACCTTCTTGAGAGTGAATAGTTTCTATTCTCTCAAGCCATTCAGAACCATCAGCTTTATCAACTTTTGTGTTCCAATGGATTTCTATCTTTGGATTAGCTTTTACTCTATCAACCATTGCTGCACTGGCCCTTAATTTTTCTGATCTAACAATCAGATGCACTTTGCTGCCATACTTTGTGAGGTATGCAGCTTCTTCACATGCAGAGTCTCCTCCTCCAATAACAGCTAATTCTTCATCCCTAAATTGTGGGGTAGCTCCATCACATATTGCACAAGCACTTATTCCTTTACTCCAAAATTTATCTTCATTTATAACGCCTAGTCTGTTTGCACTTGCTCCAGTTGCAATAATAATTGCGTTTGCTTTTATAGTCCCTTCTAAAGTTTTTAATTCAAAGGGATGTGAATCAGTATTTATTGAGACAACATCACTTTCGTATAGATTAGTACCCCATCTTTCTGCTTGAGCTTTCATTAAATCCATTAATTCAGGACCTAGTACTCCATCTGGGAAACCTGGATAATTTTCAACAAATGTTGTAGTCATTAATTGACCACCAGGAATTCCTCCAGAATTAAATCCTGTTACGAGCAGAGGTTGAAGATTTGCTCTTGCTGCATATATAGCAGCTGTATAACCCGCAGGTCCCGAGCCTATAATTGCAACATTTTCTACGTTTGAAATCTTCTCGTTATTTGCCATTTATTTGCTAATTTCACTTCTAATAATAATAAACAAACCCGAATAATGTAGGGCGGATTTCACTCGATAGATTTATGACTCAATCGTTGACTTTTTGGTCTAATAATTTTTTTAATTCCTTTGGGAAGTTTAAAACAGAATCTTTTAAATTTTCGTTCTTTTCTCCAATATGTAGTATCCACTCTCTAAATTCTTCTGCGATTGCATAACTGTCTTCATACCTTTCTAAAGTGTCCATTGCAGAAATTCTGTTGGTAGCCCAACAGGTCGCTATATCGATCCTTTTTCTAATGAAATTGTCCATTGAAACATAAAAGTTGTATATAGATAAACACATCAGACAACCTATATATTGTCTAATAAGTTACAACTTTGTACTTCCAAACAATAATTTAATCTTTAATTTATATTTGAACCAATTTTTGAAGTAATTATAAAGAAAATATAAAGAAATAGAGTTAGACTGCCTCGCTGTGATTTGCAAGTAGCCTTTCAACTTCCTCAAAACCCTCTTTAGCTGAATTTATTGCAAGTTCCTCACTAACTTTTTCTTCTGATATTAATTTTGCCGATATTTTCTTTAAAAGAGTTTCTTTCTTTTCTCTTAGTGAACTAACAATTTCTTCTTCAATGATAGATTTTATTGCTTTAGAAATTATTTTTTTATCATTTGCTTCCTCGAATGTGCCCTGAACTAATTCTTGAATAAATAATCGATGAACCTCACTACTCCTTAGAAAGCTTTCTGTGGCATTAATAATTCCTTCAACAAGAGCTTCATCAGGTTCAGAATCATTTTCTGCTAGTTTAAATTCCCAATCTAAGTGTCTTCTTTGCCAACCTGCCGAGTGGAGACTGGGCATGACTGTCTGTGAATAGGTATCAACTGACATTTCATAAATTCTCTCTGCTAATTTCTCGCACCAGTCTTTACCATGCTTTTCTAGATTTTTCTGCATAGCTTGCCTTGGAACGGCATGACCGCCATGATGACTGTGACATACTCCATCAGGACATTCAATTGCTTTTATACTCATTGGATTATTTAGTACTTATATATTCTAGATAGCTATTTTTTACAGAAAAGAAAATATATTTTTAACAAAAATCCAAGACTTTTGACTTTCTTCAATTTATATTTAGTATGTTAAAAAAATAAATAAATTGACAAAGATACTTATTCCTTCCGAAACAAGCTCTGGTGAAAGGAGAGTTTCAGCTACACCAGAAGCGGTAAAGAAATTAAAAAGGCTTGGATGTGATGTTTATATTGAAAGTTCAGCAGGAAAATTATCAGGATTTAGTGACTTATCATATGAAGAATCGGGCGGAACAATAATAAACAACTCAGATCAAAAAATTTGGGGTGAAGCTGACTTAATTTTTTGTGTTCAAACTCCATCAGAGGATAATTTAACTAAGTTAAAGAAAGGCGCTGTTATTCTTGGTCTTCTTAACCCATATGGTAATAAGGAGCTTCTTAGGATTATAAATAGTAATAAGATTTCAGCTTTATCACTAGAGTTGCTTCCCAGGATTAGTAGAGCTCAATCTTCTGATGTTCTTTCTTCACAGGCCAATATTGCTGGATATAAAGCAGTTCTTTTGGCTGCAAGTGAGTTAGATAGATATTTCCCAATGCTTATGACTGCAGCAGGGACAGTCCAACCTGCCAAAGTAGTGGTTCTTGGTGGAGGCGTTGCAGGATTACAGGCAGTTGCGACAGCAAAAAGACTTGGAGCAATAGTATTTGTATCTGATATTAGACCTGCTGTTAAAGAGCAAGTGGAGTCCCTCGGAGCAAGATTTATAGAACTTCCTGAAGTTGAGGAAAAGCCAGGAGAGGCAGGAGGTTATGCAAAAGCTGTAACACCCGAATTCCTCTCAAAACAGAAGGCAACTTTAACTAAATATTTATCTGAAGCTGATGTTGCTATATGTACTGCGCAAGTTCTAGGTAAAAAGGCCCCTGTTTTAATAGACTCACCCATGATTAAAAAAATGAGGCCTGGAGCAGTAGTTATTGATTTAGCAGTTTCTCAGGGGGGGAACTGCGAAGGAACAAAATCAAATGAAACTATTATCAAAGATGGGGTAAAACTTATAGGAGCGGGGGAATTACCCTCTTCAGTTCCTTATGATGCAAGTTCACTTTATGCTAAGAACTTAACATCTTTGATTACACCATTTATAAAAGATGGTCTAATTAAATTAGATAAAAAGGATGAACTCATTTCTGGATGTTTATTAAGCGATGAAGGAGTTGTTCTTCAAAATAAAGTTTTTGAAAATTGAGGTTTTAAAATTATGTCTTTTATAAGTCTTCTTTGGGTTCTTTTACTTGGTAGTTTATTAGGCCTCGAGTTAATTGGAAAAGTTCCTCCTACTCTTCACACACCTCTAATGAGTGGAGCAAATGCAATTTCGGGAATAACAATGCTTGCAGCCTTGACTTTAATTGTAAAAGCAGAAGCTAACGTCCCACTTTTAATCATTGGTTCAGTTTCTCTTGGATTTGCTCTTTTCAACGTTGTAGGCGGTTTCTTTGTAACTGATCGAATGCTCGCGATGTTTAGTCGTAAACCATCAAATAAGAAGTAATTTTTAAAATGAATCTACCTGTAATCATTAAATTCGTTATTGACCTTCTAGCAGTACTTTTACTAGCTTTGGGAATAAAAGGATTGTCAAAAGTAAAATCAGCAAGGGATGCCAATAGATTAGCTGCATTTGCAATGTCGCTATCAGTAGTAGGATTACTTTCTTATTATTTAGGCACTTCTGGAATTGCTATTCAGTCTTGGATTTGGATAATAATTGGATCAATAATAGGTAGTTTATTCGGAGCAATTCTTGCAAAAAAAGTACCTATGACCTCCATGCCTGAAACTGTGGCATTGTTCAATGGTTGTGGAGGAATGTCATCACTTTTGGTGGCCTTAGGAGTAGCTATTTTCCCAATTTCTAATAGTGTAGAAAATCTTGATTTCTTTAAGTCACTGATTAACGAAGTTTCAATATCTGTTTCTATATTTGTTGGGGCCATAACTTTCACAGGTTCAATTGTGGCAATGGCAAAGTTACAGGGTTGGTTGTCAACTCCAGGATGGACTCAGAGCAAAGTTAGACATTTTGTAAATATTGTTTTTGCAGTTGCTTCCTTTATAGCCTTTTTTGATTTGATAAACGGCAATTCAAGTTCTATTTGGCTTTTAGTTATAGTTTCTTCTCTATTAGGTATTGGAGTTACTTTGCCAATTGGTGGAGCTGATATGCCAGTCGTTATATCTTTGTTAAATAGCTATTCAGGGATTGCAGCAGCAGCAGCAGGTTTCGTTGTAGATAGTCAGCTTTTGATAGTGGCAGGCGCAATGGTTGGAGCGGCAGGTTTAATACTTACTCAAGTAATGTGCAAGGGTATGAATAGATCATTGGTATCAGTTCTTTTTGGAGGATCTTTATCTGCACAAAGTACAGCCTCTTCTGGTTCAGGAGAATATACAAATATAACTTCTTGCAGTGTTGAAGAATGTGCATTGACTTTAGAGGCAGCTAACAAGGTAATAATTGTTCCTGGTTATGGTCTAGCAGTAGCTCAAGCCCAACATACTTTAAGGGAAGTGACAAAAAAACTAGAGCAAAATGGTATTGAAGTTGTTTACGCAATACATCCTGTAGCGGGGCGGATGCCTGGACATATGAATGTACTTTTGGCAGAAGCAGATGTTCCTTACGAACAACTTAAAGAGATGGACGTTGTAAATCCTGATTTTCCAGCAACGGATGTTGTTTTAGTTTTAGGAGCCAATGATGTGGTTAATCCTCAAGCTAAAAATGACAGCTCTTCTCCTTTATATGGCATGCCAGTTCTTGATGTGCAGGAAGCAAGAACGGTATTTGTAATTAAACGAGGTATGAGTGCAGGTTACTCTGGGATAAAAAATGATTTATTTGATCTGCCAAATACTTCTATGGTCTTCGGTGATGCAAAAAAGGTACTAAATGATTTGATTGGAGAATTAAAGGATCTTGGAGTTGGAGAGAAATAATAGTAAATCTTCAAGTTTTTCAGATTACTTAAAAAATAAGCCATTTCGAGAAGTCTTACCTTGGATAGGTGGCGACTTACAAACTTTGAGAGATACTTTTGTTATTGATTTTGGTAAATCAATAAAAAATAAAAAAATATTCTTTCCGATTAATAAAATTCTTTCTGAAAAATTTGAAAGTGATTATCTTCTGGGATTTTTAGAATTGCCTGAAAACCTCATTTCCTTAAAAGGCTTTGTCATTGTCACTCATGGGTTAGGGGGCTCAACTAAACGGTTTGGTTTAAGAAGAATCTCTAGGAAATTAGCAAATAATGGTTTTGGAGTTCTTAAATTAAATCTAAGAGGATCTGGGTCAGCAAGATATTTGGCTAAAGGAAATTATTGTGCTAGATGCTCCAGTGATGTTATTTCAGCAATTAATTATTTTAAAAAATTGATTAATTTAGAGTTTAAAGATCTCATTAAGATGAATAATCTTCCAATTTACGGAGTTGGATTATCTTTAGGGGGAACAATTCTTTTAAATGCCTGCTTAGATTATGATGAAAGCAAAGGAGAAAAACTTTTAGATGGCTTAGCCTGCGTGAGTAGCCCTTTAGATTTATCATCATGCAGTCAATGTATTGAAAAATCTAGAAATTATATCTACCAAAAATGGTTACTTCACCGCTTAAAAAATCAGTTATGGGAGGGATTTAATGATGAAGGAAAACTTCTTGATAACGAGAAATTAAGAAAAAAAATTAGAAGTTTAAAAAGTATAAGGGAATTTGATCAGAAATTTACAGCTCCTAATTGGGGATTTAATTCTTTAGAAGATTATTATGTTAAAGCTTCTCCAATATTTAGAGTCCAAAACTCAATAAAAAAATTACCTAAAATGCTTTTTATTCATGCCAAGGATGATCCTTGGGTTCCATATAAGGATACTTTAAATTTAAGAAAAGAACTTATTGATAAATTTACTATTTTTATAACTGAAAAAGGAGGTCATAATGGTTTTCACTCGATTAATGGCTGCTGGTCAGACGAAGTCGTAAAGAACTGGTTTACAAGTATCTAGGACTATTTAAAAATGGTGTTTTTTTAAAAATCCATTTTTCTATTGGCTTACCGTTAATAATATGTGAGGTAAAAATTTCTGAAATTTTTTCTGGAGAAACTTTTTCGTACCAAATACCATCTGGCCAAACAAGAAGAATTGGGCCGTTCTTACATATCCTTAAACAGTCAGCTTTTGATCTTAATATATGAACCTTTTTTGTAGCGGGATCATTCTCAAATTTTTTTAAAGTCTTTTTCAGGCATTCCCATGTTTTTTGTCCTTCATTGCCTTTAAAGCATTTCTGTTTTGTGGGTGTTGCGCATAAAAGAAGATGCTTTTTAATATTCACTTTTATCCAATGCTTACGTATTTTTTCCCTTTTTTAATTTCTTGCTCAACAAAAAGTCTAGCCCAATTGTCTACTTCAAGAATATCCTCCAATTCGGGACTTAAATTCAAATTCTCCATATGAGATTCACAAGCTTTACTTATAAATGTTGGAATTTCTTGAAAAGAAATTTTTTCTTTGAGGAATTGTTCAACAGCCATTTCATTAGCAGCATTTAATACTGCAGGCATAGTTCCAGAAGATTTTCCTGCAGCATAGGCAAGTCCCATGCATGGATATTTAAACTCGTCTGGCTCTTTAAAAGTTAATTTCCCAATTTCACTTAGGTTTAATCTTTTCCAATTTGTTTTAAATCTTTCAGGCCAACTCATCGCATATAAAATTGGTAGTTTCATATCTGGCCAACCTAATTGAGCTAATACTGAAGAATCTTCCATCTCAATCATTGAATGAATAATACTTTGAGGGTGTATAACTATTTCGATATTTTCGTAAGAGGTCCCAAATAAATAATGAGCTTCTATAACTTCTAATCCTTTATTCATAAGAGTTGCAGAATCTACAGTTATTTTTTTCCCCATATCCCAATTAGGATGTGAAGTGGCATCTTCCACTGTTACATGCTTTAAATCCTCAACGGCCCAATCTCTGAAAGCACCACCAGAAGCTGTTAAATGTATCGCTTTTAAACCCTTAGGTATCTCTCCTGTTGAAAAATCTGCATTTTCATAATTTGGTAATCCTTGTAAACATTGAAAGATAGCAGAGTGTTCTGAATCAGCAGGTAAAAGCCTACTATTATTTTTCTTTAATGCAGGAATAACAATTGGCCCTGCCGCAATTAAAGTTTCTTTGTTAGCAAGTGCAATATTTTTCCCCGCATTAATTGCTGACATTGTTGGAATTAAGCCTGCACAGCCTACTATCCCTGTTACCACAGTATCTGCCTTATCCCAAGCTGCAACTGCGTTAATCCCCTGCTTTCCACCTAAAACCAAGGGAGCACCATCCAAATCTAAGTTATTAATATTATCTTTTAAATCTTCTATGAGATTTTCATCCTCAATTGCAACTACCTCTGGTTTATGTGTTTTAACTTGTTCAGTTAATAAATTAATATTTCTTCCTGCAGAAAGAGCTACGGCTTTAAACTTATCAGGCTGCTCATTAGCTATTTCGAGAGTTTGAGTCCCTATCGAACCAGTAGAACCGAGCACAGTAATGTATTTCAATTTTCTCTGATATTTCTAATATCTTCCCATTTAAAGGTGTATTTAAAAAACAAAAATTTCAAATTGGTTTTTTTCTTAAAATTTAGATCCTTATCCATGTTGTTATTTCCTTTGATTGATCAATAAGTTCAATACCTTTTTCTTTTAACAAATTCCTGATTTCATCTGCCTTCGCATAATTCTTTTCCATTTTTGCTTTCAATCTTTCATTGATAAGAGATGATATTTCTTCTTCTGTTATTTTACTTTCTTTTACTAAAACCTCTTTTTTAAGACCAAGTACCTCAGTCAACTTTTCAAGAGTTTTAAAATTCTCAAGTAGAAAGAATTTTTCATTTAGGTCTATTTTAAAACCTTCAACCCTTTGAAATTGGTTTAAAAAGTTTTTTAATGGTTTCGCTAAATCGTAAATAATTGCAATAGCACCTGCTGTATTAAGATCATTTCCAAGAGCCTCAGAAAATTTAATCTTTTTTTGAGATAATTTAAAACTTATTTCCTCTTTATATTCTTCTTCGATAGATTCATTTTTATCAATAGATCTAAAAGTACCTTTTGTAAGGTCCATAAAAGAAAGGGCTACATTAATGTTTTTCCAAGCCTCTGATGCACTTTTTAAAGCTTCTTCAGTAAAATCGATTGGTTTTCTATAATTAACAGTCATTACAAAATATCGCAAAGTCATAGGGCTTATACCTGACTTAATTAGCTCTCTGATAGTTTTAAAATTTTTCAGGGATTTACTCATCTTTTGTCCATTTACATTGACCATTCCATTGTGTAACCAATAGTTCGCTAGCTTTTTACCATTGGCTGCTTCTGATTGGGCGATTTCATTCTCATGATGCGGAAAAATTAAATCAGAACCACCTAAATGGATATCAATAGTATCTCCTAATTCATCTTTAACCATCGCTGAACATTCAATATGCCATCCTGGCCTACCTTTACCCCATGGCGAGTCAAAATATGGTTCATCAACTTTGGATTTTTTCCATAGTGCAAAATCTTGCGGATTAAGTTTTTTACTATTTTCCTCATTAGCCATTCTTCCTTGCTGATTGATATTTTGTTCTTGTATATTTTGATTACTTAGCTTTCCATAATTTTTATTTTTAAAAACAGAATAATAAACATCTCCATCCGTAGAGTATGCATAACCTTTGTCCTCAAGAATTGTTATGAATGAGCAGATATTGCAAATATGATTCGTTGCTCTTGGCATACTATCCGGACGCATTATTCCTAAAGAATCCATATCTTTATGAAATTCAATAATATTTTTTTCAGATACTTCCTTCATTGAACTGCTTTCTTCTTTAGCTCTTTTTAAGATCTTGTCATCAATATCTGTAAAATTTTGAACATACTTCACTTTGAAATCACTATAAATTAAAAATCTTCTCAATACATCCCAAGCTATATAACTTCTGGCGTGACCAAGGTGACATAAATCATAAACAGTTACTCCACAACAATAAATTTTTACTACATCATCAATAGGCTTAAAAACCTCAATTCTTTTGCTTAAAGTATTAAAAAGTTTGATCATCTTAAATTAAGTATTTCATAAGGTTTATTTTGTCTCCATCCAATTGTCTCCAATACCAATATCAACTAAAAGAGGCACATTTAATTTTACACAATCTTCCATAGTCTTCTTTACTAATTTCGTCGTAATTTCTAAAGAATCTGGTTCAACTTCAAATAACAATTCATCATGTACTTGTAAAAGCATTTTTGCTGGGACATTCATTTCTATGAATTTCTTATTTAGTTGAACCATTGCAATTTTAATAATGTCTGCACTTGAACCCTGTATTGGGGCATTAGCTGCGGCTCTTAGTGACTGTGCTTCCATGCCAGCCCTTCTTGCAGATTGCAAGTCAATTTCATAAGGATCTTTTCCTATTAATCTTCCAAGTCCATTTTTATCAAACTTAAATTCTCTCTTTCTACCAAAAATTGTTTTTACATATCCTTTTGATAAGGCAAGCCTTTCTTGAAGTTCAAGAAATTTGAAAATCTTTGAATATCTTTCTTTGTATTTTATTAGGAATTCTTTTGCCTCTGGATTGCTTACTCCTGTAGAACGTGCAAACTTTTTTATTCCCATACCATAGATAACTCCAAAATTTATTGTTTTCCCAACTCTCCTCTCATCAGATGATATTTCTTCTTTCTCAAAAATTAATCTTGCAGTCAAAGAATGAATGTCATCATTTTTATGAAACGCATTAATTAGTATTTCTTCATCCGCTAAGTGAGCAAGTATTCTTAATTCGATCTGAGAATAATCAGCTGATAAAAGTTTCCAATTTTTTTCAGGCAAGAATGCTTTTCTGATTCTCCTACTAAATTCAGTCCTAACCGGGATATTTTGAAGATTAGGATTGCTACTACTTAGTCTCCCAGTCGCTGTAGCAGCTTGATTAAAGTTTGTATGAACTCTTCCTGTCTTTTCGTTTATAAGATTTGGAAGAGCATCAATATAGGTGCTAAGTAATTTGCTAAGAGTTCTGTGTTTTGTTAAATGTTGGATTATTTCATGTTCGTCGACTAATCTTTCAAGAACTACTGCATCTGTACTCCATCCTGTTTTTGTTTTCCGTGATTTTTTCTTATCCAAATTTAATTTTTCAAACAAGATCTCACCAAGTTGTTTTGGTGAAGATAGATTAAAAGTCTCCTCTGCTAATTCATAAACTTTACTTTCAATATCTTTTAAGGTACCTTTTAGTTCTATTGAGAGTTTATCTAAATAAGGGATATCTATGGTTATTCCATTCATTTCCATTTGAGATAATACCGGCTCTAAGGGCAGCTCTATTTCTTCGAACAATTTGATTAATTCATTTTTTTCTGTTGAAAATCTTTCTTTAAAAATTTTGACAATCTTAAAAGTTAGAAATACATCATAACCGCAGTAAATACTAGCTTCATCAATATCAACAAATGAAAAGTCTTTATTTTTTCCAACTGTTTCCTTAAATGAAGGAGGCTTAAATCCAAATAATCTAAAACTAATTTCACTTAACCCATGCTTCTCCTGATTATTTAGAAGATAGTCTGCTAACAAGGTGTCAAAGGTTACGCCTTTAAGATCAAGTCCGTGATTAAAAAATATTTGCCTGTCAAATTTAGAATTTTGTAGTGCCTTTTCTTTTCTTGGATCTTCTAACCAAGTTCTTAGTTTTGTGAAAACATCTTCAATCGATAATTGATTGGGGGTCTCTTTTTTTGTTTGATGACCAAGAGGTATATAAAATAAATCATCAGTTTCTTCTCCAAGACATAGTCCTATCCCAACAAGTTCGGCGTCGATTGGATTTAAACTATTAGTCTCTGTGTCTAAAGAAACTATCTCAGTGGTCTTTTCTAATCTTTGAATTAATTTATCAAGTAATTCAAAATCATTTACAACAGTTACTTTGATTTTAGGGATTTTATTTTCACTATTATCTAATTCACTTTTACTAGCGACCTTTGGATCTTTTTCCTCCTCTTTAGCCTCGTTATTTTTATCAAAACCACCTTTACTAAAAGTTGAATTGAAAATATCAATTTGCCGAAGTAATGTTGATAATTCAAGTTTTTGCAGTGACTCTGAGAGAAGTTCTTGATTTATATTTTTTAATTCATAACCATCACTTAATATCAAAGGCACTTCAGTATTTATTTTTGCTAAATCTCTGGAAAGAAAAGCATTATGCTTATCGTTTCTGAGCTTTTCTATAACCGAACCTTTGATAAATCCTTTATATTTTTTATCATTGTTCTGCTGAATCTTGTCCAAAGCCTGATAAATCCCATCAAGTGTATCGTTTTCTTTTAGTAGATTAATTGCCGTTTTTGGACCTACCCCTTTAATACCAGGAATATTATCAGAACTATCACCAGTTAGAGCTTTAAGATCAACTACCCTTTCTGGCACAACACCTAATTTTTCTTTTACACCATTTTCATTCATAAGAGTTGGATTACCACTTTTTGCATATGGACCACCACCCATATAAAGTACATAAATATCTTTTTGATCATCTACTAATTGAAATAAGTCTCGATCCCCAGAAAGAATATTCACGCACCATCCTTTAGAAGAAGCATCATTTGCAATTGTGCCTAGGAGATCATCTGCTTCGTAACCAGGAGATTTAAAAATTGGTAAATTAAGGCTTTCTTCTAAAATAATTTCTAGTTGTTCAATATCCTGAAAAAAAACATCTGGTGCTACATCTCTATTGGCCTTATAGTTTGGATCTAATTCATGTCTGAAAGTAGGTTTTTCGGTATCAAAAGTAATACAAACACCCTCAGGACTAATATTTTTACAATTATCAAGAAGGCTTTTTAGAAATCCATAAGTCACACTTGTTGGAAATCCCTCTTTGGTTGTTAAGCCTCCATCAATTCCTTTGCTAAATGCATAGAAGCTTCTAAAAGCAAGTGAGTGACCATCGACTAATAGTAAAATTGGTTTTTTAGAGTTTTCAGATTTTAAACTCATTTTCTCTTCTTAGCCCAAGGTGGAATATTAATAAAAATTTGCTCTCCAGGTTCTAATCCATCAATTACTGAAGTTTTATTTCCACTACTAATACCAATTTCAATTTTTTTAAATTTGGGAGAATTGTTTTTATCAACTTTCAAAATTCCCTTTTCACCTTTTTCAGTGACAATAGAAACTGTTGGCACTAAGATCTTTTCTTCATTACCTTCAACTCTAAATTCAAGATCTGAAGTCATTCCAATTTTAATTTCTTCAGAAATATTTTTAAAATTTAAAGTTACTTCGAATGAGGTTACATTATTATCTTTTACAGCTCTTGTAGCTATTTTTTTAACTATGGCACTGTATTTTTTTGAGGGATAAGCCTCAATTCTTACTGAGGCTTCTTGGCCAATTTTTATTCTGCCAATGTCACTCTCAGGAACTTTAGCAACAATTTCTAGGCCCTCTGATAGTTCAAAAATAAAGTTTTTGGTTTTAGGGTCTGAACTTAAGTTTGTACTTGGTGTGACATAGGATCCTATCTCAGCATATTTTGCAGTTATCTTTCCTTCATAAGGAGCTTTAATTAGATAGAAACTTTTTTCAGCTTTTGCATCATTAAGTTTGGCGCTACTGATGTTGTAGTTATTTTTATAACTTTCATAGTCTTCTTTACTTACCGCGCCTTCTTGATATAAATACTCCCTTCTTAAAAATTCAGATTTTCGTTTTTCTACATTTAATTCAAGTTCTTCAATTTTATAGATAAAGTCTTCATCATCAAGAGTAGCTAAAACCTGATCTTTTTTTACAAGATCGCCCTCTTCTACTTTGATTTCTTTTATTACGCCTTGCTTCCGAGGCCCAATATTGCTTGTCCTTATTGCTTTTACTTCACCACTAGTATTAATTGAATCTGATAGGATTCCTTTTTCCACTTGAACTACAAAATTAGAAATATCTTTTGACTTATTTTTCTTGAAGGAATTGGTTATAAAAACGAAGAATATAGCTAAAGAAAGCAATATAATTCCACTTCTTAGATTTATATTTTTTTTTATTAAATCAAACATTTCTTTTTAAAAGCAGCAATAGAGAATATTTAGGAACTAAATAAATAATCAAGACGATTATAATTAACTTATCCAAGATTGGTTAAGTAAATACTATATTACTAGAAGATGTTTTCTTGATAATTTTTCCATAAGTTTTTTCAAATGTTAAAAGCAGGTATTATTGGATTACCAAATGTTGGGAAATCAACTTTATTTAATGCACTTGTAGAAAATGCTAAGGCCCAAGCGGCTAATTTTCCCTTTTGTACTATAGAACCTAATAAAGGCATAGTTTCAGTCCCAGATCAAAGGTTGCAAGAGTTAGGTAACTTAAGTTCTAGTCAAAATATTATCCCAACAAAAATTGAATTTGTAGATATCGCAGGACTAGTAAAAGGAGCTAGTAAAGGCGAAGGTTTGGGAAATAAATTTTTATCAAATATTAGGGAGGTTGATGCAATAGTTCATGTTGTAAGGTGCTTTGAAGATAGTGATGTAATTCATGTTTCTGGAAAGGTAGATCCCTTGGATGACATTGAGATAATTAATCTGGAATTGAATTTAGCTGATTTATCTCAACTCCAAAAAAGAAGAGAAAGAATTAAAAAACAGGTTAGAACTAGTAAAGAGGCAGCAAAAGAAGACACCTTACTAGAAAAAATTGAAGAAGAGTTAGAGAAAGGCATTTCAGTTAGATCAATATCTTTGAGTGAAGAAGAAAATTTAATAATTAAGCAACTAGGCTTCCTTACTGCTAAACCAATTATTTACGCAACAAATTTGAATGAAAATGATTTAGCTGAAGGTAATGATTTCTCATCAAAAGTTCAGAGTTTTGCAAGCAATGAAAATACAGAATGTATAAAAATATCAGCGCAAGTCGAATCTGAATTAATAGAGTTAGAACCAGAAGATAAAAAAGACTACCTTATGGGTTTAGGAGTAAAAGAAGGGGGATTAAGTTCTTTAATTAGATCAACATATAAATTATTGGGATTAAAAACTTATTTCACTACCGGAGAAAAGGAGACAAAAGCATGGACCATAAAAGATGGGATGACTGCTCCACAGGCAGCAGGAGTCATTCATACTGATTTTGAAAAAGGATTTATTAGAGCTCAAACTATTTCATATCAAAATTTAATTGATTCAGGTTCAATTGCCCATGCAAAAACTAAAGGTCTTTTAAGAAGTGAAGGTAAGGAATATATTGTTAACGAAGGTGATGTAATGGAGTTCTTATTTAATGTTTAGTAAGTCTCTTAAGGCTTACTATTTTGCTTTTTGAATTTAAATTCAAAAAATGAAATTAATAAAATTAAGATACATCCTATGCAACTTCCTATTAACCCAAAAACAATGGTTGTAAAGCCATCATCGTAGCCATATTGTAATTGTGGTAATTGAGGGGGTATTGGCATTATTTTTCAAGAGAATTTTCAATATCTTCAATTAAATGTTTAGTTGATCTACTAAAACCATTAGTTTTTAAGTAGTTTTGAGCCTCTCTAAATTTTTCAGCTACTCTTTTTGCATAAGGAGTATTCATGGAATTTTGAGTCATATTGAAAATGCAACTCATTTTATAATCATATTTAGGTAAACCCTTGATAAGTATTCAAAAATACAAGAATATAAAAATAGGATTTTTTACTTACTAAGAAATTTATTTTGAAAAGTTCTTGATTCTCCAAAATAAAGTTTTTCAAATTAGAAAAATTGATAATGACAAACTTATTTTTAATTCTTTTTTTGCTGATTGTGTTTTTTGTACTTTTAGTTCTATTATTTTTTTTAAAACAGAAAAAGAGCTTAGCCAAAAAAAACACAATTAGTCCAACTTATGTACCTTTCTTAAAAGAAAAAGAATTTAATCCTGATATAAGTACAGATAATTGGGATTTACACAAACATAGATTAAATAAATTTAGAAGATCACAATATAAGGGATTAACTTTCTTTATAAGCTCAGAAAATAGAATTTATTATCTTTCTGAAGAAGGAGATAAAGTTTATTGCTAACAGGAGAAATTAATTTTATAAATAGGAAAAGCCGATAGAAATTAATAATATTAATGAAGTATTTATTTTTATTATCAGAAAAGTTTTACAGGTTGATCGAATGGGAGTGGAATACCTTAAAAAATCTAAGAAGAACAAAAAGAAACAATTTTTTTCTAAGAGGATCATTTGCTTTATTTAGTTTATTCTCTATTCTTTTTTTAATATTTTCGCCTCCTATTGCTTTTGGAATGTTATTCGGAGAGGGATTAAAATTTAGTATTTTTTTTATTTGGATATGGATTTTAAATTTGAAGTTTTTTTGAAAAACCATAAATAATTTCCCGAGATTATTTAAAATTAAGTATATAAAAATTTACCCTATGCCAAAAATATTCAAACAAAATAAGTTCGCTTTGCTGGGAGCAAATATATTAATAATTTTACTCTGGGTTACTATATCTTCCTTTTTGATAAATTTATATCAAAGTGAAAATGCCCCATTTTATATATATAAAATTTCTTTTTTAATAAGATTTCTCCCTCCTATTTGGGTTACATGGTTCCTATGGATAAAAAGAGGTGGTTTAAAAAGATAAATAACAAAAGCATTTTTGCGTATTTACTACAAAAATAAATCAGTTAAGCTTTATAAGCTTACTTGAATTTTTCATGTAAGAATTAGGTAATTGAGAGATTGTTTTTAGCTAAGAAACAATCTCTTTTTTTACTAATATTTTTTCACATTAAAAAGTGCTTGTCAGTATCCCTATTGACAAACACTCATGACGATCAATTTTAAGGATTAAATTGACAATCTATTATCAATTTCTACTGCTCCAGAATCCATAAGACGGCCGATTTTAATAACTAAGGCCATATCTAGCCTTGAAAATTCAGATTGATGGTTAGTTATCCAATCAAGTTCTGAGAGAGTTATTACTCCCAAAGTATTTACTTTAAGAAAAAGTAAGCCTAAGTTCATTTTAAAAAATTCCTGGGATTATCCAGCCGAATAAGCCATAATTTACAACTAATGCAAACAAGCCCATCATTGCCATTCTTCCATTAGTTCTTTCGGCGTTTTGCCAATAAGTTGGTTTTGAATTTTCCATTTTTTATGATTTGTAGAATTGTTAAATAGTAAGTTTTTAAACGAAACCAGGAATTATTTGACCTGTTGTTAGGTATGCTCCAACAGCAGCAATTAATCCAAGCATTGCGAATCTGCCGTTAAGAGTTTCAGCAACAACTTTTTCTTTTTCGATTGCTTTGACTTTTGTGTTTGTGTTTTTCATTTGATTAGAAGATGAATAGTTTAAATTTTCACTTTGAAATTGCTTGGTTAGGTAAGCAACGAGGGTGGCTGTAAGGAATACAATTACGGCTAAAAAACCTGAAAGTGGACTCATTAAAAAATTCCAGGAATAATTTGTCCAGTTGAAACGTAAGCTCCTACTAATGCAACAAGGCCAATCATTGCCCATCGGCCATTAACTTTCTCTGCATTTTGTGGATAGCTATCGTATGAAACAGACTCATCTATGTAAGGACGTGTTTCAGTAGGAAACATGTTCTGTCTGCCGCCTGATTCAGTAGTAACGTTTGAATTAGCCATTGAAGTTGTGTAATTGTTAACTAATGTAACACTACTATTAACAAATGTAAAGTATTAGGCTTAAATTAAGTTATTTTCAAGATATGTACTACATAACCGTAACATAATCGTGACATAAAAATTTAAATAGTTGTTTTTAGGCCTGCTACGTTTTACAGATTGGTTCGCAAACTTTTATGAGCCCAATTCGTTATTTTAAGTATTTATTTTTTAATCTCTAGAAAGATATCAATTTGGTAGAAAAAACTACATCATTCTAAAGTTTGAATAATTAGGTTTTAGATATAATCTATTTCACTTTATTATGGAATTCGCAAAAAAAATCATGACCGAAAAAGCTGAAAAGCTTAATGGTAAAGCTGCAATGCTTGGAATGTTTGCTCTTGTTGGAGCTTATTATTTTACTGGTCAAATTCTTCCAGGAATTTTCTAGTAAAAATCCATTTTAAATTTTTTAGGGCTTTAATAAGCCCTTTTTTACTGGATGATTATTTTCTGTTTAATTATCTAATAATTCAAATAATTTACTTATTAGAAGCTTCCTTTTTAAAAAAGTTTTATCAATATATTTTTTATTCTCTTCTTTTAAAATTTCCTGACCATTTGATCCCAATCCTTTAAGGACAAATTCTTTATCTTCTTTAATCCACTTATTTATCATTTCCCCCGTCGTCTCTATATGGAATTGCAATCCGTATGCAAAATTGCCAATCCTAAAAAACTGTTCCCTACAACGAGCACTACTAGCAATGAGTACTGCTTTATTAGGTAATAAAATCCTATCTCCATGCCAATGCAGGACATAAAAAGGGTCTTCAAACAGTGCTTTAAAGTCTTTATTAGATTTGTCTATAAAAATCTGAGACCATCCAATTTCTGGTAATGCTTTTGGCGGTGATCCACATTTAAGAATTTCTACATCTCCTCCAGCAGCACTCGCAAGCAACTGAGCACCTAGGCAAACACCGATTATGGGTCTCTCATTTTCTAATTCTTTTTTTATAAAATTTCTTTCTAACTTAAGCCATGGATATCTGTCGCTTCCAATATCTTTAACTCCCATTGGCCCACCCATAATTAAAATTAAGTCACCTTTTTTTGTTTGCGGCGGAGCATTTTTATTATCTAATCGAATAATTTCGATTTTTAAATTTCTTTTTTTAGCAAATTGTTCAAAAAGACCTGGCCCCTCTATTTCTAAATGCTGCAAAACTAATAAGCGCCTTATTTCCTTCATTCACTTTCAATTATTTCAGCTGATTCAGAACAGACATTAACGCTAAACCACTTCATTGCCGACCAAGTATCTTCTTGATATGTACCTGCTGCAATACTTACAAAACAATCATTTTCATACCAACTTCGATAACTGGGAGGTACTCCCGTTCCTTTTAATCTATTTTCTAAGCCTTTTCCATATTTTTTAATAACAAGATTTATAGCTTCATTTTCAATTTCTCTTTGCTTTTCATTAGCAAAACCTCCTAGTGGAATAAAAAAAAGAATTGATGCAATAAGTAAACGTATCATTGAGTCTTTTTTATATATGGCAAATTTCATATCGATTAATTAATTTTTTAAAATCATCTACTCTATTTTGCCCATTCTTTAATGGTCTTGAGGAGTCAAGAACGGCTGCACAGCATAATTGCCAACAAGATTTTTCATCTAGTCCTAATTTCTTACATATATTTTTTGGAGCTTTGACAACTGTATTTATTTCTGCGATATGTTGAGTAGTTTCCCATAATTCTCCTTCAAGAAAGTCAATTTCGATACTTGATAATAATTCTGTAGCAACGTAATCCTTAATTAGCTCAGTTAATTCCACAATATTTTAATGAAACAGAAGAAGTTAAATCATCTATTAGTATTTGTATAGCAAGATAAAAAAAAAGGAGCTAGTTTGTGCCTCATCTTGAATCGCCTATCGATATTAAGAAACTACATCATTTCGTATTGATCAAGTTTGGTTTTTAATTTTGTTGCTTGTTTAATTAATGACAAAGCTTCTTTTCTGCCAATTGAATTATTAGCCTGGATTATAAGATCGGCGTATTTCTTTGCGATTTTTTTTTCCATGATTTGAGTTTTTTAAAAAACCGTTTTTTAATTTTTCAAATAGCGAGTAAAAACTAGAGGTAGATAAGGAATCAACGGTTAAAACCTCAGAGTCAAAAAATTGGAACGGGTTAATTCGTACTTTCAATTTATAATCAATTAGTAAAAAGGCTGTTTGTATCTAAGATTACATTGTTTTCAAACCCTGATTTAATTTATAGTTATCTACGAATAGGATTGAAAATTTTCAAATAATTTATTAGTTCAATTAAAAAAAGGGGGTTTAACCCCTTTTGGCTTATTATAAAGACTTAATTTACTAATTACCTAAACCTAGAGGAGCCCAAAGAGTTGCTTCAGATCCTATAACAGGAATAACTCCTGTTGTTTTAGCATTAGACACTTTATTTTTAACAATAGGAGTATCTTGTTCTCCTAAAGCTGCCCATAAAGTTGATTGATGAGCGATAACTGGTTGAACTTTTAATGGTTGAGATTGAAAAGAAGGCCTTTGGGTTCTTACAAGTTGAACTCCAAGAGAACCAACAATAAATGCTCCAAGAAAACCTGCAAATATAGCAGTAATATTGCTACTACTTGCTGAGGTAGATACGTTACTAGACATAATAGTTATGTGACTAAATTTCATTTTTGACTGAAGTCCCCGTTCCTTGGCTTCAATCTTAATGCGGCTCGTAAAACGAGATGAACGTTTATGTAGTCTACGCTACATTTTTACTATAAGTACAATTTAATTTACAAGATGTTAATGGCAATACAAAAAATTGTTAAAAAAATAAGAAATTAAATTTTAAAGTGAAGAAAATATATTTGAATTTTTTTGAGTAAAAAATAATTGATTATTTTCGTAATTGTTTGCAGAATAACTTTCGGATACAACAGTTCCATGAGTTACTCCAAGAATAAATCCAAGTAAAATCGCTAAACGCATTCAAAAGTATAAGTTCGATGTTAATTTCCCTCGAATTATGAATATATGATGTTGTTATTTATACTAAATAATTTTTTATCCTCCAAGATATGACATTGATGGATGCATTTTTTGATTTTTGTCAGTTGTTTTCTTTAATACTTTAAATCGATCTTCACTATAGTTATCTGCTCTAGCTTCCCAAATGCTTTTGATTTTATTTTCCAGTTCATAAAGATTAATTGGTAGAGACAACCATGGGTTTAGATTTATACCTTCACTAGAAAAAAGACATGTATAAGCATAGCCATCGCTAGTTATCCTCAATCTATTACAATCTGAACAAAAAGGATTACTTATTGAAGAGATTGTACTTATAAAACTTTTTGAATCACTCATGTACCACCTATTAGCAGTTTGTCCCTCCTTTCTTCCGTAGTCTTTTAATCGATGTTTCTTCTTTAATAACCTAATAATTCTTTCAGAGAAAAAAACATCTGATGGCCGCCAATTATTAGATGTGCCTACGTCCATATATTCAATGAAACGAATTTCTATAGACCTTTTTTTTGCAAAATTAACTAATTCAAAAATTTGATTATCATTTATCTCTTTTTTTATGACTGCATTTATTTTTAATTTTCCCGCTTTTGGATTAAATCCAGCATTAATTGCATGATCTATTCCTTCGAGGACAGTAAATAATTTTTCTTTGCCAATAATTTTATTTTCCTCTCCAATCATGTTTGAAAAAATATCAGGATCAATCGCATCTAAACTTACTGTTATGCGGTCTAAACCATTTTTAAAAAGCTCATTAGCTTTTTTCTTAGAGAGCAAATATCCATTTGTGGTTAGAGAAATATCCTGTAAATTACCTATTGGATTTGATTCTTCTAATCTTTGCGATTTAATTTCATAAAGAAGTTCATCTAATTGTGAACTCAATAAGGGTTCACCTCCAGTGATTCTTAAAGAATTTACCCCTAATCGACAATTCACTAAAATTAACTTTTTAAATTGTTCAATATTTAAAACATCCAAACTATAATTCTCAGGCTTACAGTAAATGCAGGAAAAATTGCAATTTTGTTTAAGAGATAACCTTAAAACTTTTAACTTTCTTTTTCTATTATCCTCCAATTGCTTAAGTCCCATTATTCATATTTAAAAATTCTCTCTTCGAATTTATATTAATTAAATCTCCATTTTTTGCATAGAAATATTTATGGGGAATTCGATCAACCCATCCGAGAAAATTTTTCTTCCCTGAGGATAACTTTTTTTTCAATTTAAAATGATTTTCTTCATTGATTGGATAAATTCCCAATAATGGTTGTGCAAAAATTCCATCATGGGATATTACCGCAAAATTTTGATTTTCTTCCCATGATTTGAAAAGTGAATAAATTAATTTTGTATTCAAATTAGGCATATCGATTGGGATAATTAGGATATTTTTAGTAGTTTTTTTAAAAGTTGAAAAAATTTGTTCTATACAAGTTAAGGGACCATCAAAGGGTTGGGCATCTGAAATAAACCCAATATTATAACTTTTATCAACTTCTTTGAAATGAGAAGTATGATTTGTTATCACAAAAGTCTCTAAATTAAGGTTATTTAATATTTTTATTTTATGAGTCAGCCAATTTCCGCCTTCATGGTGTTTAATTAGTGCTTTATCAAATCCCATCCTTGAACTCTTGCCTCCAGCCAAAATGAATGCTTTAAATTTTTTATGTTTTATTTCCATAACTTAGGCAATATTTTTCCACGAGTATTTAATGTATCGGACAATACCAATAATCAGATTACTAATTTTTCCCAATTTTGATTTTATTAGTGCTGACTATTAATTTTAGTCTTTTAAAAAAGTTGCATTTCTTAAAATCCAGATTTCGTATTAAATAATACAAATGAATGCATTGATCGAAATATAAATTGCTTAAAATTGATCTGAAAAATTTTTATGTTAAGTGATGTTTGGTCCTTAAATGGCAGATATAGAACTCTTCACCTCACCTGGTTTGCCTTTTTCCTAACTTTTGTTGTTTGGTTTAACCTCGCACCTCTTGCAACTACTGTTAAAGCTGATTTAGGTTTATCTGTTGCTCAAATTAGGACAGTAGCAATATGTAATGTTGCTTTAACTATCCCTGCAAGAGTTTTGATTGGAATGTTATTGGATAAATTTGGCCCAAGAAAAACTTACTCAACAATCTTGATATTTTCTGTAGTCCCATGTTTATTATTCGCTAGTGCTCAAGACTTCAATCAACTTGTAATTGCGAGATTGCTTTTATCAATAGTAGGCGCAGGTTTTGTTATCGGAATAAGAATGGTATCTGAGTGGTTCCCTCCCAAAGAAATTGGTTTGGCTGAGGGAATATATGGAGGATGGGGAAATTTTGGATCTGCTTTTTCTGCGCTTTCTCTTGTTGCCGTAGCTGGATTCTTGTCTTTTTCAGGAGGGTTTGAGTTGCCAACTGGAGCTGTACTTAATTGGAGGGGAGCTATTGCTATTACAGGAATTATTTCTTTCGTTTACGGAATTATTTATTTCTTTAATGTAACTGATACACCTCCTGGAAAACCTTATCAAAGGCCTGCTAAAACAGCTGGTTTAGAAGTAACGAGTATAAGAGATTTCTGGGGTTTAATTGGAATGAATATTCCATTCGCAGCAATTCTTTCGGTCCTATGTTGGAGACTTCAGAAAGTTGGTTTCCTTACTTCATCTACTTATCCAATAGCCTTACTCGCAGTTTTAGCTTGGTTTATTTTTCAAACTTGGGGAATTATAAGAACGAATATTGAATTATTAAATGGAACTAAAATTTACCCTAAAGAAGATAGATATGAATTCAAACAAGTAGCTATTTTGGAATTAACTTATATTGTAAATTTTGGATCAGAATTGGCAGTAGTTTCTATGCTTCCTAGTTTCTTTGAATTTACATTTGATTTGCCTAAAGCTGTAGCAGGAATTCTTGCATCATGTTATGCATTTGTGAATTTAATAGCTAGACCTGCGGGAGGATTGATATCTGACAGAACAGGCAATAGAAAAAATACAATGGGATTCCTAACTATGGGATTAGGATTTGGATATCTATTGATGTCTTTAATAAAACCTGGAACTTTTACTGGATCAGCAGGAATTCTTATGGCTGTATTTTTAACTATGCTTTGTTCATTTTTTGTTCAATCAGGAGAAGGTTCAACTTTTGCTTTAGTTCCCTTAGTTAAAAAAAGAGTAACAGGACAAATAGCTGGATTGGTTGGTGCTTATGGAAATGTTGGTGCGGTAACTTATCTAAATATTTATAGCCTTTTACCTTTATGGATGGGTGGAGGTAAAGATCCTTCCCCAGAAATAATTGCTGCTTCAAATAGTGCGTTCTTCCAAGTTTTAGGTATAGCAGGATTAATAGTTGGATTTTTCTGTTATTTCTTTTTAAAGGAACCTCAAGGATCATTCGCTGATGCTTATGAAGGAGAAAAAGCTGAAAATTACGTTTAACCAAAAACTATTTAGATATTTATAAAAGAAATTTTATGAATTTTACTAAAAGTCAATGCCCATATTGCGGTGTTGGCTGTGGTTTAAAAATGAAGCCTAAAAGTTCTGTTTCTGATGATAAATGGTTAGTAAGTGGAGATAGGGATAGTCCTTCAACTCAAGGTAAATTGTGCGTAAAAGGAGCAACAGTATGTGAGACTCTAAAAGATGGGAGATTAAAAGAACCACTTTATAGGGAAAATTTAAATGATGATTTTAAAGAAATTTCCTGGGACGAATCATACGAAATTCTGAAAGAGAATATTTTGAGTTCTATAAAAAATTTTGGACCTGATTCAATAGCTATGTATGGCTCAGGTCAATTTCATACTGAAGATTATTACGTAGCCCAAAAGCTTCTCAAGGGAGCAATAGGCACTAATAATTTTGATGCTAACTCAAGACTATGCATGAGCTCAGCAGTAGCTGGATATAACAGAAGTTTTGGATCTGATGGCCCACCTTGTTGTTATGAAGATATTGATCATTGCTCTTTAATTTTATTAATAGGGACAAATACTGCAGAATGTCATCCCGTTCTTTTTGATCGAATTAAAAAACGTAAAAGAAACGTAAATGATAATTTAAAAGTAATAGTAATCGATCCAAGAGAAACAGAAACTTCATCCATAGCAGATTTTTACTTACAAATTTCTTCTGGAACAGATCTTTTTTTATTCATTGGGATTGCGAATTATCTTTACAAGAATCAATTAACTGATCAAAATTTCATTGATAAGTCGACCGAAAGCTATTTTCATTTTGTAAAACATATACAAAAATGGGATTTAAAAAAAATAAGTGAAATTTGCAATATATCCGAGAAAACAATTATTGATATTGCAAAATTATGGGGAGAAAGCAAAAATGTTCTAAGTCTCTGGTCGATGGGTTTGAATCAAAGGCAAGAGGGTACAGCAGCAGTAAATGGGCTAATAAATCTTCATCTAATGACAGGCCAAATAGGCAAAGAAGGTTCTGGTCCTTTTTCCTTAACTGGCCAACCAAACGCTATGGGGGGGAGAGAAGCTGGTGGACTATCCCACCTTCTTCCAGGATATAGGTTTGTAAAAAATAAAATAGATAGGAATGAAATTGAAAAAATATGGGGGTTCCCTGAGGGAAAGATATCTGCAAAACAGGGTCTATCAGCATTTGAACAAATAGAAGCCATAAAAAAAGGGTCTGTGAAAATTTGGTGGATTGCAGCTACGAACCCTTTGGTTAGCATGCCTAATTTAAACTTTGTAAAAAAAGCACTTTCAAAATGTCCTTTAATTATCCTCAACGAATCTTATGAACAAAGTGAATCAATTAAATATGCTCATCTAGTATTGCCCGCGGCACAATGGAGCGAAAAAGATGGTGTTATGACAAATTCAGAAAGAAGAGTAACCCTTTGCCCATCCTTCAGAGAATCGAATAAAAATTCAAAACCAGATTGGCAAATATTTGCTGAATTAGGACAGAAGATAGGCTATTTCAAACAATTTGAATATGAATCTTCATCAGAAGTTTATGATGAATTTTTAAAAACGACTACAAAAAGATTATGCGATATGAGCGGATTATCATATCAATTATTAAAAAATCATGGTCCTCAACAATGGCCTTATCCTAAAGGCAGCGTACCTAGTACATCTTCAAAAAGATTATATGAAGATGGTTATTTCCCAACTGAGACTGGCAAAGCAAATTTTTGTATTGATGATCCTATAGGGTTGGCTGAACCCCCTTCAGATGAGTACCCTTTAATTTTGACAATTGGAAGATATCTAAGTCAATGGCATACAATGACAAGAACTTCTAAAGTTCAAAAACTTACAAAAAAGAATCCAGAACCGTTATTGGAAATTAATTCTAAAGATGCTTTATCTTTAAAAATCAAAAATGATGAAATAGTAAAAATCAAATCTAAAAGAGGAGAAGTTCAAGCAAAAGTTCAAATTACTGACAAAATTAAAGCAGGTACAGTTTTTTTACCAATGCATTGGGGTTTTAGTCAAAAAAATATGTGTGAAGTAAACTCTTTGATGCATGAAAAGTCATGCCCGATATCAAAACAACCGGAATTAAAAGCATGCTCAGTAATAATTGTTCCAAACTAGGCAATAATCTTATTTCAGAATCTCATCAAATGCTCTATCTAAATTGTTGTGTTCATGACTGGGCTTGACTAATTTGCAAAAAGCAAATCTATCTAATTCGTTTAAATTTCTCCATTTTTCAACTGAAATATTAATTCCCCTTGATAGTGCCGATTTTACAACTTGGTCAGGAACTTTATTTTTATTTTGCCAAGGTTGATTAATTGAAATTTCTATTTCTTTTGCTTCTCCATATTTTGAATTAAATGTAATTTTTTTTAAAAAATTTTTTAAATTAATGAGATCGTTTTTTGAATCTGGCCAATCTACTATCTTATTTTTTTCAATTAAATTAAAATCTTGCCAATGAGTAAGTTTTAATTTTATTCCAATTAAATCAAGTTTCCTTCTTACACACAAAGGAATGCATCTTAAGTCTTTAATAAAATCATCCTCGAAATTAAAATAATGATTTGATTGACTATAAACCAAAATTAAATTGATATTTATTAATAAATTAATGCTAAGTATAAAAAATTGATATTAGCTTTATTAAAAATTTTATTTTTTGTATTATTGAATAAATTGCTAAATGGAAATGGATAAATCTTTAACTCATATTAATGAAAGGGGAGAAATGAACATAGTTGATATTTCTGATAAGGAAGAAACTAAAAGAGAGGCTTTAGCAGAAGGATACATTAATTTAAACAAAGAAATATTAGAAAAAATAAAAAATGAAAAAATTAAAAAAGGTGATATTTTTGCAGCGGCTAGATTTTCTGCAATAAATGGTGCAAAAAAAACCTCAGAACTTATTCCTCTCTGTCATAATTTATCATTGAATAAAATCACAATTGATTTTGAAATTTGTGAATCAATGAAAGCAATTAAAATTATTGCTTTTTGCAAATCTCATTCTAAAACAGGTGTTGAGATGGAGGCTCTTACGTCAGTTTCAATTGGTCTTCTCACTTTATATGACATGCTTAAAGCTTTAGATCCTTTCATGACTATTGATAATATTCGCCTTTTAGAAAAAAAAGGTGGTAAAAATGGGATATTAAAAAGAAGTTGAGTACTCACAATAATGGGAATTGATATCAATAATCAGGGTCTTTCTTTAAATGATGCTATTAAAAAAATCTTGGAAGAGATAGATACTTTAATAGTGAATAATGAAATTTTACATAAGGAAGAGATAAATTTAGAAGAAGCACTTGGCAAAGTTTCTATGGAGGAAATCTTATCTGAGGAAGATATACCAGGTTATAGATCATCAATTATGGATGGATATGCGTTAGGAGAATCAACTAAAGGGAATAAATGGAAAATTGTCGGAGAGTCTTTTCCCGGAAAGCCATTTAATGACCTTCTTAAAAAAGGTGAAGCTATAACGATTAGTACAGGTTCATTTGTGCCAGATAATTGTTTTTATGTGATACCTCAAGAACAAATTTCTTTAGAACTTTTAAACGGAAATGAGTATATTGTTAAAAAAGAAAAATCATCTAATAACTCTTGGATTAGAGAAAAAAATGATCAAGTATTTAAAGGTGAAATATTAATCAAGAAAGGGGTAAAGATTACACCTGGGATTTTAAGTAAATTAGTAAGTTGTGGCATAAAAACTATAAAAGTTAGTAAAATTTCTAAATTAGGTTTACTAATTACTGGAGATGAACTTATCAAATCAGGAACTGCAAGAAAGAAAGGAGAAATATGGGAAAGTAATAGTATTTTGATAAAATCAATCGCAAAAAATCTTGGATTTGAAATTAATGAAATTCATATAGAAAAAGATAATTATCAAAATATTAAAAATTCTCTTAGAAATATTTCTGAATTTAATGATGTGGTTGTCTCAGTTGGTGGGATATCAGTTGGTAAAAAAGATTTTTTAAAAGATATTATTAACGAGATAGGAGAGATTAAATTTTGGAAACTATTTTTAAAGCCAGGAAAACCCTTTGCTTTTGGATTGATAAATAAAAAAATTCCTTATTTTGGATTACCGGGGAATCCCGTTTCAGCAGCTATTACTTTCATCCAACTTGTGTGGCCCGCGCTTCAGAAACTTGAAGGAATAACTAATATTGAATTCCCTCTTCGGATTAAGGTTAAGCTGAATTCTGATTTGAAAAGAAGAAAAGGGAGACCTGAATTGCTTAGAGGAAAACTTATTGTTAATAAAGAAGGTGAATTGATTGCAGATATTTCTGAAGAACAATCCTCATCAAAGATTAGTTCAATATCTAATTCAGATTTATTAATAGAAATACCCTCTGAAATTGATTTTTGTCAAAAGGGAAATTTATTATGGGCACAACTTTTAAAAAATAATTTTTTATAATTTAAAGCCTAATTCAGTATTCTTTTTTACCCATGAGGATCCTTTGAAAGTCCATTCTTTTTTCCAAAAAGGAACTTTGTATTTTGTAAATTCAAGTATATCTTGGAGATATTTATTTGCAATGCCTCTATGATTTGCACTTACTGCTATTAAAATAATAGGTTCGTTAGGGTAAATGAAACCTATCCTGTGTAAGAGAAAAATACATAAATCATCCTGTTTTTCAGAAATTTTCATTAAATATCTTTTAATATAATTTTCGGTCATTCCTTGATAATGAACAATTTCTAGACTCTTTAAATCATTTCCAAATTGATCAAAAGGCCTTACTCTTCCAATAAAAAGTGAGTTTGCTGAATTTTTATTGACCTTCTCCCAAAGTTCGAATTCTTTATAAGGATTAAAAGTTTCTTCAAGGATTTTAAATTGTATTCTTAAATTATCCACCGGTAAACATTGGCATAAATGCCACCTCATCATTTGGATTAATCTTCGCATCCATATCTGTAATTTCTTGATTAATAGAAACGATAATATTATCTTGAGGTAATTTAGAATTAATTAACTTCCATACAGAAAAAACCTTCATTTGAGAGCCTTCAATTGTAAGAAATTTTTCATTCCATCCTAGATCTTCAGCGATACTAGATAATAAAACCACCTTAATTTTGTTAGATTTTTCACTTTCCATCTATAGTTATCTAGTACTAATGGTTTAATTTTAAGTGGTTTCTATAGCTTTGCTTACTGTTTCTGATACTCGTAACACAAAAAATGATGAGAGTGGAAATTATCTACTTCAAGAGGCTGAGAAATCAGGACACAATATTGTTGATAAGATAATTTGCAAAGATGATATTTATTTAATTAGAAAATATATAAGCGATTGGATCTCAGATCCAGATATTGATGTGATTATCACAACAGGTGGTACAGGAATTACAGCTAGGGACGTTACTCCTGAAGCTATTAGACCTTTATTAGATAAAGAGATTAATGGTTTTGGGGAAACTTTTAGATTTTTATCATTTAAAAAGATAGGAACAAGTACTTTACAAAGTAGGTGTATTGCAGGGTCTGCAAATGGTAAGTTTTTATTCGTTTTGCCTGGATCTAAGGATGCTGTGATGACAGGTTGGCAAGATATAATTTCTTATCAACTTAATGAAAATACAAAACCTTGTAATTTAATAAATCTAATTGATAAGCTAAAAAAATAATTCTCTAGTTTATTTATTTATTAGAAATTGATTTGAGATCACTTTTTGATTTTTTATGCATTTAAGTAAAAAAGGATCTTTTATTTCATTTTCTAATTTAGATAATTGTTCAAAACTATTATCATTCCAAATACTCCCTAAAGAAAATATTGCATATTTAGCGATTTCTAATTCTTTATTTAAAGAATATTTATAGAGCAATTTACAAACTATTTCGCTTTCTCTTCTTTTTAAGATAGAGATAATCTTGTAGTTGATTTTGAAATTATCGTAAACTTTTATTTGATCAATAAAATATAATAATTCTTCATCAGTTAATTGATGGGCTTTGAAATGGAGAATATTAAGGCCTGCAATCCAAAACTCTGTTTTGCAAATATCGAATATTTCTCTAATTAATTTAAGTTCGATTTCTCCTCCCCAGGGTTCTAAAGCATTAATTATATGAATATTTAACTTATTATTTTGATAAAGGTTTTTTAGTAAAAGATCTTTTGCATTTTTTTCATTTGTTAATTTAAGGGCCTCAATAAATTCAACTTTAAGGCCAAATTTTTTTATCATCTTTTCCAGTAAAAGATATCCTTTCCTTTCTTGCATTCCTATCTTTTCTGCTATAACTTTACGAATCTCAAAAGATAATTCCAATGAATAGTATGAAAATAGAATATCAAGATCTAATTTTTTTGAACCTAATCCATTTAAAACTTCTAATATTTCAGTTTCACTTTTGCTCATTAATATATTTTAGGTTTTTAACTTTGCATTAAACTTGTTGATTAAAATTTCTTTGATTAAATTATAAATTTCATGTTTACTAACTTTTTTAAATTCAGTTTCGCCTAGGGTTTGCAGGTGATCTTGCCTCCCTCCAATACTGATATTATATCCATCCTCAGTTCCACCTCCCTCTTTTTTTACCTTTGTACCAGTCATGCCAATACCACCCATATGAGCTTGTCCACAATTATTTGGACAACCTGTCCAATGTATTTTAACCTCCTCTGATAATTCAAGTTCTCGATCTAATTTTTCAGAAATATTCCTTGCTATATCTTTGGTATTTGCAAGAGCAAAGCTACAATAACTACTCCCTGTACATGAAACGGTACTCGCTGAAAAATGGGATGGATTTAATTTGAATTTATTAATAATTTCTTCATCACCAAATTCTTCTAAAATATTATCTTTCAGGCCAACAATAATTAGATTTTGATCTTCAGTTAGTCTTACTTCACTTTGTCCATATTTTTCACTTAGTCTCGCAATTTCTTGTATGTCTTCTACACATAATCTTCCTACAGGAATATGTAACCCAGCAAAGTAAAGGTTGTTTTGTTTTTGTTTATTAATCCCAAAAAAACTTCTTTGTTTTGCGTTGAAAATTGAGCCTGGATCGTTCGACAAAGTTCCAAATTTTTCTTCTACAAGTTCTCTAAATTTTTCGATACCTATAGAGTTCAAATAATATCTAAATCTTCCTTTATTTCTTAGAAACCTATCTCCATTATCTCGCCAAAGAGAACAAATAATTCCAGTTATTTTGCATATATCTTTTTCTTCTACCCAGACATCTAGAGGTAGAGCATAAGCATTCAAAGTTGCTGACAATATTCCTCCCACCCAGACACCAAAGCCTAAGATTCCATTTTTAAAAACAGGATGAAAGATAAGATCATTATGTAGAAGAAAATTATCTTTTGCTCCTGCAACTGCAGTATTCCACTTCCTCGGTAAATTCGAGAATTCGGGGTTACCCTTACCAGAATTTGTTAAGTAATTTTCTAATTCAGAAGTATATTTTCTTGTATCTATAATTTCTTCAGGATCAATTCCCGCTAGTGGATTGCCAGTAACATTTCTTGGATTATCCATTCCAGATTGAACGGATGTAATATCAACCTCTCTGAGTCTTTTGATAATATCTGGTAGATCATTTATCAAAACTCCCCTTAATTGAATATTTTGCCTAGTTGTTATATCTGCAGAACCGTCTTCTCCATATCTAGCAACTATTGATGCTATTACTTTTAACTGATTAGAATTTAAAATACCATTAGGAACCCTAAGCCTCATCATAAATCTTCCAGGAGTTTTTGGTCTCCAAAAAAGGCCATACCACTTTAAGCGCATTTGCAAATCTACTTCATCCATTTCTTCCCACCCTTTAAGAGCGTAATCATCTAACTCTTCAAAAATTTTCAGACCATCTTTTTCCGCCTTTTGCTTTTCAATTTTATTTAATTTTTTATCATTTAAATAATATTGCATATTTATTTTTATTCTTTAATTCTTATGAGATTTTAGACAATTTAATGTTTCATCATATACAAATGTCAATAAATATTGATTATTTATTTTTGATACCGAATTCCATATTTTAGGGAATTCTTAAGCTCATAAAAATATAAAGGCTTTTTTTTTGGCAGGAGTCCTTACCCATAATTGTGAGCCACTTCTGTCCACCCTTTTTGGTGAAGTTCGTGCCACTTTTCCCAGGCTAAATCTATGTTGAGTTTTTCAGAGGATTTGTATCCTCCAGGTTCTCCAAGGTGATTAGTATAGAAAAGATGGATATCAATTTTAAAATTAGGTTTAGCAGAATTTTTGCATTCTTCGAAAAAGAGCATTCTGCTGCCTTCAGGATTTAGCAGGCATCCGTTCGGCTTGCTATTGCTACAACCAAATGAGTACTTAGGCTCCATGCTTTAACTTATAATTGGCTGGATGAATTTTAATACATTTGTACTATAAGTTATATCTCATTTGTTTAGCTGTCAATCCTTTTAAGGTTAAGTACTTATTTACTAATAATTATTTTCTTTTTTAATAAAAAAGGTAATTTCTTTAAGGCTATGAATTACAGGGAAGACTTAGAAATCAAACTACAAAAAGTTACACTTGCAATGCAGGAAGTTGTAGAGGATATCTATAAAACTGATCAAGAGAAGCAAAGAATAATTTCCAAACTTTTTGAATTTAAAGAAGCAATCATTTCAAAGGGTATTGAACTTAATATTGAATTAGAGGCATCCTAGAAATATTGATTATCTCAAGAATGTTTAATAACTTTTAGAATAATGTTATGACCTAAGAAGGTTAACTATAAAATGCAGTCTGGTACTTTTGAATTATTGATTCTAGTATTTATTTTTTTAGGTCTTCAAGCTTGGTGGATTATTCCAATAATAATTAAAAATAATAAATTGAATAAGAGAGGTAAGGATCTAAGAGAGGAAATTAAGCAATTAGAAAAGTTATATAAAAAATAAATAAGATCTTTCTCAAAGTTATTTAATCTGTATCAGGATTGAAATTTTATGAAGAACAGCTGTAGTGAGATACGCCTCCATAGTTAAAATACTTGCTTGGCTTTAGTCGATTATATTTTTGATCTATATCTGAGGGTTTTTCTATATATGGATTGCTAAAGACATCTTGTAACTCTTTTATTTTTTTGTAATTTCCTTTTTCAGCTTCTTCATATGCGGGAACGACCAACCATTCTCGCCAAGTATAGACTGGATTAAGGGATTTCATTGATGCCGATTTTGCTTTAATATTTCCCTCTTTCTTCAAGACTGATTGCCATTTTTCAATCCATACTTCCCATCTATTATTGAGCTCGTCATTAATTGGTAAATAGAAACAGTCTTTTAAAGAATCTAAGTTATCAGGTATTTCAGAGAGTTTACGGAACAAAATTGTATAGTCTGCTTTTGAAATGACCATGAGATTAAAAAATTCATTTATTAGAGTTTCGTTGTAATGTTCTAAACCAAGCTTGTTTGCCCACATTTTCATCAATTCATTATTCATTAATTCAGAAAAGTCTTTTTCGATTTGATCTAACTTTTCTTGATATTGTTTGCTTTGTGAAAGTAACGGACTAAGAGAGGAACAGAATGTTTTAAAGTTGATTGCCGCTGCAGAAGGTTGGTTAAAAAATGAGAAATGTTCACCTCCACCTGTCCATGGTTGAAATCTTGGATCAAACAATTCACAGAATCCAAAGGGGCCATAATCCAAGGTATAACCACCAGCAGCACAATTATCACTATTGAAATTACCCTGGCAATAACCAACTCGCATCCAGTTGGCTATAAGTGATATAAGTCTTGATCTATATAAAAAAGCTAGTTTTATTACTTTACTTTCAATTGAAACCTCATATTCAATTTCATCTTTATAATTTCTATCAATTAGATGTTGAACTATCATCTTTAGTTCATTGAGGGCCTCATCATGCGCATTATTACGAACTCGTCTTGCAAAAAGTTCAATCTGGCCTACACGTAAAAAAGATGGAGCGACTCTCGTAGTAATTGCCGCTTGATTATCAATCATGATATCAGGTTCAAAATATCTGGACCCTTTGGAATACCACGGTCTTCTAACTATTTCTGAACGTGAGACATAAAGTGTTAAAGATCTTGAGGTAGGGATTCCCAAGGCATTCATTAATTCCTGTGCGAGAAATTCTCGTACGCTAGACCTCAAGACAGCTCTACCATCTGCTCCACGACAATAGGGAGTTGGACCTCCTCCTTTAAGTTGCATTTCCATTCTTTTCCCATTGAATAAACCTTCAAAAACAGAAATTGCTCTGCCATCGCCATAACCATTGCCAGTTCCAAAGGGACATTGTTGGGTATATTCAGTCCCGTAAATTGATAATGCATAACCTGTTGCCCAACCAAAAGGACTCATTGGATAATTAGCAACAGAAATATCACCCGAAAAAAAACGACAAAAATTCTGGTCTTTAGTAAGATCTGAGCTTAGCCTTAGTTCTTTAAAAAGTTTGTCGCTATGGGAAATATATTCAGGATCTGGAATAGCAGTTGGAACGACTGGTACGTAATGACCTGAATATACTGAACGTGGCTTATGATCTTTTCCATCTTTTGTTGATTGAGGATCTGCTTTAAGAGAATTCATAAAAGAATAGTCAGATTGTTGAGAAAATTCAGAAAAATTTTCTGTAAGCTTTCCTTTTAATGAATCAGATTTGGTTGACATCAAATTTGCTATCTATGCTTGTAGGCGTTCTAATTTATTTAAATTAAACATCTAAATGTATTTTATATAGATTCTATTAGGGATGGTTTTTGCCCATACGTTCGAGATTAAATAGAAGTTAAATTTTAATACTTCTTTAAAAAAGGTTCTGCAGTATATTTATTGTCTTGGAAAAACTTTTTGACTCTGAAAAATTTCAAAAGTAAATTTTTTAATAATATTCTGCTTTTCATAGAAGTCATTGCTAATACTTGTATTTTTTATTAAATTTTTTTATTGTGCTCAAAATTCTCAAAAAAATTTAAGAAATTTAATAGCTTAAAGCTTTGTGCCTACACCCTATTTTTGTACTATATTTCAGTATATTTATTCAATTTTATACATTAATATTTTTAATATATTTTTAACTTACCCAGCCTTTCAGCAAATCAAACACACTAATAAATAGTCCAAAACCAATAATTGGGGGCGCAACCCACCTTGTCATGAATTTCAAATAACGTGTCGTTTTGATTCCTACTTTTGAATCACTAAGTTCTTCATTAAACTTGCTAGGTACTACCCATCCCATAAAGAAAGTAACCAAGAATCCACCAAAGATAAGTAATACCCCTCCAAAAATCGAATCAATAGTTCCAAGAATGTTTAAGTTCAATGCAGAAGGAATTCCTGCTAAGAATAGGAAAAGAGTTATCAGCCAAACAGATTTTTCTCTTTTAAAACCAAATTTATCCATTAAAGAGGAAACTGGAACTTCCAATAATGAAACAGAGGAAGTTATTGCTGCTATATAAGCTAGTGCAAAAAATGCAACAGCTACAACTCTTCCAACCGCTCCATATGACCCAAGGCCCGTAGGAATTGATATAAATAATGCACCAACTGTTGATTCAGAAATAGCATCACTTAGACCAAATGTTAAAACAATAGGAAAAGTAATAAGTCCTGCCATAAGACCCACCAAAGTATCCAATGATGCAACTCCAACACTTAGTTTTGGAAGATTACTCTTTTTATTTAAATAGGAAGCATAAGTCACCATAACTCCAATTCCTAAACTTAAAGAAAAGAAAGCTTGTGTAAAAGCATTTCTTATTGTTTGAGGGTTCCTCAATTCATCAAAGTCAAACTTAAACAAAAATGTTTTGTATCCTTCCCATGCTCCTGAAAGTGAAGTGGCCCATATTGCTAGCGATAGAAGAATTATAAAAAGTATAGGCATAAAGAATCGTGTCACCTTTTCGATTCCTTTTTTTATTCCTGATGAAACTATTATGGCTGTAAGAACAAGACTTAATAGGTGTCCCAATAAAACACTGCTACCACTACTAATTGAGCCAAAGAAAGATTCTGCTTCACTTAAATTTTTTGGTAATCCAAAAAATAATGAATGGAACAAGGTATCTGCGGTCCACCCCATTATGACTGAATAATATGATGCTATTCCCAAGGGAGCTATAAAGAAAAGAATTCCTAATGGATACCAATTTTTTCCAGCTAACTTAACTGGTGCAAGCAATGTGCTGGCAGTAGCGTTTCTTCCTAAAGCCATTTCAGCAACAAATACCGGAAGGCATACAATTAAAACGATTAGTATGTATAAAAGTACAAAAGCAGCACCTCCACCTTGAGAGGCTCTGTAGGCGAAACCCCAAAGGTTACCAAGACCTACTGCGCTACCAGCAGCTGCAAGAATGAATCCCAACTTACTAGTCCATTGTTCTCTTGGAGAAATTTTTGAGTCCAAAATTAAAATCTGTTTTTCATAGTTGATTTATAACCCATAAATAAAAATTAGTTAATACATTGCTTAATAAAAACTAATCTTTATTGAATTATTTTTTTTGCAAAAAGATTTAAAATCTAAAAAACATCTTATTACTGCTATGACCATTGAAACGACTATTCTAGATTTTCAACTAAGTAATACGTTCGAACAATATGAATCTCATATGAATGCTGAGGAACAGCAGTCGATGTTTAAAGAAATGGGAGTTAAAACATTTTATATTGGTAAATCATTAGATGATCCTCAAAGGGCAACTGTAATTTTTCAAGGACCAGAAAATGTTCTATACGATATTTTTATGAATCCTGAAACAAAACCTATTGTTGAAGCTTCAGGGCATATTTATACGGGTACAAAAATAACTCGTTGGATTTCTTGAAAAATAAATCTTTTATGAATTATCAACTTTTAATTGAATCATATTCTTTTGGGACATCCCTTTCTGAGCAAGAAATAGAACTTTTAAGTCTGGAACTTGAAACTCAAATCATGAACATTAATATATCAACAGATTTTGGCTGTTTTAAATCGGCCCCCACCCATATTTGCGAAGGTCTAAATTTAAAAAAAGATACCTATTGGATTATGTGCCTTGCTGAAATATTAGATTTACATAAGCCCCCCAAATTTGGGAAAACAAAAAGTGTGGAGGTTTTCGATTTACTTCTTGAAAAAGGACTTGTTATTGGTTAATTATTTAATTATTTGAGTATTAAAATAATAAGTTGTTTTTCTTTATTCTGATAGCATTAACTTAGGTTAAGATAAATAAATGAAAGATTCTAATGAATTTATATTAGGAAATATTATTAAGCTAACTAGATCAAGTGAAAAGAAATTTAAACTAGGAAACTTTAAAGGGGCAATGGATGACAAAATGAAAGCTAATGCAATATTAAAATCCAAATCTTGTGATGAAAAAATTATTGAAAAATATAGAGAAGAATTATCTAGATTGTATTCATCAAAATTTGATCTTATATTTGATCATAAGCTGAAAATTGATGAAATAAAGAGAAATGAATTAGTAAAAATGCTTGAACAAAAAAGTAAGGAAAAATTAAAAAGTCTTGATTATAAAGGCGCAATAAAAGCCTTTAGGAGGGCAGAAAAATATTTTTTAAATTAAAATCAATCTAAATCTCAGAGATTTTATAAGACAAATTAAATATATAAGTTTAAGAATAAAAAATAATGAAAGGGTTGATTTTTTTTCAGAATTCGTTTCTTTAAAGATATATCATTTTTGGTACTACTCATGGTTATGCCCCAATCTACCTTGGAAAGCTTATTATTTTTTTTGATACTTTCTCTTCTTGCAACGTACATTGTTAATTTAAAGTATTC
>QCCJ01000004.1 GCA_003281285.1 Prochlorococcus sp. AG-347-K22 | reverse complement strand
TTTAATCTCGATTAATCCTTGTGCATTAATTCTTATTTTTGTATCAGGTAGTATTTCTCCAACATTTTTAAAACCCATTAAGAATTCTTTTGGTTTTAAACTCGTTACCATTGCTGCTGTTTCAGTTGAGCCATAACAAGGTGCTAATTTTATTTTTTCTTTTATACATTGTTCTGCAGTTTCGCTTGAAATTGAAGCTCCACCTACCCAAATTAGATCAAAAATTTTTAGCCAACTAATACCATTTTTTTGAGCTAAAAGCCTTTGTAATTGTGTAGGTACTAATGATGTAATCAAGTGTTTTTTGTTTTTTTTAGATTTAATTGTGAAAAGTAAAAGTTCTCTAGTTTTTTTTATTAAATTAGGAGAAATATTAATACAATCACATCCCCAAGTTTGACTTCTAAAAATTGGCATTAATCCACTTATATGGTTCAGGGGTAAAGTATTTAAAATTAAGCAGTTTTGCAATTCAAATCCTTGCTCTATTAGCCATTGTCCTGATGTAACTGCAGATAATTTAAGATTATTCAAATGGTG
Source organism: Prochlorococcus sp. AG-347-K22 (assembly GCA_003281285.1). Classification (GTDB taxonomy): domain Bacteria; phylum Cyanobacteriota; class Cyanobacteriia; order PCC-6307; family Cyanobiaceae; genus Prochlorococcus_A. The sequence goes on along the minus strand of QCCJ01000004.1, from coordinate 61,298 downwards.
AAAACATTGTCTTGGTTTTCCAGAACTACCACTACTGTTTAAGATAATTGCTGGCCCATGCTCAGTAATTGAATCTAATACATCTTCATATTGATAAAATTTGTTTTTTATATAAATAATTTTATTCTCTCTAATTTTTTCAATAATTTTCTCTACAGATTCAGTTTCATTATTTTCAACTTCAATAGTATGAATTTTATTTTTCATAATTGATCCCATATCTTTCTTGCTTCATTTAAAAATAGAAACGAATTAGGGAATTTATTCATTGCTAAACCAGGAACTTTTGGAGTTGGTCCTTGTAATTGTAAAGACGATAAATGATAAAGCCATCTTTTCCCTATTCCAGTTTCAAATGAAGTACTTATAGATATTAAAGCTTTTTTATTTTCTAATTCTCTTAAAAGCTTAACTGGATTATTTTCTTGAGAAGGCCTTCGAATTTGCCAACCCTTCCACTCATCAATCAAAGTTGGAAATTTTAAAAGTGATTCGTCTAAGGCTATTGGGATTTTTTTGTTGAGTTCTTTCATTCCTTCAATATCATCAACACAGAGAGGTTGTTCTAACCAATCTATATTTTTGTTATCTTTCAAAATATCAGCCCATCTATTAGCTATCTTTCTCCCCCAAGAACCATTAGCATCAATTCTTAACTTAATATTATTGCCTATTTGGCTTAAAATTTCTTCTAAATTTGCTTCTTCCTCATGGTTATCTCTTAATGCTACTTTCCATTTTATGGTTACTGATTTTCCAATATTAGATTGTCTTTTTTTAATTTCATTTAGCTCTGAAATTACATTTTCAGAATTTAAAAGTATGGCTGTTTTATCAATTTCATCAAAGGCATAGTTTTCTTTAAAAATTATTTTTCTATTTATCTCAGCTAATGCAGAATTTATTGCAGATTGAATGCATGGGTGAAAAATATTTATTTGCTCAGATAAATTAAATACTTCTACATTCTCAGGGATCATATTTAGTTGTTTTGCACATTTTTTTAAGTCTTTTTCTAGAAGTGGTGAAACTTCTCCAAACCCAATTTTTTTATCATTACTTGTTAATTTAATTATCCAACCCAGTTTCGTAAGATAAGTGGTTTTAGAATTTTCTAATTTTGTGGATAACTTAAAGCTATAAGATTTTTTTTTGAATATTAAGTTCATTTATTAAGCAAGTAATTAAATATTAATCCTGTGATTAAGCCAACTCCATTAAGAGTTTGAAATTTTATTGCGACGAATTTGGAATTTTTTATTACAGAAGGTTTTTTATATGAAAATTTTAATAAATTTATAAGTCTTATTGCTTGAGGAAAACTAATCAAATAAAGGATACAAAACACTGGAATAAATCCAGTAACAATAGTTAAAAGTTGAAAAATATATATTGTAAAAATTATCCAAGGCACAAATTGAGAACTTTTTTTTGCTCCTAGACGAACTAATGGTGAATTTTTGCCATGCTTTTTATCTTCAGAAATTTGATGAAAATGAGAACAAAATAATACAAGAGTTGTTGCTAATGAAGGTCCTGAACCAAGTAATAAAGAAACTTTCCAGGGAATATCTTCGAAGTAAATATTAGAAGGATTTAACGCAATTAAGACTGCAGAGTAGGCAAAAGGTCCAAATGCAAGCCAGCATAATGGTTCTCCCAAACCTTGATAGCCAAATCTAAAAGGAGGTCCTTGATATAAATATCCTAAGAAGCAGCAAGATGCCACCAAAATCAAAATGTTTATACTTGTTGATACTGAAATAATTGAAATTATTAATAAACCAATAACTAAAGATGTATATGCAATAAATGAAATTATTTTTTTATTTTTTACAAGATTTACAATTGAATGGAATTTAAATTCATCGATTCCTGTTTCTGCGTCGAATAAATCATTAGTTAGGTTTTCCCAAAGTAATATAAAAATTGCAGCTAAAGTAAATGTAATCAAATTATAAATTTTTACCTTTTCATATTGATTGAGTATATAAGCTCCTGTTATCAAAACCGGAAGTATGGCAACAGAATAAAGAGGCCATTTTATCGCTTGTTTCCATAATTTTTTTTTATCTTCGTCCATTTTTATTTAACTCATAAAATTCGATCATTATTAAATGTAGTTTATAAATTGAGTTACATTTTTTACTTTATTGCATGATTTTTAGTTATTTTCAATAAGTAATGAAAAATGATTTAAACTTAACAGATTTTTTAAAAGATGTATTTTCCTCTTTCGATAAGAAAGTCGAGAATTCTGGATTAGTAAGTATTTGTGTTGAGATTCCTTGTATTGATTTATTACAAGTATATGAATTGTTTATAAATAAATATCCGTTTTCTTCATTTTGGGAGGAATCTAATGGTATTTCATATATTGCTATTGAGAAATGTAAATATGTTACTTTGGATGGTCCAAAAAGATTTGAGGTGGCAAAAGAGTTTAATTCTGAGAATTTTAAAAATTTAATTAACTTAACTAATGAATCAAATAATTCTGCACTTTCAAAAATAATTTATTTATTTTCTTTTTCTGAAAACTTGAATAATAAGAATTTATCTTCTGATGTCCCTAGTTTGGAAGCTATCTTACCAAAAATATTAATTATTAAAAGTAATAAGAGTTGCTGGTTAAGAATCAATGGTCATGTTGAAGGTAAATCATCATTAAGAACATTAATTGAGGAAATATGGACAATTAGAAATCAAGTTATTAATTCTGGCTCAGAATTAATAAAATCATCTGGCTTAAAAACTAGTTTTAATTTACCTATTATTGATGATTTCTTGCACTCCTTAGAAACTTCTAATAAAAGTTTAAAAAAAGTAGTAAATAGAGGAATTCAATTAGTAGAAAAAGGTATTCTCGAAAAGATAGTTTTAGCGAATAGGATTCAAATAAAATTTAAAAATAAATTAGATTTAGTTGAAATTTTAAAAAGATTAAAAAAGAATCATCCAAATACATGCAGATACGTTTGGAAAAGAAATAGTAAGGATATTTTGTTTGGAGCATCTCCAGAAAAATTATTTTCTTTTACTAAACCTAATTTAACTTTGGAGGCTCTTGCTGGAACTATCTCTACTAGTTCAAACTTTAAGAAACTCCTAAAAAGTACTAAAGACTTAAAGGAACATAATTACGTAACACAGTATTTGATTAAATGTTTAGAAGTTTCAAAAATAAAAAACTTTAAAAAAAGTGATATTAAGGTAAATTCATTTGGAGATATTTCTCATTTGCAAACACTCATTTTCTCTAAAGTTGAAAATATATGTCCTTTTGAATTGCTTAAAAACTTACATCCATCTCCGGCTGTTTGTGGTTACCCAAAAAATGCAGCATTGGATTGGATAAACACTCTTGAGTCTTTTCCTAGAGGAAATTATGCTTCTCCAATGGGTTGGGTTGATTCATCAGGAAATGCTTCATTTCTTTTAGCAATAAGAGGAGCTAGGTATATTGAAGAAAATATTGAATTTACTGCCGGTTCAGGTATAGTTTCAGGATCCGTTTTAGAGAAAGAAATAGATGAGATTAAATTAAAATTTGAATCTATAGTAAAACAAATATTTTTCGCTAAAAATCCTAAATAATTTCTACTAATTGTTCAATAACTTCCTCTGAAACATTTTTATTGGATAAATTTTCTATTTCTCTTAAACCTGTTGGACTGGTTACATTAATCTCGCTAAGCATTCCATTTATTACATCGATACCCACAAAAAATAAACCTTCATCTTTGAAGTGTTGAGATAATTCTGAGCAGATACTTTTTTCTTTTTCTGTTAATAATGTTGGTTCAGCCTTTCCTCCCATTGCTAAATTACTCCTAAAATCGCCTCCTTGAGGAATTCTATTTATTGATCCAATTGCTTCACCGTTTACGATAATTATTCTTTTATCACCCTCTATGACTTCAGGAATAAATTTTTGCATCATAACGGGTAATTCTTCTTGAGAAGTGATTAATTCAATGATTGATTTAATACCTGGAGAATTTTTATTTATCCTTATAACACCTTGACCACCTTTTCCTCCAAGAGGTTTTATGACTACTTCATTATTTATATTTGCAAAATTAATAAGATCTTTTACCTTACTCGCAACTATTGTAGGTGCCATTAAGTGGCTGTATCTCAAAGCACCTAGCTTTTCATTCCATGCTCTTAACGATGAAGGTTTGTTGATTACTTTTACTCCTTTTCTTTCGGCAACTTCTAAAAGATGGGTTGCATATAAATAAGCCTCATTTACAGGAGGATCTTTTCTCATCCAAATGCAATTAAATTTGGCGAGAGGTATGCAATCATTATCTTTGAAAGAAATCCAAGGATTTACTTCAACTTTTACGGAAGATGCCCATACTTCATCACCTCTAGCTTCAAGGTCCTGAGGAGTGCAACTCCAGATTTCAATATTTTTTTTTGATGATGCTTGCATTAAGGCAGCAGTTGAATCTTTTAAGGGATTTATATTTTTAATTGGATCTATCACGAATAGAAATTTCATAAGATCTAGTTTAATAATGCGTCTAATTTATTTTGATTTTCTAATGTATAGAGATCATCGCAGCCTCCGATACCCTCATTACCTATAAATATTTGTGGTAATGTTCTTCTACCATCAGCTCTTTCAATCATCAATGCTCTGGCATCTTCGTCGCCATCTATTTTATATTCTGTGAAATTTATATTTTTTTTCTTGAGTAGCGATTTTGCTCGAATACAGAATGGGCAATATTGCCAAGTATAAATTTCAACTTTGGACATTTTTTTAAAATAATACTTAGTTTATACTATTAAACAAAAGTGCCTGTTAGATTATAAATAACGATTAAATTCTATTTTGATAGATATTACAGATTTCAAAAAAGATCTTTCGGAACTAACAGAGCGCCTGGGTAATGCTCAGGATTGTCTTTGACGTTCCGAGATTAAAAGCGAAAAGAAGAGAGTTAGAGCAAATTTCTGCTCAGCCTGAATTTTGGGAGAATCAAAAAGAAGCGAAAAAACAAATGTTAATCCTTGATGATGTTAAGGCACAACTTGAATTGTTGGATAAATGGAAAACTTTTATTTCCGATGCTAATGCCTCTCTTGAGCTTTATTCTTTAGAACCTGAAGAGGAAATGATTTTGGAATCCAAGCAGGGCTTAAAGAAATTAAGAGAGAATTTAGATAAATGGGAATTTGAAAGATTGTTATGTGGTGAATACGATAAGGAAGGAGCAGTAGTTTCTATTAACGCAGGTGCTGGCGGAACAGATGCTCAGGATTGGGTAGAGATCTTATTGAGAATGTATTCAAGATGGGCCGATAATAATCAAATGAGTTTAATTATCAATGAATTATCTCAAGGAGAAGAAGCAGGTATCAAAAGTGTAACTTTTGAAATTGATGGAAAATATGCGTATGGATATTTACAATATGAAAAAGGAACTCATAGATTAGTAAGAATTTCTCCTTTCAATGCTAATGGTAAAAGACAAACCAGCTTTGCTGGGGTGGAGATAATGCCAAAATTAGATGACAATATTTCACTTGCTATACCTGAAAAAGATTTAGAAATTACAACAAGTAGATCCGGTGGGGCTGGAGGACAAAATGTTAATAAAGTAGAAACAGCGGTGAGAATTGTTCATTTGCCTTCTGGGATTTCAGTAAGATGTACACAAGAAAGATCTCAATTACAAAATAAAGAAAAAGCTATGTTACTTCTTAAGTCTAAACTACTAGTGATTGCTAAAGAACAACGAGCTGCAGAAGTCGCTGATATTAAAGGTGATATTGTGGAAGCTGCATGGGGCAATCAAATAAGAAATTATGTTTTCCATCCCTATCAAATGGTAAAAGATCTAAGAACTATGCAGGAGACTAACGACTTAGATAGTGTTTTAGATGGTGGACTTGAACCATTTATTCACGAATTATTACGCATGAATATTTCTTCTAACGAATCTATTGAATAACTAATGAAAAATAAAAACGAAAATATAGAAAAAAAAGTTTCTCCTCCAAGCTTTATAAAGCTTGCTATGCGAAATATGGTAAGGAAGGGTTCAAAAAGTATTTCTCATTTTTCAATAACCTTTCTAATTTTAATTGGGATATTAATAATTGTAGCCACAATAGGTAAGCCTAATATTCCTGTATAAGAATGTATGACAGAAAAAATTATTTCTGAAATAAATTTAGATTTGGTTTTTAAATGTAATGAATTTTTTCAATTTTCAACTAAGTTAAAAGATTCTAAAAATAAGCTTATTTTTGAATCTAATTTTTGGGAGAAAGTTTTTTTATCTTGGATAAAAATAATATTAAAAAAAGACGATTATAAATTGCCAAATTTCATTTTTGAAAAAAAATCTTTTTCATTAGGCTTACAGATAATATCTAATCAAGAAATTGCTTTTATGAACCAGAAGTGGATGCAAAAAAATGGACCAACTGATGTTCTATCTTTTCCAATCATTTCTGATGAATCTCTAAATAATTTAGATCATATAGAGTTGGGAGATATATTTATATCATTAGAGATCGCACTTGAGCAATCTTGTGAATATAAACATTCAATCTATAAAGAAATGCTCTGGTTGGCTAGTCATGGATTTTTACATCTTTTGGGATGGGAACATAATAATGATCTTGATTTAGAAAATATGTTAAATTTTCAGGAATATTTAATTAAAAAATTAGATTAAAAATCTATGGAAAAAAAAATAAAATCTCTAAAAAATAGAATAGAATCATATAAAACTTCTAGTAATGTATTAAAAAGTTTTAAGTATGCTTTTAGTGGAATTAGTTACGTCTTAAAAACTTCAAGAAATTTTAAAATTCAATTAATTTTTGCACTTACAAGTTTAATGATTGGTTTTTTACTGCAAATTAGTCAAAGTAATTATGTAATTTTGATTGCCACAATTATGTCTGTTTTAATATTAGAAATATTAAACACATCTATTGAATCAATAGTTGATTTAGTAGTAAAAAAAGAATTTAGTAGTTTGGCTAAAATTTCAAAAGATACTTCTGCAGGAGCAGTTTTATTAGCTTCCATTAATTCTGTTATTATTGCTGTATATATTTTTCTTCCTAAAATTAAGTTCTTATTTGAATCTATATAAATATGTTTCTTGTTATTGATAATTACGATAGTTTTACATATAACCTTGTTCAATATTTAGGAGAACTTTCTGTTGAGCATGAAATAACTAGAGAATTAATAGTTAAAAGAAATGATGAAATTACTCTAGATCAAATTATCAAACTTAATCCTAGTGGCATCTTATTATCTCCAGGTCCCGGTAATCCAGATCAATCTGGAATTTGTCTGCCAATACTAAAAAAATTATCTAAAAATATTCCGACATTAGGAGTTTGTTTAGGGCATCAAGCATTGGCCCAAGCTTTTGGAGGAAAGGTTATAGTTGGGAAAGAACTTATGCATGGTAAGACATCCAAAATATTTCATAATCAAAAAGGTTTGTTTAAAGATATCGAGACTCCATTTGTGGCGACTAGATATCATAGTCTTATAGTTGATGCAAGTTCATTACCAACTTGTTTCGATATAACTGCGACTTTAGAAGACTCAACTATTATGGCTATTTCTCACAAAGAATATAAGCATTTACATGGAGTACAGTTTCATCCTGAAAGTGTATTGACACAATTTGGTCATAAATTAATTAGTAATTTTTTAAAAATGGCTGAACAAAAGTAAAATACAAAAAAATTAATAATATGATTTCTCAAATTAAAAACATTTTCTTTTTTATATTATTTAGCTCTTTTTTGCCAACCTCATTATTGGCAAGGAATTTAGTAATAAAAAGTCTGGGATATAGTAGTTTCTTAATTAATAGTGATGAAAAATCGATTCTCATAAATCCCTTTAAAGCAATAGGTTGTGCAAGCAATTTAAAAGAGCCAAAAGAGGTCAAAGCAGATTTTATTTTGGCTAGTTCTAGGCTTCCAGATGAAGGATATAACCCTAATAATCAATTAATGTTTGTAGAGCCAGGAATCTATCAATTTGAGGATATTTTATTAAATGGAATTTCCGTCCCTCATGACAGAGTAGATGGAAGAAGATTTGGGATGGCAACTGTTTGGAGTTGGGAGCAGAATGATCTTAAAATTGTTCATATGGGAGGCGCTGCTGGTGATATTGATATCAATAGTCAAATTATTTTGTCTCGCCCAGATATCTTATTTATTTCAATTGGAGGAGGAATAAAATCTTATGATGGTCAAGAGGCTTCAAGAATAGTTAAGCTTCTAAAACCTAATGTAGTTATTCCTGTTCACTTTGCTCGTGGCAAAAAAATTAACAAAGAATGTGATTTCTCAAATGCTGATTTGTTTATCGCAAATATGAAAAATTTTAAAGTAAAGTATGTTGGAAAAGATTTTCAAATAAAACCTAAAAGAATCGATCAAAATACAATTTATATTTTTGGTAATTAATTTATTAAATCTAAGAACTTGTAATTGTCCCAGAAAAAAATCATTTGTTCTTTAGTTCCAATACTAACCCTTATTGACTTACCAATATCTTTTTTGTTTCCCATACTTCTAATAAGAATACCTTTTTCTCTCATCTGTTGTATTAAAATTTTAGGATCTTTTTTTGGCCAAATTAAGAAATAATTACCGCCACTAAAATGAGTTCTGATTTTTGTTGATTTAAATTTATTTAAAATCCATTCTCTTGCTTTTTTTACTTCTAAAACATAATTATCAATATATGATTTGTCTTTAAGTGCTGCTAATGCTGCCGTTATAGCAAAGCTATTTACATCATATGGTCCTGTAACTTTATTAATGTAATTAATTAAATTTTTATTGCCAAAAGTAAAACCGATTCTTAAACCAGCTAAACCAGCTGTTTTTGAGAGAGATTGGATTATTAGTATATTGTTATTCTTTTCAAAATCTATCGATTCAAGAAGACTATCTCCATTAAATTTTTCATATAGTTCATCAACAATTATCAATGAATCGTTTTTGATATTTGCTAAGTTAATTATCTCTTGAGCACTTAAAACTGTTCCTGTCGGATTATTGGGATTACAAATAAATATTAACTTTGGATTATACTTTATAATTTTTTCACTAAATTCTTCGATGGGAAATAGAAAATTTTCTCCAATGTAAGAACAAGTTATTTTCTTCATTCCTCGCATTTCTGAACAAGGAGAATAGTAACCAAAAGTTGGATTAGTGGTCAGAAATATTTGATCTTTTTCTCCAAAGCAATTGAATATTGCATTTATTGCTGCGTCTGCTCCATTGAAAATTCCTATTTCATCTTTATCAAATTTTCTTGAATCAAGATATTTATCACATAAAAAATTTTTTAATAAATTATATTCTGGATAAATTGCAATCTCATTTAATTTTATCGCTTGTAATGCTTCGAAAACATTAGGACTTGGACCTAGAGTATTTTCATTAAAGTCTAGCCGAAGTAAATTTCTTCTATTTTCTAAAGGTGCAGAGTAAGACTTCATATTTATTATTTCTTCTCTTGGTCTTGGGGAAAGACTATTTAATTGATCAAAATCATTCATTACATTCTTTCTAAAGTTTCAATACCTAGAAGCTCTAAGCTTAATTTTAGTGTTTTTGCAGTTAGATCACATAAATTCAGTCTAGAAATTTTTATATATTTTTCTTCTTTGAGTATTGGAACTTGATCATAGAATCTATTAAAAGTCTGACATAGCTCAAACAGATAATTGCATAATCTATTTGGCATTAAGTCTTTTTCAATAGATATTATGACTTCATCGAACTTAAGTAATTTTCTGATAAGTTTCCACTCAGATTTATGTTCATAATTTGTATATTGAAAATCTTTAGAGTCATAAACAAAATCATTTTTTCTTTTAATTCCTGCAATTCTTACAAGTGTATATAATAAATAAGGAGCCGTATTTCCATTTAGGGAAAGCATTTTATCAAAACTAAATTGATAATTTGTAATCCTATTTTGGCTTAAATCTGCATACTTAACAGCTCCTAATCCAATTATTCTTGAAGTATTTGCAATAAAATCTTCTGTCTCATAACGATTTTCATCTTCTAATCTTTTCAATAAATCTTCTTTTGCTCTTCTAACTGCTTCTTTTAATAAATCTTTTAAACGTATTGTTTCACCTTCCCTTGTCTTTAGTTTTTTGCCATCAATTCCTTGAACTAAACCAAAAGGGACATGATCTACTTGGCAATTGTCTGGGATCCATTTTGCTTTTTTTGCAACTTGAAAAACTCCAGCAAAATGATTTGCTTGTCCATGATCAGTTACATAAATAATTCTCGAAGCATCATCCCCATTAGGAGGTTTATTGAATCTGTATCTTATAGCAGCAAGATCTGTGGTGGCATAGTTAAAACCTCCATCTTTTTTTTGAATAATTAGCGGTAAAGGTTTACCTTCTTTATTAGTCATACCATCTAAAAATACACATTTTGCTCCTTGATCCTCTACTAATATTTTTTTTAAATTCAAATCCTCAATAATTGATTTTAAGAAGGGATTATAAAAAGATTCACCTCTTTCTTCTATTTTTATTCTTAAATTTTTATAGATTTCATCAAATTCTTTTCTAGATTGATCACATAATAATTTCCAAGCTTTAATCGATTTAATATCTCCACTTTGTAATTTAACTACTTCCTCTCTAGACCTTTTTTGGAATTCAGATTCATTATCAAATCTTTTTTTTGATTCTTTATAAAATTCAACTAAATCACTTATCTTAATTTTGCCTATCTCCTCTAAATCATTTGAATATAAATCTTTGAGCTGAGTAATAAGCATTCCAAATTGCGTCCCCCAATCTCCAACATGATTTAGTCTTAATACTTGATAACCTCTTAACTCGAAAATTCTGGATATTGAATCTCCTATTATTGTTGATCTTAAATGCCCTACATGCATTTCTTTAGCAATATTAGGACTTGAAAAGTCTACAATGACTTTATTGGATAAGCCACTATCTATATCTTTTTTAATTTGAGGTAATCCACCCCTTTGGCATTGAATATTTGAATTAATTTCACTTATTAGAACTTCATCTTTTAATTTTATATTTATAAATCCAGGTCCAGCTATTTCTAGACTCTTACATAATTTTGCTATGCTTTTATTTTTATTTAAAAGGTTAATAAAATCATTAGAAATATCTCTTGGGTTCTTTTTATATATTTTAGATAAACTTAAACAAACATTACATTGATAATCACCAAATTCCTCTTTTGATGATTGTGTAATTAAATTTTTTCTAAGAATTTCGAATTCTCCTTTTTTATCATTTTTTTCAAGACTATCTAAAAGAGATTGTTCAAATTGTTTTGTTAATTCTTTAAAAATGATTAGCATTAATTATTCAATTATTTATCTATATAATTAATTAATATAACGCATACTCAAATCAATCCAATTACTTTTGGTGATTGAAGAACTTGTTGAAATCAAATCAATACCTTTTATTAGATATTTACTAATTTCTTCAGTGTTAATTCCAGAAACTTCTATTATCAAATTTTTATTGACTTCTTTTTTTAAGCTATTCATTGATAAATCTCTTAATTCTTGAATGTGTTTTTTGATTATTTCAGGACTAAGTTCATCCAATAAGACACTATCTGCTCCTGCTAATACTGCTTCTTTTGCCTGTTCGATATTCTCAGCTTCAATTATGATATGAGTTGTGAAAGGCGAATTTAGTCGAATTTTTTTTACTGCATTATTAAGATTATCTGTCCATGCAATGTGATTTTCTTTTATCATAGCTGCGTCGTATAATCCCATTCTATGATTCACTCCACCTCCGCATTTAAATGCATATTTTTCAAATATTCTTAAGCCAGGAGTAGTTTTCCTAGTATCTGCTAATTTTATATTTGTACCTTCTAACTTATTAACAAGATTCTTTGTATATGTTGATATTCCAGATAAATGCATTGCTATATTTAAGCCTATTCTTTCACTAGCTAGCAAACTTTTTGAAGGTCCATATATTTCCAGGAGTTTTTGATCTTTAACAAATTTATCTCCATCAGAGATATTAAATTTTGAACTGATTTTTAAATCAATTTTTTTAAAAATTTCTTTTATAATTTCGACACCACAAAATATACCACCTTCTTTTGCAATCCAATATGCATTGCCATTCTCCTCCGTAATAGAGGGACTTGTAAGATCCCCCCTTCCTATATCTTCATCGATCCAATTATCAATGATTTTACTTATTATTGGAGTATTAAAATCCACTAAACTAAAAAAAATTAATTAATAAAAATTCAACTGAAGTTAGAGATTCAACTATATATCACTATGCAATTTAACTCAAATTTATTTACCAATACAAAACTTAGAAAAAATATTATCTAGAAGTTCCTCTGTTAATTCTTGACCAGTTATTTTAGATAAGTTTTGAATTCCATCTCTCAGTTCTATTGATAACAAATCAAATGGCAATTTATTTTTAATTATTTCATCAGTATCTTGTAAATTAGATAGGCAAGCAGACAAATTTGTTAGATGTCTTTCGTTTAAAAATATATTGATATTTTCTACTTGTTTTAATCCACATTTTTTTATGATTGTGTCGATTAATAATCTTTCACCATCATTATTCTTAATGCTCATAAGAATTGTGTTTTTTAACTCATTTGAATTAATATTTTTGCAATCAATTAAATCTTTTTTATTGCCCAAAATAGTAATTAATTTTTCTTTAGGGATTTCATCTATTATTTTTTTGTCTTCTTCATTAAATCCTTCTTCAAGACTATAAATATAAATTATAAAATCTGACTCTTTAATTTTCCCAAAACTTTTTTTAATTCCAATACTTTCAATTTGTTCATGAGTTTCTCTTATGCCAGCAGTATCAATTATTTTCATTGGAATATCATTAATAGTTAAATTAACTTCAATAACATCTCTAGTTGTTCCAGGAATATTAGTTACGATTGCTTTCTCTTTTTTGGCAAGCAAATTTAGTAAAGAGCTTTTACCAACATTTGTTTTACCTATAAGCGCAATGGATATTCCATTGTGAATATATGAATTTCTTTTTGCATTTTCTATTAGTATTTCTATTTTTTCTTTTACTTTTTTAATATTTTTTAGATACTTAGTGTAATCAAAATCTGTGAAGTCTTCTTCAAAATCAACTCTCGCTTCTATTTCGCAAAGTTGATTTATAAGGTCATTTTTAATATCATTAATTTTTTTCTTTATTTCTCCTTGAATCCCACTAAAAGCTAACTCTGCTGATTTTGTATTGCTTGCATTAATTAATTGATTAATCGACTCGGCTTGAGTAAGGTCTATTTTTCCATTAAGAAAAGCTCTTTGACTAAATTCTCCTGGGTTTGCAAGTCTAACTCTAGAATTACTAGATAATAATCTCTTTAGAACTTTATTTACTATGATAATTCCTCCATGGCAATGAAGTTCAACAACATCCTCTCCTGTGAAGCTATTTGGTGATTTCATCACTAAAATTAAAACCTCATCTATAAATTTATTTTGTTTATTTTCCTGAATAAAACCATGAAAAACTCTATGTGATTCCCAGGCATATTTAGATTTAGTTTGAACAATTTTTTTGCAAGAATTTATTGAGTCTTTCCCTGATACTCTTATTATCGCAACTCCTCCTTTCCCTATACTTATAGCTGAAGCAATTGCGGCTATCGTGTCTTCTGTAGTAACTATCGAATCCATCTCTCGCTTTGTTATGGATAATTAAGTAAGATTATCAAGAATTTTGAAATTTTCTTTCTGAATGAGATTTAAAAGAGATATTACCTATAAGAAAATTCTATCATTATTTAGGAATCAGAATGGAAGTCCTTTCTTTAATGCTAAAGGTTTAGCTATAGGGATATTTAGTGGCTGCTTTCCTTTTTTTGGGTTTCAGACTTTAATAGGGGTATTTTTTGCGAAAATAGCTAAGGGAAATATTTTTCTAGCTGTAATTGGTACCTGGATCAGCAACCCTTTTACATATGTTCCACTTTATTATTTTAACTATAAAGTTGGTTCGATTTTTTTAAATAGTTCTTCTAATAAAATTCTTGAAAAAAGTTTAGTTATTGATGACTTATGGAAACAAGGTAAAATTTTTTCCCTAAAATTACTCTTAGGTTCATCATGTGTAGGTATTGTATTAGCTTTGATTTGCGGCTGTATTGCTTTCTTTATCTACAAGATAAAAAGTAAAAGATAGATTGATCTGATTTTAAAATTAACTTTGTCCAACTCTGGCAATATCTAAAACATCTGCCATTGATTTAATTTGTTCAATTGTTTTGTGAAGTTGATTATAACTTTCAAGACCCACACAAAGATTTATAATAGCTGGTTTACCATAAGCAGTTTTAACATTTGCATCGCTAACGTTTATACCTTTATCAGATAACCGCATAAGAATATCTTTAAGGACTCCAACTCTATCAATTACTTCTATTCGTAGCTGAATTGGAAACTTATTATCGCCAGTTTTATTATCTTGATTCCAACCAACAGGTAATCTTCTCTCTATTGGAATTGGTATTACATTTTCACAATCTTCCCTATGTATGGTTATCCCGTGGTTGCCTAGCGATACAGTTCCGATAATATCCTCGCCTGGAAGTGGGGTACAGCATTTACCTATTCTGTAATCAAGACCTTCTATCCCAGAAATTGGTGATTTAGCTGCCGCATTAGATTTGTTAGTGGAAAAATTACTATTACTTTTAAGAGATTTTGCAATTTCAGAGTCAGAAATATTTTTTACATCTTCTGTTTGTAATTTTATTTCTTCTCTTAGTCTGTTTAATACTTGATGCAAAGTTAAACCACCAAAACCAAGAGATGCAAGAAGGTCTTCAGTAGTTTTTAAATTGCATCGATTTGCAACTTTTTTCATGGCTTCACTAGAAAGTAATGCTTCAAAACCATTTCGACCTACTTCTTTTTCAAGTAAATCTCTACCTCTTTTAATCGTTTCATCACGATGGCTTTTTTTATACCATTGGCGGATTCTATTTTTAGCTGTTGGCGTAACTACAAAGTTCAGCCAATCCAAGCTTGGAGTAGCATTATTACTTGTCAAAATTTCTATGAAGTCACCATTTTGAAGTGCTGTAGATAATGGAGAAAGCTTTTCATTAATTCTTATTCCATTACAGTGATTTCCAACTTCAGAATGAATTCTGTAGGCGAAATCTATCGCGGTAGATCCTTTCCTTAAACCAACAACATCTCCTTTTGGAGTGATTACAAATACTTCTTCATCAAATAAATCTTCTTTAATTGAAGCTAAATAATCATTATGATCCCTTTCATTACCTTCTTGTTGCCATTCTACTAATTGTCTTAGCCAATTAAATCTCTCGGCATTACTTTTAGCAGGAGAACCACCCTCTTTGTATTGCCAATGAGCGGCAATTCCATATTCAGCAATTTGATGCATTGAAGTAGTTCTAATTTGAACTTCAATAGGTCGATGTCTTCCAATCACAGAAGTGTGTAAGGACTGGTATCCGTTGGGTTTTGGTAATCCTATATAGTCTTTAAATCTACCTGGAATTGGTTTGAAAGTATCATGAACAACTGCTAATGCTCTATAACAACTATCTGAATTGTCCACGATAATTCTTAGGGCAGCAACATCATAAATCTCGTGAAAATGCTTTTGTTGTCTTTCCATTTTGCTCCAGATGCCATAAAGATGTTTTGGCCTTCCTGTTATTTCAAAATTTTTCAAACCTGCTGAAACCAAGTTTTCCTTCATAAGATTCAAAGTTACTTTTAATCTTTTTTCTCTATCACTTCTTTTTACAGCGATTTGATCTTTAAGATCTAGATATTCTTTAGGCTCTAGGAATTTAAAAGCTAAATCTTCTAATTCCCACTTAAATCTGTTTATTCCTAGTCGATTAGCTAATGGTGCATAAATCTCTCTTGTTTCTCTCGCTATTCTTAGTTTTTTCTCATTATTTAGCCATTCAATTGTTCTCATGTTATGAAGTCGATCTGCAAGTTTTACTAAAACAACTCTGATATCGCTGGCCATAGCCAAAAACATTTTCCTAAGATTTTCAGCTTGTGCTTCAGTCCTGTTGTTAAAGTGAATGCCGCCTAATTTTGTTACACCCTCTACAAGTATTTTTACTTCTAACCCAAAATTTGTTTCTATTTCGGATAAATCAATGCCAGTATCTTCAACAACATCATGTAAAAGGCCTGCAGCAATAACAGATGAACTGGCACCTATTTCTTTGAGGAGATTTGCAACAGCAACCGGGTGGATAATGTATGGCTCGCCGCTCGCGCGGAATTGTCCATCATGAGCTTTATAAGCAAGTTTAAAAGCCTTTACTATAAGGTTCTGATTCTCATCATTTTCTTTATTTGATTTTTCAAAATTATAAATATCTTTAAGAAGCCAATCGGGAATTTTTATTTGATAATTTAAAGATTCACTTTCATATTTTTTATTTTCAGGCAAAATAGTTTTAGAAACTTCAATTTCGTTTTTTTCTTTTGAATTTGCAGCTGCCTCGGACATTTTATATTGCTTTAAATGTATTTTATTTAGGTCTAGAAAAATTTGCTATAAATCATGGAAAAAAATAAAGAAAAAATTATTGTAGTTAAAAATCTTACTGTTAAATATGGTCTAAAACAGCAAACTATTATCAAAAATTTTAATTTGGAAATAGATAGTGGAGATCATTTGGCCATAATAGGACCTTCTGGATGTGGAAAGACCACTTTTGCAAAAACATTAGTAAATATATTGCCTGAAAAGGCCACTTCTAAAGGGTATCTATCGATTTCTAGCGTAGATCCTAGGAAAATAAATAACAAAGATGCACAATTATTTAGAAGAAATAATTTTGGATTTATTTATCAAGACTCTATAAAAAAACTTAATCCACTAATGAGAGTTGGGGATCATTTATATGAATTATTTAAAACACATGATCAAACTAAATCATCTTTAGCTATTAAAAAATTAGTAAGAGAAGTTTTTCAAAAAGTTGGAATTGAAGAAAGTAGACTTGATTCTTTCCCACATCAATTTAGCGGTGGAATGAGACAGAGAGTTTCTATAGCAATGGCACTTGCTTTGAAACCTAAAATATTAATTGCTGATGAACCTACAACAAGCTTAGATACCAAAACAAGTTTTGAAATTATGCAAGAAATAATTCATCTATGTAATGAATTTGATAGTACTTTAATTTTAATTAGTCATGATATTAATCTTGCAGCAAAGTGGTGTAAAAAAGTTGCAATAATTGAAAAGGGATCGATTGTTGAAAAAGGGAATATATTAGATATTTTTCAATCACCAAAATCAGATATCGGGAAAAAGTTAGTAAATGCTTCAAAAATAGTATTAGAACCAAATATTAAAGATAATGCTCGAGATCAGGTCGTTCTAGAGGTAAATAACCTAAGACATTGGTATAAATTAAATTCTTCAATTTTCATTAATAAATGGAATAAGGCTTTAAATGAAGTTAGTTTCAAGTTACATGAAAATGAGGCTCTTGGAATAGTTGGTTCTTCAGGCAGCGGTAAAAGTACATTATGTAGGGCTTTAATTGGACTTCTTAAGGTAAGAGGGGGTGAAATCAAAATTTATGATAAAAATCATGCATCGAAAAAAAATAAATCTTTTAAAAAGAACAATAATGTGCAAATTATTTTTCAAGATCCTTTTTCAAGTTTGAATCCGAAAATGAAAATTAAAAATGTTTTGGAAGATATATTTTTTATTCAAAAAATTTCAGATAAAAGAAAAATCGCAAAAGAAATAAAATCAATGTTAACAAATTTAAATCTTCCCTTAAATAAGGATTTTCTTAATTCTTATCCTAGCCAATTATCTGGTGGTCAATTGCAAAGAATTTCATTAGCCAGGGCGCTATTGTTGAAGCCAAAAATTTTAATTTGTGATGAGAGCGTAAATATGTTGGATGCTTCAGTAAAAATTGAGATTCTTGAATTACTTAGGGTCTTGCAAAAAAAAATGAATTTAACGATTATCTTTATTACTCATGATTTAGGCATTGCTCAAAGATTTTGTGATAGGTTGCTAGTTATGAATCAAGGAAAGATAGTTGATGAAGGAGAAAGTTCTACAATATTCAGTAAAACTCAAAACACTTATACAAAATCGCTTCTAAATTCGTCTTTAAATCTTATTTAACTTTAAGAATACTTAGTAATTTTTGAAAATCTAATGGTAATTCTGATTCAAATATCATTTCTTTACCATTTATTGGATGTATAAGTCCAAGCTTAATGGCGTGTAAAGCTTGGCCATTTAATTTACATGGAAGTTTTTTACATCTTCCATATAACGGATCACCCACAATTGGATTATTAATGTGAGCGCAGTGAACTCTTATTTGATGCGTTCGCCCCGTATCTAGTTTGAAACTCATTAATGAGTAATTGCCAAATCTTTCTTTTAATTTCCAATAGGTACAGGCATACCTTCCTGAAGTTTCTTCAACTACTTTATATTTCAATCTATTTAATTTATCTCTGCCAATGTGTCCCACTATTTGGCCTTCTTCAGAATTAGGTGCTCCATGAATTACTGCAATATATTCGCGTGATGCTATTTTTTCTTTAATTTGTTTCTGGAGATTTACTAATGCCTCTTGGCTTTTTGCCACCACCATACATCCTGAGGTATCTTTATCTAATCTGTGAACAATCCCAGGTCTTAGTTTCCCATTAATTCCAGGTAGATCTTTACAGTGAAAAAGTAACCCATTCACTAAAGTTCCAGATTTGTGACCAGGGGCTGGATGAACAATTAGTCCTGATTGTTTATTGATTACTATGATGTGCTCGTCTTCAAAAAGGATATTTAAATCCATTTTTTCAGGTTTCAAATAAATAAGAGGTTCAGGAGGAGGCATCCATATTTGAATATTGTCGCCATTTTTTAATGGGGTCTTTGCTTTCGCGGTCTTATAATTTACAAGTACTAAACCTGAACTAATAAAATGTTGAATTCTTGCTCTACTTTGTTCAGGCCTTTTACTTACCAACCATCTGTCTAGCCTCATAGGAAGAGGAAGCTCATAAATAATTTCTATAAGCTCGCCTTCTCCAATGCCGAAAGTATTTTGTTTATTTAATTCCATAGTGGGACTTCTAAAGCAATTTTACCCAGCATTTGATTTCTATAATCTTCTAGTAACTTATGAGACATTCTCCTTTTATCGCCTGAAGTATGTTTTAAAGCTGCTTCGTCGATCCAAGCAGAGGGACTCTTAAAGCCTTTTGCAATATCAACTCCATATCTATTAGATATTTGTTTAACTGAGATATTCGCATTCTTATCTTTGTTGAGAGAGGATATAATTTTGATAAATTCAATTGCGACACTCTCTATTTCATAAGCAGCTTCACCAATATCGTCACACAGTGCAAGATTAAGTGCTGATTTTTGATCCTCTAAATTTGGAGGTATAACGCCAGGAGCATCTAGCAGATCTATACCACTTTCTAATTTTATCCATCTTAAATTACGAGTCACGCCTGCTTTCCTAGCGCTATCTACAACTCTTTTTTTTGCAATTCTATTAATTAATGCTGACTTTCCTACGTTTGGAAAACCAAGTGTAAGGGCTCTAATTGGCCTAATTCGCATTCCTCTAGAGAGTCTTCTATCGTCGATTGACGACCTAGAATCTTTGGCTGACTTACAAATTTCTTTAATACCTATTCCTCTTTTAGCATCACACCAAAGAGGATATTGATCTTTATCATTAAACCATTTATTCCAACTATTGATTGTATTAATGGAGATCATGTCTGATCTGTTAATAACAAGTATATGTTTTTTATTATTTATCCATTTATTTAAGTGTGGATGTCCTGTTGACAAGGGAATTCGTGCATCTCTAACTTCTATAACTAAATCTACTTTATTGATAACTTCAGATAATTTCTTTTCTGCTTTTGCGATATGGCCTGGGTACCATTGAATTTTGGGTATGTCCACTTCAATAAATCAAATAAAATTTTGTATTCCTTTTAGTTTTTATAAGTTTCAAAAGTATTTACTTCTAAAGTTTAGTATAAATTTAATGACTGAAAAATTTTTATAATCGTTAATTCTTAAAATTTATTAAGGCATAGGTAACAGTAACTACTTTTTAACCCAATAAGCCCAAATTAACGTTAGGGTCTTAAGATTAAAAATTAAGTTTATTTAATGTCAAAATTATCTCTTTCCATTCTTGATAAGACACATTTAGAAGGAAAAAAAGTTCTTGTAAGAGTAGATTTTAATGTTCCATTAAATGAAGATGGTCAAATAACCGACGATACGCGTATTCGTGCAGCGATTCCAACTATTGAATATCTTATTAATCATTCTGCAAAAGTTATTTTAGCTGCTCATTTTGGGAGACCAAAGGGTCAGGTAAATGAAAAAATGAGATTAACTCCAGTAGCTGCAAGATTAAGTGAATTGTTGGGGCAAAATGTTGCTCTTACTAACAGTTGTATTGGTGATGAAGCAGTTGCACAATCAAATAGCTTATCTAATGGAGATGTTCTTTTACTTGAAAATGTTCGTTTTTTTGGTGAAGAGGAAAAGAACGACCTTGAGTTTGCTAAAAAATTAGCATCACATGCAGATATGTATGTAAATGATGCTTTCGGTGCTGCTCATAGAGCTCATGCTTCAACTCAGGGTGTTACTAATTATTTAAGTCCCTCAGTAGCTGGATTCCTTTTAGAAAAAGAATTGAAATACTTACAAGGAGCAATAGATTCCCCAAAGCGTCCATTGGCAGCAATAGTTGGAGGATCAAAGGTTAGTAGCAAAATAGGAGTACTTGATTCTTTACTAGATAAGTGTGACAAAATCATGATTGGTGGAGGTATGATTTTCACTTTTTATAAAGCTAGAGGTTTAGATGTCGGAAAGAGCCTTGTAGAAGAAGATAAACTCGAGCTTGCTAAAGATTTAGAAGCAAAAGCAAAAGCTAAAGGAGTAGAATTATTACTACCCACTGATGTTGTTTTAGCTGATGAATTTTCTTCGGACGCCAATAGTAAAATATCTCAAATTGATTCAATTAGTGGGAATTGGATGGGTCTCGATATTGGTCCAAATTCCATTAAAGTTTTTCAGAATGCTCTTGCAGAATGTAAGACAATTATTTGGAATGGTCCAATGGGAGTTTTTGAATTTGATAAATTTGCAGACGGTACAAATGCAATAGCTACTACTCTTGCGGACTTAAGTGCTTTTTCTGAGGTTTGTACAATAATTGGTGGTGGAGATTCAGTCGCAGCTGTAGAGAAAGCAGGATTAGCTGCGAAAATGTCTCATATATCCACTGGAGGTGGCGCAAGTTTGGAACTTTTAGAAGGTAAAACCTTACCAGGTGTAGCTGCGTTAAACGACGCCTAGACTATATCTATATCTCATCAACAATATCAATGCTCTTTGTAAAAGTAATCATTCCTTCAGGGTGAGCTATGATTCCTGACCAAATTTGTATCCCTGGTTTTGAAGGGGCTCTTGTTATTTTAAAAATTCCTCCAGACGCCAATGGCTCCAATAATATTTCTTGTTCAAAAATTGAATTTACTTGATGAGGTTTTATAGCTCCAGCAATAATCACTTCTTCAAGAGGCTTATTTAGAATTATATCGATATCATATTTTGAACCGGTAAGAACTCTATCAGGAATTTTAAAACTAATATCTATCTTTTTATTATCGTTTCTTATAGTTGTGAATAAATTTTTGATAATCCCTTCATCTATTTTCCCATTTGCGATTGAAAATAAATAATCAAAATTGGATTCGAGTATATATATTTCTCCATTAACTATTTTTCTTCCAGAAACTTTTATTCTCAAAATATCTTCATTTGAAATATTAGATTTTAATCTTTTGATCTTCCATTTGCTGTTAGGGAAATCATTAATAATCTTAGAAAATTGTTTTGGTATATTTTGTCTTTCTTCATTTCTAAAATTTTTTCTAATGAATTCTAAATCTTTCGCATTTAAAGAGTTTTCTAGATTTCTTATAAAATCAACTTTTAAAGTTTGCGTTATTGCTGAATAGGGAATAATAAGATAAACAAATAAGTAGAGAGGAAATCCTATATTTTTAAATAAGTTTAAAATAAACATATTAATCATTGATTATTTTTATTCTACTAATTTAAGTTTTTATGTCTAAAAAAAATAATTTATTAGTCGCAGCCAGTGGGACAGGGGGGCATATTTTCCCAGCCTTAGCAGTATCTAAAGAGGTGGAAGATGAATGGAATATTAATTGGTTGGGTGTTCGTCAAAGACTTGATGCAAAATTTATTCCCCAAAAATATAATTTGAGGACTTTAAATATAAAGACACCAAGAAGAAATATTTTTTTGTTTTATCAATACCTAGAAATTTTAATGTCAACATTCCAAATAATTAGGATTTTAAAAGAAAAAAAAATTAACTTAGTTTTTACGACCGGCGGTTATTTATCAGCACCTACTATTGTTGCTTCAAAACTTCTCAGGATACCTATCATTATTCATGAATCAAATGTAATTCCAGGAATGGTCACAAAATATTTTGGTTTTTTATGTAACTATGTTCTTTTAGGATTTAAGAAAACAAATTCTTATTTAAAAAATTGTAAAACTATTTTTACTGGAACACCTTTAAGAGAACAATTCTATAAATTTAATTTTTTGCCAGAATGGGTTCCAAAAGGAAACGGACCTCTTTTGATTGTTATGGGAGGTAGTCAAGGAGCAAAAGCTATAAATCAAATTCTTTATGAATCTCTAGAATTTTTAATAAAAAAAAAGTTTCGGATAGTTCATATTATTGGCGAATCTAATCAACAACCTTTTCATGTAAAAAACTCCAAAAATTATATTCAAAAGAAATTTACTAATGAAATAGCAGCTTTAATTCAAAACTGTGATCTTGTAATATCGAGATCTGGAGCAGGAACAATCAATGAACTAATAGAGGCTGAAAAACCTTCAATTTTAATTCCATATCCAGACTCTAAAAATAATCATCAGGAGAAAAATGCAATGGTTCTTGCTGAAAATGGAGGCTCAGTTTTAATCAATCAGAATAAAATTTCTAAAGAAGTTTTTGAAGAAACTCTAGAAAGAATTTTTAAAATAAAATCAAAAAAGGGAAAAAATCATTATGAAATATTAGATCTCATGAAGAAGAATATGAAAAATAATAATAAAATTAAATCTAAAAATGAGATTAAGAAATTTATTAATTATTTTTTAAAAGAATTCTGAATTTCTTTACATAGAAGAGTGTTATTTTTTCTATTCTGCAAACTTATTCTTGCCCACTTTTCGTCAAGAAATCTAAATGAAGTGCATTCTCTCAGCAATATTCCCCTATTTTCTAAGTATTTAATATTTGGCGATAAGGATGTTTTACTTTCAATTAAAAAAAAGTTGGTTGAAGAGTTATGAACTTTAAGGGTTTCTATTTTAGATAATTTTTCAAATACTCTCTTTTTTTCAACATTTATCCAGCTGTGAATCTGTTTTGTCCACTGTTCATAGAATTTCTTATTACTTAGTAGATCAATTCCTGCTTTAATAGCAAATGAATTTAAAGGCCAAGGATCTCTATTTATTTCCCATTGTTTAATTTTTTTCGATGAGCCAATAACGTAACCTAATCTAAGGCCTGGAATATTGAAGATTTTGGTCAAGCTTCTCAAGACAAGTAAATTATCAAATCTTTGGGTTAATGGTATTAAAGATTCTTTGTCTCCATTAGGTGTTATCGATAAGAAAGCTTCATCACAAATAACTAATTTATATTTTTTCACAACTTCCTCTAATGAATTCTTTTCCCACAATTGGCCGGTAGGATTATGTGGATTTGTTATCCAAATAACATCTCCTTTTGGATGAAGCGGAAATGATTGAGGAAAAATATCATTCCAGTTTTTTGGCAATTCGCAATGTATAAAATTGCTATTCCAACAATTTAAAGATCTTTCATAATCAACAAATGATGGAGAAGGAATACAACTTATTCCAAATTTGGATGCTTCATAACCTGCCCAGGTTATTAGTTCAGAAGCTCCATTTCCAGGCAATATATTGTCTGGATTTATCCCATGAAATTTACCGATTATTTCTTTCAGATCACTCAAGTTTCTCTCTGGGTAATATCTAAAGCCAAGATTCTTAATTTCTGCATTTAGTGAATCTATTAGTATTTGAGGTGGATCAAAGGGTACTAGCGAGGCACTTGCGTCAATGATTTCAGAGGGTAATAAATTTAATTTTTTTGCTTTTGCAAATACATTTCCTCCATGCTTTAAGTTAGATATATTCATGGCTAATGTTTTGTAATCACTAGGTTCCCATTTGTTCATTATTCATTTTCTAATTTTTATTTAACCCATTTTAAATCTGATCCAATGGCCTCATTAATATTGGACAACTGATGTATATTGAGTTGCTTTAAAATCCCTTCAAGTATATTGGGGACTAATTGTGGCCCCTTATATATCCATCCTGTATAAATTTGAATTAATGATGCTCCAGAACAAATTCTTTCCCAAGCCGACTCAGGACTATCGATTCCACCAACCCCAATTAAAATAATCTTTTTATCAATATTATGTATATGTTTTATTATTTGATTTGCTTTTTTTTGTAGAGGCTTTCCACTTAATCCTCCATTTTCTTCAGAAAGTAATAATCCTGTTTGCCTGATCTTCCTATTTTCAAGACCTAATCTGTCTATGCTGGTGTTAGTAGCAATTATCCCATCGATATTTTCCTCGATTATTAGCTGGCAAATATCTTCAATATCTTTAAGGCTTAAATCTGGAGCAATTTTTACAAATAATGGTGGACAATTAGGTAAGTTTTTAATTTCTCTAAGAAGTTCTTTTAGAAGTATTGGATCTTGCAACTTTCTTAGTCCTTCAGTATTTGGAGAACTTACGTTTATTGCTGCGTAATCACAATATGGAATTAATAATTTTAGAGAAGTTAAATAATCATCTTTTGCTTGAGATAAGCTTGTGATTTTAGACTTGCCGAAATTTATCCCTAAACAAATATTCTCCCTGTTTTTTTTGAACTCAATACCCTGCTCAAGAAAATTTTTAACCAGATTTTCTGCACCATTATTATTGAAACCCATCCTATTTAATGCTGCTTGTTCTTCAGCTAATCTAAATAACCTTGGTTTTGGATTACCATTTTGAGCAAATTTAGTTACTGTACCAAGTTCTGCAAATCCAAAACCAAAATCTTTCCATATATTTGCAGCATTTCCATTTTTGTCAAAACCCGCAGCTAAACCAATTGGATTACAAAAATTTATTCCACATATGTTCTGACTTAACCTTTTATCAATTACAGAAAATTCTTCATTAAGATTTTTTAGGATTGATGAAACTAAAGGCCAATTATATTTTCTTGAACTAAATGATAGAAGGCTAAGAGATAAATTTGTTAAATATTCTGCATCTATTCCAGAATCATTTTTTAGTATAGGGTTCATCAAGTTTTTATAAAGATTTTTAAATACCCCCTTTTGTTCATTCATAAAAAATTAGGATTCTTTTTTTTCTATTATCCAATATTTTTTATCTTTAGGAATCAATCTCCAATTACGCCATTCAAAAGGTAAATACTTTTTTATCTTTACGTGGTTTCCTTCACCTAATAAATTACTTAGTTCTAGTGAATTTAATAAGTACTTTTTGTCAGCAAATTTTTGAATTAATTGATTTCTTGAAAATAATTCCTGAATTTCTGAAGGTGCATTTTTTTCAAAAAATTCTACTGTAGATTCAGACTCTTTTAAGTTATTTTTTAGAGATATACCTTTGCTATAATTAGTCGCGATTTTATCTACTCTATCATTTTGTTTGTCACCGCTATGGCCTTTAACATATTCCATTACAAGACCATTAATTCTTAATTGATCAATTTTTTGCCATAAATCAAGATTTTGTACTGATTTTCCTGAGCTTGTTTTCCATCCATTTCTCTTCCAATTAATAATCCATTTTGTATACCCTTCTATGACATATTTACTATCAGTTCTTAATTTAAAGTTTTCTTTTAATTTATAGGTTTTTAATTTCTCAAGAGTTTTTATAGCCGCAGTGAGTTCCATTCTATTATTAGTAGTATTTTGCTCGGAACCACCTATTTCTAATTCACTTTTGTCATCAAAAATTATTAGTCCACCCCAGCCACCTGGACCTGGATTACCACTGCAGGCTCCATCTGTTGCAGCTTCAATTGCAATACTATCAATATTCATAATTTTTGAAGCCGATATAAAGACTATCGGCTTGAAAAAATATTCTCTTATTTAAGTGTAACTTTACCGCCAGCTTCTTCAATCTCTTTCTTTAAAGATTCAGCATCTGCTTTAGCAATTCCTTCTTTTACTGTTTTTGGTGCAGATTCAACAAGTGCTTTTGCATCGCCAAGACCTAGACCAGTTGCATTTCTTACAACCTTAAGTACTTTGATTTTTGCAGCTGCATCAAAGCTTTCGAGAACTACATCAAATTCAGTTTTTTCTTCAGCAGCGCCTCCATCTGCGTCACCGCCAGCTGCTCCTGGAGCTGCCATTACTACACCTGCAGAAGCTGCGGCAGATACACCAAAAGCCTCTTCAATTTGCTTTACAAGCTCAGACGCTTCTAAAAGTGATAGAGATTTTAATGATTCAAGAATTTCTTCAGTTTTTGCGGACATTTTCTTAAAAGTTAATTAGGTTTTGAATTTAGGATTCTGATTTTTCAGAATGTTGTTTAAGTGATCTAGCAAGTCCAGAAGGGACTTCATTAATAGAGATCGCAATTTTTGTTGCAACGCCATTAAGAGCGCCAGCAATTTTTGCCATCAATACTTCTTTAGATGGAAGACTTGCAATTTCTTTTATTTCAGAATCGCTTAGAAGTCTGCCTTCAAATAAAGCTCCTTTGGTTTCGGATTTTTTGGTGTCTTTTTGAAAAGATTGGATCGCTTTTACAGCACCACCAACATCTTCTTTAATTAAGACAAAAGCATTTGTTCCGGACAGTAAAGATTCAAGATCATTCCAATTACTATCTCCATCAATAGCTTTACGCATTAATGAATTTTTAGTAACTTTGCAGATGCCGTTAGTTGTTTGCAATCTAGATCGCAAATCTGACATCTCTTTGATAGTTAAGCCTTTATAGTCAAGAACTACAGCCATTTCCGAGTCGTTTAATAGAGATTTAATCTCAGTAACGATTTGTTGCTTATTCTCTAGGGTTCGGCCCATTGTTGTTTTTTGGATCGTAATTTAGGGAGAGCAGGAAATGCGGCAAAGTCTTTTGAAAGAGGCCGCTTTTATTAGATCCAAAAAGAAATAATTTAAGACGAGTCCTCGGTAGGAATTAAAAATTTAGAATAACTAAATAAACCTACTTTCTTTGGCCGTATTATTGCACTTTAAATTATACTACAAAGAGTTAACCTTCAGGTTGGTAATCTTGTACTGCATTGATGTCTAATTGAACTGAAGGCCCCATTGTTGAAGTTATATAAAAAGTTTTCCAATACTTTCCCTTAGCTCCACTTGGTTTATTTTTATCAATTGATTCTTGTAAGGTTTTTAAGTTGTCAAATAAAGCCTCTATTGTGAAACTTGCTTTTCCAAAGCGGACATGAACGATTCCCGCCTTATCTGCTCTAAATTCGAGCTTACCAGCTTTGAATTCTTTTATTGCATTAGCAATATCATTAGTTACCGTTCCAGCTTTAGGATTAGGCATTAAACCTCTAGGTCCTAAAACTCTTCCTAATTTTGCAACCTTTGGCATCATATCTGGAGTTGCAATAAGTAGATCGAACTCCATATTTCCTTTGTTGATGCTTTCTACAAGATCTTCTTCGCCAAATAAATCTGCACCAGCAGCCTTAGCTTTCGATACATTCTCACCACTTGTAATTACTGCAATTTTGATGCTTTGGCCAGTACCATGTGGTAATGCAACAGTGGTCCTTAATTGTTGATCAGTATATTTTGGATCAATACCTAAACGTATATGTGCTTCAATAGTTTCATCAAATTTTGCATTAGCATTTTCCTTGATAATACCAAGTGCTTCAAGTGGCGGGTAAATGCGATCTTCTATCTTTGTTGATAAAGCCGCCATTCTTTTGGATAGTTTTTTCATAATAATATTGGGTGCAAACGGTTATTAATTAACCTCCCCTAAATAGTGAGAAATTTTGTATTGAACTCAATCAGTGATTGAGACTCCCATATTACGAGCAGTACCCTCAATTACTTTCATTGCTGATTCAACACTAGAACAGTTTAGATCAGGAAGCTTAGTTTTGGCTATTTCTTCTAATTGAGCTTTACTTATATTCCCAACAGAGCCTTTTGCAGATTCACCTGATCCTTTCTCTATACCAGCTGCTTTTGTTATTAAGACGGAAGCAGGAGGCGTTTTTGTGATAAAAGTAAAGCTTCTATCTTCAAAAACAGAAATCTCGACTGGAATTACAAAACCTGCTTTATCTTGAGTCCTTGCGTTGTATTCTTTACAAAATGCCATGATATTGACACCATGTTGTCCTAAAGCTGGCCCTACAGGAGGAGCAGGATTTGCTTTTCCTGCTTGTAGAGCAAGCTTGATAACTGCAACAATTTTTTTTGCCATTAGATTAGATAATTTAAGCTGAAGTAGAAAAACATAATTTTACTCGATAAACAAGAACAATTAGAAATTAATTTTGTTTATTGATTTGGGAGAATTCTAATTCTACAGGAGTCTCGCGCCCAAATATTGAAAGTAATGCTTTTAATTTATTTCTTTCCCCGGAAACTTCTATAACTTCTCCCTGGAAATCCTTGAATGGACCACTAGTTACTATGATTCTATCTTTTTCTTCAATATCTAACTTAATTACAGCTTTTTTCTCTGATGCGCGCTTAAAGATCCTATTAACTTCTTGTCTTGATAATGGTCGAGGTTTGATATGACCTCGCGATCTTCCGCTGCCTCTACCGTCTTCAGCACCGACAAAGTTAATTACATTTGGAGTACTTTTAACGGCCATCATTGTATCTTCATCCAAAATCATTCTTACGAGGACATAACCTGGGAAAACTTTTTCTTCAGTAGTTTGTCTGCTTCCATCTTTTTTTAATTTAATTCCTGGAGTTTGGGGAATTTCAATTTCAATGATTCGATTATTAACACCTAAAGTTACTGATCTCTGCTCAAGAGTCGCTTTTACTTTTTTTTCACAGCTTGATGCTACTTGAACTGCATACCATCTTGCGATGCTTGTATTTGCTTTTGAAGAAGCAAGGCTTGTGGTTAATTCATTACTCATTTTTTTCTGAAAGCTTAATTAAGATCTTTATTAATGGATATTCGGGGATAATTCAACCAAAAATTTGCGAGGCTGCCCATCCATAGAATCTGCTAACAGAAGCTATGGCTGCTGCAGAAAAGGATACCATAATTATAACTGCTACAGATTCGCTAAAAAGTTGTTGTTTGTTAGGCCACACGACAAGTTTAAGCTCATCGTAGGTAGATCTTAAAAAATTACTCTTTTTTTTAGGCTCTTCAATTTCAGGAGAATCCTTTTTTAAAGGTTCCTTATTAGTAGTTGGACTTGTCACAAAATTTTTTTTGAAATGAAGCTTTTCGCTTTAATTCTTATTTTAGCTTATCGATTTACTCCTCAGCTAGGTTTGAAAACGATCTCATCTTTTTTAGCGGGATTGAGTTTAATTGTGATATTTTTTTTGTTTTTAAAATTATCCTCTAAAAGTTTAGCGGCTAAGGGGTTTTCTATTTGTCTTCTAAGTTCCCTGCTAAGTGGCCTAGCACCATATTCAGGTTCGTAAGAATCATTCGCAATTTTATTGATAACTTTTTTATCAATAGCAATATTTATTTTCTGTTCAAGTAGCAGGTTTTTTAAATCTTCTGTTTGTAAAATTATTATTTTTTGAAGTTCATCAATCGATAAAGGATCAAACTTTACTACTTCGTCAATTCTATTTAAAAATTCAGGTCTAAAAATTGAAGACAATGTATTATTAATGGAATCATCTAGAGTTTGTTGATCTTTTTCTAAATTTCCCTCATTTTTAGAAATCTTTTGTGAATACTCCAGTATAGATTTACCAGCTAGGTTACTTGTCATAATGATTACGGTATTTTTGAAATCTACGGTCCTTCCTTGAGAGTCCGTTAATCTTCCTTCATCTAAGACTTGCAAAAGAATATTAAATACTTCTGTATGTGCTTTTTCTATCTCATCAAGAAGTATTACTGAATAGGGTTTACGTCTTACAGCTTCAGTTAATTGACCTCCTTCTTCATAACCAACATAACCTGGAGGAGCTCCCAACAGTCTTGCTACGGCGTTTTTCTCCATATATTCACTCATATCTAATCTTAAAAGTGCGTCTTCTTCATCAAATAAAGCTGTTGCAAGAGATTTTGCTAATTCTGTTTTACCAACACCAGTAGGACCCATAAATAAAAAAGATCCAATAGGTCTTTTAGGACTTTTCATACCAACGCGAGCTCTTCTAATTGCTGCAGAAACAGCTTCTATAGCTTTTTCTTGTCCAATAACTTTTTCACTTAGTTCTGTTTCTAGATTGACTAATTTCTTACGTTCATTTGAAACAACTTTAGAAATTGGAATACCTGTGATTTTTGAGATAACATCAGCAATATCATCAGGTTCAACTTGATATTTAAAAGGGAAATTTCTATTTTTCTTTATTTTATTAAAGTTCTCTTCAACTTTTTGTATTTCATTCTCTATTTCACTTAACTCTTCTTCAAGCTTTGCTAAATAATCCAGATCATGTTCAATTTCGCGATTTGATTTATCTTTAATTTGTTTGTTTAGCTTATCTTCTTCTTTCATCAAAATAGATAATTGCTCCATTTCTTCACGCAGATTGTTCCAATTATCCAAAAGAATGTTCAATTTTGCCTCTGATTGTTGCCTCATATTCAATAGTTTTTCTTGAGCTTCGATATTATCTCCTTGCAAATTATTCAGTTTTTCATCAATAGTATAAAGTTTGCTTTCTTGTTGGAGAATTATTTGAGGCTTATTATTAGACTCGATTTTTAACTGTGCAGCCGCTTCATCAATTAAATCTATAGCTTTATCAGGCAGACATTTATCGCTGATGTATCTGTCAGCCAATTTTGCAGAATATTTTACAGCCTCTTCAGAAATTTTTATGCCATGGTGTGATTCATATTTCTTTTTGATACCTTGTAGTATTTTTGCGCTTAATTCTACTGAAGGTTCATTAACAGCTATCTTTTGAAAACAATTGTTTAATGCCTGATCTTTTTCAATAGTTTCACGAAATTTCTCAGGTGTTGTTGTACCGATACATCTAAGTTCTCCTTCAGCTAGTAACGGTTTTAAGATATTACTGATGTCGGTAGAAGATCTGTCAGAACTTAATATTGAGTGAATTTCATCTATAAATAGAATCATTCCTTGGCTTGGATTGCTTAGTTCCTGCATTATTAAGCTTAGTCGTTCCTCTAGTTGGCCTCTAAATTTTGTTCCAGAAACTAAAGCACCTAAGTCAAGTGAAATAATTTTTAAGTCTTTTAAAGAATCAGGAACTTTTTTTTCTACAATTAACTGCGCAAGCGATTTTGCAATTGAGGTTTTACCAACTCCAGGATTGCCGATAAGTATAGGATTATTTTTGTTTCTTCTGCAGAGTACCCTCATTAAATTATTGATCTCATTTTCTCTTCCTAAAACGGGATCCAGTAAACCTTTTTGAGCTGATTCTGTTAAATCTTTTCCATATATTGAAAGAGCATTTTCATCTTTTACAACTTGTTTTTTGGTTTCAATTTGAAGTTCACTTTTGGGAAATGGAACAATAGCTTTTTTTAATTTTTCTTCTTTTACAAAAGTCTCATTGTTTGATTCTAAATTAGATTGATTATTTATCTCAATAACGTTCTTATAATTAAAAGAATCTTTTGATTGATTAATGTTTGGGAAAAACTTTAATTCTTCCTCTAATTTTTCCATTGAAAGGTTGCCTTCTTCAAAAACATAATTTCCAATTCTTAAATCCCTTCCAAGAGCAATTAGTAAATGAGGGATTTCTATTAATCTTGATCCCCATTGGATTTTTATCTGATTCGCATTATCTAATAAAATTTCTAAATCTTCTCCGATAGTAAAAATATCTGACTCATTTGTTGGTGTCTCTTCTAAAAAATCTTCTGTTATATCTAAAACTGTATCTTGGTCGATTGATAATTTTTCAATGAAAGCAAAGAATTCACTTGATGAGAACAATGTATGAATTATGTGTTCAATATTAAATTCGCTATGATCCCATTTTTTTGCGGTTTCTTCTCCTAATAAAAGAAGATTCCAACTGATATCGCTAAAAAGTTCAGGACTTGATGTAAGTGTTTCTCTCATAAACTATAAAACTATAGTTGAATATTAATTAATATTCTAAATAAGATCTGCATTAATAATCATCCAATAATTTTCAAATTGTAAGATGAATTTGAAAATTATGTTTTCGAGAGGGGTTGCGAGGACTTTGAAATTCATAAAAAGCTTTAACTAATATCGAAGTCGTTCTGAAATTAGAAGATTATGATTGGTTAAAATATATATTTCAGATATTAGCCAAATAGTTCAGCTATTTATAGGATTTAAATAGTAGTAATTAAATTGTGAAAGAAACTATTGATTTCCTTATTGATACTATTGAAGCAAGGCAAGTCCTTGATTCAAGAGGTAATCCAACTGTAGAGGCAGAAGTATTTTTGGAATGTGGTGCAAGTGGTAGAGCAATTGTTCCCAGCGGAGCTAGCACTGGTGCTCATGAGGCACATGAATTAAGAGATGGTGGTTCAGAATATATGGGAAAAGGTGTTTTGAATGCTGTTAATAAAATTCATGAAACAATATCTCCGGCTTTATGTGGTTTGTCATCTTTAGATCAAACTGCAGTAGATAAATTAATGATTGAAATTGATGGAACTCCTAATAAGTCTAACCTTGGAGCAAATTCAATCCTTGCAGTAAGTCTTGCAACTGCCAGAGCATCAGCAAATGCTTTGGACATTCCCCTATATAGATATCTTGGAGATCCATTATCCAATCTTCTTCCAGTCCCATTGATGAATGTAATAAATGGTGGTGCTCATGCACCAAATAGTCTTGATTTTCAGGAATTTATGCTTGTCCCTCATGGAGTTAATAATTTCAGTGAATCATTAAGAATGGGTACTGAAATTTTTCACTCATTAAAATCATTACTTGATCAAAAAGGTCTATCTACTGCTGTAGGCGATGAGGGTGGATTTGCCCCGAATTTGTCATCAAGCGAAGAGGCAGGGGACTTATTATTAGAAGCAATTCAAAAAGCCGGGTTTAAGCCTGGTGAGCAGGTATCTTTAGCTTTAGATGCTGCTAGTACTGAATTTTATAGTGATGGTACTTATAAATATGAAGGGAAAAGTTTAAATAGTTCTGAAATGATTTCATATCTTTCAAGACTAGTTTCTAATTATCCAATAGTTTCAATAGAGGACGGTTTAGCTGAGGATGATTGGGAGGGTTGGTCAGAATTAAACAAAGAATTAGGAAATAAAGTTCAGCTTGTAGGTGATGATTTATTCGTTACTAATACAGAAAGGTTAAGGAAAGGGATTATGGAAAAATCTGCCAATTCAATCCTAATAAAGGTAAATCAAATTGGAACATTAACTGAAACTTTGGAAGCTATTGAGTTGGCTAAAATGTCCGGTTTCACAAGTGTTATTAGTCATAGAAGTGGTGAGACTGAAGATACAACAATTGCAGATTTATCTGTCGCCACAAGATCGGGTCAGATCAAGACCGGCTCTTTGAGTAGAAGTGAAAGGATTGCAAAATACAATAGACTTTTAAAAATTGAGGAGGAGTTGGGAAATCAAGCAAGATTCGCTGGAGCTTTAGGTTTAGGACCCAAAAATATATAGTTTTTTTAGCGCTTAAGTTTTTCTAAACGTGAGCCTTTTCTCATACTTAATTGGCATTTTATCCAATCAATACTTATTGGTAGTGCAAAAAAAAGTGGCAACAATGCAAAATTATTTTGTTTATTGGTTACTAGTAAAGCAGATGCAATTGATAAGCTTCCTATAAGAATTGAATGGCCTAAAGTTTTTTGAGCAGTAAACATTTTTTTGAATTGTCTATCAGACTCTCCCATTCTTATTTGCAATTGCAAATCGCCCTGCTCTAATCTTTCTAAACTTTCATCTATTCTTTTGGGAATTCCAACAGCTTTAGATCCTAGTTCACCTACTTGCCTTCCAAATTGGTTAATTAAATCGTTAGGAGTTTGATTATTTGAAGTCATAAGTTCTATTAAATAAGGCTTTGTAACTGATACAAGGTTAAACCCTGGATCGAGCATTCTGCCAACTCCTTCAAAAGTTGATAAAGCTCTCATCACAAAGATTAAATCTACGGGCAGTTGAAAAGGTGTTTCATAAACAAGTTCGTATAAATCTCCAGATAATTTTTCAATAATATTCGGACTAAATGGTGGAGTTAAGGCTTCTTTAAGCATTAATCTGACTAATCTTCTAACTGGTCCTACATCAATATCTTTTGAAATTAACCCAGCTTGTTGTAATTGATTAACAAGTGATGAGGCGTCTCTTAAAGCAGCAGCCTTAACCATTCCCCCTAATCTTGTTTGAAGATTATTTGATATATTGCCCATCATTCCAAAATCATAAAAAATCAATTTACCTTTATTTGAAACTGCTAGATTCCCTGGATGAGGATCTGCATGAAAAAAACCGTAATTTACTAATTGTTTTAAGTAGCTGATGGCACCTATTTCAGCAATTTTAGGTAAATCAATTTCTTGTGATTGTAATTTTTCTAAATCGCTTATTTTTGTTCCTTCTACATAACTTAAACAAAGCACTTTTTCACTGCTCATATTCCAAATAACTTCAGGAACTTCAACATTTTCATCATCAAGAAATTGCTGTCTAAATCTTGCTGCGTATTGTGCTTCACAATTAAAATCAAGCTCCTTCATGAGAACTTTCCTACATTCTTTAGCAATCTCAACCCAGTTTCTACCTCGACTCCAATTCTTATTTTTCTGCAACAATCCTGCAATTTGCTGCATTATGCCCAAATCGATGATAAACAATTCTTTTAAATTGGGTCTTTGAACTTTAAATACTACTTTCTTACCATCTTTTAAAGTCGCCCTATGAACCTGAGCTAGTGATGCTGATCCAACAGGATCACGTGTTATTTGATCTATTTCATTAAACTTAGAACCTAGTTCCTCTTTTATAGTTCCTTCAACTTGCGCAAATGAAAAATTTGGAACTTGATCCTGCAATTTAGACAATTCCTGAATCCAGGTATTAGGAATTAAATCAGGTCTCGCTGATAATAATTGTCCAATTTTTATAAATGCTGAACCAAGTTTTATTAATTGATTAGTAAACCACTTAGCTCTTTTAATTTGAATCCTACTTTTTTCATTACTTTTAGTTTGGAAAATTGTGAATCTAATGCTATCTATCCACAATTTTATTAAAAGCGAAATCAGAGTTATCCAGATAAGAAAGGCTCTCTTCAATTTTTTTAAACGATAATGAAGAATGTGATGACTCATTTAATTTGATTATTGATTGTTTTATTAAAGAGATCAATTTGCACATTGATACCTTCAATTTCATTTAAAGCTTTTTTTATTTTGGAATCTTCATAAGTATTTGTGGACTCATTTTCTTGAATATTTTCGGCTTTCTCCATTCTTGAGGCTTCTTCGATTATGGATTCTTTCAAACTATCAAATTCTTTTTTGAGAATTTCTGGGACATCCTGAGCGATATTTGTTGCTTCTTCAATTTTCTCAACCAATATCTCGTTTAATTTCTCGGTTACTTTTTTAACAGCAGCTTTTAAAAGGTAGTCAGAGTTGGTCATGAAAAATATAGTGTTTCTACTGCAATTGATTTTTCGATCTAATTTAATAATAGATCAATACAGAACATTTCACGTAACTGTTCATTTTGATAATTAATTTTTTATTTTTTCCTATGTAAGTTTGTTTCTATATTATGCTTTTTTCTTTTTTTTCTTTTAACTTATATCTATATACAAGGTTAGGTATTTACATTAAAGATATCTTCTAACCAAAAGCTCATCTAATTAACTACTAAAAAGGAGTTTTATTACATTGGAAATCATTGAGTCAGATGTAGTTATTATCGGAGGAGGTCCGGCCGGATGTACTTGCGCCCTTTATACATCTCGTTCAAACTTAAAGACAGTAATTTTAGATAAAAATCCATCTGTTGGTGCCTTAGCAATAACACATCAAATAGCTAATTATCCAGGTGTTCCGGTTGATATAAGTGGGGACAAATTACTTACTCTAATGAGAGAACAGGCTGTTCAATACGGCACAGACTATCGGAGAGCACAAGTGTTTGGAATAGACACTAGTGGAGAATGGAAAATGGTCTATACACCCGAAGGTACTTTCAAAGCTAAAGCACTTGTACTTGCAAGTGGAGCTATGGGTAGGCCTGCATCATTTAAGGGCGAAGCAGATTTCCTTGGCAAAGGAGTAAGTTATTGTGCTACGTGCGATGGGGCTTTTTATAAAAATAGAGAAGTTGCCGTTGTTGGAGTGAACAAGGAGGCAATTGAAGAGGCAACTGTTTTAACTAAGTTTGCATCAACTGTGCATTGGATTACATCAAGTGATCCAAAATCAGATAATGAAGAAGCTATGGAATTGATGGATAGTTCAAATATAAAACATTGGAGTAGAACAAGATTATTGGAAATATTAGGTGATGATATGGGTGTTAATGGGGTTGTTGTAAAAAATAAGCAAGACGAAAATCCTATCAATTTAAATTTAGATGGAGTCTTTGTCTATATGAGTGGTTCAAAGCCTATTACTGATTTCTTAGGGGATCAAATTGCTTTAAAAGAAGACGGAGGAGTTATTGTGGATGACTTTATGTCTACAAACTCTGATGGAGTATGGGCTATTGGAGATATAAGAAATACACCATTTAAGCAAGCAGTTGTTGCTGCTTCTGATGGATGTATTGCCGCGATGTCAATTGATAGATATTTAAATAGTAGAAAAAATATAAGAGTTGATTGGATTCATTCTTAAAAATAAATATTTCTTCTTTAATTTAAAGGGGTGTTGCTTCAGAAATATAAGCGACTCCTCCGTAGTAACTTAAATCGTCCCTGATGTTATCTCTCATTTTATCTATTAATTCTTGCTCACAAAAAACAATTACATGAGCATTTGATCCATATCCAGTAAATTCCATATCTTCAGTAACAACTCTTTCAGGCCCTCTGCCTGTGGCGTGTTTCATAACTGTATATCCAGGAACATTAGCTTTTTCTAATGTTTTAATGATTGCGTCTAGTTCTCTTTCACTAAATATCAAGTCTAATCTTTTCATTTTTTTATAGAGGGGAAAGTGGGATAATAGTATTTACTAAACTCATATATATGGGAATGCCTAGAACTATATTGAATGGGAAAGTTAGACCCAGTGTAGTTGAAATATAATAACTAGATTTAGCCTCTGGAACTGTCATCCTCATCGCTGCAGGAACTGCTAAATAAGAGGCGCTTGCACATAGAACCACAAATAAAAGGGCGTTGCCAGGTCCTAAAGATAAAAATCTTGCAACGAAAACACCAATAAATGCATTAAATAAAGGCATAAAAATTGCAAAGCCAATCAAGAACGAACCCGCATTCTTTAGTCTTGGTAATCTTTGAGCAGCGACTATTCCCATATCTAACAAGAAAAAGCATTCTGCTCCATAGAATAATTGTCCGGTAAAAGGCTCCATTTTTGTAATCCCTGAGGGATTACTGGAAGCAGTAAGAAATCCCACAATTAAACTTGAAAGCAATAAATAAACTGATCCATTCAAAAGGGATTCATGTAATATTGCGCTTAAATGCATTTTTCTTGATTTTGGTCTATTTTGTGGAGCTGCAAATTTTACAAGTAATAAACCAACAATGATGGCAGGAGACTCCATTAAAGCTAAGGCGCCAACCATAAACCCATCAAAAGCTATTTTTTGACTTTCTAAAAAACTTTCTGCAGAAATAAATGTAACAGCACTTATTGAGCCGTATGCTGCTGCTATTGCGGCTGAATTAAAGACATCAAACTTAAATCTTAAAATTAAGAATCCAATCAGAGGGATTACTAGTGACATAATTATTGCAGCACTTAAAGTCGGCAATACTTGATCAGTAAACCCACTTTTCTGTATCTCTATACCTCCTTTAAAACCAATAGCTAGAAGAAGATATAAGGAGAAGAGTTTAGGTAATGGAGCTGGTATTTCTAAATCAGATTTAAAGAGTACTGATATTGCTCCAATTAAAAAGAAAAGAACTGGCGGGGCTAATACATTTTGCAGAATTGGACTTATTTCCATAAGTTATTAGGCTATTTCATTTAAAGCGGTTTCTAAAGCTTCTTTTCTTGTCTCAATGATGCCTTCAACTCCAAACTTAGCTAATCTATCCTTTACTTTTTCATTTGCCCCAGCAACAAATGCTTTTCTGGAATTATTTTTTGCTTCTTGCATCATATCCTCAATTGCGAGAGTCGCCGTCACTCCAAGTCTCGGTACATCAGTGATATCTAATATCAAAACCTTGTAGTTTCTTACTAGCATCATCCTCTCAGATATACCTTTAGCTGCTCCAAAACTTAGTGGTCCTTTAAGTCTAAATAACATTACTTCACCTGAACATCTATCTAATAGTGCTTTTTCATCAGCAGGTAATGCATTTTTAGCATGATCATCTTTTGATAAAGGATTATCCTCATCCATGCCTTCTAGTTGAGTTTCGGTTATTGAATCAATTGTGAGCATATTGGCTATGAATACACCAACTAAAACTGCCCAAATTAAATCCCAAAAAACAGTCATTAGGAGTACGCCGTACATTACAACTGCAGTTTTTAAAGATAATTTGTGAGCCCTCCTCAAGAACCCCCAATCAATAATATCTAGACCAACTTTTATAAGAATTCCTGCTAGCAAGGCAGTTGGTATTTGCTCAGCTAAAGGACCTGCGCCAACTAAAACTATCAACAAGACAACTGAATGAACCATACCAGAAATGGGAGTGGATCCTCCAGATTTAACATTAATAACTGTTCTCATTGTCGCTCCGGCTCCGGGTAAACCTGAAAATAGACCTGCTACAGCATTTCCTATTCCTTGACCAATAAGTTCTCTATCAGAATTATGTTTTGTTTGAGATATATTGTCTGCTACTAGAGATGTTAGTAGGGAGTCAATTGCACCAAGCACTGCGAGGACTAATCCTGCCTTAAAAATAATTGGAAAATATTGATTAAAACTTGGGAAATTTAAAGATGGAACTCCCCTTGGAATTTCTCCAATTCTATCAATGGCTCCATCTCCAAAAATTAAAATTGATATAGGCGTTACTATCAATAGTGCTAAGAGAGGAGAAGGAACCCACTGACTTATTTTTCTAGGAGTAAGAAATACAATACCTAGCGTCATTATTGCTACTCCAATAGCAGCGCCGTTTGGCTGGAAATTTGAAAATACAGTAGATAATGATTCGACTACTCCACCACGAGTGCTAATTCCTAATAATGGACCAATCTGCAGTGCAATAATTATTACTCCAATACCAGACATAAATCCTGAAACAACAGAATATGGAACTAAAGTAATATATTTACCTAGTTTTAAAATCCCAAATAATATTTGCAGTAAGCCCCCAATTACTACAGCTGCCATCACTAAAGGTAAAATTTGACCTGCAGTCAGATCTCTTGGAACTCCCACTGCTGCTAAGCCTGCTACTACGCCAGCAACAGTTACACTCATAGGACCGGTAGGCCCACTAACTTGAGCAGGTGTTCCCCCGAATAGTGCTGCTAAAAAACCAACTACTACTGCCCCATATAGTCCATAAATTGCTCCGCCAGGTCCTAAAGCTGCATTACCAAAAGCAAGAGCGAGAGGCAAAGCCACCACTGCGGCTGTGATCCCTCCGAGAATATCGCCTCTTACATTCTTTAGATGAAATCCATTAATTATTTTCAAAGATACTCTCCTTAAAATAAATACTTAACTAAAAGATATTATCTCTTTATGACGTAAATTTGTGAAAAATGAAGTTTGTGCAAAATATTTTTGTAACTTTTTTTTCTCTTTTTAGATAAATTTTAGTTAATTTTCCTGAACAAAAGTAGTCTCTGATTGATTTATGTGCGACGCAAGCGATTAATGTATTAAATAAATATTTTTCAATTTAAATAATATTCAAATGAATTTGATTATGCGTCCTAGAAGATTAAGAAGAACTGAGGCAATTAGAGATATGGTTAGAGAAAACCATCTAAAGGCATCTGACTTTATATATCCATTATTTATTCATGAAAAAGATGTTAAAGATGAAATTTCAGCAATGCCCGGAACTTATAGATGGGATATTAATGGCTTAATAAAGGAGGTTACTAGGGCATGGGAATTGGGAATAAGGTGTGTGGTTCTTTTCCCAAAAATTAACGATAGCTTAAAGACTGAAGATGGAGCAGAATGTTTTAATGAAGACGGTTTAATACCTAAAGCTATTCGAATATTAAAAAAAGAGATTCCTGAAATGGCAATAATGACAGATGTTGCCTTGGACCCATACTCTTGTGATGGTCATGACGGATTAGTTGATGAAACTGGAAAGATATTGAACGACGAAACAATCGAAATTTTAAAAAAACAAGCCTTAACACAAGCAAGAGCCGGAGCTGATTTTATTGGTCCTAGTGACATGATGGATGGGAGAGTTGGAGCAATTAGGACTGCCCTTGATAGTGAAGGATTTAGTGATGTAGGTATTATTAGTTATACAGCTAAATATTCATCTGCTTATTATGGTCCATTTCGAACTGCTCTAGATTCGGCTCCTAGAGAGAATAGTAAGAAAATAATTCCAGACAATAAGTCTACATATCAAATGGACCCTGCCAATTCTAAAGAGGCTTTAATTGAATCTGCATTGGATCAGTATGAAGGAGCTGATATTTTGATGGTAAAACCAGGAATTTCATATTTGGATATTGTTTATAGACTAAGCACATTTTCAAATAAGCCCATAGCTGCATACAACGTTAGTGGGGAGTACTCCATGGTAAAGTCT
This sequence comes from Prochlorococcus sp. AG-347-K22, assembly GCA_003281285.1. Lineage (GTDB taxonomy): Bacteria > Cyanobacteriota > Cyanobacteriia > PCC-6307 > Cyanobiaceae > Prochlorococcus_A. The sequence continues at coordinate 19,946 of QCCJ01000004.1, read as the reverse complement.
GCTGCTATGAAAAACTGGATTAATGAAAAAGATATTGTTTTAGAAACGTTGCTTAGTTTCAAAAGAGCAGGAGCAAAACTTATACTCACTTATCATGCTTGCGATGCATCTCAATGGTTGCAGGATAATTAAAAACTCATTATTAACAAAAATTTGGTTTATTCTTAGATTAATAATAAATTAAATACTTTGTTTTGAAGTTATCACAAGAAGTAAATAGGATTGGTCACATCGCACTTAGAGTAGAGAATCTCGAAAGGGCCAAATCTTTTTATATTAAGCTTGGTATGAATTTAATTTGGGACGATAAAGATTGGTCTTATTTAGAAGCTGGTAAAGGGAAAGATGGACTTGCGTTGTTAGGCCCTAACTACAAAGCTGCTGGACCACACTTTGCTTTTCATTTTGAAAATAAAAAAGAAGTGGAAAATATTCAAAATGATTTAAAGAATTCTGGTGTAAAAGTTGGTCCTTTACATGAACATAGAGATGGAACAGCATCTTTTTATATGAAGGATACTGAAGGAAACTGGCTCGAGATGCTTTATGTTCCTCCTGAAGGGATTCAATCGAATGTTTGATTCTTTTTTTTTGTATGCAAGAGAAAAGTTATTCTAAAAAATCATATTCATATAACACCTTAGAAGAAGAATCTATAAGCCTTTTAGAGTGGGATTCATTAAAAACGCATTTATCTTCGTTCGCCTCAACGGAAATGGGTAAACGTGCAATTTTAAGTTTTGGTATTCCTTCAGAATATGAAGCCTCTAAAAGACTTTTGAATGAAACTGTTGAAATAAATGAGCTAGAAAATAATTTAGATAAATCAATTAGTTTTTCTGGTGTTTTTGATATTAGTAGGAATCTTGAAATTTGTTCCAAGGGAGGTGTAATTTCATCTTCTGAATTGTTAGAAATAGCGAAAACAATAGCTGCAGCAAGAAATTTAAAAAAAATCTTATTAGATTTTGAAGAAAGACCTTATATTTCATCATTTACAAAAAATTTAATTGACTATCAGAATATTGAAACCATTTTTAAAAAAGGTATTGAATCTAATGGAAGGATTTCAGACAATGCAAGTAATGAACTATCTATTCTTAGAAAAGAATTATTATCTAAGAAACTTGAAAGAAAAATATTAGTTGAGAAATTTATTCAAAAGAATTTAGCTTATTTGCAAGATACTACTATTGGAGATCGATATGGTAGGCCTGTTTTAGCAGTCAAAGTTAATTATGTAGATAAATTTAAAGGCATAATTCATGACTCTTCATCCTCAGGAAATACAGTATATTTTGAGCCTGAAAGTGTAGTAATTAAAGGTAATAAGATTGCTTCTTTAGAGGCTAGGATCACAGCAGAAGAATTTCAATTACTAAAGAAATGGTCTCAAGTTGTTAGTGATAATTCAGAAAATCTTATTGAAATGGCGTCCATTTTATTGAGATTAGAAAATGCACTAACTCGTTCAAGATATTCGAAATGGATTGGAGGCAAAACTCCTATGTTTGAGAAAAATCCTATTATTTCTTTAATCGGTTTTTCTCATCCGTTATTAATTTGGGAACATAAGAAAAAAGGAGCTCCTCCCCCAGTGGCTATCGATTTTCATATAAATAGAAATATTAAAGTTGTAGCTATTACAGGTCCAAATACTGGAGGTAAAACAGCAGCTTTAAAAGGCTTAGGTTTGTCTTTACTTATGGCTAGAGCAGGATTATTGATACCCTCAACTAATAATCCTATTATCCCTTTTTGTCCAAATATATATGTGGATATAGGAGATAATCAATCATTAGAAGAAAATTTATCTACCTTCAGTGGGCATATATCCCGCATAAAAGAGATATTAGATTCACTTGATAATAAGAAAGGATTATCAGTCGTTTTGTTAGATGAGATTGGATCTGGTACAGATCCTCTTGAAGGAAGTGCTCTTGCGATGGCTTTATTAAAAGAATTTGCAAATAAATCTGATATCACTTTAGCAACTACACATTATGGAGATATTAAGGCTCTAAAATATAAAGACTCCAGATTTGAAAACGTATCAGTTGCCTTTGATGAGGATTCTTTGAAGCCAAAATATATACTTAACTGGGGTATTCCTGGGAGAAGTAATGCTTTATCAATTTCAAAGAGAATTGGTCTCGATGAAAGCATACTCAATGAAGCTGCAAGTTATCTAAAGCCGAAAGAAGTTGATAATATTAACAGTATTATTAAAGGACTTGAGGAAGAGAGGATTAAACAACAAAATTCTGCAGAAGAGGCTGCAGAACTGATTGCAAGGACTGAAATATTACATGACGAACTGAAGAGAAATTATGAATATCAAAAAATAAATGCTGAAAAAATCCAGGAAATTGAAAGGTCTAAATTATCAAAACATATTGTATCCGCAAAAAAAGAGGTAATAGATTTAATTAAAAAATTAAGAGATAAAAATGTTAATGGAGAGGACACAAGAATTATTGGAAAAAGATTAAAGGAAATTGAGAAAGAACATTTAACTCAAAAAAAATTTGAAAAGTCAATATCATGGAATCCTAAGGTAGGCGATTTTGTTAAGATTAAAAGTCTTAATAGTACGGGACAAATTGTAGATTTAGATAAAAAAGGTGGTTTTTATGAAGTTAAATGTGGTTCATTCAGAAGCACATTATCTGCAAATGACTTTGAAGGTATTAACGGAGAAAAGCCTAATTTCAAAAGGTCAAAAATTGAGATCAAGTCTACAAGGGAAGATTTTTCTTTTTCTAAAATTAGAACGAGTAAAAATACAATTGACGTAAGAGGACTAAGAGTTCATGAAGCCGAAATAATTATTGAAGAGAAAATTAGAAAATTTCATGGACCGCTATGGATTGTTCATGGAATTGGAACAGGGAAATTAAAAAAAGGACTAAGAAATTGGTTATCAGGTTTAAATTATGTTGATAAGATTGAAGATGCAGCCAACAATGAGGGTGGACCTGGTTGCAGTATTGCGTGGATAAAATAAAATTTAAAAAACCTAGAAAACAATTTAATAAGCGTATTAAGTGCAATTTATTGATCAAGCAAACATTATTCTTAAAGCTGGAAAAGGCGGAAATGGAATAGTTTCATTTAGAAGAGAGAAATTCGTTCCTGCTGGAGGACCTTCCGGGGGGAATGGTGGCAGAGGAGGTTCAGTTATTTTGATGGCTGATAATAATCTTCAAACATTATTAGATTTCAAATTTAAACGAGAAATAATTGCTGAAGATGGTTGCAAAGGAGGTCCTAATAAGAGATCAGGTGCATCAGGTGAGGATAGAATCCTTAAAGTTCCATGCGGTACAGAAATAAGGGATATTAAAACCGGTATTATTTTAGGAGACTTAACTAAAGATAAACAGAGCTTAACTATTGCCATTGGAGGAAGAGGTGGACATGGTAATGCTTACTATTTAAGTAATCAAAATAGAGCTCCAGAATCATTTACTGAAGGAAAAGATGGTGAAATATGGGAGGTTCAATTAGAACTAAAACTTCTTGCAGAGGTTGGGATTATAGGCCTTCCAAATGCTGGAAAAAGTACTTTGATTTCCGTTGTATCATCTGCCCGTCCCAAAATCGCAAATTATCCTTTCACGACTCTAATACCTAACTTAGGTGTAGTAAGAAAAATTGATGGGAATGGTTGCCTTTTTGCGGATATTCCTGGATTAATATCAGGTGCAGCTGATGGAGTAGGTTTAGGGCATGATTTTTTAAGGCACATCCAAAGAACGAAGATACTTGTTCACTTAATTGATGCAATTGCAGAAAATCCTTTACATGATTTTGAGATTATTGAGCAGGAATTAAAAAAATATGGGAAAGGTCTTTTAGATAAAGAGAGGATAATAGTATTGAATAAAATGGAGCTTGTAGACGATGATTATTTGAAAATAATTACAAAAAAGTTAGAAAATTTATCTAAAAAGAAAGTTTTAGTTATTTCTTCATCTTTAAAAAAAGGTTTATCTCCACTGCTTTCTGAATTGTGGAAAAAGATATAACTTAAATTAAAAATTTTTTTATAAAAAAATATACTTGATTTAATAACGAAAATTAGTCATAAATAAGATACTTCTTTAAAAATAATATGAATTTCTATACTTGCTTTGATCAACAAGGAAAAATAATAGCTAGATGTCAAACCATCAAGGATATTGAGGTTTTGAAGAAAATGGGAAGACCAATTGTAGAAGTCAAGGAAATGAAAAATGAGGAGTCGGTTGTTTGTTCGCTTACAGGAAGTCCATCCGACTTTAATAGAGATTACTAAAGAATTTAACAAATAAAAAAAGGGCTTTTAGAGCCCTTTTTTATTGTGAATATCTATCAGAAGAAACTTAATCATCATAAACAAGACATTCCGGTTCATCAGGGTTGGCATCACAGAATAGTTCCAAAGCATTAGGGTCATGTTTATCATCTGGATGATGATCCTTATATTCTTCGAGTTCTTTTAGCTCTTCAGTTAAATGTCTGACCTTTGGAAGATTGCCCTCTGCTTTTGCAGATTCGATTTCCGATTGATCTTTTTCGATGTGTTCGTCAATGGATTTCATTTTAAGCTTTTCGTACTTTAGTAGACATACATAACATAGTTAATTTCTAATAAAATTGCATTATCTATAAACTAAATAAGTGTTCATTACAACATCATTTTTTTTTCGAAATTGATTTTTATATTTTTTCGGACTCTAATCTAATTATTTCTTCTAGCGATGGTAAAACTGGGATTAGTTGATTTGGGTTTAAAGGGAATAAAGCTTTGTAGTAATCTTTTTTCCATTCATCCTCGAAGCATGTACTTTTTACGTTAGATAATTTAAAAAATTTTAATCTCCATTCAATAATCTTTTCAAAACTTGATAGTTCTTGTTCAGTACATTTGAAAAGTTTGCTATATATCAATTCCCATCTTATAAGCGTTGGAAAAAGGTAAATATCTGCGTAGGTTAACTTTTCTCCAAATATCCAGTTTCCTTTATTTTTCTGTAGTAAATTTTCAATTCCATTTAAAGCTGCGAAAAGATTTTGACTTGCTTTTTCATAAGCTGACTGGTTTCTGGCGAAACCACATTTATATACGCCATCATTAATGCTGTTATTAACTAAATCTAAAAATTTTTGATTACAGTCTTTAATAGTTAATATCTGATGTTTTGATTGAATTTTTATTGAATTGAGTAATCTTATAATCTGTGAACTTTCATTAGACAAAATATTTACTTCATCTTTTACAAAGCTAATTAAAAGAGGTAATGTCGCTCTAAAAATAGTCTTTTTATTAGCTTTTTTGTAAAGGTCTGAAAGTCTAATACATCCCTTAATCTTTGTATTGAAAATCCATTCGCCATGCTCAACATCTGCTTTTAAAAAAATAACTTTAACTTTTTTAGATAGATGTTTTATTTCGTGGATGAGTAAAGTTCTTTGACACCATGGACAAGAATTCCCAACCAATAAATAAATTTGTCCACTCTCATTATTAATATCGTATTCACTATCAATTGTTATACCTTTAGGCCTTTTATAATTACCATGTAAATCTGATGGCGCGAAGCCATTCATTAATTGGGTCCAAAACCAAAACCAGAATTTTCTGGAGGCCTTTATAAGGTATTTATTTTGCATGAAATTTTATTTTTAAAGAAAAAATGACTGTTCAAAGAATACTTATCGTTTCAGGAACTCATGGGAATGAAATTAATCCTGTGTGGGCGGTTAAACAATTTAATAGAAAGGAAAATAGGCTAAATTATGGTATTGAGTATGAGTACATCTTAGGTAATCCTGTTGCCTATGAAAAAGGGTGCAGATATATAGATGTAGATTTAAATAGATCTTTTAAAGAAAGTGAAAATTCTGATCAACAGAGGAGTAGCTTTTATGAGACTAATAGAGCTAATTTTTTAGTGGATGAATTTGGAATTGACGGATCTAAACCCTGTCAAATTGCAATCGATTTGCATACTACTACTGCAAATATGGGAACAAGCATTGTTTTGTATGGGAGGAGATTCAAAGATTTTTGTTTAGCTGCATTACTGCAGAACAAATTTGGATTGCCTATTTATTTGCATGAAAAAGATAAAGTCCAAACAGGCTTTCTTGTAGAAGCTTGGCCATGTGGTTTAGTTATTGAAATAGGAGCTGTAGCACAAAATTTTTATGATCCAAAAATCATAGATAGATTCTCTCTAATAATCAGTTCCCTAAGGGAAGAGATAGATAAACTAAAAAACAACCTCATAGAACTTCCAAAGGAATTAGTCGTTCACGTTCATCAAGGGAGTATAGATTATCCAAGAGATGAAAAAGGGGATATTGATGGCCTAATTCATCCTGAGAGAATAAACCAAGATTGGAAAATGATTAAAAAAGGAGATCCATTATTTCTGGATAGCCAAGGAACAATTCATAATTATGACCGAGACCAATTGATTTGGCCTGTTTTTATTGGAGAAGCCGCTTATAAGGAAAAAAAAATTGCCATGAGCTATACAAAAAAAGAAGTGATTTGTTCCAAAAAACAATGGGTTCAAGAGTTTGAAAGTCTTTAAATTAAGAAACCGGTATAATAAATGGCTGATTACTAATAAGGATTTTTTATTTAATAGATAAGTTTATTTAATATTCAATATTTTTATTTTTTTTTCTAACTCTTAAACCTTGAAAAACTAAATTCTTTCACTCCAATAAATAAAAGCTCCAAAAGCCTCTAGTTGCAGTCTTCTATGCTTAGCCTCTCTTAAGGAAACTACCTCTCTAGATCTTTTTCCGTTAAAAAGCCATTCGATTATTACCAAGCTGAATCCTCAATAACAAAGAAAATCTTAAGACATGGAGGTTCTTTTCTTCTATTCTCCAATAAATAAGTTTACTTAAAGAAAAAATATTTACACATTTTTAGCGATTTTGGTCTAAAATCTTCAAAGCGGAATTTATACTCCGTTTTTATTTACACGTCTCAATTTAGAGACATACTTTACGAACTCATGACAACTATTCAGCAGCAGCGTTCTTCGCTGTTAAAAGGTTGGCCACAGTTTTGTGAGTGGGTAACATCAACTAACAACAGAATTTATGTTGGTTGGTTCGGCGTCTTAATGATTCCATGCCTTCTTACAGCAGCGGCTTGCTTCATCGTTGCATTCATCGCAGCACCACCAGTAGACATCGACGGAATTAGAGAGCCAGTTGCTGGTTCATTCCTATATGGAAACAACATCATCTCAGGTGCAGTTGTTCCTTCATCTAACGCTATTGGTCTACACTTCTACCCAATTTGGGAAGCAGCTACTGTAGATGAGTGGTTATACAACGGTGGTCCTTACCAGCTTGTAATTTTCCACTTCCTAATTGGTATCTCAGCATACATGGGAAGACAGTGGGAGCTTTCATACCGTCTAGGTATGCGTCCTTGGATCTGTGTTGCATACTCTGCACCAGTTTCAGCAGCTTTCGCAGTATTTCTTGTATACCCATTCGGTCAAGGTTCATTCTCTGACGGAATGCCTCTAGGTATCTCTGGAACATTCAACTTCATGTTTGTTTTCCAGGCAGAGCACAACATTCTTATGCACCCATTCCACATGGCTGGTGTTGCTGGTATGTTCGGAGGATCTTTATTCTCAGCTATGCACGGTTCACTTGTTACTTCATCTCTAATCAGAGAAACAACTGAGACAGAGTCTCAGAACTATGGTTACAAGTTCGGACAAGAAGAAGAAACATACAACATCGTCGCAGCTCATGGCTACTTCGGTCGTTTGATCTTCCAATATGCTTCATTCAACAACAGCAGAAGTCTTCACTTCTTCCTAGCTGTATTCCCAGTTGTTTGTGTATGGTTAACTTCAATGGGAATCTGCACAATGGCATTCAACCTTAACGGTTTCAACTTCAACCAGTCAGTTGTTGATGCAAACGGTAAGATTGTTCCTACATGGGGTGACGTTCTTAACAGAGCAAACCTAGGTATGGAAGTAATGCACGAGCGTAACGCTCACAACTTCCCACTTGATCTAGCAGCAGCTGAGTCTACAACAGTAGCTCTTTCAGCTCCAGCTATCGGTTAAGCTTAAAGTTCTTAAAATTACAAGCCCCCTTTTTGGGGGCTTTTTTTTGTTTAATTTTCAATTGGTTTCATATAATGTGTATATATAGATAAAACATTTGATATTTCTATGAGTAGTAGTTTTGGAAAAATTTTTCGTGTTAGTACTTTTGGAGAATCACATGGTGGTGCAGTAGGAGTTATCCTTGATGGATGTCCCCCTAAGTTAAAAGTAGATATAAATCTGATACAAAATGAATTAGATAGGCGAAGGCCTGGCCAAAGTGATATTACAACACCCAGAAATGAACAAGATAAAATTGAAATATTAAGTGGGATAAAGGAAGGGTTCACACTTGGAACTCCAATAGCGATGTTGGTAAGAAACAAGGATCAAAGACCAGGAGACTATGATAATTTGGAGCAAGTATTTAGACCTTCTCATGCAGATGGTACATATCATCTGAAATATGGAATTCAGGCAAGTTCTGGCGGTGGAAGAGCCTCTGCTAGAGAAACAATTGGTAGAGTAGCTGCTGGTGCTGTAGCAAAACAATTATTAAAAACCTTCTGTAAAACTGAAATACTATCTTGGGTAAAGCGTATACATGATATTGATTCTGATATAAATAAAGAGAAGATTTCTCTCAAAAAAATAGATTCTAATATTGTTAGATGTCCTGATGAAAAGGTATCAACAGAAATGATCGAGAGAATTAAGGAATTAAAGCGTCAAGGAGACTCTTGCGGCGGAGTTATTGAATGTTTAGTAAGAAATGTTCCCTCTGGTCTTGGAATGCCTGTTTTTGATAAATTAGAAGCTGATTTAGCAAAGGCTTTGATGTCTTTGCCTGCCACGAAAGGCTTTGAAATAGGTTCAGGTTTCTCTGGAACTTATTTAAAAGGAAGCGAACATAATGATGCATTCATCAAGTCTGATGATATTAGTAAGTTAAGAACAACATCAAACAATTCAGGAGGTATACAGGGCGGAATAAGTAATGGTGAAAATATCGAGATGAAGATAGCTTTTAAACCTACAGCAACCATTGGGAAAGAACAGAAAACAGTAAATGCTGAAGGTAAAGAAGTACTTATGAAAGCAAAAGGGAGACACGATCCATGCGTTCTACCAAGAGCAGTTCCCATGGTTGATGCTATGGTAGCTTTAGTACTTGCTGATCATTTGCTTCTAAATCATGCTCAATGTGACTTAATAAATAACTAGTATTTTTATTGAATAAATTATATTTATCTTTGATTTAATTATTTTTGAGCCATTCAAATATTTTTGGATCAAATTTTTTATTTTTTATAGCTTTATCTCCAATTACGACTGCTTTATACCCTAAAGATTTATAAGTTTTTAAATCATTAATTGATAGTCCTCCAGCAGCAATAAAATCAATATTTTTATAGTTGAGTATATCTATCGAACTATCTTTACTTTTTATTGGGTAAATTTTGATAATTTTGCAATTTAAATCTATCGCTTCCTTAAGATCTTTTAAATTATTAATTCCAGGAATTAATAAATAATTTTTTGACTGCGCATAATTGAAAAGATCTTTATCCCAAAATTTCATCATCGAAAAATTTAATCCAATTTTTAAAGAATCTTCTATTGATTGTTTATTAACTATGGAGGCAGAGCCTAAATTAATTCTTGGATATTTAATTTTGATATCGGCTACAAAATCGAACCAATTTTCGTTGTTAGACCAACTTATTTCAATATTCTTTAATCCTAATTTTACTAAGTTTTCTAATTCTTCAAAAAATGAATTTCTTATATAGATATTTGAGTAAATATTATCTTCAGGTTTTATAAGTAAAAAAAAAGACTCAGTTTTCAGGAACTCCGAAAAAGAATCTTCTTTATTATTCATTAAAAATTTAAACTTCTGCGCTTAAATATAGTTTGCCACTTTTACTTCTGAGCGGTTAAGCAAATCTTGGATATCTTCAGTATCTATAGTTTCTCTTTCAATTAGCATTTGAGCCATTTCGTCTAAAACAGTTCTGTTATCTGATAAAACTTTTGTAGCTCTCTTATAGGCAATATCAACAAGTTCTGAAACCTCTACATCAATTGTTGCGGCTGTGTCTTCAGAGAAGTCTCTTGTAGAGCTCATATCTCTTCCGAGAAACATTCCGCCTTGAGATTGACCCAAAGCGACTGGACCTATTTTGTCACTCATGCCAAATTTAGTGATCATTTGCCTTGCTACATTAGCAACTTGTTGTAAATCATTTGAAGCTCCAGTTGTTACCTCTTCTTCTCCATAAACAATTTCTTCAGCAACTCTTCCACCAAGAGCTACAGCCATTTGATTTTGAAGGTAAGAACGAGAGTAAAGACCAGATTCCATTCTTTCTTCACTTGGAGTAAAGAAGGTTAAACCTCCAGCTTGACCTCTAGGAATTATTGAAACTTTTGCTACGGGATCATAATCAGGCATTAATGCTCCAACGAGTGCATGACCAGCTTCATGATAAGCAACCAGTTCTTTTTTCTTATCACTGATGACTCTATCTTTCTTTTCTGGACCTGCCATAACTCTTTCAATGGCATCACCGACTTCATCATTACTTACTTTATCTAAATCTTTTCTAGCTGCTAGTATTGCTGCTTCATTTAAGAGATTGGCTAAATCTGCACCAGTAAATCCGGGTGTTCTTCTAGCAACTTTATCTAAATCAACGTCTTTTGAAAGAGTTTTATCCTTCGCATGAACATTTAATATCTGTAATCTACCAGCGTAATCTGGTCTATCTACTGTCACCTGTCTATCGAATCTTCCAGGGCGCATTAAAGCTGAATCTAAGACATCTGGTCTATTGGTGGCAGCAACTATTATTATTCCTGAATTACCTTCAAAACCATCCATTTCGGTTAGGAGTTGATTTAATGTTTGTTCTCTTTCATCATTTCCTCCGCCCATACCAGCACCTCTTTGTCTTCCAACTGCATCTATTTCGTCAATGAAAACAATACAAGGAGCATTCTTTTTAGCTTGTTCAAAAAGATCTCTAACTCTGCTAGCTCCAACTCCTACAAACATCTCTACAAATTCTGAACCAGATATTGAGAAAAATGGGACACCTGCTTCTCCAGCTACTGCTTTTGCTAGCAATGTTTTTCCTGTACCAGGAGGGCCAACAAGAAGAACACCTTTTGGAATTTTTGCTCCAACTGCAGTAAATCTATCTGGACTTTTAAGAAAGTCTACAACTTCAGTGAGTTCTAATTTTGCGCCTTCAACTCCAGCAACATCTGAAAAGGTTACTTGTGTAGATGGTTCCATTTGAAGTCTAGCTTTACTTTTTCCAAAACTCATGGCAGGGTTACCACCTCCAGCATTACCACTTTGGGATCTTCTGAAAAGAAAAAATAAGCCTCCAATCAAAAGTACTGGAAAAATCAAACTACTTACAGCCTGTTGCCATGGATTTGCTAATTTTGTGGGAGTTACAGCTATATCTACATTATTTTCAGTAAGTATTTTTAATAAATCTTTGTCAGGGGCTAAATTGACCTCAGACCTGCTCCCATCATTTTCAACAACTTGAGCTGTGGCATTATCTGGAGATATTAGGACTCTACTGATTTCTTTATCTTGGACCGCCTCTATAAAATCACTATATCTCAAGGTCTTTGTAGAACTTTCAGAACTAGGTTTATCAAAAACTGAAGTACCTATGAAAATTACAGTAATAACAGCTAGGACGTAAAGTCCTACGTTTCTCCAACGTTTGTTCACGATAAAAAATCTTTAATAAATCTATAATACTAATAATAAAACAATATTAAGAGCGTCTTAGAACATCTACTACACTTTTGAATGCAAACCACTCAGGAATTGGTTCGCCATTCCTCAATTTCTTTCTAAATTCAGTACCACTAAGTTTCATAATTTCATAATTAAATTCTTTAGCCTCTTCAGCTGTTATGTATCCTTTTTCCTTTGTATAAACTAAATTTTTCGAAGGAACAGTTTGCATCATCAATTCATCTGCACATTTATTCGCAAAATTCTGGGCGTCGTATGGGCCATAAAAATCTTCACCAGTTGATGATGACTTACAACCAGCCATATCTCTACCAATAATAAAATGGGTGCAGCCATAATTTCTTCTGATTATCATATGTTGAAGAGCTTCTCTTGGACCTGCCATATGCATTGAATAAGGTAAAAAAGCCCATTTTATTCTTTCATCAGATATTTCCTCTTCTAATTCTTTATAGGTCAAATATCTTACTTTTCCAGGGATATCATCTTGTTGAGTTGGCCCACAAGTAGGATGAACTAAAACAACTGAGTTAGAGGAGACATTATCTGAGAGTAAGGCATTAGTAAATAATTCATAATGTGCTCTATGAATTGGATTTCTGCATTGAAATGCAACTACATCATGATTTGATGGCAATGTAGATCTAACTTCTTCAGGGGTTTTGCAAGGGAATTCTCTAATTGGTAGTTCGAAACCATAAACTCTTCCTCCTATATAAAATCTCCCTCTCTCGTTAAAAATCATCTTAACAGCAGGATGATCTAGAGAATTTGTACCATAACAAAGTTCAGCTTCTAAGGATTTATCAGGCTCCCATTTAGAACTAACTTCTAAAACTGCTATTTTTTGTTTTTTATAAGTAAGTAATATTGTCTCTCCAGCTTTTACTTTTTCATCATTTGAATCAAATACAATAGGCAAGCCAAAAAGCAACCCGTTTGTATCTCTATTATTTTTAATTACCGAATTGTAGTTATTTTCATCCATAAAACCTTCCAATGGAGAAAAAGCTCCAACCATCAAAAGTTCTACATCGCAAGCATTTCTCTCGCTACATTCAAACTCATAAGTAGCTTTAGAGATAAAATCAATTTTAAGTTTTTTATCTTTAATAATTAAATTTTTTAGTTCCCCTCCATAAGGCGGTATTAGTCCATCAGTATCTGCTTTAGTTTTTTGTTGTAGTTCCATTTTTTAAATTGATAAAGAAAAATTTTGAAAAAAAAAGAGGGGTTGAACCCCCTTTTTCTCTTAAGTAGGATTTATGCCTTTCTTCCGTAAAGCTCACCAATTATTTTTACATCAAGTGGATCTTTTGAACCCATATCTGTGTCTGAAGGTTGGATAGCTTCAAAAGTACCAGCAAATTCATCTGTGTCAGAATCTACATTGTTGATTGAAAGAGTAATAACGCCAGTACCGTTTACATCAACCTTAATATTTTCTTTTGCAAGTTCTTCGTCATCTCCTCCTAATGCAACTAAACCTTGAGCGTATTCAACACCAGTATTTTTAGCTCTTGCCTTAGGATCTAGAAAATCGCCAGTTCTGTAGTTAGGTGTAAATGTTGAACCACTAACCTCAGTGCCTGGCTCAATAGATGATGGTAAATCAGCTTTAAGATCTTTTGCTGAGAATGCAAATGGCACCTCTAAACCACCAGGAGTTAATACAGTAATAAGTTGAAAATCAATACCACCTTTTTCGGTGAAAGTTCCTGAATCTATATCTCCATAAACTTCTGTCACTGTGGTGTTATTTCTAGGACTAATAATTTTTGTAGAAACAAATTCTGCTGCTTTTCGTTTCGTCCCTGGCACTTTTACATAAACTTCTGTTGGATGCATGCATATTCCTTTAAGGCTATCTCCATTCCCGAGAGATATTGATCCTACAAGAGACGAGTCTAATATAGGGCAATCATTAGCTTTTCCTGTGTTCACAACATCTGTGAATTGTGCATTTCCTCTTTCAGAAAAAGCAAATGTTTTAACAGGTACGTAAGCAAAAGTTATACAAATTGAAATAACAAAAGCTAAGAAAGAACGAATTCTCATAATTAAAGTTGCAGTAAAGTTCTGTGACGATAGATTAAAGGTCATCTAATAAGTTCAGTACGGATATTACAAGGGAAAGGACCATAAAGGATAGGACTATTAAATCCTCGAAACAACCCGTAGCTTTTTAGATTTTAAAAAACTGGAATTATTTTAAGCTATCAAATTATTTTTAATGATTAAGATTACAAAAAAATACAAATTAAAAAATTTTTTTTATTTTTTTAATGAAATAATTTGGGTTATTAATTTATTTGCTAAATCAATTTTTGATGTTTTGTTAATGTAGTGTTCCATATTTTTAGTGTCGAATAGCCAACCTTCATTTTGTGCCAAAAAGCCAAATCCTTGGCCTTCAAGATCAATTGGATTTGCGAATAGATAATCACAACCCTTTTGGATAATCTTTTCTTTAATTGTCATTCGTGCTTGTTCAATAGATCCTGTAAAAGCACAAAAGCCTACGAAAACTTGGTTATCTTTTTTTGATTTACTAATTGTTTTTAAAATATCTGGGACTAGCTCAAAGTTTTGATTCAAATGAGCATTAATTTGATTTTTTGGAATTTTAGCTGAAGTATCAGAGGTTATCTTGAAATCAGATACTGCTGCATTCATGAAAAAATAATCGCAATTTGATATTTCATTATTAAGTGCCCTAATTAAATCAACACTAGTTTCAATTTCATATCTTTTTATTCCATCAGTAAGATTCTTATCGATTTTCAGAGGCCCATGAACATATTTTACTTGTGCTCCTCTGAACCTCGCTACTTGAGAAAGAAGTAGGCCCATTGCTCCTGAACTTTTGTTAGTAATATGTCTTGCCGCGTCAATTTTCTCTGAGGTACACCCTCCAGTTATTAAAATTTCTTTATTAAGTAAATCTTTGCGATATTCATTTTTTTTGTGGGAAGCTATAAATTCAAGAGCTAATTGGATTAGATCATTTGGAGGTATCTTACCGATGCCAATAGCATCACATGCTAAGAGACCTTCACTTGGTTGCAAAGACAAAACATTTTCGTAATTCTGTAAGTTTTCATAATTTTTTTGGACAGCTTTATTTAGCCACATTTGTGTATTCATTGCTGGTGCAACAATAATTGGCTTTATATTTGCTATTAAGATGCTTGGGATCAATCCCTCAGCATTTCCAGTTACCCATTTTGCTAATGTTGTTGCTGTTAAAGGGGCGATGATTAAAATATCAGCCCAATTACCTAGTTCAATGTGAAGAGGTGTTGATTGACTATCAGACCATTGATCATTTTCTAAAATGCACGGGTTTCTACTTAAAATAGAAAGAGGAAGCGGCTTTATTAATTTTTCTGCATTTTTTGATAAAACGCATCTTATTTCATAATTTTCTTTCGCTAATTGGCTAACTAATAATGGAATTCTTACAGCTGCAATACTCCCAGTTATTAATAAAAGAACCTTTATTTTGGAGTCCTTAGTTTTAGTTTTCATCGAAAGGTTCCTGATCGAGGAGATGGGTATATTTAGTTGTTAATTCAGGTCTATTGATTGCAAGAGCCCTCAGTAAGTGCCAGTCTTTTAAACCATCAAATGGAGTATTATAATTATCCTCCTCTAGCCTTTTAGCGAGCTCAAGGGTCATTTCTTCATCAAAAGAATTTACTAGTTCCTCACTTATTTTATTTTCAGAAATGAATTTCACATTGAGTAAAGTCAATATACTCTAATAATAAAGCCTCAAGTAATTATTTAAAATTGATATAAGAATTAAGTACATATTTACAAGAATATGATAATTTTCAATTTTCATAATCTTTTCAAATTGTTGTTAGGTCAATTATCTTCATTCTCAGTCATAAATATGCAAACTCTCCTTTTCAAAAATATTCTTTCTTAAAGTAGTTGTGTAAATACTTACATTATGTCTCAAACTAAAAGAGAGCAAGTCATTAGTCACATACGCTATTTAAGGCAAGAGCTCAGAGAAATGCATTTAGGAATAAAAGAAGATGACCTTTTCCCTGAACCAGGCGAATTAAGAGGATTAATGGCTCAGTTCGAAGCATTACTTGAATTAATAGAAGGAAATACTAAAATTCAATCAAATTCTGAAGCTGCTTAGTTTAATGCAAAATGGTTTTTAAACCTCAAAAGACAAAATTTCAGCTAAAAATTGTGGAAAATATTCAGACATTAAGTATTTGGGCTAATAATCCATGGCGAAGATATTCAATATCATTGATTACTCTTTTAATCGGCTACTTTTTTGGAAGTTCTCTTGGTATGGTAAGTGCCGTTGTGGAACTCATGGATCCTGTAGCCGCTTTTTTAGCAGTAGTTTTTATTGAGTTTTTAATAGTTCTAAGAAGAAATTTTAGATTTGAAAGGAAAAAGAAATTTTTAGTACTTTTATTAGATTCTTTAAGATTGGGATTATTTTATGGTTTCTTTACTGAGAGTCTTAAGTTGCTATAAATTTACTTGTTGTGTTTTTGTAATAGATAAAGCAAAGCCATTCTTATAGGGATACCATTTGCAACTTGATTATTAATTAAGCAATTAGGATACCGATCTACCACTTTGCTACTTATTTCAATATCTCTGTTAATGGGGCCAGGATGAAGAATTGGAATTTCTTTATTATTTAAAGATAATTTCTCTGGGGTTAAGCCATAATCCAAACTATATGAATCAATGCTACTTAGTAAATTTTCCATCATTCTCTCTTTCTGGAGTCTTAAAACAATAATCGCATCTGCAATTTTTATTGATTCTTCCAATGATCTAGAAATTGTTATTGAACCTCTTGATTTAACAGGATCTTCTATTTGATTTGGCGCGGGGGTTTTTAAAAAATTTATAAATTCATCAGGTATTAAAGTCTTAGGACCACATAAGATTATATCGGCGCCGAATGCACTCAAAGCCCAAAGATTTGACCTGGCAACCCTTGAATGATTAACGTCTCCAATAATTAAAATTTTTTTGGAATTTAAAACCTCTGGATGCAGTTTTTTTTGGGAAAAGAATTTTATCAATGTATAGATGTCAAGCAATCCTTGGCTGGGGTGACTATGTAATCCATCTCCCGCATTAAGAACCGAAGTCTTGGAATTTATTGCATCAAGTTTTTTTGCGATCTCAAAGGTTATGTAACTTGATGAATGTCTGATAACTAATGTATCCGCCCCCATAGCAGAATAAGTTATGGCTGTATCAATTATTGTTTCGCCTTTTGTTAAAGAGCTTGAGGATGGCGCAAACGTTTGGACATCAGCAGAAAGTCTTTTTGCTGCAAGCTCAAAACTATTTTTTGTTCTTGTACTAGCTTCAAAAAACAAAGACGTTACCAAAGTCCCTTGTAAGGCCGGTATCTTTTTTGTTCCTGCATTCTTTAGTGCATCAAATCTATTAGCTAATTCAAAAACTGACTCATAATCTTTAATTGAAAAATTAGCTAATGTGTGGATATGTTTATGAGGCCAAATTTGCATTACGCTTAAAAAGATAAATGATTATTGAAATTTAGGTGTTCTGTCACCTTTTAATCTTTTACTTACACTTCTACTATTTTTTAGATACCAACGCCATTTTATATTTTTTGCCTTTGATATGCCAATTCTCGTAGTTTGAATAAGATCTTTTTCTTCTAGAGTGGAGTCTCGTGGAGAAATCCATAAAGATTTGTTATTAAGAACTTCAAGTGAGTTAAATGAAATGTCTACACTGAAAGTTTTAGTTACTAGGCCAGGTCCAGAAGCTAATCTTTCATTCTTTTTAGAGATAAAAACTGATCTTATTAAAACACCACTCGCAAAATTTTCTTTATCAGTAACTATATTTAAACAATGATGAATGCCATAAGATTTGTAAATATAAAATGTGCCAGGTTTGCCAAATAATGGTTTGTTTGATTCAGTCATTTTGTGGTAGCCATGACAGGCCTCTTCTTCCTGTGAATAAGCTTCAGTTTCAACAATAACCCCTTTAACTTGATCTACCTTATTATTTTTTTTTATGAGGTGACAGCCTATTAAATCAGGAGCAACAAGTTTAGAGTGCCGATAAAAAAAATTTTTTGGAAATAATTCTTCTTCTATTTTTCAATATCTATCTAATAACATATTTAGCTGAGAAAAATAATTAAGGCTATTAATTGATATTGATTTTCAAAAAGATTTGATTATTTTTTAAATTATATGAAATTCAAAGGATATGTAAATAAGTTGTTCTTAATAAACTATTATTTAATAAGAAAGATATTAAAGGTATGACAAAAATAACTAAAGAGGAAGTTAAAAAAGTTGCTCATTTAGCGAGATTAGAACTTAACGAGAATGAAATTAATAATCATGCAGAACAATTAGAAAAGATATTGGATTATATAAAACAACTTGAAGAAATTGATACAGATGAAGTCCCCTGTACAACAAGAGCTATAGAGGTTGTCAATGTATTTAGAAAAGACGAAAAGAAAAATTCTGATTGCAATGAAGAACTTTTAGAATTGGGTCCATCGAGAGAGGATAAATATTTTAAAGTACCAAAAATTATTAGTGAATGAGTAAGTTAGTTGCTTCCAATAAACGTTTTATTGACTATCTTTAATAAAACTTTTTTTATTTTAAAGCCTGGATATAAATTTATGATTTTTCGTATTTTCCCCCTCTTTTTGCTATGGCTCCTTACACCTATAAATAGATCATAAATAAAGTTAAAAATGTCTTCTTTACTTTCAAATATACCAACTCTTTGTGGGGAGCCTTTTTTGTCCAATAAAGGCTTAGTTTTTTCATAAGCTATTTTGTATTCAAACCAAGGAATCGAAGGCCAAAGATGATGAATGAGATGGTAATTTTGTCCCATTATCAATAAATTCATAAATTTGCTTGGATAAACTCGAGAATTTATCCATTTATTTCTTGATCGAAATGGCCTGTGGGGTAAATAATCAAAAAATATTCCTAAAGTGACTCCTACCATTAATGCTGGGCCGAACCATAAATTATAAATTAAATTCATAAAATCAAATTTCAAACCTGCCAAGATAATTGTTATAAATATGGATCTTTCAATTCCCCATTGTAGTAATTCATATCTTCGCCAAAGTTTTCTTTGAAAGAAAAACACCTCATGATAAAAAAATCTTGGAGCAATTAGCCAAATTGGACCAAAAGTACTGACAATATGATCAGGATCATTTTTGGGGTGATTTACGTGAATATGATGTTGTAAATGAACTCTAGTAAAAACTGGGAAGCTAAACCCTAATAGAATAGCTGAACCATGTCCCATCGCTTGATTTATCCAAGGAACTGGATGAGCAGCTTTATGACATGCATCATGAATAACAGTACCTTCAATATGTAAAGCTAAAAACGCAGTGGCTACAAGTAAAGGTAAAGGCCAAACACCCCTATACCATTGCCATATGCTAAGAAAAGCAAGAAAATAACCGCCAAAAAATAAACCTAATGTTGGATTCCAAAAACTTGGCGGATCTACGTAATTTTTAATCTCTTTTTGCCAATTAAATGTTTTTGATGAATTAGTATTTTTTGTTGTATTTTTACTGGTTAAGTTTGAAATCGTTTCTTTTATTCTGTAAATAATATAACTAATATTTTAAGAGGATTGCATGCATAAACATAAAAAATTTCTTTTAAGAGATTTTTGATTTAATTTTAATGTGTCAAATTAATCATCTTAAGAAAAAAAATTTTTAAAATAAACCTCTTTCAATTATTATTTTATTTGAGCGGTCGTGGCGGAATTGGTAGACGCGCGAGTTTTAGGTACTCGTATCTTCGGGTGTGGGAGTTCAAGTCTCCCCGACCGCACTTAAGGAAATTCTGATAGATAGTTTGCTTATCTATATCAACTCTTATAATTTGTTTAAGTAGTTAATTTATGAATAGTTTGGTATTTTATTTGGGAACTTTTTATATTTTAGTTGGTACCATTTATCTAACTGTACCGTTAATTTATCTTGAGCTCGGTAAACCAAAAGACTTAATAAGAGCTTTTTT
>QCCJ01000003.1 GCA_003281285.1 Prochlorococcus sp. AG-347-K22 | reverse complement strand
TACAGGTAACAAAACAATTTCTGAAGAAAAGCTAAATGGATTTTTTAAAAATCTAATAGAAAAGGATGTTACATTTTCTGATTTGTCAAGTGCTGTACTCAAAGCACAATCATTTTATAGAGAAAAAGGCTACATAACTACTAGAGTAATTATTCCTAAACAGGATTTTTTATCAGGGGATATTAAGATCGCAGTTATTGAAAGTTATTTGGAGGATATCGTAGTAACAGGTGGCACAATTGGGACTAGAGATTATATAAAGTACATGACTAGCAGTGTTCTTAAAGATAATCTCAAGAATAAAATTTTTAAATTTGACGATCTCGAAAGACAACTTCTCTTAATAAAGAAAAATGGTTTAGGTAAATTGACATCTACTCTTTCTAAAGGAAGTAAATTGGGTACATCATTATTGACAATTAATATTGATCCAGAGCCATTAAATATTAGTGCTTTTTCTAATACAGATCTTTCAAATAATTTAGGAGATTACGTAGTTGGACTTAAGTCCTCCTATACAACAAAAACAAAAAATCCTTTAAAGATAGGAACCTCTTCAAAATATGCATTTCCTATCCCGGACGGTCTTTTAAGTGGAGTAGTTTACCTAGAGAAACCAATTGCAAAAAAAGGCTTAAACCTTAATACAATTTATGCATACTCAACTACAAAAACAAAAGATCTTTTCCCAAATACCTCAGGAGAAAGCATTAATAAAGGTACTTCGGAGTACATCTCATTAGGAATCTCTTATCCTTTCGTTCTGAAAAGAAACACTGAACTCGGATTTGATATTGCAACAACAATTCAAAATAGTCATCAAGATCTTTACCAAGATAATGTAAAGTCCAACAACGTCAGCACAGATAGAATTAGAGCTTTAAGAGTTGGTTTGAATGGTAGAAAATCTTTAAAAAGATCATATAACACTGCAAGATTCCTCTTTAGCCAAGGATTTGAAGGATGGGATGATACTTTAATCGGTGATCAACAAAAATCAAATTTAAATTCTAAACCAAACTTTTCAACTTATAAGCTTGACTTCAGCAGACAGCAGTTTCTTGGTAATGATGGCGTAGTTTTAGAATTTAACGCTTCAGGACAAATTGCAAGTACCGCTCTACCGACTCCAGAAAAGTTTTCTTTCGGAGGCCCAGATTACGGGCGAGGGTTTGCTAACAGCCATATTTTTGGTGATGCTGGTTGGAGCTCTTCAATGCAACTATCAAAAAATATGTATTCAAAAAATGGTAAGACAATAAGTCCTTTCGTTTGGGTAGATTATGGGCAAGTAGATGATTTAACTGGAGACAGTAGAGAAAAAACAGCCTCTACCTATGGAATAGGTTTAGCGGGTAATTTTAATAGAGACACTACCTATGAAATATCTTTAGGTGTGCCAGGTCTTGATGACTCAAATCCAAAAAAGACTGGTCTAGATCATTCAATTTTTAAATTTAATTTAGGTCTGAAATTTTAAAAAATATTTTAAGGTAAATAACAATTCCTTTATTTGCTTTAATTTATGGCCTTTTTACATATGAGTAGATTAATCTCTTGAAATAATTACTTGTAAATTATTTTAATTTAAAAGTTTTTGTTGATTTTTAGAAGATTTCTAATGTACTTTATAATGAACTAGAAATCTACTAATCTAGTAATTTTGTCAAAAATTACCTAGTAAATTCTTTTAAAAATTATTTACCAATGACTACCCAAACTGAAAATACAGCTCCTCCATCAGTAACTATCAATGATAAGAAATATTTAGTTGAGGATCTTAATGATAAATCAAAGCTCTTTTTAAATGACTTAACAAGAACAGTTATGGAATATAAAGAGTTGCTTAGAAGCTATAACCAAAGCCTTACTCTCACAAACACTTATGCCTCAGGACTTAAAACTGAAGTTGAGAAAGTTGGATTACCAGAATCATCAAATGAAGATTCACCTTCAATCACTATTGCTGATAAAACATATGATGGTTCAGACTTGCCAGATACTGTTAAAGCATTTGTAAGTGAACTTCTAAGAGCAAATCAAAATAAAACAAATCTTGAGTTTAGGTTAAGGCAGTTAGATGCATCAAGAATAACTTTTATTAATTCACTTAAATCAGAAGTTGAAGAATCTGGTATCTCTCCTACTGAGGAATAAGAAAAACTCGTAAGAATTTTAAATATTATTGAATTGATTGTTAGTTAAATAAATATTTAATTTGAATTATTTGCATTCCTACTTTTTACTTGTTTTTTCACGAAATTATGCTTTATACTTACTAGAAATCTATTTTTCTAGACTTATTATTTTTGAAAATATTTCTGGAAATTGATTCAAAGTAGTTCCAATTACTTTGAAGTGACCCTTCTGTATTTTTTCTATTAAATTATGCGCAATCGCGATATTAAGAATAAATCAAAGTTTAACTCCATTCCAAGAGATGGTGATAGATATAATTTGATCTCTAATTGGAAAAAGTTATATGCAAAAAAACCAAAATTTTCAGCATCTGTTCCAGCAGCAGCAGCGGCAATAGTTGCAAGTTTTGGTCCAACACTTCCAGTCTTTGCATTACCAGAAGGATTAACAGTTAAGCAGGGAAATTTAACAACTCAAACAAGTGATAATACATTAACAATAAATCAAGGAACTAATAGAGCTTTTGGTGATTGGAATAGTTTTGATATACAAAGTAATGAAACAGTAAATATTAACCAGCCGACAGTAGATAGTATTATGGTTGGCCGTATTACAGGCGGATCTAGAACAGAAATATTTGGGAACTTAAATGCTACCGGTGGAGTTATCCTGATTAACCCAAAAGGTATGCTTTTTGGGGCTGAAGCTGAAATAAACACCGCGAGTTTTTCTGCTTCTACTTTAGACATTGAACCTCTTCAATTTAGTAATGCTAATGACGTAACTTTAAATAATTTTGATACTAACTCTCTAGATTCATCAATTATTAATTTTGGAGCTATTTCAGTAAGTGATACAGGTTTGGTCTCATTGATAGCTCCACAAGTTGTTAACGAAGGTGTAATTTCTGCCAAGTTAGGTAAAGTTCAGTTAGCTTCAGGTACTTCTGCAACCCTTGATTTAAGTGGAGATGGTTTATTAAATGTTGCACTTGATGAGGAAGCAGCAGGCATCATTAAAAATACTGGAATAATCGAAGGTCAAAATATAAGAATTGGTGGGGGTGTGGCTTCATCTTTCGTTAACTCCACAGTCAATATTGATGGGTTTGTTCAGGCGACTGGCTTTGATGAGGATTCATCTGTTGATATTCAATCTTCTGGAGATGTTTATGTTGATGGAACTATCACATCGAATGAGACAGATAGCACCAATAATGGAGGATCAATAAAGATACTTGGAAATAGAATTGCTTTAGAAGATGATGCGAAGATTTCTACAAGCGGAGCAAATGGCGGTGGTGAAATTCTTATTGGTGGTAATTATCTTGGTCGAGGACCTGAGCCAAACGCTTCAGCAGTTGTAATAGTTGATGGTGCAGAAATTACTGCTGATGCAACAAATAGTGGTGATGGTGGAAGAGTAATTGTGTGGAGTGATGATTATACAAACTTCCAAGGATCTATTTCAGCTAAAGGTTCAGAAACAGGTTTAGGAGGATTTGTTGAAACTTCAAGTAAAAATAATTTACAAGTTTTTGGAAGTGTAGATGCTGCTGGTGGAATTGGAGAAGGTACATACCTGCTTGATCCTGCTGATGTTGAGATTACTGAAAGTGTTGATAATAATTTTAATACTACTGGAACTCCTAATTTATTTGATCCAACAGGAGGAACTGCAAAAATAAGTAATGATACAATTCTCGCTTCTTTAGCCAGTACAAACGTCTTCATTACTACTTTTAATGGTGCTGGAGAAGATGGAGATATTACAGTTAACGCTGATATTACTTATACAGGAAGTAATGACAGAATTTTTCAACTTGTCGCGGCTGACAAAATCACTGTTAATAAAAGTATTAAATCTACTGGCACTGGTAGTTTGAATGTTTATTTTAATGCTCAAGGTGACGTAAAAGTTGGATCAGGTACAGCTGCAAATGTTCAAATCGTAACTCAAGGTGGTGTCTTTACTGTTAATGGTGCAAACGATACTGGATTGGGCTTTATGGGATCGACATCCGATGGTGCTGGATCCTTCACATCTCACACTGACACACTTATAGATACTTCCGGTAAAGATAATGGAGCGGGTGGTGCAGTTGATATTAGGGCTAATATTAGAAATCCAGGATCAGGTAACACATCCGGAAATATTGTTATTGGAGGTGACATAACCACATCTGGAGGAACTGTTACTTCAAGTGGAGCAGGAAAAGCTGGTGGAAGTGTTGATTTAGCTGTTTTTAACAATAGTGGTACAATTTCTGTCTCAGCCAACGCTGATATCGTTACTACAGGAAGTTCAGCACACACCAGTGGAGCTGGTGGTGCAGGTGGAGCTGTTACCTTTCAAGACGATAGTATTTCTACAGTCACAACATCCATAACTCTTAATGACACCCTTATCAATACTTCTGGTGGTGCAGCTTTAGGTGGTGGTAATGCTGTAGGTACCGGTGGAGCCATTACTATGAGTGATCCACTCAATATTGCTACTGGTGCGGTTCATTTAAATACAGGTTCTAGCAGTGGAGGAAATATTACTACTACTACAGTGAATGGAAATACTGCAATTTCATTTACTGCAGGTTCAGGAACTATCAGTACTGGAATCATAGGAGGAGGAACAGCATTAACAGGTTTAACTTACACGGCCGATGCACTTACTCTTAGCAATAATATTACAACTGCTGGTGCTTTTGAAGCTACAGGTGCTGTAACTTTAGGCGATAATATTACCATTAACACCTCTAGCGGGAATGGTGCCATTACTTTTGGTAGTACTATTGATGGTAATAAATCTCTTACTTTATCTTCAGGATCTGGAGCTATCAAACTCCAAGGAGCTGTTGGAGCTTCTACAGCCTTAACAGGTATTTCAATCAACGAAACAGCAGAAACAGGAACAATTGAGATTGCCAACATAGGTAATGGATCAACTGGCACAGAACAAGTTGGTGTTACTGGTCAAACAGATATAGGTAACAGTGCGACAACGACATTAACTTTAGATGGAACTACCTATTCATTTAATGGTCAAACAACTTTTGAAGCTTCTAGTAGTGGAAATGGAATCTTAATCACAGGAGCCTCTCCAACGATTTCTACCGACGCTGATAACCTTGCCTTTAACACTGCTGACATTGTTTTAAGTACTGCAGGAACCACAACAATTGATACTAATTACAGTGGAACCGGTACTAATGGAACCATAACTATTCAAGGAAAGATTGATGCTACTGACGGTGATGCCGAGGCTTTAGTAATCAATAGTGGTAATGCCAAGACCACTTTACAAGGTGCTATTGGATCAGGAGCTACTGGTGCGGTATCTAATTTAACTATTGGATCAGCTGGAACTGGAGCTATTGATGTCTTCCAGATAGGAGCAACTACTGTTGGTGCATCAGGAACAACCGCTATTGGTAATGCGAATACATCAACATTAACTCTAGATGGAGGAACTTATAAGACAACAGGAGGTCAGACTTATACTGCTGCAACTGGTGGACAAAATATCGTAATTGCTGCAGCTGCATCAGGAGATGCTGTAGCCATCACAACATCTGGTGGAAATGTATTGTTTAGCACTGCAGACGTAGAACTGCAAAATGATGCCGCAACCACAATAACCACTGGTGGTGGAAATGTTAACTTTGGAATAGAAGCAACAACAATCAAATTAGACGGAGATGGAGCTGGTGGAGCAAATGATGAGAGTTTGGTTATTGCATCTGGAGCAGGTGATGTTTATTTCTCTGGATTAATCGGTGGTACTGATGAGCTAAGCGGATTAGATGTCAACAAAACCACTGCTGGAACAGGAGATATAACCTTTAAAGGCAATATTGGAACATCTGCTGGTACAGACCAGCCTGGAATTGTGGGAACAACCGCGATTGGTACTACAACTACTGAGAATGTCCACTTTAAGGGATCTCTTTATAGATTTGACGGTGGAACAACAACCATAACAGCAACAACAGACAGTGATAGTGGATCAGGTGTAGATGATGAAAATATCGAAGTTGCAGTAACAGCAGAATTTAAAGCAGCTGGAGAGGCTCTAGCATTTGCCGGAGGTAAGATTGATCTTGCTGATGGTGCGAATTTAACTCTTACCAATAGCTCTAGCAGCATAACTGTATCTGGTATTGCTGGTGATAGTGATGAAACCGTAAGTATTAATGCTGGAACAGGTAGTGTTTCTCTTGGAGCAGTTGGAGATACTGCTCATGCTGAGATCCACAATTTAACGGTTGCTGGAGATGCAGGAATTACACTTACTGGAGCTATTTACACATCAGGGGGAGCAGATGACTCAGGAGCCGATATCACATTTAGTGACCCTGTAATTATTAGTGGAACAGTAATTATTGATTCTGACGACGATGATGCATCATCAGTTAACCTTGATGGAGATATTGTCTTTACCACCTCAATTAATGGTACTGATGGAACGACAGATAACTTAACTATAGAAGGTGGATCTGGAGCGATAACTCTTGTAGCGATAGGAGCTACTGAACCATTAGAAGCCTTGACAATTAACTCTCAGGCAACAGGTGTAACAACACTAACTGTTCCGAATATAGGAACGGGCGCAATAAATAATGCTGCCCCTGGTGTAACAGGAAATGTAGCTATTGGTAATACGAATACAGCTGGAATTACGATGAGTGGACTTATATATAATGTGGGAGATTCAACTACAGCTGGAAATATAACCTTAACAACAGCTGCCGGTAATACTACTCAAGCAGAGATCAACTTTACTGGAGGAACTGATGCTGATAATCCATTTATTGGAACAGCAGCAGGTAATATTACATTGGCTGGAGGCGAAGTAAAATTAGCAAATAAATCAGACCTAACACTCAACAGTAATAGACTTGCTGGAACTGCCTCAGGAAATATAAGTATTGCCAAAGGAATTGATGGTACTAGTGATGAAGATCTAACTATTACTACAACTACTAGTGGAACAGGAACAATCAGTTTGGGACCAGTTGGACCTGGTGGGTTCTCGGGGTCAGGTAATGCTGAGATCAGCCTCTTAACAGTTACAGGTGCTGGAGATATAACTTTAAACGGAGATATCACTACATCTGATCTTGGTAGTCCAGCAGTTTCTATTACAGGTGATGTTGTTCTAGCTGCTGATGCTGATAATGACATCACAATTACAACAGTTAATGGAAATGTTAGTGTCAGCGGTAATATTGATGGAACAACTGGTGCTTTACAGAGCTTAACCGTTGTATCTGGCAGTGGAGATGTAAGTATCGGCAGTATTGGAACTACTGCTGCAACTGCAACTGTTAATGAGATTGAAATTAACAAGGCTGATGCTCAAACAGGAGATATCAGCATTGGTAATATAGGATCAGCTACTTTTGATGGAGCAACCGGTGCAGCTTACATAGGTAATGCCAACACAGCGATAGTAACTTTAAGTGGAAGCATCTATAACTTTGATAACACCGTAAATATTCAGGCAGCAGCAGCAGGTTCCAATAATGACATCAGACTTACATCAGCTAGTGGAACAACGATCAAATCAAGTGATGACACGATCACCTTTGAAACTGGTGTTATCAAGTTAACAGCAGGCCTAACAACAATTGAGTCAAGTGGAGCGAAGATCACCTTAACTGAGACTCGTGGATCAGGAGATGAAGATCTTAAGCTAGATGCAGGATCAAGTGCTACTGATGCCCAAGTAGCAGTCGGTAGATTAGGAGAAGGAAATGGATTGGCTGAAATCACGATAATCGGTGTAGATGGAGTCACCTTGGGTGGAGATATCACAACTGCTAATCACACAGGAGCCAAGCTTGACGTAACAGGTCCAGTAACTCTTGGTGCTAACGTTGAGATTCTTACTGATACTGCTAGCGTTGATGGAGCTATAACCTTTAATTCCACAGCAACAATAGATGGAAACAATGAACTTGTTGTTAAATCTGGTAGTGGAGCCGTCAAGTTCCAAGGAGCAATTGGAGAAACGACAAACTTAGCGAAACTATCAGTCAACGAAACAGCAGAAACAGGAACAATTGAGATTGCCAATATAGGAGATGCCACTGGTGGCTCAGTGAATGTTGGTGTTACTGGTCAAACAGATATAGGTAACAGTGCGACAACGACATTAACTTTAGATGGAACTACCTATTCATTTAATGGTCAAACAACTTTTGAAGCTTCTAGTAGTGGAAATGGAATCTTAATCACAGGAGCCTCTCCAACGATTTCTACCGACGCTGATAACCTTGCCTTTAACACTGCTGACATTGTTTTAAGTACTGCAGGAACCACAACAATTGATACTAATTACAGTGGAACCGGTACTAATGGAACCATAACTATTCAAGGAAAGATTGATGCTACTGACGGTGATGCCGAGGCTTTAGTAATCAATAGTGGTAATGCCAAGACCACTTTACAAGGTGCTATTGGATCAGGAGCTACTGGTGCGGTATCTAATTTAACTATTGGATCAGCTGGAACTGGAGCTATTGATGTCTTCCAGATAGGAGCAACTACTGTTGGTGCATCAGGAACAACCGCTATTGGTAATGCGAATACATCAACATTAACTCTAGATGGAGGAACTTATAAGACAACAGGAGGTCAGACTTATACTGCTGCAACTGGTGGACAAAATATCGTAATTGCTGCAGCTGCATCAGGAGATGCTGTAGCCATCACAACATCTGGTGGAAATGTATTGTTTAGCACTGCAGACGTAGAACTGCAAAATGATGCCGCAACCACAATAACCACTGGTGGTGGAAATGTTAACTTTGGAATAGAAGCAACAACAATCAAATTAGACGGAGATGGAGCTGGTGGAGCAAATGATGAGAGTTTGGTTATTGCATCTGGAGCAGGTGATGTTTATTTCTCTGGATTAATCGGTGGTACTGATGAGCTAAGCGGATTAGATGTCAACAAAACCACTGCTGGAACAGGAGATATAACCTTTAAAGGCAATATTGGAACATCTGCTGGTACAGACCAGCCTGGAATTGTGGGAACAACCGCGATTGGTACTACAACTACTGAGAATGTCCACTTTAAGGGATCTCTTTATAGATTTGACGGTGGAACAACAACCATAACAGCAACAACAGACAGTGATAGTGGATCAGGTGTAGATGATGAAAATATCGAAGTTGCAGTAACAGCAGAATTTAAAGCAGCTGGAGAGGCTCTAGCATTTGCCGGAGGTAAGATTGATCTTGCTGATGGTGCGAATTTAACTCTTACCAATAGCTCTAGCAGCATAACTGTATCTGGTATTGCTGGTGATAGTGATGAAACCGTAAGTATTAATGCTGGAACAGGTAGTGTTTCTCTTGGAGCAGTTGGAGATACTGCTCATGCTGAGATCCACAATTTAACGGTTGCTGGAGATGCAGGAATTACACTTACTGGAGCTATTTACACATCAGGGGGAGCAGATGACTCAGGAGCCGATATCACATTTAGTGACCCTGTAATTATTAGTGGAACAGTAATTATTGATTCTGACGACGATGATGCATCATCAGTTAACCTTGATGGAGATATTGTCTTTACCACCTCAATTAATGGTACTGATGGAACGACAGATAACTTAACTATAGAAGGTGGATCTGGAGCGATAACTCTTGTAGCGATAGGAGCTACTGAACCATTAGAAGCCTTGACAATTAACTCTCAGGCAACAGGTGTAACAACACTTGACGTTAAAGCTATTGGTAATGGAGCAACTCCTGGAACAAATGGTACAACCATAATTGGTAATGCAAATGCTGGAGCTATTACATTAAGTGCTAATACTTATTCATTTGGAGGGGGTTCAACGTCAATTACAAGTGGTGGAGATATAACTATGTCAGTAACCGGTAATGGCACAAATGGAATTATTAGAACAGATTCTAATAATCTTACAATTACTCCAGGATCCTCCAGTGCCCTAAAAGTAACTGGTAACGCTCAACTTCTTGCAACTGCAGCAGGAGCACATATTAATGTGGCAGGTGATATTACCGGTGTTGATGATAGTTCTTCAGTAGAGGAGTTAAAGATATCAGTCAATAGTGGATCTTCCTCAGGAACTGTATCTATTGGAGGAAATATTGCAGGAGTTAATACTGCTGGTGGATTTAAGACTGTTACTCTTCAAGGTGCAACAAATGTAAATCTTGGCGGATCAATAACCACCGCTCATGATTTGACTGGAAATAATATTGATATTGATGGCCCTGTAATTCTTACAGCGGCTACAACCCTTGATACATCAGTTAATGATGGAACTATTGACTTTAGCTCAACAATCAACTCAGAAGGAAGTGAGACAAATGCTTTGACCTTAAAGTCTAAGACTGGAAGTATCACAATAGGTGGCATTATCGGTCAAAGTCAGAATATAGGTGCTTTGAAGATTAATGATGATGATACTAATGGAACAGGTAAGATAAATCTAAATGGTATAGGCTTCTTTGCTTCGATTGGTGTCACAGGTGCAATTGACATAGGACACACTGGAACCACAGGAATAGATCTGGCTGGTTCCTTCTACGCCTTAGATGGAGCTACTACATTTACAACGACTAGTGGGGCTAATAAAGTTGATATTAAGAATGCGATGACAATTGCTACACTAAATGATGATTTACATTTTGTTGGCGGTGGAGTTAAGTTATCTGGGAATTTAACAATAGATACTGATAGTAGTTCCAGTTCAGGAGATGGTAAGGTTGAATTTGACGGTGCCATAGAAGCTGATGACGCAACTTCTTTTGATGATTCATTAGCAATAACTTCAGGAGGTGGAGATGTAACGTTTACCGGGGCAATTGGAGCTACAAATGCCCTTGGAGGACTAACCATTAACACTTCTGGTGGTGATGGAGACATAACTTTCTCCAGTACAATTGGTGATGGTAGTAATCCTGGAATTAGCGGTACAACAACAATTGGTGGAACAGCTACAGAAAATGTACATTTTGGATCTTCTATTTATAGTTTTGACGGTGGAATAACAACCATAACAGCAACAACAGACAGTGATTCAACATCATCTGTAGATGATGAGAATATAGAAGTTGCAGTAACAACAGAATTTACAGCAGCAGGTGAAGCTATCAAATTTGTTGGAAGTAAGATTGATCTTGCTAATGATGCAAACTTAACAATCACCTCAGGAAATGGACCTGTAGAAGTTTCTGGTGTTGCAGGTGTTAGTGATGAAACAGTAACTATTGATGCTGGAACAAGTGCTGTGAAGATTGGAGATGTTGGAGACTCAAGTCATGCTGAGATCCACAACTTAACAATTTCAGGAGATGCAGGAATTATCCTTACAGGAAATATTTATACATCTGCCGATTCATCTAGCGCTGGAGATGTCACATTTAACGACAAGGTTATTATCGATGGCGCTGTAAGTATCGATACTGACAATAGTGGAGATACTACTGCCACTGATGGAATCATTAAATTCACAACCTCTATTCAATCAGAAACAAATGAAACAGACAGTTTGACCCTAACAAGCGGAGCGGGAACAATTACACTTCCTGAAATTGGTGGATCAAGTAAGCCTCTCACCTCTTTTGTTGCAACAACAAATGCTTTAACTATCTCAAACGATATAACAACAACCGGACTGATTGATATAAATGCACCAGTTACTCTTGGGGGTGACGTAATAATTTCATCAGGTACAGGAGCTGGAAATGTTGAATTCAGTTCAACTATTGCTGGAACTCAGAATCTAGACATCTTGTCAGGAAGTGGAGCAGTTACAATCACAGGCGATATCGGAGGAGGAGGTGCTCTTACAAGTCTTGATATCAACGCAACTGGAGCAAGTACAGGAACAGGAAATATCAATATTCTTGGTAATATCGGAGCAGATGGAACCTCTGGTTCTGGTGTAGTTGCTCTTGGTAACTCGAATACTGGAACAATCACATTCGGTACATCTGGTACAGAGAGTGAGTACTTCACTACTGGAGCACAGACTTATAATGCTGCTACTTATTCATTAGTAGGAACAGATCCAGACTTTAATGCTTCATCAGAAAACATTAGTTTCCTAGATGGTGCCAGTGGCATTACCCTTGCAACCGGATCAGATTTAACAGTTGATACTGCCCATAATCAAGATGGAAATATCACTATTGAAGGTGCGATTGGAAGTACATCTGGACAAACCACAACTGTGACCATAGAGGCAGGTTCAGGAAGCGTTAGTGTCGCTGGAATGGCTACAGGTATCGGCAACGTAACCTTAGATGGTTCTGGAGGGGTAACTCTAAATGGAAATATCACTACAAATGGTGGAAATATTGATATAGATGAAGTTACTACACTTGGTGGAGCAGTGGCCTTAACTACAGCTGGTGGTACTGTTGATTTCGCCTCTACAATAAATGGCAACGAGAATTTTGATATCAGTTCTGGATCAGGAGCAGTATCAATTGGTGGAACAATTGGAGGAGATACTGCTCTTGCTACTTTAGATATAAACAATACAGGGGGATCAGGAACAATCACTCTTAAAGATATTGGAGATACTAATACTCAAGGTGTAACTGGGACTTCAAATATTGGTAATGCCACAA
Organism: Prochlorococcus sp. AG-347-K22; assembly: GCA_003281285.1. GTDB lineage: Bacteria > Cyanobacteriota > Cyanobacteriia > PCC-6307 > Cyanobiaceae > Prochlorococcus_A. The sequence continues at coordinate 65,996 of QCCJ01000003.1, read as the reverse complement.
CTACTACTCTCACTCTAGCTGGTACCACATATAAAACAGATGCTGTTACTTATACAACTAAGGCAGGAGAGAATATTGATTTAACAGGTGGAGCTGATACGACCTTCACTACATCAAATGATGGCATTACTTTCGGAACAGGTACTTTGGAGATGGGTAATGGTTCAAATCTAATCATTGACACTGGTACAGGAGGAGGTCTTATTGATTTAACACCAGGTGTAATGGGAACTTCATCTGAAAACATCACATTAACTGCTGGGACAGGAAATGTAACTGTTGGAGCTATAGGAACAGGCTCTGAAATAGCTGATGTAACTATTACATCCACTGGAACCACAACATTCAAGGGTGATTTTATTGGAGGAACTCTTGAAAATACAGGTCCTGTAATTGCTGGAGTAGATATTAATATTGGGACTGGAGCAGTTACTTTCGGAGGAACACTAGATTCTCTAAATGGTAGTCAGGCAATTACATTTAATACCCCAGGATTCGAAATAAATATTACTGGAGCAATTGGAGGTACTAATGCATTTGGAACATTTACAATTACTGATGCAGATAAATTCACATATAACGGAGGAGGTTCAATTGCTGGGTTTAAATCTGGTAAGTTCAGCAGGACTGGAGGTTTTGCAATATTTAATCCTGGGCCATCAATAGATAACATTAATACTATTAAGAAAACTAAGGATAAGGAAATTGCGTTCTTTGATGCACCAGTCTTTAAATTATTTAGGTCTTTTGTAACTCCAACTGTTACAGATTTAATTAAAGAAAAAGCTCCTACACCTGACGATATTCCTGAAACTGTTGTCACAGGTTCAGCTAGAAGCAATTCTCAATTCTTAGAAAATAAATCCAATCTTGGACCAGATGTAAAAGATGCTGAAATTAAAGTTGACTTCTTAGATGGAGATATTTTAATAATTGATAAATCTCTGGAAGTTGTAACCAATGATTTTGAATCTTTAGAAACTATTAATGAGATTTTGGATGATATCTTTACTGATGATTCCTCAGACTTGTCTATCAATTCAACAGGAAATGAATTATTTAAGATTTCTTCAACTAACGAAATTGATGACAATTCAGTTCTAGAAGATTTATTAATTTCCTTCTCAAATAATCAAGATCTTAATCAGAGCAAAAGCTTTATCTTTTAAACTTTATTGACTTCTATGCGATTTAAATTGTTATGAATTTCCTTGCACCATTAGTTGCTGTCGCTGCTACAACTCTTTCAAGTCCCTTATCAAAAATTGAATTGGATATGATAGCTTTAACACCCAAACAGGTTGAAACTAAATTAGATTCAATTATATTATTCACACCGACTGATAAAGAAGGTATTCCGATGTCTTTTGAATTTGATGTAGATGGAAATAAGAAAAAAATATATTTTGCAGCTTTCTCACCCTCAGCCATAAATTTTTTGAATGATAGAGTTATTTCGCAGAGTAAAGATAAAGAATCAAAATATACATATTCTCCAAAATCGTTATCTAAATTTAGTTCCTTGATAGAAATTGAAAAAAATAAATCTAAAAAAGATGTTCTTGATGTAATCTATATTCCTGATCCTGAACAAGCGCAAATTTCCAAAAAACTATTGTTAGAGCAAGGTTACCAAAAAGATAATATTGATAATTTTGTTCAAAATAATCCAATGGTATTTTGTCCAAATCCAACAGTGACTGCAACTGATAAAAAAACTAAAATCTCATATATTCCTTGTTCTACTGATTACGTAACTATGAAAGGGTTGGTTGATAAAGCGAAGATTAAGAAAAAATATCCTTGGAGCAAAGTTGAGAAGCCTAAAGTAATGGCTATACCTTTAAATCAGTTTATTAGTACATTAAGGACTAGTGAAGAAGACAATATTAAGGAAATAAGAGTTATTCCTACACCTTCTAGTATTAAGGTTATAAATCAAGTAAATAAAAAATAAAAAAAATCAACTCTTTATTTTATAATTAAATTTTTAATTTAAGGCCTCTGAGATTTGTCTAGTGACTGAATTAAACTTTCTTCTTGCGGAGTTAATATATATTCGATTTGATTTCCAACTGATTCGATATCCCTTTTGAAATAAAACAATATAAGGTTACCAATTTGACCCTGAAAATAATGTTCCCAGCCTTTTTTTCCATAAATATTAATTAAGTTTTGACATTGTAAAGCTATATTTGTACTTTTATTTTTGTAGTAATCTGGAAATTCCTTTTCCATAAATTCTTTACTTACACCTTGAATTTTCTCAGCATCTTTTTTTACATCAGGAGGAGGAGTAAGGTTTATATTTATTCCAATAGTTCTGTATTCAAAAACACTGCTCATTAGAATAAAATTAAATGCACATAACCATTATAGTTTTTAAAATTATTTGTATAAATAATTTCAAATATAGGAATCAGAAAATTATAAAGTAAAAAGTAAAAAGTAAAAGTTCACTAATGATCAAAAGGATTCTGAACCCACTGGAGATCTACATTCTCTCAATAGCATTTTTCTTCTCTATTTCTTTTGATAGGAATCTAAATCTTAATGATGTTGAGGATTCCCCAGTAAAGAAAATTCTGGAAAATATTCACCTAATATTAGATGCATTTACTAATTATGAGCACCCATTAGGAGCTATTTTTTTCATTTTTATTCTTGGGTTAATTATTTGGATCTTAATGGGTAAAGAGTCAAGACTTGGCAGCGATATTTATGGCATACTTTTGAGCTTTGCTTGGCTTCTTGAACTTGTTTCAATGAACTTACTTTTAGTATCTCCTTTAAAAGACCCCGTCTTACTTTTAGTTGAATTGCTCTTATTTGTGCCAATAGTATTGATTGGATTTTCTTGGTGGTATTGGAGATTAAATCATTTATCGAGAATAGGTAAAGGTAAAGAAGCTATCTCTTTTAATGAAAAACCAACTCCATTCAGTTATTTCGCCAAAACAGCCTCTGTAATTGTAAGTGATACAACTGAACACGGAGTGTGTGAAACAGATATTGCGCGTTTTATTAGAATCCTTAATGGTTTTGTGGTTTTAGATATCTTTGGGCTGACACTTTCAAGAGCGGTAGGGCTTGTGATTACTTAGTAAATAAATTTTTTACAAAACACCATATAAAAAATAAAAGTGAATAAAATTTTAAAGCTTTACTTGGCTAATTTAGTGTATTCGAGATTATAAATATATCTTTCTCCATCATCATTACTATCATCATCATCATCATTGAAAGAGCAGACCAATACATATACTCCTCCAAGTCCCAAAAACATAGATAGATAAAAAACTGGATCTGTCATTGATTAATTTTGAAGGATTTCAATTAAAATTGAGAAGACTTTTCAATATCTATATGTTCTCTTAACTATTTATTGGAAACATTTCTAGGATCAAAAATAGAAATTTTTTTAATTTGAGCATATTGACAGTCGATATAAAATAGTATTAATTTGCTCTTTTTTAAATGAGCTTTAAAAGACTTTAAAAAAATAATGTGTGGAAGATTTGAGCTTAAAACTAAGTTTGATAATTTACCAAAGGTTTTGAAACAAAATTATCCAAGTGGACTTGAAAATAAATACGAAACTCAAACTTTAATAAGACCTACTGATCCTGTTCTTGTAATCAAAAACGAAGGAAGACTTAAAACGACTTTTATGTTGTGGGGGTTGATTTCACCTTGGGCTAAAGATCCATTTGAAAAAGAAAGACCAAGACCGTTTAATGCAAGATCGGAAACTGTAGAAGAAAAAAAATTATTTAGTGGAAGTTGGAAACATAAAAGGTGCTTAATACCGGCGAGTGGTTTTTTTGAAAAAAAATATCGTATCAGAAAGGAGAATTATGAGACTTTTTGGTTAGGAGGAATCTGGAGCAAGTGGACCTCCCCTGACGGAGCTGAACTTGAGAGTTGCTGTGTTTTAACAACTGAACCAAACGATTTAATTGAACCTCTACATCATCGGATGCCTGTAATAGTACCTAATGGATATGAAGAACAGTGGACAGAGCAAATTAAAGATGCAGATGAATTAAAAGGGTTATTTCCAATCATGATGGGTTGGCCACCTGATGGTTGGCTAGTAGAAGATATAAAGAAAAGAGAAACTGATCAAATGAGTTTGTTTTAAATGGAACGCTTACTAATTTCAAGGTTAGGTTAATGGCTAAATGTTATTGGTTAATTAATTCAAATAGATCAGAAGTTAAAAGATTTATGAAAAACGATAAGAGTATTGATGGTGTTTTTGAGTATATGTTTATAGATACTGGAAAAATTGTGGGAGGATTAGGAAATAAACCACCTGTAATGACGAATACAGTTTCTGTTGAAATAGATTTAGCTAGAGAAATTTATGAAAGATTACTTTCTCAGGGATGGAGGAAAATTGAAAAAGTTTTGACTTAGAAAGAGAGTTGGATCTATGCATCAGAACTTACTGATGAAAATAATTTGAAATCCAATAATGAGAATATTAACTAGAATTGACAGCTGATCTAAAATATAAAGAAATTAGTTAATCATTTTATTTAGTGTAGATAAAAAGAATCATTCAAAATGGCTACCAGAATAAATAAATATTTAAGCGAAGTTGGTTATTGTTCAAGAAGAGAAGCAGATAGATTAATTTTAGAAGGAAAAGTAACCATTAATGGAAAAATTCCAGAAATTGGCTCCAAAGTAGAGGAAAGTGATCTAGTAGAAGTTGGAGGTCAAAGAATAGAAAAATCAACTAAACAAAAAAACATATACTTAGCCTTTAATAAACCTGTAGGAATTGTTTGCACAACGGATAGAAAAGTAGAACCCAATAATGTCATAGATTTCATTAAATATCCCAAAAGAATTTTTCCTATCGGAAGATTAGATAAGCTTAGTGAGGGATTGATTTTTTTAACTAATGATGGAGATATCGTAAATAAAATACTTAGAGCGAGAAATAATCATGAAAAGGAATACATTGTAAAAGTTAATCGTCCGATTAATAGCAACTTTATTCAAAACATGAGTAATGGAGTTGAAATACTAGACACAATAACCAAGAATTGTTTCGTAAAACAATTAGGGCCAAAAAAATTTAAAATAATACTCACACAAGGACTTAACCGTCAGATTAGAAGAATGTGTGAGGCCTTAGGCTATAGAGTTAGATCATTAAAGCGTGTAAGAATTATGAATATTAAGTTAGATTTGCCGACAGGAGAATATAGAGAATTTAGTAAAGATGAACTCTTAGAATTAAATGGATTACTTGAAAACTCATCCAAAACATATGACTAATCAAAAACTAATAAAATTAATTAGGAAGATAAAGTTAATTTGCTGGCAAAAATGCAAGATTTATACTTTCGACTTTGGAAGAAATACTTAGAAAGTAAGAAAAGCTTACTACTTTCACTGCTATTAGTTAGTAATTGATTATATTTGACCACTTTTTAAGGATTAGCAGACCTGGCTACTTTTTGTCCAAACCTCTTAAGTTCTTTCCCAACCCTGAGCAATTAATTTTTCCATTCCTCTTTCGCAAGGTCAATCTTAAATCCTTCTCGTGGTGCCATGATAGGTGGTTTTATTACTCATATAGAAATAACCTTCCCAGAATCATTAACAAATATTTTAAAAATGGTCTTTATTATTTTTATTCGATAAAACTTTTTACCCTTGATCTATTTGTATTAACCAACTAGTAAGGTCTAGTTATTACTTTTTAAGGATAAAAGTTTACTTTCCAACGCATCACGCAATAACTTAGAGGGTTATATCCATTGCAATTCAAGAACTTGAATATTTTTACAGCAAAGTGATGGAAGTTAACATCATTGAAAAATGCCCAACAAAAACAAATAGCAAATGCAGTTACAACAAACGCAGCATATTGAAGCCAATGCGTTCTAGACTTATCTAAACCATTTTTGTCAAAGCCCGAATTACTCATTTAAAGGATTGGATATGCTATCCACCCAAATAATGTGTAGTTAATAATTACAGCCATGAAGCCTATCATTGCAAGCCTTCCATTAGTTCTTTCCGCAATAAACCAATAGCTATTAGGCCATTCAAATTTAGGAGCATTGGATTTTTGATCTTCTGAAACAGGAGTCTCTTTAGTATTATTCTCCTGATCAAGGTAATAATTACTGTCAGGGTAAAAACTTTCGCTTGAAAAATTATCTTTAAATTTGTTCATTTTAATTAGAAATTTATTTCTATATATCTTAAAAAATAAAAAGACTAATTAGGTTAAAAGGTATTTCATAAACTACAAATTTTTTTTAGATCATTACATGGGAGCTAAGCCACCAAGTGCAGCTTTACCCCTCTTTATTGTATTTCTGATTTATCAATTAAAAATAATATTTTGAGAAAAGTAATGAATAGAGCTAATAGAGCTAAAAAAATTTAAACTTTCCAATCAATGGAATTTTTAACTAATTTTTGGAATAATCCACCCACTACAGTTATGGAAGGTTTAGATGAAGCTGCAAAGCTTAGAAGAGCAATGGATATGTAAGATAATCTCTAAGTTTTCTACTAGTTATAAAGCAAATAAAGAGTTAGAGTAAGACTAATGGAAGCATTTGATTGGAGATAACTTCACTAGTCCAAAGCAACTATTTTTACCTTTAAAAAATAATTAGAGAAATGACTATTTTTATTGGAAATTTATCTTGGGAAACTGAGGTCGAAGATCTTGAACAACTTTTTAGTAATTATGGCGTAGTAAAGAAATGTTATTTACCTCTTGATAGAGAAACAGGAAGAAAAAGAGGTTTTGCTTTTGTAGATTTAAATGAAAATAATTCCGAAAAAAAGGCTATTGATGATCTTCAAGATGTTGAATGGATGGGAAGAGAGATCAGGGTTAATAAGGCTGAGAAAAGAAACGGACCCAATAATAAAAAAAACAATAAGTTCTATAGAAACAATTAATACTTATTACTTGGTGCTTTTTACCTTTTTATCAAATGAATAAAACTAATACTTGGCTAATTAGAGTATTTGCTGTTGTTCTTATTGTTGTATGCCTTATTGCATATCTAAATGTACAGAAGAAACCATCCTTACTTTTTTCAAAACCTACTATTGAAGATTTGAAATATAAAGAATTAGATAAGAAACGTTCAAATGCAGAATTTGCTGCAAAAAGAGATTATGCGGACTTTGAAAAATTTGGAAGTATAATTTTTTGTAATGCTTCATTCAATAGTTGGATTGAATCATCAAACTATTCAAAACAAATGGATCTGTATATTTTTGGAAAAGAAGCAGACTTATCAGAATGGGATACTTCTATCAAAGATTATGAAAACGAAAGATCAAAATGTAAAGACTTTAATCCTTAAATTAAACGCTTACTAATTTTCTATAACACCCGCTACTTTTCGTTTCGCTAGTTGTTTTTTTAGAATTGAATAATTTTTCGAAGCCCATTTTCGAGAAATATTAAATTCAGAATCTAACTTCTCTCTAAGTAAATTGCTAATTTTAAATATTTCTACGAAGCCTAGATAAATTATTACCAGCAACTTAGTTATGTTTACTGCAACAGCTGCTATCTTTTCAATTTTTTGATCTTGCATTTGAATTTATTGAAGCCCACTAAAATTACCAGTTGTAAGAAACTATGCAAATTAATTAGAGAAAGATCTTAAGGGTGTTATTCTCATTTGGCAATGGCTATGAAGTATTGAAGGAATTTTTTAAGGAGCTTTGGCAGAATCATCACGACCCCTACCATGCAATTTATGGAATAGTTGGGGTAATATTATTATTGGTAATTTATAACCGATTACTAAATAAATATCAGTAACAAGAAACCCTTCCAGAAATTCCAACTACTGAAAGGGTTATTAAATCGATTCGCAACTATATAGAATCAATTTATGTCTTGCAGCAAACGTAGAGTATGCTGTCGAGGTTTGGCCTCATTTAATTTATAGCAAAAGAATATCAAATAAACTTATTTAAAATGTAGGTAGTTGATTAACAGGGATGGAAAAATTTACTTTGATAAATAATGATAGATCAAGAATAAAAGTATTTGAACCATTTGAAGATTTATCTAAACCATCTCCTTCAATAGATGCAATAATGATTTCTTACGGATGCGTTTATAAACGATCAAGTAAACCAGTAATGAAAGGTAGTAGGGTAGAAAGTGTTGAGGCTGCAAGAAAAGAATATGCAGAATTATTGAAAGATGGTTGGAAGAAAACTTCTATATTTAAAAGCTATTTTTAGTAATTAATTAATTTTCTTTTTCCATCTCTGGTCTCTACTTTATTTATTCTTAACCCTATAAAAGCAGCCCAAATAACTGCAAATAAAATTGGTAAAAAAATGATAGCAAGTTTTATCATTGTTTTAATCCTGTTATTTGCTCAAAAGAATAACCTTTAAATGAATAACAAAATATAGGTACTTTATCTAATTAAGCAGCATCATATTCATCCCAATCTTCAAGCTCTCTCATAAATCTTTTATCTAATAAGTAATTGTCTATAAGCTCTGCTGCCATCACTATCTCAGCAGCATTTTTAGATAGTTCTTGTGGATCTTTGTCTAATAAGTAATTGTCTATAAGCTCTAGATTGTACTCGTTTTCTTTAATTGGTTTATCGCTGTCTAATAGCTTTCTTATTTGTGTAAATACAAGCTCTTGATCGTATCCACTTTCTCTAATTTCTTTCAACATTTCGTTTGGAATTTGCATAATCGTCAACTCCTATGTGACAGTTTTTTAGAGGACAATAAGCCTAGATAAGCCAGTAAAAGAGGTATTTAGAGCAAATTAGAGCCTATATACGCATACTTACGAAGATATAAGAAAAAAGCAAGAAAAGAATATAAGCAACTTTTAGATGAGGGTTGGACGAAGACTTCTATATTCAGAAGCTATTTTTAAAATTTGGCAATTTTAATGAAATTTGCTTTTATGAGTGTAGAGTTATTTTTATTATGCAAATCTCATTTTTTGCAAAAGTAGTTTTGTTTTTAGCTCTTTATTGTATTTCTGATATATCAATTAAAAATAATATTTTTAGAAAAGTAATTAATAGAGCTAGTAGGGCTAAAAAAGTTTAAACTTCCCAATGGAATTTTTAACTAATCTTTGGAATAATCAACCAACTACAGTTATGGGAGTAGGTGTAGCAATATTTGTATTACTAGGAATTTATATATCTTTACTCCAAACATATCAATAATTAGTTAATTATTTTTTTAATTTTTTCTAAATTCCATTTATCAAAAATTAATTTCATTTCTCTTTCGTAGTATCTTACTTTCTTTGAGAAAGGTAGTTGTTGAATGATTATCCCAAAGGGAAATTTAAAAAAAGAAGACACATAAACAATATAAAACTCGACAAATGAAGGTTTGGGAGGAAGAGGTAAATTTTTTATATATGCCCAATCAATGCAAGGTTTTAGTTGCTTATCACTAGCGACAATATTTTTTTTACATCTCCACCATGAGAAAAGATAAATACAAATAAAAATAGGTAACGGCAGAAGTCGCAACATTAATTAAAAAGGTATTTCTTCAAGAATTATTGATTCAGGATAACCAAGCCTTAACTTACCTGCGACCTAGTGCTCCCAAAGCACTGGGATAAGTTTTTGAGAAATACTTGAGACTACAGTTATAGTTTTAATTAAATGAGGATAGTGGAACAAGTTTGAGTCTTAGGATTACATATTATTTAAACATCTATAGACATGTTTAAACGTTCTAGATCCCCTTAGAGATCCCCCTTCACAACCTAGTGATTCTTTAGTTGATTTTATAAATTTCAGTTTCTGCTGTTATTGAAATCTTTACTAACATTACCTTTTAAGCATCTAGGTACAAAAGGGTATTCATTAGTGAGGTAATAAATATATTTTGAATTTCGAAATCCACCATTACATTCATCAAGATTACCTGAATCTTTTACAAACTCATAATCTTCATTATATGTTCCATCATATTTACCTCCTGGTCCATTTATTCTCAAACCTTTTTTAAGTTTCCAAGCTGAACTTACTTTATTCCCAACATAATGAATCTCAAAACCGTCACCAGCATATCCAATCAAAGAACCTTTTTGATTATTTAAAAGACTCTTTGCAATACCATGATAATGGTACAAACCGTTAGGACCTACATGAGCATTGTTATTATCTAACCCTAATTTGCCTTTTGTTCCAAAAATATTCAATCTCCAATTTTTGTTTCCATTTCTACTATGACCCCTCTTAGACGATGGGTCCCAATATCCAGCTGTATTCGGACGATAAAGAATACCATTAAGTGCGAAACCCATGGTACTTGTAATAGGAGTAATTTTGCCTGAAAATGAACCCTTTATTGGGACACATAGATAGATATTTTGTTCAGTAATACTATGAGGGTTGCCTTTGTTTGGGAATTTACCTGTTTGATGGTCTGGGATGCCATTTGAAATAAGACAACGGTTGTCTTTATAAATTTTAATAGATACTTTATTTTCTATTGATTTAATAGGATCAAAATCAAGAAAAAATAAAATTATTAAAGAGGAAAAAAATACTCTAAACATATCTTCTTTATAACTTATTTAAATTTGCATTTTATCGATTTTTGCATAATAAATATTTTTAAGGCTTATCTATTAGAAGTTATCATTTGAGAAAGTTTAAACATTCTAGATCCCCCTACAGCTCCCCTTTCTCAATTTGAGACAGTAAGCAATAAAAAAGCGAGTTGGGAGACTCGCAAGTATGACTTGGTTTTTAAGAGTCGGGGCGACAGGATTCGAACCTGCGACCTAGTGCTCCCAAAGCACCCGCGCTACCAAGCTGCGCCACGCCCCGCTTATAAGATATTAGTTCATTACAGTCATCTATAAAAGACTAAATTCCTAAATATTTTATAAAAAATCACTTTTTGAAGCTGCTAAATTACTTTTGCAGCTTTTTTTAAAGAAATATTATTGTTTTTCTCTTTCTTCATTACAAACTTTAGAAATAAATAATCTTTATTCTAATGTTTGTCATCTAATAGAAATATCTGGGTATTAAATTCTTTGGAGGAATTATTATTTAAATATTATTTGGATTTTGTTGGATGGAAAAATTAGAGAGTTTGATTAAGACATATTATGATTTCCCAAAAAAAGGCATAGCTTTCAAAGACTTACTAGGAATAATCCAAGATTCAGATGTCTTTAGAGAACTAATTCTCAGAATGTCGTCAAATCAAGTGATTAAAAATTCTGAGGCAATAATCTCGATAGAGGCTAGAGGATTTATTTTTGGCTCAGCAATTTCGCTTCAGGCATCTAAACCCATGATAGTTGCTAGAAAACCTGGGAAACTCCCTGGAGAAATATTTCAAGAACATTACAGTTTAGAGTATGGAAATAATTCTCTTGCTGTACAAAAAGAGGCTCTTGAAAAATTTAGTTCATATGCAATTGTCGACGACCTTCTTGCTACAGGTGGAACAGTTGATTGTGTAGCAAGATTAATTAACAAAGGCGGTAAGAAAGTTTCTGGCTTGTTAACTGTAGTTGAATTGATTGAACTTAATGGAAGGTTAAGATTTGATTTTCCAGTGGATACAATACTTTCAATATAAAGTTTCAGAATATATGGCTTTTGTTTGACTATTAAAGAGGTATGGAGAATTTACTTAATAATTATTTATGAATTATATAAGACCCATCGAACCTGCTGTGAAACCTACTACTAAAAAGAAAGCGAATTCAGTTAAATCTCTTGGCATAGAATTCACAAAAAGACTTATTTGAGTCATTTTACCTTGTGCTCCTCAGGTATATTTTCAAAAATATAACTAATAATTTTTTTTGTTGAGGTAAACCAAAGAGTTTTTTTCTTTTTTCTAAAGATTTCAGGAAAGTAAAATCCAAAAGAAAATAATTTAAAAATGCTAATAAAAACTTTTAACCAAATTAATCTACTGCTCAAATTCTCTTTAAATGCTATATTTTTTACAATTAAATTAAAAAACACGGAATTTATGGATTACAAAAAGAAATCCTTAAATAAATTAAATCAAAAAGAAAGCTACGAGGAAATTGACACTAGGTTGGCTTCTGGATGGTACGTAGATGCTGTTGATAATAGAAGGGCGAAAAAATACAAAACAAAAAAAGTTTCTTTCAAAATTTCTAAAAAAAATATAAATCATGAAATTAATTATTTATTTAGAAAAAATTAATAATTTATGTAGAAAACCAAGAGCAATACTTTAAATAGGTAAAAAACTGATTGTACAAGTTCAGAAAGTGGCACAAATTATTCAAAAATGTAGTCTTTGATACTTGATTTTGTACCCCTAAATACACTATCTTGAGGTGTACTTTAAATTTCGTGTGAGGAAATTTATGAAGCTTTTTAAAAGCTTGCTTGTAGCACCTGCGACATTAGGATTATTAGCTCCTTTGTCTGCTACAGCAAACGAAGTCACTATTAGCGACTTCTCCCCTGCAGAACAAATTGCTGTTACTAATAGCCGTGTTGACGGATTAGAAGCAAGAATGAACGACATGGAAGCCGGCGGGTTTTCAGAAACAACAACTGCATCATTCAGTCTTGACACTGTAATCGGTGCTGTTGACGGTGGAAATGACTCAACAGAAGCAGTGACATTTGATTATCAAATGAACATTGGTTTATCAACAAGTTTCACTGGTGAAGATTCTCTAGACGTAACTATTGATGTCGGTGGTACATCAGATGCTTCAGGTACTGTAGCAACTGAAGCAGCAACAATTATGGGTTACCAAGCAACAGGTGGCAAAATGGTTGTTGATGGAATCACATACACATTCCCATTAGGTGGAGCAACAGTTCTTGTTGGTGATACAACAGATATCAGCAGCACATTTACTGGTGCTTGTGCTTATAGTGCATTCACTGATTCCACACCAGACGACTGTGGTACAGGAAATTCTCTTGGTGTAGGCGGTAAAGGAGTTACAGCTTCTATCGGTTATGCATTTGATTCAGGATTCTCTCTAGCTGGTGGTGTTTCTTCTACGAAATCTGCAATCATGACTAAAGAAGGGACTGATATGTACGGTATTGAAGCTGCATACACAGCTGATAACTATGGTGTTGCTGTTGCTTACGTTACTGATGATAAAGCAGCTGCTGCTGAGACAACATTCTGGGGAGTTAACGGTTTCTACAGTTTTGATTTAGCTAGCATAAGTGTTGGTGTTGAAACTGAAGAAACAAGCGGAGTAGATAAGTCTGGATACTTTGTTGGTTTATCATTCCCAGAAGTTGGACCTGGTTCTGTAGGTCTTGCTCTTGCTACACAACAGAACTACAAAGACTCAGAAGAAGAATTGCTTATTTATGAAGCTTCTTACTCTTACCCAATCAACGATGGTATGACAATTACTCCAGGTGTATACATCAAGGAAGCCTCTGGAACTACTGATGATGACACAGGTGTACTTGTTAAGACATCATTCTCTTTCTAATAAGTTTAATTAGAAAATCTTACACACTAAAAAGGCCTGTCTTAGACAGGCCTTTTTTATTTCTTACTTAATATTTAGTACTCTTTATTTTATAGTATTTTCATAATGATGATTAATAAAAAAGATATGATCCTAAACGAATTAGAGATAACGAAAAAAATTAAGGAAGCAAAAAAGTTCCAAAAATTAGGTAACTTCAAAGAGGCTGAAAAAGTATATGCTGGGGCATTAAGAAATAATGAAAATTCTTTTGATCTTATATTTTCTTACGCTTTATTCTCTAAAGATCTGAAAAATTTTGTTTTTGCAAAAAAATTATTAGTAAGTCTAACAAAGAAATTTCCTTCAGATATTAAATCTTTTATTGTTCTATCAGAGATATTGGCAACAGAAAATAGATTTTCAGAAGCAGAGCAAGTACTTTTATTAGCGAAGAAAATTGCCCCTAATAATAGTGATCTCCTATATAATTTTTCACGTTTATATTGGTTAGGGAAGAGTTTTGAACTTTCTTTAAAATATATAAATAAAGCAATTGATTTAAATAAAAATATTGATATTTATAAAATTTTTAAAGCTGATGTTCTGATAAGCAAAGGTCAAATAGATGAGTCACTTTCTATTTTAGAAGAAATGAAAAGATCTGAAAAAAATAATAAACAGTTGCAAATTAAAGATTTAATTTCACGAATAAATATAAGAAAAAAAAGATTTAAGGATGCAGAGAAAATTCTTCTTGAGATGGTTTATGAATACAATCATCTTGAAATTGGATATCTCAATCTTAGTGATCTGTATTTTTTAACTAAGGAATTAGATAAAGGTTTAGACATTATAAACAAAGGAATAAGTAAATTCCCCGATTGTATTCCTCTTTATAAAAATTTGGCCGCTATTTATAAGAACAAAGGTCAATTTAATAAAGCAATAGAATCTTATTTGTTAATACTTAAAAAAAATAAACTTGATTTTCTTAGTTATTATGAATTATCAACTATTTATGACTTTAAAGAGCATAAAGATGATCTTAATCGCTTACTAAATACGAACATTAATAAATTAGATCTGTCATCTAAAATTTATGCTGCTTTTGCATTGGCAAATATATTTCACAAAAAAAAAGAATATGATAAAGCTTCGTTTTTTTTGAAAATTGCAAATGATGAAAGTCTCAAGAAAAGTAAATCATCGTATGAATTAAGAATAAAAAATGCAGAATTTATTAGATCAATAGATATTAAAAAATCAAAATGCGAAAATATTATCAACTCTGAGCAGTTGATTTTCATTATTGGGATGCCAAGGTCAGGAAGCACCCTGTTGGAAAATATTCTTAGCCTAAATAATCAGGTGGTTGATATGGGAGAAATTGATTTCTTGGAGGAATCTCTAAAAGAGATTAAGGATATTAAGGATATTTTTTCGGCCTATAAATATAAAGTAAAGAATAGATTTAAAGCGGCTTCTTTCTTTACGGATAAAAATTTATTTAATTTTGTTTATTGTCCGATCATATATAGATATTTCCCAAATGCAAAAATAATACATTGTATGAGAAACCCCATGGATAATATCCTTTCTATGTATAGAACTAATTTTAGAAATCAAAGCTTTACTTTTTCTTTAGAAGATATAGCTAAAATGTATGTGTATCATTTTGATGTAATGAATGAATATAAGAAGCATTACGGTGAAATTATTTTTGAATATAGTTATGAAAAATTAGTACAGAATCCTAACGAAGAGATACCTAAGATTATTAATTGGCTTGGTTGGGAATGGGATGATGCTTATTTATCGCCTCACAAAAACAAAAGAAATGTATTTACGGCAAGTAGTTCACAGGTAAGAAAGAAAATATATTCTTCATCAATTAGAGTTTGGAAGGAATATGAGAGATTATTAACTCCAGCAATTGATATTGTTAAATCAAACGAGCTTCTAAAAAAAAGGATTTGATAAAGAATATTATGAAAAGGAAGCGAATATCTTGAAAAGATATTTTTTGTTACTATAATCAGATTTCAATCCTGTGTGAGGAAACCTATGAAGCTTTTTAAAAGCTTGCTTGTAGCACCTGCGACTTTAGGACTTTTAGCTCCTATTACTGCTTCAGCTACAGAAGTAAATTTTAAAGCTATTTCAAATTATTCTTATGAAAATTCTGAAATAGACGTTAATACATTTAAAACTTCAACCCAAGAAAATATATTACTTTCTGGAGGAGAAGGATTAGTTGAAACAGCCACATATGATGGCGGGTTTTCAGAAACAACAACTGCATCATTCAGTCTTGACACTGTAATCGGTGCTGTTGACGGTGGAAATGACTCAACAGAAGCAGTGACATTTGATTATCAAATGAACATTGGTTTATCAACAAGTTTCACTGGTGAAGATTCTCTAGACGTAACTATTGATGTCGGTGGTACATCAGATGCTTCAGGTACTGTAGCAACTGAAGCAGCAACAATTATGGGTTACCAAGCAACAGGTGGCAAAATGGTTGTTGATGGAATCACATACACATTCCCATTAGGTGGAGCAACAGTTCTTGTTGGTGATACAACAGATATCAGCAGCACATTTACTGGTGCTTGTGCTTATAGTGCATTCACTGATTCCACACCAGACGACTGTGGTACAGGAAATTCTCTTGGTGTAGGCGGTAAAGGAGTTACAGCTTCTATCGGTTATGCATTTGATTCAGGATTCTCTCTAGCTGGTGGTGTTTCTTCTACGAAATCTGCAATCATGACTAAAGAAGGGACTGATATGTACGGTATTGAAGCTGCATACACAGCTGATAACTATGGTGTTGCTGTTGCTTACGTTACTGATGATAAAGCAGCTGCTGCTGAGACAACATTCTGGGGAGTTAACGGTTTCTACAGTTTTGATTTAGCTAGCATAAGTGTTGGTGTTGAAACTGAAGAAACAAGCGGAGTAGATAAGTCTGGATACTTTGTTGGTTTATCATTCCCAGAAGTTGGACCTGGTTCTGTAGGTCTTGCTCTTGCTACACAACAGAACTACAAAGACTCAGAAGAAGAATTGCTTATTTATGAAGCTTCTTACTCTTACCCAATCAACGATGGTATGACAATTACTCCAGGTGTATACATCAAGGAAGCCTCTGGAACTACTGATGATGACACAGGTGTACTTGTTAAGACATCATTCTCTTTCTAATAAGTTTAATTAGAAAATCTTACACACTAAAAAGGCCTGTCTTAGACAGGTCTTTTTTATTAAAAAATTTTATGAGTTCTAACCAATAAATTAGGAAATAATTATTATAGATATTATTATAAAATATATTTTATTTCACACATACTTTGATGGTGCCAATATTTAAATGCTTAATTTGTAGAAAAGATATAGAAAGGTCAACAAAAACATTTTGGAGTAAAAAAGGACATCTTTTATGTTCAACTTGTTTGGATAATATTGATAAAAACCAAAAATAATTTTATTAATTATAGATAATAATGTTTAATTTTATTTAGAAAAAATTGAGGATAATTAACTTTTGAGTGTCAAAATATTAAAGGTTCTCGGCGCTCTATGCTTACAAAAAATATATTAAATTATGACAATCATGAATCTTAAATAATATCTAACCCTAAATTATTTGTAGCTGTAACTAACAATTAAATTTTAAAAATTTGAAAAGATTGTAGTGAATTGAATATGTTGTATTATGTATTTGCAATAAAAAAAGTTTACTTATCTATAAATAAAGAAAAGTAAACTCTTATAATTTTAAATACGGAAAGAATACTAATAATTTTCCGTCTTAGTAACTTAAATCAAATAGATTTAGAACCAACCAGGAATGATTTGACCTGTTGTTACGTAAGCACCAACTGCTGCTACGAAACCTAACATAGCTGCCCAGCCATTAAAACGTTCTGCTTCAGGAGTCATAATAAAAGAATGAATTTATATGAATTATTGTAACAGGATATATGAAGCTTTGTAAAGCAATTTCTCATTTTTTTTTAAATAAATATTCTAATTCCCCTTTTAAGATCATTATGTAACAAAACTGAATCAGAATATGTACATAATATAGCGTTTCATATTATTTAATTAGTTTTAGTCGCATGATTATTAAATTTTTATTGAAGTTTATTTTGATTGAATCCCCAAGGGACTTTCTCCGTTCTTGAGGGTTAATAACTTTTTGTATTAATGTTTCGCAATTATTTATCCTAAAGCCACATTAAAGGCGTAAGGTGCATGAATGTTAACTCAAAACAATGATTTATTGGATTGATTAGGTTAAATATTTTTAGGAATTCTATGAATCATATTATTTACAAATGTTCTTTCTTCAGTTTTTTGTAATAACAAATCTATTAGGGAAACTGCAATATTAATTTTGGGCTAGTTATATTATGAGAGTTTCAATATTTTTTTATAATGAAAAATAAATAAAAGACTCAATTTATAGAATGTGGGTCGCCTGAGATTCGAACTCAGGACCAGCCGGTTAAAAGCCGGATGCTCTAC
Organism: Prochlorococcus sp. AG-347-K22; assembly: GCA_003281285.1. Taxonomy (GTDB): domain Bacteria; phylum Cyanobacteriota; class Cyanobacteriia; order PCC-6307; family Cyanobiaceae; genus Prochlorococcus_A. Next base: position 47,986 of record QCCJ01000003.1, on the reverse strand, counting down.
CGCTGAGCTAGCGACCCATTTTGTAAAATCGAGTACATATGGAATTATCCCTTTTTAAGGCAAAAAAAACAACTTTTTATCTCAAGTTGAACAATAGAAAAACAATTCTTAACTTATGAAATAAAAAATTAAAATTTCTCTCTAAATTTACAGTTAAAAGTTAAAATGTTCTAATAATTAACAGAAATTCTAAAATGCTTAGAACAATCGTAGTTTTCGCTCCCATTATTGCTGCTTTAGCTTGGGTTGTGTTTAATATACAAAAACCAGCAAGAGAGCAATTCAATAGGGACTTTTTGGGTAAGGATTAATATAGTTTGATAGATAAAGAGGTAATAGTTATCGGAGCTGGTCTTGCCGGATCTGAAGCTGCTTGGCAAGTGGCAAATTCTGGCATATCAGTTAAGTTGGTTGAAATGAGACCTACTAAATCAACTCCAGCTCATCATACTGGTGAGTTTGGAGAATTGGTTTGTAGTAATAGTTTTGGTGCTCTAAGTCCTGATAGAGCGGCAGGTTTATTGCAAAAAGAACTTAGATTTTTTAAATCACTAATTGTTCAAACGGCAGACAAATTTGCAGTACCAGCAGGAGGCGCTTTGGCGGTTGATAGATCTAAATTTAGTACCGCTTTAACTGATACTTTATCTAATCATCCTTTGATTGAAATTAAAAGATTTGAACAATTGGATATCCCAAGCAAAGAAAATATAACGATCCTTGCAACTGGACCATTAACTGCCGATGAATTGTCCTATGAAATTCAAGCTTTTACAGGTGTCGATGCCTGTCATTTTTTTGATGCCGCTAGTCCTATTATTTATGGAGATACTATTGATCAAGAGATCGTTTTTAAAGCTAGTAGGTACGACAAAGGAGATCCGGCATATCTTAATTGCCCTATGGATAAAAATGATTACATCCATTTCAGAAATGAACTAATAGAAGGAGAACAAGCTAATTTAAAAGACTTTGATAAAGAGTCAGCTAATTTCTTTGAAGCTTGCTTACCAATTGAAGAAATTGCTAGAAGAGGAGTTGATACAATGAGATACGGACCATTGAAATCCATTGGGTTGTGGAATCCAAAATGGGGAGATTTATTTGATAGAGAAAATAGATTGAAAAAGCGACCTCATGCAGTTGTCCAATTAAGGAAAGAAGATTTAGAGGGAAAATTGCTAAATATGGTAGGTTTTCAAACTAACCTCAAATGGTCTGAGCAAAAAAGAATATTTAGGATGATTCCTGGTTTAGAAAAGGCTGAGTTTGTGCGTTTTGGGGTAATGCATAGAAATACTTTTTTAGAATCTCCAAAATTACTTTTACCGACATTGCAATTTATGAAAAGAGAAAATCTTCTCGCTGCGGGACAAATAACGGGGACGGAAGGTTATGCCGCAGCAGCAGCAGGGGGCTTGCTTGCAGGAATAAATGCATCATTATTAGCTAAGGGTAAAAAACCAGTAAGTTTTCCTGATGAATCAATGATTGGTTCTCTAATAAATTTTATCAGTAGCAAAAATCAAATATTGTCTAATCACAAAAAGTACAAATTCCAACCAATGCCTGCTTCGTTTGGTTTAGTTCCAGAACTAACTAAAAGAATAAAAGATAAAAGATTAAGGTATAAAGCTTATCAAGAAAGATCTACTTTAGCCTTGAATGAATTTAAAAATATACTAGATTCTTGTTTTGAAAAAGACCACTTACTTAGCAAAATTTACTAAGATTAATTATCAAAGATCCAAAAAATGGAATTTAGTAAGGAAAATTTCGATGCAATTATTATTGGCTCAGGAATTGGAGGCTTAGTAACAGCATCACAATTAGCTGCTAAGGGGGTACGAGTATTAGTTCTTGAAAAATATATTATTCCTGGAGGAAGTGGGGGCTCTTTTAAGAGGAAAGGCTATACCTTTGATGTTGGCGCTTCAATGATATTTGGATTTGGAGATAAAGGTTATACCAATTTACTTACTCGTGCTCTAAAAGATGTAAATGAAAAATGCGAAACTATTCCTGATCCTGTCCAATTGGAATATCATCTGCCACATAATTTCAATATTTCAGTAGATAAAAATTATGATCAATTTATTAATAAATTATCTGCGAGTTTCCCTAAGGAGAAAAAGGGTATAAAGAAATTCTACGATACATGTGCAAGTGTATTTAAATGTTTAGATTCAATGCCTCTATTATCTATAGAGGATCCTAATTACCTTTTTAAAGTTTTCTTTAAATCCCCATTAGCCTGTCTAGGGTTGGCTAGATGGTTACCAGTAAATGCAGGAGATGTAGCGAGAAAATTTATAAAAGATCCTGAACTTTTAAAATTTATCGATATCGAATGTTTTTGTTGGTCGGTAATGCCAGCTCTCAAAACTCCTATGATTAATGCGGGAATGGTTTTTACTGATAGGCATGCAGGAGGTATTAATTATCCCAGAGGGGGGGTGGGAACCATAGCAGAAAAGTTAGTTACTGGCATACAAAAATTAGGAGGCAGAATAAGATACAAAGCTAATGTGACTGAAATTCTTTTAAAGGATGAGAAAGCAGTAGGAGTAAAGCTTTCAAATGGGGAAGAGATATATTCAAATGTTATTGTATCCAACTCCACTAGATGGGATACGTTTGGATTAAAAGATAATAATAAAGGATTAATTTCGAGTAAAAACGTGCCAAAAAGTGAATATAAGTGGTCAGAAACTTATAAACCCTCACCTTCTTTTGTTTCGATTCACCTTGGAGTAGAAAAAAATCTAATATCCGACAATTTTAATTGTCATCATATTATCGTTGAAAATTGGGATGAATTAGAAAGTGAAAAGGGAGTAATTTTTGTTTCTATACCTACTTTGCTTGACTCATCACTGGCTCCAGAAGGTAAGCATATAGTACATGCATTTACTCCTTCATCAATGAGTGAATGGGAAGGCCTATCAAGGAAAGAGTATTTGCAAAAGAAAGAAAAATATTTTTCATTTCTTGTTGAAAAAATATCAACTATTCTTCCTAATATTGAACAAAATATTGATCACAAAGAAATTGGTACTCCGAAAACTCATAAAAAGTTTCTTGGAAGATATGAAGGTAGTTATGGGCCAATTCCTAGTAAAAAGTTGCTTGGACTTTTACCAATGCCTTACAACACTACAAAAATTCAAAACCTTTATTGTGTAGGAGATTCATGCTTCCCTGGTCAAGGACTTAATGCAGTTGCTTTTAGTGGATACGCATGCGCTCACAAAATAGGTGCAAAGTTAAACATAAACAGTTTTAAATTGCCCGACTAAAAGGATCCTACTGAAATGATAGAAAAGTTTAAAACTCTTTTTTTTGTAAAAAGTTCGTTAATTTCTCTTTATTTAGCTCTTACAATTCCTTTACCATTCATTTCAATTGAAAAATTAAAAATCCTCTCTATTATAATTTTTGCCTTAGGACTTTATTTGATAATCAATATCACAAGTGATTATGTAGAAACTTGCAGTAATAAAATTTCATACAAAAGTAGCTTTATTTCTAAATTCTTAGGAAAAAAAAATTGGGAGATTTATTGGAAAGATATTAAATTAATCAAATCATTACCAACCAGTCAGGGTAGTAAAGTTTATTACTTTAATACTTTCCAAGGGGACAATTTTCTTGTCCCACAAAGAGTGGAAAACTTTGAAAAATTCTTATTAATTGTTTCCAGTAATACAGGGGTTGCTATTAATGAAATATCTTACATATCACCATTATGGACGTATAAATTACTAACATTACTATCAGTTTCAATGATTATTGGTGAGCTTTTTGCTTTTTTAAATTAAATATTATCAATACTGAATCGATAACCTTGTTGTCTAACAGTGGTTATTCCTCCACCCTCTCCCAGTCCAGCCTGTTCTAATTTTCTCCTCAAAGTTAAAACTTGGGTATCAACAGACCTAGGGCCACCACTGAAGGGCGGCCAAGCCATTCTTAAGAGCTCTTGACGACTTCTTACCATTCCGGGTGGCATAAGAAGAGCGCAAAGCAGAGCGAACTCCCTAGGGCTTAATTCTACGGGCTTCTCGCTAAGAGTAACTTGTCTTAAAAGAAGATGAACCTCTAAAGGTCCAACCTCAACTTTCTCTTGTAATCCTATCCTTCCCCTTTTTAAGAGTGTTCTGCATCGTGCTGCAAGCTCTTCAAGTCCAAAAGGTTTTCTGAGAACATCATCTGCCCCTTCATCTAATAGATTTACTAATGCTTCAACACCTGATCTTGCTGTTAAAACTATGACTGAAGACCCCAGTTGTTGGGCTAGTCTCATTGCAGTATTCTGCTCGAGAATTTCTGCGCTAACTAATAAGTCAGGTGATTGTTCTCTGCATAAGTCAATAGCTTCTGCAGCCGTACCTACTGCTGCAGCTAAGTGTCCATCTTGGCGAAGCCTTTGCACAAGGACTGTTCTAAGTGTGGGGTGAGGTTCAACAACTAGAACTCTTGAGGGAGTTTGAGAGCTCGTAGGCAATTGTGTACTGCCAGGAGTTGAAGCTAAGATTTGCTCAGTTGATTGCATTCTTAATTACTGTTTGGCCAGGCAATTTTTGATCTTTCTTAATAAGGTATAACAAATGCAATATAAAAATCAGAATTTATCGAATTATGACATCATTTGAAAACCCCAAAGCAATTCGTCACTTTCAATCAATTTGCGATAGTTGCCAGGACTTAGTTACTCGTTTTCATCCCCCATCTGATCTTAAATTATATAGTGATGGTTATCTCCAAGCATTAAGGAATTGCAGTAGTTTAGAGCAAAAGGATCAAGAGAAATTAGAAAGATTAATTGAAAGATGGATTTTAGATCCATCAAGTTTTATTGATCCAGATGGGGATGTAAATAAAGGTTTTTTTGATAAAAAAAGGATTTAAAATATTAATTTTTATTAATCAATACAGTATTTATACTCACTAATTATCTTAAGACGCTAGTTCAATTTCTATTCTTTCTTTAAGAGATCCAGAGTTGTACATCTCAATGAGAATGTCTGATCCACCAAGAAATTCTCCTTTTAAGTAAACTTGAGGTATTGTTGGCCAATCTGAATATTCTTTGATACCTTCTCTTATAGCAAAGTCACTTAAAACATCAAAAGTACCAAATTCTACCCCTAAGGAATTAAAAATTTGAACTACATTGTTGGAAAAACCGCATTGAGGCATTAACTTTGTCCCCTTCATGAAAACCATCAGTGGATTAGAATCAATCAGTTTTTGTATTTTATCTTTTGTTAAGTTGTCCATAATTCAATTTGGAGTTTTTGTTTTTAATGCCAGTGCATGGATAGCCTCAGAAGCTAATTCTTCCTTCAAAGCAGAATATACTAGCTGGTGTTGTTTAACTAATGATAATCCATTGAATTCAGATGCAATTACAGTTACTTGCAAATGATCATTTCCCTTAAGGTTTTCAACAAAAACTTGAGAACTTGGAATTTTTTTTGTTATTAATTTAATAACGTCTAGTTTTGTGATCATAGTAAATTTTAATTAACCTTTGTATTTTGTTTCAACAAATCCTAGTTGGATCAGTCTTTCATAAGCTTTTTTACCTTCGGGACTATTAGGTGACATTATTCTAATTATTTCAACAAGTAGGGGTACTGCAACCTCAGGCTTTTCAGTTTTTATATACATAGATACTAATCTCTCATTTGATTCCGCCAAAATTTGTAATGTTTGCTTACCTTTTGTTTGCATTTCTTTTGGTATTCTCGCATCAATTCCTTTAAAGGTTGAATTTAGATCAGAATAAAAAGACGCAAGTTGCTTTGCTAATTTTCTAGCGTCTAGGTAAAAATCCTTAGCTTTTTCGAAATCCCCGTTTTTAATATATTTATCACCTTCTTTTATAAAATATTCTACGTTTGATATGGAAAGCTTTTTACTTACATTTGAGAGTACTCTGAAGTCTTCTGGATTACTTATTTCTGCACGAACTTCATTTTTGTAAGGAACATTTCCAAAAAATATAAATAAAATTGGGATAAATTTTAAGAATTTCATTTTCTTTTTAAATTATTAAAATTCATAGTAACTTATTGCAGATTCATCTACCTACATTTTTTAATGCTTTTTCTTCCTCTTGAGTCATTTTTTCATTTAGAAATTTGTTAAAGTCCTTAATCGTAAAGTTTGAGTAATCATTAATTGGTATTGGTTTTCCGAAGGATAAACAAAATTCGCCTCTAAAGTTCGGAGGTATTTTGCTGTAAGCAATTCCAATTGGAATTATAGTAATAGAGGTGGTTTTTTTTGTAGCTAATCTAGCTAATCTAAATAGTCCTTCTTTGAGAACTAATTTTTTTCCATATTTATTAATTTTTCCTTCGGGGAAAACAACTAGTTGTTCCCCTTGTTCTATAAGATCAATTGCATATCTTAACGCTGAGAGAGATGGCGATAATTGATTTATCGAAAAACATCCAAGTCTTTTTAAAAACCAACCTTGTATTCCTTTCATTTCGGATTTAGTAACCATAAATCTACAATCCTTTTTTGTTACCCTTCTACCCATTGCCATGGTGAGTAATAAGCCGTCCCATCTTGATCTGTGCGTTGGAGCCAAAATGATAGAGGAATTTATGGGAATCGAAAAACCATTTTTTAATATTTTCTTTTTTCCAAAAAAGAATCTCAAAACAACGTCCTGTGTAACGAACATTGCAACAAATCCCAATATAGGGTTGATTTTATACCAAATATTTAAGGAATTTTTTTTCAAGATCTATTTACTATATATTAATAATTTAAGTGTTTGCCTTTTTTTATTAGCTATTATTGGGCGGTTACTAGATTGTCTAGAAACTAAGATTTTTAAAATTATGGCTACTTTAGGAGTAAACATTGATCATATTGCAAATGTAAGGCAAGCAAGGAAAACTGTCGAGCCTGATCCTGTGCAATTTGCTTTTTTAGCTGAATTAGGAGGGGCAGACTCCATAACAGTGCATCTAAGAGAAGATAGAAGACATATACAAGATAGAGACGTATTCCTTCTTAAAGAGACTATAAAAACAAAACTCAATTTAGAGATGGCTGCTACAAAAGAAATGTTAGAAATTGCCAAAAAAACTCTTCCCGATTATGTAACGCTTGTACCAGAGAAAAGAGAGGAAGTTACTACAGAAGGCGGGTTGGATTTAAAAAGTAATGTGCAATACCTTAAAAATTTTGTTGGTAATTTAAAGGATTCAAATATAGAAGTTAGTGCATTTATTGATCCTCTTGGTGAACAGATAAATTATTCCAAAGAAATAGGGTTTGATTTTATAGAATTACATACTGGAAAATATGCTGAACTATCAGGCTCTGAACAATATAAAGAGCTACAAAGGATTATAGAGTCTACACATTTAGCAAACGACCTTGGATTAGTTGTTAATGCTGGTCATGGCCTTAACTATAATAATGTTGAAAAAATTGCATCAATTAACAATATGAACGAGTTAAACATAGGTCATAGTATTGTTGCAAGGGCTTTAGCGATAGGATTAGAAAATTCTGTACGTGAAATGAAGTCCCTTATTACATCAAATTTAATTGCAAAATGACAACATATTTTTTCGTCGCGGCAAGTGAAAAGTTTTTAACTGTTGAAGAACCAATTGAGGAGATTTTGAAAGAGAGGAGGAGGAACTATAAAGAGAATAATAAAGAAATAGATTTTTGGCTTTTAAAAAATCCATCATTTTTGCAAACTACCCAATTTGTTGATCTAAAAGCAAACATTCCATCACGCCCAGCAGCTATTTTATCAACGGATAAAAAATTTATAACTTTCTTAAAGCTGCGTTTAGAGTTTGTTGCTGTTGGGGAATTCGAATTTCCTAATGCAGAAATATCTGATCCATTTAAAGTTGAGTAATAAAACCAACTAGTAAATTGCTCAATTTATATAAGTCAAATAAAATTGAAGTAATTAGTGAGCTGTTGGCAGAAGAATTAAAAATATGTCCTCCTCTTATAACTGAGAATTTAGAAATAGTTGTTCCTAATTATTTTTTGGGTAAGTGGTTAACTGAACAAATAACTATAAAAAACAAAATAAGTGCTCTTTATGAATTAAAGACAATATCAAGTTATACCGAATCATTATTAACAAATTTTTTTCCAGGAATTGATATGGGTTTATGGAATTTTGAGTCAATTAAATGGGGTATTATTGATTCATTAGAAGAATTAAATAGCTTTAAAGAATCTTTTCCGCTTAGAAATTGGATTAATAAATATTTAGATAATAAAAAGACAATTGATGGAGACCTATATAACCTGACAAAAAAGATCACAAATAATTTTATTGATTATCTAATTTTTAGACCTGAAATGATTGCTGAATGGAATAGGTATGAAATTAATTCACTTAATCTATTTAAAAATTTAAATTCAGATCAATTTTGGCAACCTATTTTATATAAATTATTAGAGAAAAAGATATCTGAAAAACCTGTTTGTTTATATATGATTGAGGTTATAAAAAATTTAAAAAAATTAAAAGTTTTACAGAATAAGATACCAAATCAAATTTACATTATTTCTGATAATAATTTATCTAAACTACATATTAACTTTTATTCAGAACTTTCAAAGTTTACTAAGGTAAATTTATATTTATTATCGGGAGGCGATGATCTATGGAATAGAATAAATTGTATTGAAGGGAAGTTGGAATTTGATGATAACCGAAGTAAATTTAATTTAATTAATACAAATATAGAGAAAATTTTTGGTAAATTTGGAGCAAACTTTCAGAAATTAATTGAGGAAAATATTTATACGGAAGATATAAATTTAAAAAATAATCTTATATACGTAGATCCAACAACAAATTTTTATGATAATAGAGATATTCCTCTTCTTAATCAAATACAAAAAAAACTAATTGATAATAATAACGATGATTTTATAGTAAATGAAAATGATGATTCAATATTACTTTTTGAGCATTTTAATCAGAATAGTCAATTAGAATTTATAAGAAATAAAATTATAGAAATAATAAATTCTTGCAATAATATTAAATATAGTGATATTGCTCTTTTAACTCCACAAACTGATCAAATTAAACCTTATCTAAGGTATATCTTTAATAATGAGTTAATTAATGGTAAAAAGATACCTTATTTTTTTATTGATGATGATAATAACGATTATCCAGACATTTATAAATTTTTAATTGACATTACTGAAATAGCAAATGAGAAAATTACACTTGAAAAAATAGATTATATTCTTTCGAAAAAAGTAACTCAGCACATTTTTGATTTTGATATTACCGAGAAGGATGAAATTATTTTCTTACTTACCCAAGTTGGTTTTCATTGGGGATTAGATGCTAATGAAAGATTTGGCGAAGAAAAAAATACTCTAGAGTGGTGTATAAATAGAATTACTTTAGGCTTGATATATGACAAAGAAGTCAATTTAAGTACTTTTAATTTAAAACCATTTAGCTTAAAAAATATAAGTTTGGATTTAAATAAATGGATTAAATTATTACTTGATTTAAAAAAATATATTAATTTGCTAAGGGGATCTTTTTCTTACTCAAGTTGGGTTGAGAAGATAAAGTTTATATTAAATTGTATTGCTAATTCTTATGCAAATTTTGATTTAGAAATAGGTGAAATAAATAGAATTCTTGATAATAACGCAATCAATTTAATCCCTGATGATCTTATTTTGTTGAATGTTTTTAGAGAGATATTAATTTCTTGCATAAATAAAACTAAATATGAAAGTAAATCACGTATTAACAAGATCCTAGTAAGTAATATTGAGAATTCAAGGCATATTCCACATAAGATTATCTTCCTAATAGATATGAATAGTATTTATTATCCAAAATTATCGAAGAATGAAAATATTAATATATTAAATAATAAATATCAACTGGGAGATCCATCAGTTTTCGAAAGAGAAAAATATTCATTTCTTGAGTTGTTAATTGCCTGTAGAGATAAATTTATAGTTACTTGGGTAAAGAATGACAAAAACAATAAAAAATTAGATGTTTCTTTTCCTATAAGAGAGTTAATTTATTTTTTTGATAGTTTTTTAAACCAAAGCCAAAGAGAACTCATAATTAAAGATTCTGATTTAAATAAAAAAGATATAATTGATCTAGATTCTTCTAAGTTAATTAAAAGTAATTATTCTTTAGTAGAAGATATAGATTGGAATGAAAAAAAATATGATATTAAAAATTACAAATTATCAGAACTTATTTATTGGTTTAAGACTCCACAAAAATATTGGCTTAATAAAAAAAATATTTCCCCCAAGGAAATATTTATTCATCATCCAGATGAGGAGTATGTAAGTAATCTGCAGAAGTCGATACTAATTACAAAAATAATCCAAAAAATAGAGATTGATAATCATAAGATTATTGATGATTTAAAAATTTTGAATATTAATGATCAATTGGTTGAAAATGGAATTATTATTCCCAAAAATAGTATTTTTATTAAAGAAAAAGAAATTAAAGATTTATTAGGGAGTCTATCTAGAAGTTTGAGTCAAAACAATAAGATTAATAGAATTTATGTTAAAGAAAATTCGAATAAAGAAGAATTTTTCATCTCTGATGATACCGTAATTGAATTAATTCATTCGAAATTAAGTTTAAGTCGTTTGAAAGAGGTTTGGATAAAATCACTCTTCATTTCTTCTTTTAAGAAGAATATAAAAAAGACTAAAGTAATTTTTAGAACAGAAAATCACTATAAATCGCAAATTATTCAAATGCCCGGAGAAATTGAATCAAATTTAATTTTGAATGAATACATAAATATTTTTAAAAATTATTCTGAAAAATGTTTACCTGTCCCTCCAGAAAGTACTTATAAGTATGTAGAAGCAAAAATAAAATCAAAAGATGAGAAAAAAGCTTTTACGGATAGATGGATTGGTAATAAAATTTTTTCTAAAGGAGAACGAGATAATATCGAAATGAAATTATGTTTTGGAAATGAAAAAGAACCAGATTTCTTCTTTGGAAATAATAATTTCGATAAATTATCATTCAGATTATATAAACATCTTATTGAAGCACTAATTAAATAATGACAAAATTTCAATTAAAATTTTTTTTAAAAGCTGCTTATGAACTAACTCTTGTTTTTTTACAGTTCTTTATTATTAGTCTACATTTTTTTCGATTGGAATTTATTCCACAAAAACAAATAATTCAAGTTAGTTCTTTTTCTTATTTTGTGGGGTTTTTAATTATCATAATCGCTTTCATAATATTGTTTTTTGCAATTAAAGACTTAGGTAGAAATTTATCTCCTTTCCCAAGACCTATAAATAATAGCAATCTTGTTACTACAGGTATTTATCGATTTACGCGTCATCCTATGTACTATTCTTTGATATTTATTTCCTTTGGCGTTTTTATAACAAAGCTATCTATTTATTATTTATTTTTATTAATAAGTCTTGCTTTGATTATTAAATTAAAGATTGCTTTAGAAGAGCAATATTTAAATAATAAATTTAAAAATTACCTACTTTATAAAAATGAGGTCAAATATTAATTCAATAAAGATATGGATATTAATCAAATTAAATTAGATAATAAATTTAAATTATTAGAAGCAAGTGCAGGAACAGGCAAAAGTTTTACTTTGGCTCACCTAGTTTTAAGAAATGTTTTGGAGAAAAAATTTAAACCTGAAGACATACTCTTATTAAGTTTCACAAAAAATACATGTTCCGAATTACGAGATAAAATACTTCTTAGATTTCAGGATTTAAAATTATATTTGCAAAATAATGATGAAATTAATATAGATAATACACTTAAGGATTGGTATCTGAAATTTAAGGAGAAGGAAACGTCTAAGAAAAAAATTATATCCGAAATCGATAATTTTGTTAATAAAATTTATAATTTACAGGTAACTACATTCCATGCTTTTTGCAACAATATTATTGATGAATATAGTATCGAAATAGGTGTAACTCAAGATCCATTCATTGATAACAATATAAATAATTTATATAAGGATGTAATAGATAATTTATGGATTGATGATTTTCTAACTCTTTATCCTGAGATTATTTCAGCAGTCAACCAAAAAAAAATAAGTTCTAGATTTGGAAGTAGAATCAATAAGTCTTTTTTTGTAGAAATTTTAAAAAATATAGATCAAGAAAATATTTATAAATTTAAAATAAATAATAAATATAAAACTATTGATATAAATCATTATTTTAATGAATTTTTTTATTTAAATTGGCATGAGTTTTGTGCAGAATGGAATAAGAGCGGCATGGAATTATTTTTACAACTCATAGAGTTGGGGAAATTAATTAAGGAATCTGGTGGTAAAAGTCAAATATATTCTGCAAAACCGAGAAATGATAAGTTTAATCAAATAATTTGTTGGATTGAAGAGATTAACAAAAGTCTAAATTCGAAAAATGCGATTGATTTTATATACGATATTTCTAAAGAAGATCTTTTATTTAAATATTTTTACAATGAAAATATATCTAAAGAAATTAATAAGCATAATCTAAAGATTGATTTTACTAAATTTAATTTATTACAAGATAAGATTTATAAAATAAAAGAAGGTTTCTATACAGAATTTGTAAGAATATTTACCCAATTAGCTTACATAAAATTAATTGAATTAAAGAAAAGTTTTTCTATTTTCAACTTCAATGATCTTATAAAGACTGTGGAAAATACATTTCTAAATACAGAAACTAATAATAGTATTACTTTATCTAAAATTCAAAAAAGATTTAAATGTGTTTTAGTAGATGAGTTTCAAGATACAGATAATACACAGTGGAATTTAATAAAAAAGTTCTTTAATACAAAAAAGCATTTTTTACTTTGTGTAGGCGACCCAAAACAAGCGATCTACAAATTTAGAGGTGGAGATATTGAAACTTACTTAGATGCAAGATCTAATTCAACCGAAGTTTTTAGTCTTACAGATAACTATAGATCCTCAAAAAATTTAATGGATGTTATTAATAAACTTTATAGGAATGGACTTAAACAATCAAAATTAAAATATAGGAAATTAACCTCTAGAATTAATGAAAATTTTAATTCGGAATTTAAATTTAAGGATGTATTTGAAATTGTAGAATTTTCAAAAAAAGAGACTGATATAGATGATCTTGCAACTCATTACATAGTTAACTTTATTTTAAATAATAAAGAAATTGATATTAATAAAATTGCGATTCTTACATTAAATAATTCGCAATGCTTAGATTTGAAAAATAAATTGAATCAGTTTAACCTTCCATGCAAAATTCAAAACAAACAAAATATTTTTGATACAGAAGCAAGTTCTTTACTATTTTTATTTCTTGACTGTTTATTAAATCCGAGGTTTTTTAAAAATATAACCTTGCTTGCTGCGTCAAAGTTTGTGGAAATTGAATTAGAAGAATTAATTGATGATGGAATAAGTAATAATTTAGAAATTTTGATTAAGAAATGTATTACTTGGTCCCAGGAATTAAGAGAAAAAGGTTTTTTAAATATTGTTAATGAACTTCTTGAAAATTACAATTCACAAGAGATTGTTCAAGATTCAGATTTAAATTCAAATTTATTTCAACTTTCAGAAATTGTTGAAATAGAATTAATTAATAATGATTTTAATCTCAATAAAGTTTTTAACTGGTACAAAAATCAGTTAGATCATTCTTTAAGAATTTGTACTGGAGAGGATTTTTTGACGAAAGATTATAATCTTCAAAATGGAATTAATCTTTCTACCATTCATAGTAGTAAGGGCCTCGAATTTGATATGGTCCTATGTCCATATCTCTCAATTATTTCTAATAAATCAAATAAAATTAAAGGACCTATTTGGAAATCAAATATTGATAAAAATATATACATTAATATTTCTAATAATTACGCTAAGGTTGAAAAATTTAAATCGATAGAAAAAGAAGATTTATTTAAAGAAAGTGAGAGGTTAATTTATGTAGCACTTACAAGGAGCAAATATAAACTTATCGTTTTTAATGATTTAGCAGATACAAATAATATTTTAAATAATGATTTGCTTAATAATTTAGAAAATATTAATATTTATAAGTCTACTTTTGTAGATATTATAGAAAAAGAGAAAATTAAAGAAAGTTTCGCTAATTTCCAATTTAAACGATTGAATAATAATCTTTGGAAAATCCATAACCTTAATAAAAAAATATCTAAAGAATTTAATTCTGATCAATTCATTTCTTATTCAAGTTATTCTTCTTGGATACGTAAAGATAAAAATATTAATGCACTTACTCATCAATATAAGGATTATGAAGATAATATATCAATTATCAAAGAGTCTAATATTAAGAAATCAAAGAATTATCCTAATTATTTTTCTTATCCAAATCCCTTAAGCGAATTTCCAAAAGGAAATATTGCTGGTACATGCTTGCACAAAATAATAGAAAGATTTGAATTTAGAAACGATAATAATCAAGAATTAATTAATTTAATTATTGAAGAATTGAAATTTCATCAAATAGATACTTCTCTGGCTTTTAAAGTAAAAGATGCAATTTTAAGAATTATAAATATACCCTTAGGGAGTGAATTACAAAACAAGAAACTAGTTGATATCCCCAATCAATACTTACTTAAGGAAGTTAAATATGATTTAACACTTTCTTATGAAGGTAGAAATATAAATTCTCATGATATATCTAAATGCTTTCTTTTAGATCAGGAATACGAATTTGGTAAAGAATATGCAAAAAAAATAAATGATCTTCAAATTATGAATAAAGGCTTTCATTCAGGATGTATTGATTGTATTTTTCCAGTAGGTAATACATTAGAAGATAGTAAATGGTGGGTGATTGATTGGAAAAGTAATTTGATTTCTGGAAGCGATAATAGTGATTGTTTACCAAGAAACTATAACTATGAAAATATGAGAGATGAAATGATTAAACATCATTATCCCTTGCAATCGCATCTTTATTTATTGGCATTACATAGATTATTAAAGTGGAGGCTTAAAAATTATCAACCAGATAAAAATCTAGGAGGATATATTTATTTTTTTTTAAAGGGATTGCCGGATATTGAATTATTTGAGAAATCTATTTCGAAAGATATATCTCCAGGTGTTTTCATTAGTAATGCCCCTTTAAAGAGAATTAATTATTTAGATAATCTTTTTTAAAATGAATAAAACAACTGCGGATATTGAAAAGTTTCAATATGATCATATATTTAATTTGATATTAGATATATTTAAATTTGATAAAAAAAAATATGGTAATTTTGTAAAAGATACAATTAAAATCCTACTAGAGTTTGAAAAAAATGGTGAAACTATTATTGATGTAGATAATAGTTTAATAATCTTTGAAATATTTGAAGATGGCTGGCCCGATAAACATTTAGATATTCTAAAAACTATAGGCTTGATAGACTCTCTTAATTCTCCATTCGTATTAATTGATAGAAAATTATCTCTTGCAAAATGGTCAATAAAGATAGAAAGAGTTATTAATTCATTTTTAAAAAAAATAAATATAGATAATTTAATGAATTCGATAATTTATGAAGATGATAATAAAATTGATCAAATAAGAAATATATTTAAATATTCAAACTTAGTTTTCCTTCAAGGAGGACCAGGAACAGGTAAAACAACTTTAATAATAAATTTAATATTAGAGCTCCTTCGAATTGATAACTTTTTAAATATTGGTTTGTCAGCTCCAACGGGTAAAGCTACTGCTCGTCTAAAAGAAGCACTTAATGATAAAAAAAATATTACACTCAACAAATTTCTAGATCAAATAGAATTTCAAACTTTACATAGATGGATTTTAAATTCTCAAAATAAATCTCTTAATTTGAAATTTAAAATTAAAGAACTTGATATTTTCATAATTGATGAAATGTCAATGGTTAATATCGATTTGATTGAATCAGTTTTAAGTTTACTTGCAAAGGACTGTAAAATTATTTTAGTTGGAGATAAAAATCAATTGTCCCCAGTAAAAAACTGTTCTATATGGAATTATTTGTTTGAATATTGTGAAAATAGTACAATTAAATCATGTGTCGTAAATTTAGAAAAAACTTATAGAAATTTTGGAGATATAGCATTAATTAGTAGTTTAATATTTAATAATGATTATTCTTTACTAAACCAAAAGATAAAAGAATTAGAAAAAAATACAAAATCAAAAGAAGTTACTATTTTAAAAAGTAGAGAAAATAATATTCCAAAAAATCTATTTTTTTCAATTACAAGTCATCTCAATAAGTTAAATCTTTCAACTTCAAATTTAAGTAAAAAAAAACATATATTTAATGAGGGTATTTATAATTTATTGCTTAATGAAAAAGATTTAGTAGATAAGATATTTCAAGATTTACAAAGTCACTTGATTTTATGTGAAAAAAATTCTGGAACATGGAGTGTTGAATATTTGAATGAAATTGTTTTTGGTCAAAAAAAACCCTATGACCTAAAAACTCTTAACGAGGGTGTTCCGATAATGTGTACAAAAAATAATAATGAACTTGGTTTGTCAAATGGTGATATCGGTGTTCTTATAGGTTTAAAAAATGAAAGAAAATATCTTTTTAGAAAATTTAATGATAATAACGAAGAAATTGTAGCATTAATTGATCCATCTAAATTAGAAAGTGTTGTTCCAGCCATAGCCATTACTATGCATAAATCTCAAGGAAGTGAATCTGAGAAAGTAAGCATTTTATGGACTAAAAAATCTAGAAGAAATAAATATGCTATGAAGGAACAAAAAGATATTGAAAATATCTTTTGCAGAGATAATTTTGAAAGAAGGTTATTTTATACTGCTGTTACGAGAGCGAAAAAATTTCTAGATATATATTATTTTAATTAAATCTTATTTTTGAGAAATTTGTAAGATTTTAACCCCAAGATGTTAGATTAATAACTCGGCTCTGAAAGGCTAGTCAACAATTTAAGTAAATTTAGATATTTGTTGAATGCCTAATCAGAAGAATATTGGGCATTTAAAATGACTTTAAAAAAAGATAGTAAATCTCTTGATAGTGAGCAGGAAAAATCTCAGAATGAAGATGTATTACCACTTGAGTTAAATAATTTAGAGAACAATAAAGAAATTGAATCTCAACCATTTGAAGTATCGAAAGCAAATGATAATGAGAATGGATTTCTCGATTTTGGGTTTAATCAATCGATCTTAAATTCGTTAAGAAATAAAGGATACAAAAATCCAACTCCCATACAAAAAGCAGCAATTCCGGAATTAATGTTAGGCAGAGATTTACTAGGTCAAGCACAAACAGGCACAGGAAAGACTGCAGCTTTCGCATTGCCATTAATAGAGAAACTTGCAGATAATCAAGAATTAAATGCCAAGGTTTTAGTTATGACTCCTACAAGAGAATTGGCCACTCAAGTGGCAGAATCTTTCAAAAGTTATAGTTCTGAATCTACTAACTTTAAGACGGTTGCAATATATGGAGGTACCGACTATCGAAATCAGATTTCAGCATTGAAAAGAAAGGTTGACGTAGTAGTCGGGACCCCTGGCCGAATAATGGATCACATTAGGCAGGGAACATTTAAAATTAAAGACATAAGTTGTCTTGTTTTAGATGAGGCCGATGAAATGTTAAATATGGGTTTCCTTGAAGATATCGAATGGATAATAGATCAACTTCCGGAAAATAAGCAGATGGTATTGTTTTCAGCAACAATGCCTAGTGAGATAAGAAACATAGCAAAAAAATATCTAAATGACCCCGCTGAAATATTAATCAAAAGTGTCAAAAAAGAAACTCAATTAATTTCGCAAAAATTTCTATATGTTCAAAGGCACCATAAGTTAGATGCTTTAAAAAGAATATTGGAACTTAATAACGAGGGAGTAATAATCTTTGTTAGGACAAAACTACTTACTACTTCAATAGCTGAAGCTTTAGAGAATTCGGGTCATACTGTCGCAGTACTTAATGGAGATATACCTCAAAATCAAAGAGAAAATACTGTAGATAGATTAAAAAAAGGATTTATTGATATCCTTGTTGCAACTGATGTAGCAGCTAGAGGATTAGATGTAGAGAGGATAAAACTTGTTGTTAATTACGATTTTCCTTTTGACAAGGAAACATATACTCATAGAATTGGAAGAACTGGAAGGGCAGGTAGATCAGGAGAGGCAATTTTATTTGTTAACCAAAGAGAAAAACATTTTCTGAGAAATTTAGAAAACTCTACAAGAACTAAGATTGAAGAAATTAATATTCCAAGTAATAAAATAATAAATGAAAAAAGGATGGAGAAACTTATAGAGAATGTTAATGAGAGTTTTTTAGCTAAAGAGGAAAATGAAGAAAATAAATCTTTGATTATCGATGTACTAGATAATTTAAAAGAAAAACATTCTATGGACGACTCAAATATTGCAATGGCGGCGATTAATTTAGTAATAGGTAATAAAGCATTTTTTGTTAATGAAGATGATTCCTGGATTCATAAACAAAATAATACTGATCGAAATAGATCAAATAGAAATGCTAATAATCGGATGAGAAATTCAAATAGAAGAAACAATTATCAAAATGATTCTTTTGAAACCTACAAATTTAACTTTGGTAAATTCGATGGGGTTAGAGTTGCAAATATTATATCCTCAATCTGTAATTCAACTAATATAAATGGTAGATCCATAGGCAAGATACAGATTTTTAATGATTACAGTTTGGTGGATTTACCCAGAGATCTGCAAAGAGAAACTAAAAATAAATTAAAAAAAATTAAAGTCAGAAACTAGGTATAAAGAATGAATTCTAGCAAATATAAATTCTTTATTTTTGTGAATCTGATAATCCTATTCAACTCTTTTAATAGTTATTATTTAGCTCAAACGAAACAAAATACTATCATAAAACTATTTTGTCTTCAGAGTGTCAAAGAGGAGATGTTGAAAGCAGAAATAGTATACAGTGAAGAAATTGCGAATGAAACTTGTGATTGTTACTACGAAGAATTTAGACAAACTGCAAGTCATCAAGATGCAAAAACGAAATGTAAATTAGAAACTAAAGAAAATTTAAATCATAATACAAAAATTTAATTGTTACTTTATGAGGTCTAAGAACAATCAAAATCCAATAATTAGGCTTTATTTAAATCTGATTGAAGAAAGAAGGTTACTATTTTTTGCTTTTCTTAGTTCCATAATAAATAAAATATTAGATTTAGCTCCACCCGTAATAATTGGTCTTGCAGTTGATATCGTTGTAAATGAACAGAATTCATGGATTGCAGGTTTTGGGATAAAAGAAGTTCCAGCACAATTGATTTTTCTTGCATTTGCTTCAGGAATAGTTTGGTCTGGTGAATCCTCCTTTGAATATTTATATTCGATTTTATGGAGAAATTTAGCTCAGCTATCGCAACATAAATTAAGAATAAAAGCTTATGAGCATATCCAGGAATTAGATATGGATTTTTTTGAAAATGATAATACTGGAAGGCTATTATCTATTTTGAATGATGATATAAATCAACTCGAAAGATTTCTAGACCAAGGGGCTAATCAGATTATTCAGTTATTTATAACTGTCTTAATAATTGGGGGCACTATGATTTTTGTCGCTCCAAAAATTGCTTTATTTGCTTTCTTTCCTATCCCAATTATTTTTTTAGGATCAATTAAATTTCAAAGGAAGCTTGCTCCAAAATACAAAGATGTTAGAAATAAAGCTGGATTGTTGGCATCAAGACTTAATAATAATTTAAGTGGAATTTTAACCATAAAAAGTTTTACTAAAGAAAAATGGGAACTAAATAGATTAAATAAAGAAAGTCTCGAGTATCAAAGAAGTAATAAGGCTGCAATAAAATTATCTTCTGCTTTTATCCCTCTTATAAGATTCGCAATCTTATTTGCTTTTGTAGCGATTCTATTAATTGGAGGTTTTCAAACTTGGAATAAGACTCTTGATGTAGGAACTTATAGTTTTTTAGTTTTTATTACACAAAGACTATTATGGCCTTTAACTACTTTGGGACATGTTTTAGATGATTTTCAGAGATCTATGGCCTCAATAGATAGAGTAATTGATCTCATAGATACGCCTATAAAAATAAAAGATGGAAAAATAAAAATTGAACCTAAAGATATCAAAGGAGAAATAATTTTTAATAATATAAATTTTAATTATCCTGGAAGAGATTTAACTTTAAAAAACATAAATTTCAAAATTGAAAATAACTCAACATTAGGAATTGTTGGTTTAACAGGTTCTGGGAAAAGTACAATAATAAAATTACTCCTTAGGATTTATGATAGTAATAACGGATCAATAACCTTGGATGGCGTTTCTATTAAAGAAATTCATTTGAGGGATTTAAGAAAGTGTATTTCTTTAGTAAGTCAAGAAACTTATTTATTTCATGGCAGTGTACAAGAAAATATTGCTTATGGCTCAATCAACCCAAGTCTTAAGGATATCATTAAAGCTTCAAAGATTGCTGAAGCTCATAAATTTATTGAACAATTACCAGATGGTTATAAAACTATAGTGGGGGAAAGGGGCCAAAGGCTCTCAGGCGGGCAACGTCAAAGAATTGCATTGGCGAGAGCTGTTTTAAAGGATGCTCCAATTTTAATATTGGATGAAGCTACAGCCTCAGTTGATAATGAAACAGAGGCTTTAATTCAAAAATCATTATCTAAAATCACCAAAGAAAGAACAACAATAGTAATAGCTCATAGATTAAGCACTATAAAAAATGCGGATAATATTATTGTTATTGATAAAGGTAAAATAGTTGAAAGCGGAAAACATGAAAAACTATTAGATCAGAACAAAATATATGCTGATTTATGGAATGTTCAAGTAGGAATCTAGTATGGAATTTCTAAACTATATTAAAAAGTTAAATGATTCAATTACATTACTAAACATACCGTCAACTTTATTCCATCTCTCTTCATTTGTTCCCACAGCAAAAGTATAAAGCGTTCCTCTATCAATTACGACAGTAGCTAATTCGTGTCTGGCCTGTTCATTTAAATTTAATTCATACTCTAAATCATAGAAAATATGGTTAGATGCTTCCCTCTTATTGGCATTAATAAGTTTTACCTCTCGACCTGAACCTTCGGGAGCAATGACTTTATCAATTAATGTATTACCTACTTCACTTGGGCTTCCTAATTGTTCTAATTTTACCTCTTTATTTACATCAGAAATAACTAAACTTAAGGTCTCATTACTATTTATTAGATCATGATAAATAATTTCAGGTCCTCCATCGACTTTTACTCTAGTCCATCCTGTTGGATACAAAAAGGCATATCTTCCATCTGGACTTTGATAAGCTTCTAACCCTGCATTTAGTCCGCCACTACAAGCACTAAGTGTTAAACACAAAAAAATCAAAAATAAATATTTGAAAGGTTTAAATTTAATATTTTTCATTTTGTTTGAAATTACTAACTTAAATCATAATAAGACATTAAAAGCAAACAATTATGGCAATTCAGGATTTTGCGTCTAAATTATTCCTAGAAATAGTTTAATTTTGATTACTTATACCAAACCGCTTTCAAAATTAATTGGTCATTTTGAGAAATTCCCAGGGATTGGTCCAAGAACAGCGCAACGATTAGCCCTATTTATTTTGAAACAACCTGAAAGTACAATAAAAGATTTTTCAAAGGCTCTGTTAGAAGCACATAGTAATGTTGGTCGTTGTAAAAAATGTTTTAATTTGACTTCAGAAGATGAATGTGAAATTTGTAAAAATACTGAAAGAAATCAAAAACTAATCTGTGTAGTAGCAGAAACTAAAGATTTGCTTGCTTTGGAGCGAGCTAGAGAATTTAAAGGCGTTTACCATGTTATTGGTGGTTTAATATCTCCAATGGATTCTGTTGGCCCCGAACTCTTAGAAATAAGAAGCTTAGTAGAAAGAGTTAGTAAGTCTGAAATTGATGAGATCATATTGGCATTGACCCCTAGTGTTGAGGGAGATACAACAAGTCTTTATATTGGAAAATTGTTAGCCCCTTTTACTAAAGTTACGAGGATTGCATATGGCCTCCCAATGGGCAGTGAACTTGAATATGTGGATGAAGTTACACTTGCAAGGGCGTTAGAAGGAAGAACAAAACTAAATTAGACAATGAGAGAAAATAATCTAATCAAGAAAGAAAAAATCTTAAGACTTCCCTCCTGGATTAAATTTCCTATTAGTAAAGCTTCAGAATTCGAAAAAATACAAACACTCATCAAAAAATCAAATATTCATACTATTTGTGAAGAGGCAAGATGTCCAAATAGAGCAGAATGTTACGCCTCAGGAACAGCCACTTTCTTACTGGGTGGATCGATATGTTCTCGTTCATGTGCTTTTTGTCAGGTAAGTAAAGGTAGACCTAGTTCTATCAATATTGATGAATGTACTCAAGTCGCTGAAGCAGTCAAAGTACTAAATTTGAAATATGTAGTTTTGACATCTGTAGCTAGAGACGATCTCCCTGATCATGGTGCAAGTTTATTTATATCTACAATTGATGAGATTAGAAAAATTGATTCAACAATTAAAATAGAGGTTTTAACTCCTGATTTATGGGGTGGGGGCAAAAATTTTGATGAAACTAATAATCTTCAGACTAAGAGATTGAAGATGATTTTAGAAAAAGATCCAATATGCTTTAATCATAATCTTGAAACTGTTGAAAGACTGCAAAAAGAAGTTAGGAGGGGTGCAAATTACAAAAAATCCCTTAGGTTACTAAAAAAGTCAAAAGATATTGCTCCTCATATTCAAACTAAATCAGGAATCATGTTAGGTCTTGGGGAAACATTGGATGAAATAAAAAATACAATTTATGATCTTAAAAAAATAGATTGTGATCAAATTACAATTGGCCAATATTTAAGGCCCTCATTAAATCATTTGGTAGTTAAGAAATATTGGGATCCATCAGAGTTTGAATATCTATATCGCTTCTCTAAGGAATTAGGATTCAAAAAAGTATCTTCTGGCCCTCTAGTTAGAAGCAGTTATCATGCTGGTTAACTTTCTTCAATTAAAGAAAGTTTCTTTTCAAGTTTTTTCAATATGTAAATACATTTCCCGTTCATAAGTGTACCTGCACCTCCCCACACCAATCTTAATAAAAGATCAACTGGGCTAGAACCAACTTCTTTTACAATTTTGAATCCGAGCAACTTGAAATATCTTACAAGTTTTTTACTATATCCTTCACTATCAAAAATAGCTAAAAGTCTTACTTTGTTGCTTGATTTTTTTTCAATTGCCCAAGCCATAGTTGTTGCCCATATTAATTCCGAAACAAAAGCAGGACCTTTACTAAGGATTCTTAATGTATCAAGCTGAATACCTTGTTTATTTAAATAAGTCCAACCTTTCATTTCGGCCCAAATCTTAATTATGTTATCTTTCTGTTCTGCTATAACGATTCTAAAGAAACATAATCCAAGGGTTTCTCTAACTTGAATTTTAATTAATAATCCAATGGTGCCAGCTAATTTTTCTAATTCTTCAACTTTCATGATTTTGAAAATTAGTTCTTATAGATTTTATGATTTTCCACTTTTAATCTATCTATTTGTTTTTGTCTTTCTGCAAACCTTTTCCTATCATTATTACTGAATTGGTCTACACAGAAATGACATTGGATACCCTTTATATATTCTTTTCTTTCTTGATCTTGAATTGAAATTGGCATTCCACATGCATGACAAATCGAGTAAGAGCCTTTTTCTAATTCTTGATCTAAAGCAACTCTTTTATCAAAAACATAACATTCACCTTCAAATAAGTTTTTTTCTTTTGGTATATCTTCAAGGTATTGAAGGATCCCCCCTTTTAGGTGATAAATATTTTTATAACCTTTCTTTTTCAGAAAACTAGTAGCTTTTTCACATCTTATTCCTCCGGTACAAAACATTGCAATATTTGTAGACTCTTTATTCTCTAGATGGGTATTTAAATGATCATCTACCCACTTGGGGAATTCGCTAAAATTTCTTGTATTTGGGTTTATAGAGTTCTGAAATGTACCTATAGAAACCTCATAATGATTTCTAGTATCAATGACAATTGTATTTTGATTTTTAATTAACTTGTTCCAATCAGCTGAATCAATATAGGTCCCATTATTTTCTGAAGGATTTATTTGAGGGACACCCATAGTAACTATTTCTTTCTTGATTTTTATTTTTAATTTTTTGAAGACTTTGTTTTTTGAAAAATTTACTTTAATATTCAAATTTCTATTATCTGTATATTTATTAATTAAATTGATAACAATATCAATTACATTTTTCTTAGCACAAATAGTTCCATTGATTCCCTCACTTGCAAAAATTAATAAACCTGAAAGATCGTTTTCATTTTCGATTTCTAATAATTTGTTTTTTAGATCAAGAATCAAGTTTTCTTGAAAAATGAAGAAAGAATAAAGAGAAACTATTTTATAATTTTTGCCTTTCATAAAGAAGATAATGTTTTTTCACGAGTTTCAAAATCTTTGTTAAATGATACTCCTACCTCTTTAAGAAGTTTTCTGTCTGATTGAAAAGATGGATTTGAAGTTGTTAGTAACTCATCTCCATAAAAAATTGAATTTGCCCCACATTGAAAACATATAATTTGGGCTTCTTTTGAAAGCTTTTCTCGCCCTGCACTTAATCTTATTTTACTTTTAGGCATAAGAATTCTTGCGGTAGCAATCATCCTTATCATTTCAATAGAGTCAATATCTTGATTATTTTCTAAACCAGTACCTTCAATAGCTACTAATGAATTTATAGGGACACTTTCAGGGTGTGGATTCATGTTTGAAAGCACTTCCAAAAGAGATGCTCTATCGCCATTAGTTTCACCCAAACCTATTATCCCTCCACAACAAACATTTATTCCTGCATTCCTTACTCTTTTGATAGTATCTAGTCTGTCTTGATAAGTTCTAGTCGTAATAATATTTTTATAATGCTCAGGACTAGTATCAAGATTGTGGTTATACGCGGTCAAACCTGCATCAGCCAGTCTGGAAGCTTGTTTTTCTGTAAGCATTCCAGCAGTAACGCATGCTTCCATCCCTAAATCTCTTACACCGCTAACCATCTCTAACATTGCATTAAAGGATTTCCCATCTCTAATTTCTCTCCACGCCCAACCCATACAAAACCTATCTGCACCCTCATTTTTTGCTATTTGAGCTCTTTCTAAAACCTCTTCAACTTGAAATTGTGGATGACTATTGATTTCGCTAGCACTATAAATTGATTGGCTACAGTACGAGCAGTTTTCCTCACATCCACCAGTTTTTACGCTGAACAATGATGCTAATTGAATGTCGTATTTGTTAAATTTCCTGTGAACAGTTTGTGATTCCCACATTAAATCAATAAGAGGCATATTAAGTATTTCCAATATCTCCTCTTTATTCCAATCGAACCTAATTTCTTTTAATAACTGATTATTCGAATTAGCCATTTTTATTAGGAAGAATATTGAGGATCTTCAAAAGATCCATTTGGTAATGATTCTATACCGCCGAAACGTCTATTTCTTGATTGGTAATCAATTATTGCTTTAAGGAATTCATGTTCATTGAACTCTGGCCAAAGTACGTCAGATATATAAATTTCTGAATATGCTATTTGCCATAATAAAAAATTACTTATCCTTTTTTCTCCACTAGTTCTTATTAGTAACTCTGGATCATTAATCCCTCCAGTTAATAGCTCTGAATTAAATAATTCTTCATTAATTTCACTTGGTTTTATTTCCCCAGCAGAAGATTTTAATGCTAGTTCTTTTGCAACTTTTACTATTTCTTGTCTACCTCCGTAATTAACACAAACATTGAATAAAAATTTATTGTTGTTTTTAGTAAGTGATTCTGAACTAGAGATTATTTCTCTTAAATTTTTTGGGAAAGGAGTTAAATCTCCAATAAATTTTATTTTTGTTGATTCTTCATTTATCTCTTTAATTTCGTTTCTTAAAACTTCGCTAAAAAGATTGATAAGAAAATCAACTTCTTTTTTTGGTCTTGACCAATTCTCAGTTGAAAAAGCATAAACAGTAATTACTTTACAACCTAAATTTTTTGCAACTTTGAGAATTTTTTTTAATACACTAACGCCCTGTTTATGTCCAAATGATCTAGACAACCCTTTTTGTGTCGCCCATCTCCCATTGCCGTCCATAATTATTGCTATATGTTTGGGCAATTTTTGCTTATCTATTTTTATCAATAAATCATTAATTTTATCGTCTACTACTTTTTCTAAATTCATTTAGTTAATCCTTATTGTTAATAAAAACTTCTGATTTTTCTGATTCTTTTTTATTTATATTACTGATGATATTATCACCAGAGTCTGTCTTTTGGGATAAGATATTTTTGCTTAAAGATGCTTTATTTGCTCCTGTAGAGTTTTGATTCCCAATCAAATTCACGAGGAGTTCCTGTAACCTACTGCTGGTAATTGGTCTTTCAAGTTTCCCTTGGTTAGCTAATGATAAAGTACCTGTCTCTTCAGAGACAACGATACAAATACACCTGTCGAATCTTTCTGTAATTCCTAATGCAGCTAAATGTCTAGTCCCATATCTACTTATTCCTTGTCTCGAGAGAGGAAGTATTACGCCAGCAGAAATTATTTTGTTACCTTTAACAAGAACTGCTCCATCATGTAAAGGCGTATCTGTTGCAAAAAGATTTATTAAAAGGTCAGTTGATAATTGTGCCTCAATATTGGTGCCTGAATATAAAAAATCTTCAGGTCTTAAATCACTCCCCAAATCTACAACGATTAAAGCCCCTCTTCTATTTTGAGAGAGTTTACCTGCAGTATCAACTAACTGAGTAATGGTAGTTGAAGTTGCTCTAAATTCCTTTGGTGGATTCCCAAGTAATACAGCTAGCCTCCCAGTGCCTAGTAGTTCCATTAATCTTCTTAACTCTCCTTGCCAAAGGATCGCTAATGAGAGAGAGCAAGCGAGGACTACAGCATCAATTAATTTTGATGTTAGAGGGAGGTAAGCATATCTTTGAATAAACCATGCGGATGATACTAAAAACAAATATCCTCTTAGAAGCCATAATGTCCGTTGTTCTTTTACTCTAGAGAATAATAAAAGTCCGAAACCAATAGCAAATAAGACATCTAATAAAAGTTTTAAATTTATTATCCCCCAGAAATTCACATTAAATAGAAAATTAATTTAAATGTACCTAATTTTGTTTGATAAAGCGATTAGGTAATACGTCATATTTTAAAAGATCCAATGGGCTTTCTCTTTTTTGAATAATTTCTGCCTCTCCATCTTTAACTAAGAGAGCAGCAGGTCTTGGAATTCTGTTGTAGTTAGAACTCATTGAATTATTATATGCACCAGTACCAAAAACACATATAAGATCTCCCGTTTTACATTCTGCTAGTTCAATTTCTTTAAACAATACATCTCCCGATTCGCAGTGCTTACCAGCAATAGTATATTTATTTTTGGAATTAATATTAAATGGATTACTTACTAAACATGCAGAATAATTTGATTGATATGTAATTGGTCTTGGATTATCACTCATACCACCATCAACAGATAAATATGTTCTAATACCGGGAATTTCTTTAAAAGCCCCAATTTTGTAAATGGTTATACCTGCTGTAGATACAATAGATCTACCAGGTTCGCACATTAATGTGGGAAAATCTAAGTTGTTTTTTTTACAAGCTTCAATAACGGAAGAAGAAATTGTTTTTACCCATTCATCAATTGAAGGTGGATCATCACTTTCTGTATACTTAATACCTAATCCACCGCCAACATTTAGTTCCTCAATATTATGACCAAACTTTTTGGCGTCTAAGATAACCTTCACCATTATTTCTCCCAGATCCTTATGAGGGTCTAGTTCAAAAATCTGTGATCCAATATGAGCATGTAAACCATTTAATTTTAAGTGTTTTTTATTGCTGATTCTTTTAAATAGAATATTTAAATATTCTATTCCGAAACCAAATTTGCTATCAAATGATCCAGTTCTGATGTATTCATGTGTATGGCATTCTATCCCAGGAGTAAAGCGAATCATTATTTCTAAATCATGATTAAATGAATTTGAGATCTCATCTAATCTTTCTAAGTCATAATCATTATCAACAATAACCTTAATGTTATTTCTAACTGCGAATTCTAATTCTTTGTCTGATTTGTTGTTACCATGAAAAACAATTTTTTCATTTGGAACCCCACCTTTAATAGCAGTTAATAGTTCTCCTTCTGAAACCGCATCAAGTCCTAAACCTTCCGAGGAAACAAGATTACTCATGAAAATGGAACTATTTGCTTTAGAAGCATATATGGGCAAGGATTTTCCTGGGTAATATTTTTCTAATGCTTTTTTGTAAGCTCTACATGAATTTCTTAAAGTGATTTCATCTAAAATATAAAGAGGAGAATCATATTTTTTAACTAGTTCTTCAATAGAACATCCACCAACTGACAATTTCCCGTCTCCTTCAATGGATGTGGTAATAGGCACAATATTTTTGTTAGGACTTTCCAAGTCAATTTTTTGTTTTAAAAAAGATTCTTTTTCTTTCATGGGAGAACTTTAAATAAAGCTTTGCCAAAACTGTCATATTTTATAATGACTTTAGATTTGGACTTTCAAGATATAAATACATAATAAATGATATCTATTAAACAATTAAATAAGAAAGATATTGATTTATGTTATGAATTAGATTCAAATACGATTTCGCTATGGAGTAAAGAACAATGGTCTAAAGAATTCAAAAAAGATGGTACAAAAATCTTTGGGTTATTAATTAAAAATTTAGTCATTGGTATATGTGTTTTTCAAGTTGTTCTTGATGAAGCTCAAATAAATTATTTTGTTGTAAATAAGAAATTTAGAAAAAAGGGATTTGGATCTTATCTTATGAGACATTTAATAAAAAAATGTGAAAAATTAAATTTAAAGAAATTACTATTAGAGGTTTCTCAGAGCAATGTTACTGCTGAAAGATTTTATAGTCGCTTTGATTTTTCTACTGTAGGAATAAGAAAAAATTATTATAAAGATGGTTCAAATGCACTTTTAAAAGAAAAAAAATTAACAACAAAATAATGTAAAAATTAAAATGTTCGGATAACCAGAATCCTTGAAATTACTATAATTTCTTGCTATATCACTAAAAAAGTTCAATTTAATTTGATAAATTATACTTTTGGGTATTCACAAAAGCTCATTCTGAACACAAAATTGACATATTACTGGTAGGTTATTAATAGGAATTTAATCTTCTAATGTTTGAAAGATTTACAGAAAAAGCTATAAAGGTCATTATGCTTGCTCAAGAGGAAGCCAGAAGACTTGGTCATAATTTTGTTGGAACTGAACAAATTCTTTTGGGGTTAATTGGAGAAGGTACTGGGGTCGCAGCGAAAGTTCTCAAATCACTTGGGGTTAATTTAAAAGATTCAAGGATAGAGGTTGAAAAGATAATAGGTAGAGGTTCAGGGTTTGTAGCTGTAGAAATACCTTTCACTCCTAGGGCTAAAAGAGTTTTAGAACTATCTCTAGAAGAGGCTCGTCAACTTGGCCACAATTACATTGGTACAGAACATTTATTGTTAGGTTTAATAAGAGAAGGTGAAGGTGTAGCTGCAAGAGTTCTTGAAAATCTTAATATTGACCTTACAAAAGTTAGAACTCAAGTTATAAGGATGTTAGGTGAAACAGCCGAAGTTGGCACAGGCTCCAGTACAACTAAGGGCAATTTAAAAACTGCTACTCTTGATGAATTTGGAACAAATTTAACAAAATTAGCAAGTGAATCAAAATTAGATCCAGTCGTTGGACGCCATTCAGAAATAGATCGTGTAGTTCAAATACTAGGTAGGAGGACAAAAAATAATCCTGTTCTTATTGGGGAGCCTGGTGTAGGTAAAACAGCTATTGCAGAAGGTTTAGCTCAAAGAATACAAACCGGGGATATTCCAGACATACTTGAAGATAAAAGAGTTTTGACTCTTGATATAGGTCTTTTGGTAGCAGGAACAAAATATAGAGGTGAATTTGAAGAAAGATTAAAAAAAATAATGGAAGAAATTAAATCAGCTGGTAACGTCATTCTTGTCATAGATGAAGTGCATACTTTAATTGGTGCTGGAGCCGCTGAAGGTGCTATAGATGCAGCAAATATACTCAAGCCAGCATTAGCCAGAGGAGAACTTCAATGTATTGGAGCAACAACTTTAGATGAATATAGAAAACATATTGAAAGAGATGCTGCTCTAGAAAGAAGATTCCAGCCTGTAATGGTAGGGGAGCCATCTATAGAAGATACAATCGAAATCTTAAAAGGTCTTAGAGAGCGTTACGAACAACATCATCGTCTAAAAATTACTGATGATGCGTTAGAGGCCGCCGCTCATTTAGGGGATCGTTATATATCTGACAGATTTTTACCTGATAAGGCTATTGACCTCATTGACGAGGCTGGTAGTAGAGTTCGTTTAATAAATTCTAAACTTCCGCCTGAAGCAAAACAAATAGATAGAGAATTAAGACAAGTCCAAAAACAGAAGGAAGAATCAGTAAGAGACCAAAATTTTGATCAAGCTGGCCAATTACGAGAAAAGGAGATGGAATTGTCTGCAAAAATTAAAGAGGTTTTGGACAATAAAAAAGAATCTACAGCCGGAGATCAACCTGATGCTGATAATTCTGTAAAAAGTGATTCAAAACTTTTACAAAGTCCCCTTGTTAGTGAAGAGGATGTAGCACATATAGTGGCTTCATGGACAGGTGTTCCTGTTCAAAAATTAACAGAAACTGAATCAGTCAAGCTTCTCAACATGGAGGAAACACTTCACCAAAGGCTTATTGGACAAGATGAAGCTGTAAAGGCTGTTTCAAGAGCCATTAGAAGAGCAAGAGTTGGATTAAAAAATCCTAATAGACCCATAGCAAGTTTTATCTTTTCTGGTCCTACCGGTGTTGGTAAAACTGAATTAACTAAATCACTAGCTTCATATTTCTTCGGTAGTGAAGAAGCAATGATCAGATTAGATATGTCAGAATTTATGGAAAGACATACAGTTAGTAAACTTATAGGCTCGCCTCCTGGTTATGTTGGTTTTAATGAAGGTGGTCAGCTAACTGAAGCCGTCAGAAGGCGTCCATATACTGTTGTTTTATTTGATGAAGTTGAAAAGGCGCATCCAGATGTATTCAATTTATTATTGCAACTACTTGAAGACGGAAGATTAACTGACTCCAAAGGCAGAACTGTTGATTTTAAAAATACATTGTTAATAATGACCTCTAATATCGGTTCTAAAGTTATCGAGAAAGGTGGAGGAGGATTAGGATTTGAATTCTCAGGAGATTCTGTTGAAGATAGCCAATACAATAGAATTAAATCTTTAGTTAATGAAGAACTTAAGCAATACTTTAGGCCTGAATTTTTAAATAGACTTGATGAAATAATTGTATTCAGACAACTAACTAAAAACGAGGTGAAAGAGATTGCCGAAATAATGTTGCAAGAAGTTTTTGCAAGATTAGATGAAAAAGGCATTAAACTGAGCGTTACCGATGCTTTTAAAGAAAGACTTGTTGAAGAAGGTTATAATCCTTCATACGGAGCAAGACCATTGAGAAGGGCAGTTATGCGTTTACTAGAAGATAGTTTGGCTGAAGAAGTTCTCTCTGGGAGAATAAAAGATGGAGATAATGCTTTAGTTGATATAGATGATAATAAAAAAGTTACAATAATTATTTCTTCCGAAGAATCTTCTCAAGAGCTAGCAGGTGCTAACTTCTAATTATTAAAATTTAAAATGCAATCAATATCTCCAGAAACGATATATAGGGGGAATTATGCTTGGGAAGAATCTTTACCTCAAATTACTAAATTAACTAAAAGTCCATTAATTCTAGGTAGAGGTATTCATACGAAAAATCTGAGAAATAATATTTCTATTGACTTAAAAAATCAAACCCTAAATGCTAATTCTGCTGATTTACAATTTGATTGTTGTTACGAAGATATTTCAAGAGTTAAAAATATCATTTCAGATAATAATAATGATTCCATTATTGCAGCTGGAGGCGGTAAAGTTCTAGATTCTGGAAAATATATAGCCGAGTCTCTTAACATCCCTTGTATTACAGTACCCCTTAGCGCTTCTACGTGTGCAGGTTGGACTGCCTTATCAAATGTATATACAAAGGATGGTCAATTCATAAAGGATGTCGCATTAAGATCTTGCCCGAAAATACTAGTATATGATCATAAATTTATTCAAACAGCTCCATCAAGAACACTTGCAAGTGGCATAGCAGATGCCTTGGCAAAATGGTACGAATCTTCAATAACAAGTTCAACTATTGATGATGGTCTTGTTCAACAAGCTATTCAGATATCAAGAGTTTTAAGGGATCAACTACTAATAGATGGGGAAAAAGCATTTAAGGGTGGATTTGAAAATAATCCTTCTTGGCGAAATACTATAGAGGCTTGTGGACTTACAGCAGGATTAGTTGGAGGAATTGGAGGAGAAAAGTGTAGGACTGCTGCAGCACATGCCATTCATAACGCAATTACTCAGATAATTACCCCAAATAAATTCTTACATGGTGAGATTGTTGGGGTTGGATTATTATTGCAATTAAGATTAGAAGAAATGAAAAATAATAATAAATTAGCTGACCAATCAATTAAGCAACTGTTGGTACTTATGAAAGAATTGAATTTGCCAACTACTATCGGACAACTTGGAATAAATGTTTTTGAAAATAATAATTTAGAGAAAATTGCTGATTTTACTTGTCGAGATAAATCTGAGATTCACTTTTTGCCTTTTGAAATTCATAAACGAGACATACTAGAGGTTATCGCAAATTTTGAAAAACAAAAAATTAAAATATAAACATTTTTTTGACTAAAAACAATTTTGAACAATTAAATGATTTAAATGTGGAATTTTTTAAAAGTGCCAAATTGTCACTATTAGACCCTTTAGGTATTTATTTAGCAAATGATGTTAGGTGGATAAAACTCAACCAAAACTGGAACTCTTTAAAATTTCCCGTGGTTATTGGAGGAAAAGGTCAACCCATACTGCTCCTACATGGCTTTGATAGTAGTTTTTTAGAGTTCAGGAGAATATATAAATCACTAAAAAGAAATTTCCAAGTTATTATCCCTGATCTATTAGGTTTTGGTTTTAGTCCTAGGTGCGCAACAAAGGCATACAATTCCTCGAAAATAATTTCTTATTTAATTGATCTCCTTAAGACCTTAGACATAACAAAGAATCTAAAAATTATTGGTGCCTCTATGGGAGGCTCAGTAGCTTTAAAACTTGCTTTTGGGATTCCTGATTCTATTGATAAAATTATACTTTTGTCTCCTGCCGGATTGTTTGGAGAACCAAAGAGTATCCCTTTTCCTCTAAACCAAATTGGCACCTCATTTCTTGGATTGCCTCAGGTCAGAAAAAGTCTTTGCAGGCAAGCATTTGCTTTCCCAGATAAATGTGTTGGTGAGATGGAAGAACAAATTGCTTCAATTCATCTAGGTTGCAAAGGATGGCGAAATTCACTTGCATCATTTGCAAAAAGTGGAGGATTTGCTGGAACTCATAAATATATCCAAAACATCCCAATTAAAACATTATGTGGAGAAAATGATCGAATTCTTGGGAAAAAAGAGATTAAAAATATAAGAAATATTGAAAAATTAAATTTTGTAGGGTTGCAAAATTGTGGTCATCTTCCACATTTAGATCTACCATCATTATCTAGTAAAGTTATCCAGGATTATTTTTTGGTATAAAAGATTTTTAATTAATTTAGATACTTGAGAAGTATAAAAATATAATACACAACAGATGGAGTAAAGATGTAACTATCAATTCTGTCAAGAATTCCTCCATGTCCAGGTAAAAAAGTTCCGGAATCTTTTATTTTCGCATCCCTTTTCATCATAGATTCAATTAAATCTCCAACTAATGCCATGAGAGAAATTGAAATTCCATATAAGATTCCAACAAATAATGGATTTTCCCAATTCATTAAAAATGCGAAAAATATTGCTAGTAAAATTGAACAAGATATTCCTCCAATTAAACCTTCCATAGTTTTGCTCGGAGATATTGGAGAAAGAGATGTTTTACCAAATGACTTCCCAATAAAATAAGAACCAATATCACTAGCTACAATTAAAAAACAAGAAGTTAAAGTTAAATGAAGACCTGTAGTATTTGATAAGTTCTCAAACGAAATAAAACCCTGATTTGAACTCATAATTACTGAATCTAATCCCCTTAACTTAATCCAGTAACTAGGTAAAAACCCTAAATAGAATAATCCAAAAATAGAGGCTGCAATATCTGAAATTGTCCCAGGTTTTGGTTGCAAAAGTAACCAAGTGCATATTCCAACTGAACAGATTGGCAAAATTGAATTTGATATTTCTCCTTCAAGCAAACCAATGGACTCAAGATAAGTAGAAATTATAATAATGAAAGATGAAAATAATGTTGTTTTTGTAGCTGGTTTTATTCCTTTAAATTCTGCCATCCTAAAAAATTCCAATAATGCTAAATATGTAAGCAACGCTGTTGCCAATGTAAAAACCCATCCGCCCAACAAAACAACAATTAAACCAAAAATTCCTATAAGTAATCCACTTTTTAATCTCATGTGAAATTTCTATGCTTATAGAACCCTTATATTAAAATTTACCAGATCTTTGTTACATAGACTTTGATTATTTATCCAATTAAACCTTTCCAAATCAATTTTTTCTCCAGGAACAAGTAGAGGTATCCCTGGAGGATAAGGGCAAATAATATCTCCAGATATTTTATTTAATGATTGTGAGAAAGAAATACTCCTAGTCTCACTTCTCCAAGCAATTCCAATTTCTATTTCGGGAGATTGAACTAATTTAAAAGGCGAATTGAGTACTTCTAAACTTTTTGATTTTTTGGAATTAAATAGTAATTTATTCCATAACTTTTCAAATATATTAAGAAAATCTTTTTGATTTCCAAATCCTAAGCAAAAAGTAAGAGTCATCATTTCTGGCAATTCAGCAATAAGGCCGTTTCTATAAAAAAAATTATCAGCAGTAAAACCATCAATTCCAGCCATAGAGGTATTTACTACAATTTTTAAGGGATCTTGAGTTTCTATAAGAGGAATATTTTTTTTAATTAATTTTTTGTAAATATTTTTTGCCTCTAAAATTCTTTTTTGATATTTTGATAAACTTTTTTTATTAAGCCAGTCTCTAATAGACTCTTCACAAGAAGAAAGTAATAAGGAACTTGGACTAGTAGTTTGCAATAAATTAATACTTTTGATTAAATTACCTTCATTTATTAGATTCCCTTTGTACCAAAGTACCGCCGTTTGAGTTAATCCATTGAGTGACTTATGCAATGAATTAACGACTAAATCAGCTTTTGATGATAAGGCCGGCTTTGGCAAATTAAGGTTTTCACAAAAAAGGAAATATGAACCATGGGCTTCATCAACTAAAACAGGTAAATTTTTTTGATGACAACAATCTATTAAAGGCTCTAAATCTCCTGCATAGCCATGATAAGAGGGATTTACAAGAATCACCCCTGCAATTTTATTCTCATCAAAATTTAAATTTTTAAATACATTTTCTAACCAAATTTTAGTAATTGGTTTGTAATGCCCCGTTCCGGTTGAAAATTCTAGGTCAAAAAATATTGGATTTATATTCTGCATCGCACAGATTTTTATAACACTTATGTGTACATTTCTAGGCATCAGTATATTTTCGCCCGGATTTGCCATTGCAATTACTGCTGATTGTATTAATCCAGAAGCTCCATTAACTCCAAAAAAACATCTTTTAGCCCCAAATTTGTCAGAGAATTCTCTTTGAGATTTAGCAATTAATCCGCTTTGGGATAGTGGTGAACCTATTTCGGGTAGTTCGGGCAAGTCCCAGTATCCAGGGGGATTTTTTAATAGCTTCACTAATTTCTTTGGTAACGCTGCCCCTCTGTTATGAGCGGGAAAGAATAAAGACTTTAAAAACTTTTTAGTTAGAAAAGATGAAATGCTCATAAAGTATTATTGACATATATAGAATGGTATACATGGTATTCTTTTTTGATATTTTTAAACTTTAATGAAAAGATCTTATTCAAAATATTCAGCAAAAGATGACTTTCTTTGGTTGATTTTGAGACCATGGATTTTTATCCCAAGAGTTTTATATATCCTTTTAACTTTTATTTTTCTTTTTTTAAGAATACTTTTTCAAGGTAACAGTAAAAATAAAAATGTACAAAAAAATCTCTCAAAATATCTTTTTGATGTAATAACAGATTTAGGACCTTGTTTTATCAAATTAGGCCAGGCACTCTCAACTAGGCCCGATCTTGTTAGACAAGATTGGCTTACAGAACTTACAAACTTACAGGATAATCTCCCAGCATTTGATCACAAAATTGCTTTAAAAATGATAGAAGAGGAACTGGGATCTCCTGTTAATGATTTATTTGAAGAGTTTCCAGATAGTCCTATTGCTTCTGCGAGTTTAGGTCAAGTTTATAAAGCGAAAATAAATAATTCTTATCTAGCTGTGAAAGTACAGCGGCCAAATTTGTACTTTCTCATAAGAAGGGATGTCGTAATTTTAAGGTTTTTAGGAACTTTTTTATCCCCATTCTTACCATTAAATATAGGTGTAGGAATTGGAGAAATTATAGATGAATTCGGCAAGGCACTTTTTGATGAAATTGACTATCAAAAAGAGGCAGAAAATGCTTTGAGGTTTGCAAATTTATTCAAAGAAAATCCAAATATTTTTATTCCTAAATTAGAAAAACAGTTTTCATCCAAAAGGATTATCACAACCTCTTGGATTGAGGGAGTTAAGTTAAGAGATCGAGCTTTACTAGAGGAAAATAACTTAATACCTGCTTCTTTTATAAAAACTTGCGTCATCAGTGGGCTACAGCAATTATTTGAATTTGGATATTTTCATGCAGATCCACATCCAGGAAATATGTTTGCTCTTAAAGGAGGAAATTCAGATTGTGGGAATTTAGCTTATGTTGATTTCGGAATGATGGATACTATTACAAATTCAGATAGACTTACTCTTATTAAGGCAATTGTTCACTTAATAAACGAAGAATATTATCTTTTGGCAGAAGATTTCCAAAAATTAGGTTTTTTAACCAAAGAACAAGATCTTCAAAAACTTGTTGAACCATTAAAAGAAGTTCTTGGAGGGTCTCTAGGCGCTGAGGTTGGTAATTTTAATCTTAAAAATGTAACTGATAAATTCTCAAAACTAATGTATTCCTACCCTTTCAGAGTTCCCAGTAGGTTTGCCTTAATAATAAGAGCCGTAGTTAGTCAAGAAGGTTTAGCATTAAGACTAGACCCTGAATTTAAAATTTTAAAAATTGCTTATCCCTATATTGCTAAAAAACTGCTTACTGATAATTCTGAAGAGATTTTAGAAATCCTTTTAGAAGTTGTTTTTGATAAAAAAGGTCACATTCAAATAGAAAAAGTTGAAAGTTTGTTAAATATTTTATTTAAAGATTCAGAGAATATTAATTCAGACCTCATACCAGTTGCTAATGCGGGATTGAAATTATTTGTCAGTAAGAAAGGATCCGAAGTTAGGAAGAATCTTCTTTTAAGTCTCATAAAAGATGAAAAATTAGAATTTACTGATGCGAAAAAACTCTTAGCTTTAATTAGAGATACTTTTAGTCCTCTGAACATTGCAAAAAGTGCGATGCAAAATATTATTTCTACAGTTTAATTTTTATATTTATATCTAATAAACTTACTTATTATTTCATTTCTATTAGTATTGTTTAAAAATGAGAAGTAAAAGGATTATCAAGCTTTGGAAGATTAAATGAATATTTTGAAAAATCTATTTTTATTTAATAAAAAATCTGAAAAAAATAAAGAATTTAGTACTGGATTGGTTGACCAATATATAGAAATTGCAAAGTTAGTAAGAGAAGCAAGAATTCAACAAAATCTTACAATTAAAGAATTATCATACATTTCAAAAATTCCTGAACGAATAATAAACTCCATTGAAAATAATAATGAAAATATTAGGCCAGAATATCCTTTTATAAGATCTATATTAATTAAATTAGAGGAATGCTTAGTGTTAAAAAAAAATACATTATTAAATTTAGCAGTCAAGGAAAGAAAAATTTTAAGGAAAGAGGTAAAGGATTTTATGTTCAGGAAATTCGATCTTATCAATACATGGCAAGGAAGTCTTTTGTATTTTTTTATATTAGTTCTAACTATATTTATATTAAAGAGATACTTTATTTTAAATGTAAATGTTATTGAGATTCAAAATATTGAAAATCAAATCATTGATAAATAATTTTTAACAAGATCTACTTTAAAGTTCTCCCAAAATTTTTTCCTAGATCACTATACATTTTTAGGTTATCTTCTATTTCTTCTAGAGGACGATTTAACTTCCATTTCCAGTTATTTTTTGTGGTTCCAGGTTTGTTTAATCTACTTGAATCGTCTAGAGATAATAGATCTTGTAATGGAGCGATAAAAAGATTAGCAGTTGTCTCCATGCCAATTTCTATTAAATCCCAAGAAGGATTTTCTGAAAATTTATACTCATCTTTTATCCTTTTTTTGGATTCATAATCTAAATTTTCCCACCATGAAAAAGAAGTAGAGTTGTCGTGAGTACCTGTATAAACAACCCAATTTTCTCCTTCAATATTCTTAGGTAAATAAGGGTTATTTTCATTGCCATCAAAAGCAAATTGTAATATTTTCATGCCAGGGAGTTCAAAATTTTCTCTTAATTTCTCTACATCTGTAGTTATAACTCCTAGATCCTCCGCAATAATTGGTAGATAGTTACTCCCTAGATCCTTTTTTACTTTTTTTAATAGTGTTCTACCTGGAGAATTTATCCATTTGCCAATAATTGCCGTTTTAGAATTACCATTAACTCTCCAGTAACCCGCTAAACCCCTGAAATGATCAAATCTCAATATATCCACAAGTTCAAATTGCCTTTGAAATCTTTTTCTCCACCAATCGAAATTAGTCTTCTTATGTTTTGACCAAAAGTAAGTTGGGGTTCCCCATAATTGTCCTGTTGATGAAAAATAATCAGGTGGAACGCCACTTTGAAAGATTAAATCTCCATTTTTAAAAATTGAAAATAATGATTTATTGCTCCATACATCTGCACTGTCTCTGGAGACATAAAAAGGCAAATCTCCTATCAGCTTAATATTTCTTGATTTTGCAAAGTTTTTAATAACTTTCCATTGCTCATCAAGATGCCACTGTATTAATTTTTTAATAAGTATCTCTTCACTTTTTTTCTTAATCCACGATTTTAAGAATCCATTATTTTTGATTTTAAATTCTTGAGGCCATTCCCACCAAGGCAACATATTAAATTCCTCTCTGATAACAACAAATGTTGCATAATCTTCTACCCAGGAATTCTTACTGATCCATTTGTTAAAATTAATTTTTCTTTCTTCAGATTGTGAAGTCCAACCATCCAAAAGGAGGGGACCTAATTTCTTTGTTAAGTCATCAGCAATATCAAATTCAAAATCATCTTTATTCTGATTTGTGGGTCCTAGATTTTCTTTATTTGAAATGAAGATAAAACCTTTTTCGATTAAATCATCTATATCCAAAAACCATGGGTTTAGTGCAAAACTAGATGGGGAGCTATATGGAGAACCTGTAGAGTCAGTAGGTGTAAGAGGTAAAAATTGCCAGTATTCAATTCCATGTTTATGTAATTTTTTTATCCACTCTTTAGCTCCTTTACCAAAAGTTCCAC
The DNA here is from genome assembly GCA_003281285.1 of Prochlorococcus sp. AG-347-K22. GTDB lineage: Bacteria > Cyanobacteriota > Cyanobacteriia > PCC-6307 > Cyanobiaceae > Prochlorococcus_A. The sequence continues at coordinate 8,016 of QCCJ01000003.1, read as the reverse complement.
ATACTCTTCCTCCTGGAATACATGTTGGATGCATAAGTAGGCCTAATGATTTTTTCGCAATAATTGACTCTATAGGCATGTTTAAATATATTTTGGTCCTTTACACTAGACGTGTTTTTAATTCTCTAAATTCAACAATAAACAAATTTTATTTAATTGACAAATATCATGCCTGGTTTTTAAGTCTGAATATATATAAATTCTAATTTTTAATCAACAATTTTTTGCTTAATTAATTTAAATTTTAAAAACATCTAGTCATTATCTTTTGCGAAATTCACATAAACGACTACGATAAGAATATAGTTTTATGGTGCAAATTTCGTGACAAGTTTTATCACGGCAATGCAGAGTAAAGAATCGAACTTTAATCTAACTAATAGTAGATTAAGGTTAGTAAGTGGGACAACAAATCCTAAATTAGCTGAAGAAATTGCATCATATTTAGGGATTGAAAATGTACCTTTAGTATCTAAAAGGTTTGCAGATGGAGAACTTTATGTTCAGATTCAGCAATCTATTAGAGGTTGTGATGTATTCCTAATACAACCTACATGCGCTCCTGTAAACGATAGTTTAATGGAGCTTATGATAATGGTTGACGCATGCAAGAGAGCGTCTGCAAGACAAATAACCGCTGTAATCCCCTATTTTGGATATGCAAGGGCAGATAGGAAGACCTCAGGAAGAGAGTCTATAACTGCAAAATTAACTGCTAATTTACTAGAGAAATCAGGAGTTGATAGAGTTCTAGCGATGGACTTACACTCGGCTCAAATACAAGGTTACTTTGATATACCATGCGATCATATTTACGGTTCACCTGTATTAATTGATTATCTAGAAACTTTAGATTTAGAAGAAATAGTTGTAGTCTCTCCTGATGTAGGCGGGGTGGCGAGAGCAAGGGCATTCGCAAAATTAATGAAGGATGCGCCGTTGGCAATAATTGATAAAAGGAGATCTGCGCATAATATCGCTGAAAGTCTTACGGTTATAGGTGAAGTCAAAGGTAAAACGGCTATTCTTATTGACGACATGATAGACACGGGCGGTACAATTTGTTCTGGAGCAGATTTACTAAAAAAAGAAGGAGCTAACAGAATATTTGCATGTGCCTCACATGCTGTATTTTCTCCTCCTTCTTATGAAAGATTAAGTTCTAAGAATCTTTTCGAACAAGTTATTGTGACTAACAGCATACCAGTTATACATAAAGATAATTTTCCACAGTTAAAAGTTCTTTCAGTCGCAAATATGCTTGGGGAAGCTATTTGGAGAATCCACGAAGAAAGTTCTGTTAGTTCAATGTTTAGATAAAAGAAATTATCTTTTTTACAAACCTCGTAATTTCTTGATTCTCTCAGTTTCAATCTTAAATTGTTTTTCGATCTTTTCAGGAACATTATCTGGACACACTTGAAGAGCTGATTCAACTAATTGTAGAGATGCAATAAATTGTAATTTTTTCATATCAACTGTTTGTTCTTTCTTTCTCTCTATTATTTTCCCTCCATGTTTTTGTGATACTACTGATGCGAATGTTGCTGATGCAACGTTTAATGTTTTTGGGAAATCCAAATCAAATCCCTTTCTTGTGGCATTACATAGAAATGAAACACCCATCCCATGATATAAATCTAAATCATTTTTATTGGCAGGCATATTTTTAACATTTGCATTGACTTTACTAAATTCATTATTTGTATCAAATAAAAAAGATGAAAAAATTAGAGGGATTGCAAAAATTTTAGATATTTTAAAACTCATATTTGATTTATTTTTAATTCATATAGTTAAAGATAACATTTTTTATTTTTTAAACTAAATCTGCCAAAAGAATTTATTTAATAATTTTAATTTCGTGATGATTCTCTACTATTTTAAGTATATTTTTGTTCCATGAATAAATAACCCTAAATCTATAATTATCACAATCAACAAGTCTTGTATGTTCAATTATATACCAATCTTTGTAAGAAGATTCAAAAATCATTTCGTGTTCATCTACTTGCTTTATATTTGAAATGCCTTCATCATTACTTAAATAAAATTTTTCCCTCTTAAGTTGATGGCCTTTTAATAATGCATGCATTTCTCCTCGTTCTTTATACTGGGGATTTTCTTCAAAAAAATTATATTTTTTTTCTGGGTACCAAGTGAATTTATAATGCGATTCCCATTCTGATTTACTCTCTAGAGCTTGAATATTTATATTCATAATTAGATTATAAGTTTTTTGTGCTTCATCGAGAAAGTAAGTTCTATTAGATTTCCACAATCCAATATTCCTCGAAAACCATCTTTTTAAATTACTATTTAAATTGATTTCAGGAGGATTTTCACCAAAATGTAAATTTTTCTTTGGGTTAATAGCAACCATATATAAATAAGTCCTATTTATTTAATAGCCTATCTGTAAAATAAAAAAAAATATCTTAAGGTGTTTATAAGGATTAACAGCTTTTCAACACTTCAGAGGAATTCATTTGAATGATAAAAAAGAGCTAAAATTAATACTTGTGGCAGCTAGAAATCAACTTTCTAGTAATGACATTAAGTCCCTAATAGCTTATTTAGAATCAGATGACTGTGAATTTGAGATATCTCTTCAGATCTCTGAACCAACAGAGCAGCCAGAATTACTTGAATTACATAGATTAGTCGCCATTCCTGCTCTTATAAAGGTTTCCCCAGCTCCAAAGCAAATATTTGCTGGAAGTAATATTTTCTCTCAGTTGCAAAAATGGTTGCCAAGGTGGTCACAGGAAGGCTTAACAAAAAATCTTGGGATTAATTTGCAGCCATCCAAAATTGATTCAATAAGAACGCAAAAAGAATTTCTATTGGAAGACGAACTTCTTGTTTTAAGACAGGAAAATGAGACATTAACAAAAAGAATAGAATCTCAGGAAAGATTATTAAGAATGGTCGCGCATGAATTAAGAACACCCTTAACTGCTGCTACTTTGGCCGTTCAAAGTCAAAAACTCGGACAAATAGATATTTCAAAATTACAGGAGGTAATTAAAAGACGTCTTGAAGAGATTGAACTCTTATCTCAGGATCTTTTGGAGGTTGGAACAACTAAATGGGAAGCGTTATTTAATCCTCAGAAAATTGATTTAGGAAATATTAGTGCTGAAGTAATACTCGAATTAGAAAAATTCTGGAGATTAAGGAATATTGAAATTGATACTGATATTCCATCTGATCTGCCAAGTGTATTTGCAGATCAAAGAAGAATGAGACAAGTATTTTTAAATTTAATTGAAAATGCTATTAAATTTTCTAAAGACTCTGGATCTATAAAAATCACTATGATTCATAAGACAAATCAATGGGTAGAAATAACAATTTGTGACAAAGGTGCAGGTATTCCTTTGAGCGAACAAAAAAGAATTTTTCTTGATAGGGTCAGACTTCCCCAGACTTCTGAAGGAACTTCAGGATTTGGCATAGGGTTATCAGTATGTAGGAGAATAGTACAAGTCCATGGAGGAAGAATATGGGTCGTATCTGAAATTGGAGAAGGTTCCTGTTTTCATTTCACAGTTCCTGTGTGGCAAGGACAAAACAAAGAGCAACAATACTTGACGAAAGGCTAGCCTTACTCTTAGTTTTTAAATAAGCTGTTATGCTAATTTCCTGGCCCCATCGTCTAGAGGCCTAGGACACCTCCCTTTCACGGAGGCGACAGGGGTTCGAATCCCCTTGGGGCTATTAATTTAAATTTATAATGATCTTTTTGATGATTTTGCTTGCCTATCTACGGCAATTAAATTTTCTGAAAGATCCTTTTTAAGTCTTTTCTCTATCATCCCTATTGGCATCCACTGACAACCTTGAACAGTAAGATCATAAATTAATGAATTTTTTGAAGTATTTTTAATATTTTGTATTTTCCAACTTCCTTCAAATTTCCTGAAATCACCTTTTATTAAGTTAAATTTTAAGAGGCCAAGCTCCTTATCTTCAAATAAGTCTATAGTTACTTCAGCTGAAAATTTCATGCCTAGGAAATCCTGAGCCCCAACTTGTTTAAGGTGTACATTATTTTCCTTTTGAAATATTTTTTTGCTCGATAAAAGATTTGGGATGTAAAGATTAAGTCGATCATAATCTGTTAAAACACTCCACAAAGAATCGAAACTTGCAGAAGTTGTAAGTTGAGCTGCCAGTCGTCTTGCTCCGCCAGAAAGCTTTTCCATCGTCTGCTCAATTGTCCTGAAATCATTGTCTTTATAATGATTCATTGATTCTTGAGGATTGTTCATACAATGAATTTTTAATTAGAAAATAATTATTTCTGTGTAACTATACTGATAAAAACAACAAATACTGAAAAATAAAAATAATTTCATCTATTTATTCCGATCTCAAAACGTAACCATTTTTGTAAAATCACTACAAATTAAACTACAAATTGATAATCTTTTATTAAAGAAATTTAAAAAATGTATTCACAAGCAAAAGTAATCGCAGGGGGATTAGCTCATATTCCAGTTTTAATAGCTGTTTTTTATTTTATACTTACAACTTTTAATAAAAGAGCTTTAAAATTTGTTGAAGAAGCAAAAACAAAAAAACCTGAAGCAAAAACTGTGGAACCTAAAAAAGTCGCTGTTTCAAAAATAGAAGCTCCAAAAACAGAAGCTCCAAAAACAGAAGCTCCAAAAATAGTTAAGAAAAAACATGCAGATGTTCCAGTCAATATTTACCGTCCTAAAACACCATATGAGGGAACAGTTATTGAAAACTATAGTCTTCTCAAAGAAGGAGCAATTGGTAGAGTTAATCACATAACTTTCGACCTTAAAGATAGTGATCCATTTTTAAACTATGTAGAAGGTCAAAGTATTGGTATCATGCCTGCTGGTGAAGATGCTAATGGAAAACCTCATAAACTAAGACTGTACTCAATAGCTAGTACTAGACACGGTGATAACTTTAATGGAAATACAGTTTCTCTTTGTGTAAGACAGCTTCAGTATGAAAAAGATGGTGAAACCATTAATGGTGTCTGCTCTACTTACTTATGTGATATTAAGCCTGGAGATAAAGTAAAAATAACAGGTCCTGTTGGTAAAGAAATGCTTCTCCCTGATGAAGAGGATGCAAACGTTGTTATGTTAGCCACTGGAACTGGAATAGCACCAATGAGGGCTTATTTAAGAAGAATGTTCGAACCAACTGAAAAAGAAAAAAATAAATGGAATTTCAAGGGTAAAGCTTGGTTATTTATGGGTGCTCCAAAATCAGCTAATTTGTTATACGAAGAAGATCTTCAAAGATACATTGCAGAGAATCCAGATAATTTTAAATATACAAAAGCTATTAGTCGCGAGCAGCAAAATACAAAAGGTGGAAGAATGTACATTCAAGACAGAGTTTTAGAGTCAGCCAATGAACTTTTCAATATGATAGAAGATGAAAAGACACATATATATCTTTGTGGATTAAAAGGTATGGAACCCGGAATAGATGAAGCAATGACTAAGGCAGCAGAAGAAAAAGGATTGAACTGGTCAGAATTAAGACCTCAACTAAAAAAAGCAGGAAGATGGCACGTAGAAACTTACTAAACTTTGATATTTAGATTTAAGTTTCACATACTAAATACTTTTTGGTTTAGACACAATATGTAGCTAATATTCGAAAAAAAGAGGATTTTAAATAAAGAATACTAAAAATATGCCTTCAACTTTAAGTAATCCTCTAAGATTAGGTTTACGGCAGGAAAGAGTCATATCTCCACAATGTTTAGTAATTTTTGGCGCAAGTGGGGACCTTACTCATAGAAAATTAATACCAGCCTTATTCGAACTCTATTTGCAAAGAAGAATTCCTAGTGAATTTGGAATAGTTGGTTGTGCGAGAAGACCTTGGACTGATAATGAGTTTAGAGAAAAGATGAAAGTAAAGTTATCAAATCAAATATCTGGTAAAGAAAGGGAGTGGGAACAATTTTCTAATTATCTTTTCTATGAACCAGTTGACCTACAACAAAGTGATCATGTCGTAAGGCTTTCTAGAAGATTAAATGAAATTGATAAAACACAAGCTACTCATGGGAATAGAACATTTTATTTATCAGTATCTCCAAATTTCTATGCAAGTGGATGTAAAGCACTAAAAGGGGCTGGCCTTTTAGATGACCCTAAGAAAAGTCGTTTAGTAATTGAAAAACCTTTTGGAAGAGATTATTCAAGTGCAAAAAAATTGAATAAGATTGTTCAAAGTTGCGCTGAAGAAAGTCAGATTTATAGGATTGATCATTATTTAGGAAAAGAGACAGTTCAGAATATTCTTGTTTTGAGGTTTGCTAACACTATTTTTGAACCAATCTGGAACAGGAATTATATATCAAGTGTTCAAATTACTTCATCTGAAACAGTTGGTGTTGAAGATAGAGCAGGTTATTACGAAAGCTCTGGTGCTTTACGGGATATGCTTCAAAATCATATGACTCAAATGCTTGCAGTTACTGCAATGGAACCTCCTGGAAAATTTGAACCAGAAGCAATAAGAAATGAAAAAGCTAAGGTTCTTCAAGCTTCAAAACTTGCTGACGAAAATGAACCGTGGAATTGTTGCATAAGAGGTCAATATGGAGAGGGAGGTAATATTTCAAATCGACTCAAAGGATATAGGCAGGAAGATGGTGTTAATAGCAATAGCACAACAGAAACTTATATTGCGACAAAAGTTTTCGTTGATAACTGGCGTTGGCAAGGGGTTCCTTTTTATTTGAGAACAGGTAAAAGACTACCTAAAAGACTTGGAGAAATAGTCTTGACTTTTAAAGACGTTCCTGTTCATTTATTTGAATCAACAATAATAAATCCTGCCCCAAATCAACTTATCCTTAGAATTCAGCCAAATGAAGGAGCTACATTCAAATTTGAGGTAAAATCTCCTGGTTCTGGAATGAAATCAAGACCTGTTGAGATGGAATTTTCTTATGATGAATCATTTGGAGAACCCTCAGATGAAGGCTATGTAAGATTATTAGCTGATGCAATGCTTTCTGACCCAACATTATTTACTCGAAGTGATGAGGTAGAGGCTGCCTGGAAACTTTATACGCCATTAATAGAATTGATGGATAATTCTCCTTGGAAGTTACCTATTTATAATTATGAATCTATGACATGGGGACCTCCTGAGTCAGATCAATTAATTTCAAAAGATAATATTTTCTGGCGTAGACCCTAAAAATGAAACCTCAACTTACACTACAAACCCCTTTAGAGCTGCCTTATCAGGAAATTTCTAATTACCTTAATAAATTATGGATTTCAGAAGATAATGAAAATAGTGGAGCTAATACTTTCACATTAATGGTCTGGCAGCCTGCTTGGCTAGAACAATGTTTGGTTCAAAAAGGATTAGTAAATGGACCGATTACTGGAAATTTAAGTCCAGAGATAATTAAAGTTGCTAAAAAATTTATATTAGATCAAGGACTTCCTATCACTACTTCACTTAATAGTGAAGAACTATTGAATTTGTTGAAGGAAAATTTATCTAATAAAGACTTTGAAGATTTTAGAGGACAATTTTTTGAATCAACGATAAGTACATTGAATCCAAGAAGATTAATAACTCTAGCGCCAACATTAAATAAAAATTCAGATATCAAAACTTTTGTATCCGCTTACTGTCCATTAAGTGATACTCCAGCTATGCAACCTATTTGTGGGGATCTAGTTGTTATTAGGGGGGACTCGGCCTCAATATCTAATAAAGGATTAAAAATAATTGATGAATTATCTATTGATGAATTGCCTTCATGGTTGTGGTGGAATGGAAGCTTGGATGAGTCGCCTGAAATCTTCGAATATTTCACTGATCATGGTCTAAGGTTAATTATTGATACTGCTCTTGGATCGCCTCAAAGATGTTTAAAAGTTTTAGATCAATTAAATAATTCAAATAAAGCTATTAATGATTTGAATTGGGTTAGATTGAAAAATTGGAGGGAATCATTGGCAATGATTTTTGATCCGCCTT
>QCCJ01000002.1 GCA_003281285.1 Prochlorococcus sp. AG-347-K22 | reverse complement strand
GTTAAACTAAGTAAATCCTTAAACGTTCCTCTTATTTTTACTGGTCATTCTTTAGGAAGAGAGAAAAAAAGGAAATTGATTGATACTGGCTTAAAAACCAATCAAATAGAAGAACTTTATTCTATAAGTAAAAGAATCGAAGCAGAAGAAAAAGCATTGAAGTCTGCAGATATTGTTGTTACAAGCACTAAACAAGAGTCAGTATATCAATATTCCCAATATTCCTCTTTTTCACCTCAAAAAGCTAAAGTTATTCCTCCTGGTGTTGATCATAATAAATTTCACCATATTCACTCTACAAGCGAGACAGCCGAAATTGATAACATGATGAAACCTTTTCTAAAGGATTCTACTAAACCTCCATTTTTGACTATTTCTAGAGCTGTACGAAGAAAAAATATTCCATCTTTGATTGAGGCATATGGAAGATCTGAAAAATTAAAAAGAAAAACTAATTTAATTTTGATTTTGGGTTGTAGAGATAATACTTCAAAACTCGAACCTCAACAAAAAGATGTTTTCAATAATATTTTTGAAACAATTGATAAATATAATTTGTATGGAAAGGTAGCTTATCCAAAAAAACATCTTCAAAGTCAGATTCCTTCTTTGTATAGGTGGGCCGCTAGCAGAGGTGGTGTATTTGTAAATCCAGCTTTAACAGAGCCTTTTGGTTTAACTCTTCTTGAAGCCTCTTCATGTGGATTGCCAATAATATCAACAAATGATGGAGGGCCAAAAGAAATTCGTTCTAAATGTGAAAATGGACTTTTAGTAGATGTTACTGATATTAATAAGTTGAAAGTTATTCTTGAACAAGGAATTTCAAGTAATAATCAGTGGAAATTATGGAGCAGAAATGGAATTGAGGGAGTTAACAGGCACTTTAGTTGGAACACTCATGTACGTAATTATTTATCAGTACTTACTGAAGAATTTTCAAGTTCAAATAGTTATTCCTCATCTGACATTAAACAAAGTTGTTTAAAAGGAACTTCCTCACTTATAAAGCCCCATTGATCAAATACCTTAGGATCAGGGTGAAGAATTAGTTGATTTTCTTGAGTCTTCTTTAGTTTGAAGCCCTTCTTAGATAGTTTTTTCATTAAGTTAGCAGTTTCTTCAAATCTTGATGCCATTGCATCAAGACTTGAGCAGTCACTTGTTAATCCATTATCTTTCCATGTAAAAAAATTCATAACAAATTTTTCAAAGATTGATCTTTAAAACTATACCTAAAATTACAAGTAAAATGTTGATTTTCCAAAAAATTTCAACTATTTTTTGTTCCTTAATACCTTTAAGTTCAAAATGGTGGTGTATTGGAGCCATTAAAAATATGCGTTTACCTTTATGAAATAATTTTTTTGTAATTTTAAAATACCCTACTTGAATCATTACTGATAATGATTCAATAATAAATATTCCTGAGAAAATAGATAAGGTAAAAACGCTATTGGTTAATAACGCTATAGAACCCAGAATTGCTCCAATACTTAAAGATCCTGTGTCACCCATAAATATTTTTGCAGGATAACTATTATACTTGAGAAATCCTAAGCATATACCGGACATCGAAAAACATAAGATGCTAAAAACAAAAAGTTCTTTCTCTCCTTTCATTAATATTTCTGTTCCTAATCCATAAAAGACAATCCCACTGCATCCAGCTGCTAATCCATCTAATCCATCAGTCAAATTTACTGAATTACTTATGCCCACAAGTACTAAAAAAGAAACTGGCAATATGAAAATATTCATATTTATTCCCCAGGAGTCAGAAATTGTTATTAATGGACTAATTAAATTTTTTTCATAGGCTAACAAGATAAAAATTATTGAGATGATACTTTGTAAGATAAATTTCTCTTTTGTTTTTAACCCTGTATTTTCTTTGTTTCTAATACTTAAATAATCATCTAAGAAACCTGTAATAAAGAAACCAAAAATAGTCAGCAATAAAAGAAATAATCTTAGGGAACCTAAATTTATAGTTATTATCAGAAGAAAAATTAAAAAAGGGATTATCAAAATAATCCCACCCATTGTTGGAGTATCACTTTTTTTATAGTGATTAGAAGGACCTTCAGTTCTGATATTTTGAAGTAAATTTAATTTTCTTATTATTTCTAGACCATTCTTGGTTGCAAATAATGATACAAAAAAAAATAATGCGAAAACTCCTATAAAAATAAAATTATTAAAAAAATATGAGGTTGCTATTAAAGCAAAAGTATTTAATGTTATTAACGATTTAAAATTAAACTTTTTAATCTTCCCAATCATCTTCTGAAGGATCATCTTCAGTTTTGTAATCTTCTTTTTCTCCCATAAGCGCTGAAAGCTCTTCTTCCTCTATAGTACTAATCTCTTGTGAATCTCCCTCTTTTTCTGCTACAAGTCTTCCTGTATTCTCAAGCCAAGATAGCAGATCTGGTTCATCTCTTAATGGCAAAACAGGAGCTGGATCATCTCTGTGGTAGCAAGTTAAAGCTGGGTTGACTTCAGAAATATCGTCTAATATAAGTTTTAGTTTATTTGGTTCCATTAAAGATTATGTTCTATATATAAGATAATACATAATGATGCCTAGGAAAACTTTGTTTGATAAAGCAAATTTAAAATATTTTTTTATCTGGCTAATTTCGTTGTTATTGTCTGGATTATTCAAACTTGTTGGATACTTGAATCCCAATGTTTTAATAATTAATAACTTTCTCCTCCTGTTACTAGTTTTTGGTCCTGCTCTTTTAGTTACAATAATATTAGTTTTTAATAAGTTTTCAAATTCTTAATTACGTCAAAAATTTAAATTTATGGAGCAAATGCAGATGCAGCAGGTAAAAAAAGTTGTACTAGCTTATTCTGGCGGGGTAGATACGAGCGTTTGTATTCCATATTTAAAGAATGAATATGGAATTTCAGAAGTGGTTACTTTTGTAGCAGATCTCGGACAAGGCGATGATTTAGAACTTATTAGGCAAAAAGCCTTAAATTCTGGTGCATCTAAGTCAATCGTTGGCAATTTAGTAAATAGTTTTGTTGAGAAATACGCTTTCCCAGCTATTAGAGCAAACGCATTATATTTAGATAGATATCCTTTATCTACTGCTCTTGCAAGGCCTTTAATTGCTGAAAATCTCGTGAATATTGCTAGAGAGATTGGTGCCGACGCAGTAGCCCATGGATGCACTGGTAAAGGGAATGATCAAGTTAGGTTTGATTTAGCAATAAATGCTTTAGGTCCTGATTTAAAAATAATTACACCTGCTAGGGAGTGGAATATGAGTAGAGAAGAGGCAATAGTGTATGGAGAAAAATTTGGTATTCCTGCACCAGTATCAAAAAAGTCACCATATTCAATAGACGTTAACTTACTTGGTAGGAGTATTGAAGCAGGCATATTAGAAGACCCAATGCAAGAAGCACCTGAAGATATATTTTCGATGACATCATCAATTGATAATTCACCTGATTCCTATCAAGATATAGAAATTGTTTTTAAAAATGGGTTTCCAGTTGGAATTAATGATGAATTTTTAAATCCAGTAGAGATTATTAAAAAAACTAATCATCTTGCAGGTAATCATGGTTTTGGAAGAATAGATATGATTGAAGATCGTGTAGTAGGAATTAAAAGTAGAGAGATTTACGAAACACCTGGCCTCTTACTTTTAATCAAAGCTCACAAAGAACTAGAGTGTTTAACATTAAGCCCCGATGTTGTCGATTTTAAAGGATTAGTGGAAAAAAAATGGGGTCAGCTAGTCTATCAAGGTTTTTGGTTTGGACCTCTTAAAGAAAGTTTAGATGCATTTATATCATCGACTCAAACTTCAGTTAATGGAAGAGTAAAGATTAGACTTCATAAGGGAAACGCAATAGTTATTGGAAGAATGTCGGAAAATAATTCGCTTTATAGGGAAGATTTGGCAACTTATAGCAAAAATGATGTTTTTAATCATTCTCTAGCAGAGGGTTTTATTTATATGTGGGGTATGTCTAATAAAATATGGGCTGAGTTAAATTCAAAAACAAAAGATTAACGTTTAAGATTCTGTATTTTCTTTAGTTTCAGTATCATTTTTTCCTGAAGTTGGAATATCTGTACTTGCTACTGGTTGTTTTTCTTTGGATTCTACTTTGGCATCTGGATTATCTTTATTCTCTGATTGAGATGTACTCTTATTCGAAGGTCTTGGGGTTGGTAAAGGACCTTCTTGTTTAACGGTCATGTATCTAATAACATCTTCACTAAGTCTCATTGCTTTTTCAATTTTGAAAATATGTTGCCCATCACCTTGATGACTTAGTTGCACGTAAATACCTTCTCTATGTTTAGCTATTTGATAGGCTAATCTTCTCTTGCCTCTCATTTGACTATCAAGAATGGTACCTCCAAATTCTTCTAAGAGCTTATTGTATTTATCAATGTGATTAGTTACTTCATCTTCCGCAATGTCTGGGCGGAGGATATACATGGTTTCGTAATAAGATTGTTGATCGTTCATGGTTTCAGACTAGGTCTTTGGCTCATAAATTGGCGTGATGAGCGTCTGTTCATTATTTACGATACATTATGATAGGCAATTTCTTAAAAATGGGATTATTTTTTAAAGATATTTTTTTAGTGCATCACTCATAATATGAAAAGGTACTTCCAAACCATCTGTCCAAAATGATATTGATTTCATTCCTTGAGCAATAAGCATTTCCAAACCATCTATAGTTAAGCATCCTTTTTTGGCGCTAAATTTTAATAAAGGAGTTGGGGCAGGATTGTAGATTAAATCATAAACAATTGTTTTTGAGTTAAGAGATCTCCAAAAAGCTTCACCATATGGCAATACATTTTTTTCATATCTAGTTGTTTTCATCCCTACTGGTGTTGTATTTACAATCAAATCTGCTTCTCGAATTAAAATTTGGGCTTGATCATCATTATGTAGTAAACCCTGCAGTTGAATTTGATTATCAAAGTTTTTTATTAATTCATCAAGCGATGATTTGTTACGCGATATTACTGAAATTGTTGAAAGATTTAAATTTATTAAACCTTGAATTACAGATCTTGCTGCACCCCCTGAGCCAAGAATTATTGATTTTTTCTTAGCTAAGTTTAAATTTTTTAATGGATAAATAAATCCATCTACATCAGTATTAGTTGCGCTCCATTCTTTTTCAGAATTTAATTTCAAGGTATTTATTGCTCTAAGTTTGTTTGCAATAGGTGAGATTTCACTACAAAGGTTAAATACTTTTTCTTTGTGTGGAATTGTGATGTTTAAACCTTTGCAATTAATCTTCTTAAAAGAATTAAGAACTAATTCTAGATCTTCATTTTTACAGGGTATAGCAATGTAGATTAAATCTAAGCCTAAATATTGAAGGGCAGCATTTTGCATAATTGGTGACAAAGAATGGCTTACTGGATTACCAATTAACGCTATAAAAGATGTCTTGCTTGAAATCATGTTTAGAATTTTTTCTGTAAAAATACTGATCTGTTCGGGAACCACACCCCGTCTTTGAGTAACAATAATGACGACGATGACCGATTATGGAGAATAACAAATATTGAAAATTTACCCATGGGTAAGGTTGTAGGAATTGATTTAGGAACAACTAATAGTTGTGTCGCTGTTATGGAAGGTGGCAAACCTACTGTAATAGCAAATGCCGAGGGTTTCAGAACTACTCCATCAGTTGTTGCATATACAAAAAATCAGGATCAGCTTGTTGGACAAATAGCAAAAAGACAAGCAGTAATGAACCCTGAAAACACTTTTTATTCTGCAAAACGTTTTGTTGGTAGAAGGGTTGATGAAGTTAATGAAGAATCTAAAGAAGTTAGTTACTCTGTTGAAAAATCTGGTTCTAGTGTCAAATTAAAATGTCCTATTTTGGATAAGCAGTTTTCTCCTGAAGAGGTAAGTTCTCAAGTTTTAAGAAAGTTAGCGGATGATGCAGGTAAATACCTTGGTGACAAAGTTACGCAGGCTGTAATTACAGTTCCAGCTTATTTTAATGATTCTCAAAGACAAGCTACGAAAGATGCTGGAAAGATTGCAGGTTTAGAAGTCCTCAGAATTGTTAATGAACCAACTGCTGCGGCGTTAGCATATGGTTTGGATAAAGAAAATGAAAAAATCCTTGTTTTTGATTTAGGTGGAGGTACATTCGATGTTTCAGTTATTGAAGCTGGTGATGGAGTAACTGAAGTTCTATCTACATCTGGAGATACACATTTAGGTGGTGATGATTTTGATCGATGCATCGTAGATCATTTAGCTAATACTTTTAAATCAAATGAGGGAATTGATCTTAGACAAGATAAGCAAGCTTTGCAAAGACTGACCGAAGCTGCAGAAAAAGCAAAAATAGAGCTCTCAAATGCTACACAAAGTGAAATAAATTTACCTTTTATTACAGCGACGCCCGAAGGTCCAAAACATTTGGATTTAAATCTTACTAGAGCAAAATTCGAGGAATTAGCAGCTTCTTTAATTGACAGGTGTAAGACTCCAGTTGAGAGAGCTATAAGCGATGCAAAAATTTCTACTAGTGAAATTGATGAAGTTGTTATGGTGGGAGGCTCATCTAGAATTCCTGCTGTTTTAGATTTAGTTAAAAAAATAATTGGCAAAGAACCAAATCAAACAGTTAATCCTGATGAGGTAGTAGCTGTTGGAGCTGCAATTCAAGGAGGAGTTCTAGCAGGAGAGGTTAAAGATATATTGTTGCTTGATGTTACTCCACTTTCTTTAGGTGTTGAGACTTTAGGGGGAGTAATGACAAAAATGATAAATCGAAATACTACAGTACCTACAAAAAAATCTGAAACATATTCAACTGCTGTAGACGGTCAAACAAATGTTGAAATACACGTCTTACAAGGTGAAAGAGAAATGGCTTCTGATAACAAAAGCTTAGGAACTTTTAGATTGGATGGTATACCTTCAGCACCAAGAGGCGTGCCGCAAATTGAAGTTACATTTGATATTGATGCAAATGGTATTCTCAGTGTCACTGCTAAAGATAAAGGAAGCGGCAAAGAGCAAAGTATTTCTATTACTGGTGCTTCAACTCTATCTGACAATGAAGTTGACAAAATGGTAAAGGATGCTGAATCAAATGCTTCTGCAGATAAAGAAAAAAGAGAAAAAATCGATTTAAAAAATCAAGCTGAAACACTCGTTTATCAGACAGAAAAGCAACTTGGTGAGTTAGGAGATAAGATTGATGCTGCAGCAAAGTCTAAAGTTGAAGAAAAAAGTAATGCTTTAAAAGAAGCAACTTCAAAAGAAGATTATGAATCAATGAAAAAACTTCTTGAAGAACTTCAACAAGAACTTTATGCAGTTGGTTCATCTGTTTATCAGCAACCTGGCAATCAGCCACCATCACCTGGCGCAGCAGGCGGCCCTGATCAGAGTGATTCAAATGAAAAAGGTGGAGATGATGTAATTGATGCAGATTTTACTGAAACAAAAGATTAGTAAAGGTAATTTTTACTTTCATTAGCAACCCATTTAGAACATGCCGGAGCCAGTAAAATCCCATTTTTATAAAAACCTGTACATATAATTAGTCCATTTTCAAAATTTTTCATTATTGGTGAAGGCTCACCATCTGGTCTTGACCTTATTCCGTACCATTTTTTAGCAATTTTTCCTTTCACTAGCCAATTAGGTTTTTTATAGAGAAAATTTGTGAGTTCTTCGAATGTATTTCTTTCTGGCTCAGTACTATATTCGTCAGTCGACCCAATTATTAGCCTATTTTTTGATTTTGGAATTATATTTTTACCATTTATATTGAATTGTTTTGGCAGCGATAATAAATCAACTTCTTTATCATTTATCTCAATTTCCATAGCTTGACCTAAAACAGGTTTTAATTTGATGTTGTGAGATAGGTTATCTATTAAATCAATTGCTTTTAGAGAATTACACAAAATAACCATGTCAGATTTGATGTGTTCATTATTCCTTGTTGTAGAAATCCATTGTTTGTTTGATTTTCTTATTTTTATTATTTCTCCTTTTAAATAATTTACTTTTTTAAATCTTAGATATTTATCTAATGTTTGAAGTAACGACAAAGCATTTATTCTTCCATCTTTGAAAGAAATCATTCCTTTTATATTTTTTGTTTGGAAGGCTTTATTTATATTATTGATAAATATTGAGTCTCTTTCTAAAATTCGTAAGTTTTGATCATTATTTTCATAAATAAATTTCTCTAACTTTTTGTACTTTTCTTCATTAGTAGTTAGTTGTAATAATGGTTTTTCGATATTTAATTTATGATTAAATTGTTGCAATAATGTAATCCATTGTGGCCATAATTCAATGCTTTGTTTTCTGAGATCCCAACTTCTACCTTTTCTTTTTTGATACATATTACCCATTAGCAAGCCTAAAGCTGCATTGCTACTATTTTGGAGTTGAGTTGGATCTACTATTGTTATTTGGTAACCTAATTCTGATAATTCTAAGGCGTTAAATTTTCCAATAATCCCTGATCCAATAATAACTATTTGTGCGTTTTGAAAATTTTCTTTTAAGCTTTTCATTGATATATTAGATATAATTGCTTATTTGATTCAATAGTTAAAGATTTTTGGAACATCCTTCAATTATATTCAAAATTGTTTGTCCTGATCGTCCTGGCCTTGTAAGTTTACTTACAAGTTGGATTTCAAATTATGGTGGAAACATAAAACATTCTGATCATCATACAGACCAAGATGCGGGTTTGTTTCTTAGTCGAATTGAATGGAATAGTGAAAATGCATCTTTTAATAGAGATGAAATTTATAAGCAATTTCAAAAAATTGCAGATGAAGTAAATGGAAAATTTAACGTAAATTATTCTGATGAAATTCCAAATGTTGCTATTTTCGTTAGTAAACAAAATCATTGTCTGATTGATTTGCTTTGGCGTGTAAGAAATGGTGAGCTCAAAATGAAAGTGCCGTTAATAATTTCTAATCATTCTGATCTTGAAAATATTGCAAATGATTTTAATGCAAAATTTGTCTATATTGATACTTTTAATACTGATAAATCAATTGTTGAAGATCAATTTTTAAATTTGTTAAAAGAATATGAAATTGATCTTGTTGTATTAGCTAAATATATGCAAATTTTGAGTGACTCTTTTTTAAAAAAGTTTTCTTCAATAATTAATATTCATCATTCTTTCTTACCTGCTTTTAAGGGTGGGCAACCATATCACCGAGCATGGAAGAGAGGCGTTAAATTAATCGGTGCTACTGCTCACTATGTTACTGAAGATCTAGATGAAGGTCCGATAATAGAGCAATGCACAGTTAATGTAAGTCATAGGGATGAAGTTGATGATTTGATAAGAAAAGGAAGGGATATTGAAAGAATAGCTTTAGCAAGAGCGGTTAGATTACATCTAAATCATCAAGTATTTGTTTATAATAGTAAAACTGCTGTTTTTGATTGAAGATAGTTTCTTAGTCTTCTAATTCTATTTGTATCTGTCTTTCATAAATTGATTCTTCATTAAAAGCTCTTGCTATCAAGAAGCTGGCAATGCAGCTGATTAAGACAGGTTTCATTATTAACAAATTCTTTGTTAAAGCAAAAGCCAAAAACATTGCTGTTATTGGTGTTCGCGAACATCCAGCTACGAAAGCTCCCATTCCCGCAAAAATGTATGTACTTGGAGCATGCCCTGTAGCAATTTCTACCCAGCTTCCCATTATTAGTCCGATTGACCCTCCTAAAGTAAGCATTGGATAGAATAATCCCCCAGGAGCTCCAGATGCTGCAGCTAAACCTGTCGTAATAAATAGTACTAAAACTGCTAATAAAGCAATTCCAATACTTGTATTTTGTTCAGCTATTATTTTCTGTAATTCATCTAAATTATAAAATGTACTGGGTAAACAAGAGTAGATACTTCCTAAAATAAGTCCACAGATACTCATTTTTAAAACAAATTTGTTTTTATACCACTTTTTTCCAAGATTTTGCATTAACAAAACATATCTGCTGTACAATTCTGCAAATATCCCAATAATTATTCCTAGTAAAACTAAGTAAATAAAATCTATAGGTAAGAAAAAAACTGATGGGTCATATTCTTTTTGAATCAAAAATCCGAGGTTAAAATCAAAGCCTCCTGCTTTAGGATCTAAACCCAAGGCTTGAATAATATCAGCAGATGAATCTGCAATAAAAGTTGTAATTACTACTAATAGCAAAATTACTGGTCTAGCAGAGTTTAATAACTCTTCTATTGCATAGACAAACCCTCCCAATGGAGCGCTAAATACTGCAGCTATTCCTGCACCACCCCCTGCTGCTACTATTACTCTTCTGAAAGCTGTAGGAGCTTTGAGCCACTTGGCCATTTGCCAAGCTACTGATCCTCCCATTTGAACTGATGGTCCTTCTGGACCTAAAGGGAATCCACTACCAATAGCAATAATTCCTGATATGAGCTTTACTAATCCAACTTTTAAATTCATTGGAACTTTTTTATGTCTTAAGAAACCCATGATTTGACTCACACCTGAACCTTTTGCAGCAGGTGCTATATTCTTGATCAAATACCCTGCAATAGCTCCTCCTAGAGCTCCAAAAATAGGTAAGACGGCAATAGACGGGAATTGGTCTAACAATGCTAATCTCCAATTATTAATAAAATAGATTCCAGTTTTAAAAGATATGCTTGTAATTGAGGCCCCTAAACCTGTAAATAAGAGCGAAAATGCAACGACTAGAGATCTTTGTTTTAATAATTTTTTGATGCTACGGGAAGGATTATTACTTGTTTTTTGGATATTATTTTTTATAAAGTTTGGCATAGTCCATGATTACTTTGTCAAGCTGAAATCGTGTATTTCATCAAATTGAAGATAGCGATAAAGTTCATCTGAATATGGATTAATTTTATTTTTAGTAATATCCTGATATTCTGCAACTTCAGGTATTTTGCCTAGCAGCGCGCAAACTGCTGCTAATTCAGCGCTGCCTAAAAAGACTTGTGCATTCTTGCCAAGTCTATTGTCAAAATTTCTTGTACTTGTAGAAAATACTACGGAACCTTCATCTACTCTTGCTTGATTTCCCATACACAAAGAACAGCCTGGTAACTCTAGCCTTGCTCCACAATCTTCGAATATTTTATAATAGCCTTCAGCTTTTAGAGTTTCTTCATCCATTTTTGTTGGTGGACAAATCCATAATTTAGATTTTAAATTTTGAACACCTTCAAGAACTTTCGCAGCTGCCCTGTAATGACCAATATTTGTCATGCAAGAACCTATAAAAACCTCGTCAATATTTGTATTTGCAACATCAGTGATTTCTTTTACATTATCTGGATCATTAGGGCAAGCAACTATAGGTTGTGTTACTTTTGCTAAATCAATTTCAATGATTTCTTCATACTGAGCGTTTAAATCTGGTTGAATTAATGATGGTTTTTTTAACCAAGTTTTCATATCATTGATTCTTCTTGAAATCGATTTTGAATCTTCATAACTGCTCTCGATCATTTTTTCTAGTAGGCAAATATTGCTTCTTAAGTACTCTTGAACAGTTTCTTGGGATAAAAGTATGGTGCTACCAGCGCATGAGCGTTCTGCAGTAGCATCAGTAAGTTCAAAGGCTTGTTCAAGTTTTAGGTTTGGTAATCCCTCAATTTCCATAATTTTACCGTTAAAAATATTTTTCTTATTTTCTTTCTCAACAGTTAAGAGTCCTTTTTTAATTGCGAATAGAGGGATTGCATTTACTAAATCTCTCAGAGTAATTCCTGGTAATAATTCTCCCTTAAATTTAACCAGTACAGATTCTGGCATATTTAATGGCATTGATCCTATTGCAGCGGCAAAGGCAACAATGCCCGAGCCTCCAGGAAATGAAATCCCAAGAGGAAATCTTGTATGACTATCTCCACCTGTGCCAACAGTATCGGGGAGAAGCATTCTGTTAAGCCAACTATGAATTATGCCGTCTCCAGGCTTAAGAGCTACCCCACCTCTTTGAGATATAAAATCAGGTAATTCTTTATGGGTAACTAGATCTACTGGTTTAGGATATGCAGCTGTATGACAAAAACTTTGCATCACTAAATCTGCAGTAAACCCTAAACAAGCTAGTTCTTTTAGTTCATCTCTTGTCATTGGCCCAGTAGTGTCTTGACTACCAACTGTGGTCATAATTGGCTCACAGGTCGTTCCTGGCCTTACTCCATCTAATCCGCATGCTTTGCCTACTATTTTTTGAGCTTGAGTAAAGCCGGCAGTGCTTTCGTTTGGATTTTGTGGTCTGGTAAATATTTTAGTTGGTTGATAATTTAATTTGGTTCTTATTTTGTCCGTAAGAGATCTTCCAATCATAAGATTAATTCTTCCGCCAGCTTGAATTTCATCAGTAAGAGTTGATGGATACAAGTCAAATTTGCTTATTAATTCTTCAGTATTTGAATCTTTTTTAATTTTTTTAATAATGCCTTTATAAGGGTATATTTTAATAACATCTCCTGTTTTCATATGCGATACATCAGCTTCTATAGGTAAAGCTCCTGAATCTTGTGCAGTGTTGAAGAAAATTGGGGCTATTTTGCTGCCAATTATTATTCCACCTGTTTTTTTGTTTGGAACAAAAGGGATATCTTCTCCTATATGCCAAATTAGTGAATTAAGAGCAGATTTTCTAGAACTCCCTGTTCCAACAACATCTCCAACATAGGCTATAGGTAAATTTTGTTTTTTTAAATTATCAATAATCTTTAGTCCATCAGGTATTTTAAATTCCAACATAGCTAATGCATGCATCGGAATATCCGGACGAGTTGTTGCATGTACAGCTGGAGATAAGTCGTCTGTGTTTGTCTCGCCGTCAACTTTAAATACTAAACAAGTAATCTCTTTCTCCAGAACTTTTTTATTTTTGAACCATTCTGCATTTGCCCAACTATTTACAACTTCTTTTGCATAAATATTATTTTGAGATAATTCATAAATTTCATTAGCTGAGTCGTAAACAAGAATAATATTTTTTAAAACTTCTGCCGCTTTTTTAGCAAGTAAACTATTTTCACCTTTAAGTATTTCAACTAAAGAATTTACATTGTATCCGCCTATCATTGTCCCTAGTATTTCAATTGCTTTTTCGGGATTTATTGATTTGCAATTTTTTTCGGAATTAACAATAGCCGTAAGCCAGCTTGCTTTTACATAAGCAGCCTCATCAACTCCTGGTGGTACTCTATTTATTAGTAAATCAAGTAAATAAGATGAATCGTAAGTACTATCTTGTTCCAATAATTTTGTAATACAATTTGTTTGCTCAGCATTTAAAGGTAAAGGAGGTATACCTTTGGTAGCTCTTTCAGCTACGTGATTCGCATAATCTTTTAGCAATGTTTCCAAATTCTTCATTAGTAAGGTTTAATGCCTAATCTATTGTTATTTTTAATATTGAAAAGGAGAGTATTCATAAATGCTTTTTTAAATATTCAAACTTCTTAATTAATCAATGACGACATCATCAAATAATTCTGCTTTAGAAAAGACATCAGATTTACATGTTGTTGAGACACGTCCATTAATACCTCCAAGCAGATTACATAATGATATACCTTTAGATCACGCCTCTGTTAATACAGTATCTAAAACAAGAAGATCGATACAAAATATTTTGCATCATAATGATCAGAAGCTTTTAGTCATTGTGGGTCCATGTTCAATTCATGATCTAGAGGCGGCAAAAGAATATTCAAAATATATTCAAAACTTTCGAGAAATTTATAAAGAAAGATTAGAAATAATCATGAGAGTATATTTTGAGAAACCAAGAACAACTATTGGTTGGAAGGGATTGATAAATGATCCACATCTAGATAATTCTTATGATATCAATACTGGTTTAAGAAGGGCAAGAAGTTTGCTTTCATATTTAGCAACTCGTGGAATTCCTTCTGCTACAGAATTGCTAGATCCAATTGTTCCTCAATATATTGCCGATTTAATAAGTTGGACAGCCATAGGCGCGCGGACTACTGAAAGTCAGACTCATCGAGAAATGGCATCAGGATTATCAATGCCTATAGGTTTTAAAAATGGTACGGATGGTTCTTTTACTACTGCAATAAATGCAATGCAGTCAGCTTCAAAATCTCATCATTTTTTAGGTGTAAATGATAATGGAATGGCTTCTATTGTTAATACAACAGGTAATCCAGATGGACATATTGTTTTAAGAGGCGGTTCAAAAGGTCCAAATTTTGAAAGTGAACATGTTAGAAGAATTTCTTCTGAATTGAAGCTATCTAATCTTCCCCATAAAGTGATGATTGATTGTAGTCATGGCAATTCCAATAAAGATTTCCGAAAACAGTCGGAAGTTCTAAAAAATATAGCTTCTCAAATTAGCAATGGTGAAGAAAATATTTTAGGAGTCATGCTTGAAAGTCATTTGAAGGAGGGAAATCAAAAACTTTTAAAAAAAGAGGAACTCCAGTTTGGCAGAAGCATTACAGATGCATGCATAGATATAGAAACAACAAAAGAATTACTCGCTATTTTATACAATTCACTTAGCTAGTTATAAAAAAATTAAAAAATAATGCTGAAGAAATTGGAACAATAAAATTATCTATTCCTAAAACACTAAATTGTTCGAGCAAAGTCGCAAAAAAAGCTATTGTAAAATAATTTAAATTTAAACTATTTTGTTGGGCGTAACCTATTGAGCAAACTACTATCAAACTTGTTAAAAACATTGTCATAGTACCAAATAAAGATTTTTTTTGCTTAAAAAAAATCCAACTCTTTGAATTAAAGCTTTTTCCTATTAACCCAGCTAATCCATCACCAAAAGTCATTATGAAAAATCCACTAATTAATGCATATGGATCTTTATCCCAGAAAAGATAAATCAAAATAAATAAACTTAGACAATAAAATAATGTTCCATAACTCTTTCTCTCAACATCCTCAATTGTTGGAAATAATTTATAGGTGTAATTGATTAAAACCATTAATGAAACAATTCCCGTAAAAATTAGAGCAGAGTTTTGATTAATTTTTAAAAATTGAGCAATTGGTATTAATGGTCCTATACCAATATGTATTATTTTTCTGACGATTTCTCTGCTTTCTTCATTATATTTTTTAAAAACTATTGATATTAAAAAAATTGAAAATAAATATAATAAAATTACAGTAAATTTTATCAATTTGCTTAAGCTGCTTTTTGATGTGTTGTCATTACTCTAAGTTTTAATATTGCTTTAGCTTCTAGTTGCCTTACTCTTTCTCGTGAAACATTAATTTGTCTTCCAATTTCTGCGAGTGTTAATGGTTCTGCGCCATCTAAGCCAAATCTTAGCTTCATTATTTTTTGTTCCCTTTCATTTAATTGAGAAAGCCAAGTTCCTAAATGCTCTTTTTGAATAGTCCTATCCATACCTTCCATAGGCTCTTCACAGTTTGGATCAGGTATGAGTTCACCAAGAGTACTTCTGTCTTCTTCGCCTCTTGCGTGAGCATCTAGGGAAGCGCAAGGAGCACTTTGAGAAATTAAATCTTCTAAATCTTTTTGATCAATTCCCATTTCTGTTGCCATTTCCAATCTGGTAGGTTGTCTACCAAATTTATGTGATAATTCTCTTGAGACTCTTCTCATTTTGGATAGTTTTTCACTTATGTGAATAGGCAAACGGATTGTTCTTGCACTGTTATCAATAGCCCTTGTCATTCCTTGCCTTATCCACCAATAAGCATAAGTTGAGAATTTATATCCCATTGCAGGATCAAATTTGTCTACAGCTCTTTCAAGGCCAATAGCTCCTTCCTGGACAAGGTCTAATAATTCAAGCCCTTGGTTTTGGTATTTTTTTGCAACGGATACAACAAGCCTTAGATTAGCTGCCATCATTCTATCTCTGGCTCTTTTACCAATCTTTATTTGATAAAGATTTCGTTGCGTTCTATCAGTTTCAGGAATTTGTAGCAACTTTTTCATGTTCTGAACATGATGAGCTAACTCTATTTCCTCTGCTGGAGTCAAAAGAGGTACTCTTCCAATGCTACTTAAGTAATAGCCAATAGAATCTGAAGCAAGTCTGCCAGATTTTTTTTGGCTTTGTTTTGCTGTAAGACTGGATTTCGATTTGCGAGACTTGCCCGCAGTGTTTGGTAATCTTGGCTCATCAAAATTATTATCTGAAGAGCTTTTCGCAGATTCCAGAGGGATCCCCATCACCCTGGCCTCCTAAATAATGGATTTTTTAAAAAGCTAGCACTGAAATTGAAATAAAAACTACTTTTACGTTGAAATTTTAAAGACAAAAATTTCTTTTTAAAAGCTTATTTCTTGAAATCCCTTGATATGATTAGATTTTATAAAAATTAAAAAAAATTTAAAATATTAAGTATTTTTTTAAATGTTGTAAAAATCAATATTAATTTTGTTTTTCTATGAGGTCAATTTGCGAACGATTATCTGATGAATCTAATTTAAATTTCGAATAAGAACCATCTTCCTTCATTGTCCAAGAAAAGTAATTATCTTCAATGTAGGTTTGCAAAAGCGAGTATATTTTAGATTTCAACTCATAATCCTCTATCGGAGTAACAGCCTCTATTCTTCTATCAAGATTTCTTCTCATCCAATCTGCACTCCCAATAAAAACCTCATTATCACCGTTATTATAAAACCAAAAAACTCTTGAGTGTTCGAGAAAATGGCCAATAATGCTGATGACTTTAATATTTTCACTTAAATTTTTTCTTTGGGGATATAAGCAACAAATACCTCTTACTATAAGACTAATTTTTACACCTGAATCAGAAGCTAAATAAAGAAGTTTAATTATTTCAGGGTCTACTAAAGAATTCATTTTTGCAATTATTTCAGCTTTTTTACCTTCTACTGCATTTTTTATTTCTCTCTTTATGAGAAAAATAAATTTTTTTCTCATCGATGAGGGAGAAACTAATAATTTTTGATAACTTTTTTGTTTAGAAAAACCTGATAAGTAATTAAATAACTCAAGTAAATCTGATGCAATATCAGGATCTGTTGAAAGTAATCCTAAATCTGTATAAAACCTTGAAGTATTAGAGTTATAATTACCAGTTCCAATATGGAAATAATTTCTTAATCGTCCTTTTTCTTTTCTGACTATTAAAGCTATTTTTGTATGTGTTTTAAATCCTATGATTCCATAGACAACATGAACGCCAGCTTGTTCAAGTTGCTTTGCCCATTGAATATTATTGTCTTCATCAAATCTTGCTTTTAATTCAACAAGAGTCATTACCTCTTTTCCATTCTCTGCAGCTCTCATTAAAGCTGCGATGATAGGAGAATCTTTTGAAACTCGATATAAAGTAATTTTTATAGCCATTACAAGTGGATCATTAGCTGCTCTATTTATAAATTCTTCCACTGAAGTTTTAAATAAGTCGTACGGATGATGAAGTAGAATATTTTTTTTCCTAAGTATCTTAAAAATATAATTGACGTTTTTGTCTGAAGACAAATCTAAATTGTTTAATTGTGGGTGAGTTTTCCCAATTAGCAGATTTTCTTTTAAATCATCTCTATTGATTTTTGTCAGCTGATTTAGATCGTCAAGGCCTAAAAAACTTTTGCAAAAGTATATATATTCTTTTTGTATTGAGATACTTTCAACAAGTGGTTTAAGAATATTTTCTGGCATATTTGATTCAACTTCTAATCTAACTACGTCTCCACCTAATCTTCTCTTTTGCAAACTTTGTTCAACTGCTAGTAGAAGATCATCAGCTTCAAGTTCTTTTAATTCTAAATCTGCATCCCTAGTTACTCTAAAAAAAGAGTAATTTATACATTCCATTCCGTTAAATAAATTATTTATATTATTCCCAATTAAATCTTCAACGCTTATGAAAAAATATGTACTTTCATCACCATATTGAATAATTTCATTGGGAATTTGTATAAATCTGTTTATATTTTTTGTTGGTATTTTTACTCTGACAAACTGATTTTTAGAATTTTCCCCATCTCTTATTAGAGCTGCCAAATTTAGACTTAAATTACTTATAAAAGGGAATGGATGTGCTGGATCAACAACTAATGGAGTTAATAAAGGGAAAATAGATGTAGTAAAGAAGTTATTACACCAAGTTCTTTGATGTTCACTTAGGTCCTTATATTTTTTTAAAATTACACCTTTTTCTTTTAATTCATTATTTAATTCATTATTTACATAGTTTTCTTGAAGAGCAGTTAATTTTTTTATTTCATTGTTGATTTTTGTTAATTGCTCTTTAGGGGTAAGTCCGTCAATACTTTTTTTAGTAATTTCTGCTTCAACTTGAGCCTTTAATGAAGCTACCCTTACCATAAAAAACTCATCAAGATTATTACTAAAAATTGAACAAAATTTCACTTTATCTAGGATTTTGTACTCCTTTTCCATTCCAGTTAGGAGTACCCTTTTATTGAATTCAATCCAACTTAATTCTCTATTAATAAAAACATCATCCAGGCTTTTCATTAAAAAACTTTTGATTTTTGATTTTTAAAAGAATTATTATTTTTACCCTCTGCAATAAGGTATATCATGAAAAGTAAGATAACGGAACCAGCTATAAAAGGTGATTTAGGACCAAAACTATCATAAACCCTACCAGCCATTGCAATTCCTAAAACTCCTCCAAGACTCTGTAGGCCCTGAAGGTTACTTAAAATTGATCCTTGTTTATCAACATCTAATTTCTTTGATATTAGTGCTCTTAAGGTGGGCGTAATTAACCCTGCCCCAACGGCTAAAAATGAAACAGCTGAATAAATATTAAGTGTTGCACTTTCTTTTGGAGCAGTAATTAAAAGAGCACATGCCACAAGAATGAAGCCTGATCCGATAAGTGTTAATCGCATTTCGCCATATTGCTTTACCAGAGGCCCTATTAGTCCTCCTTGAACGATAATTGCAATTATTCCTACTACAACAAGAGTTCCACTTGATGCTTTGGTCGTCCAGTTTAAAGATTCTTGAAGGAAAAATATTAGAATATTGGTTAATCCAGTAAAAGCAATGAAGTAAATAAAAAAAGCTAATGATAATTTTTTAATCTTTTCTTCTTTAAAAACTTTAAATAGCTCTTTTAAAGGGTTTTTTAAAATATTTTTCGATTTATTTGACGCAATATTTGGTTTTGTTTCTGGTAAGTAAAAAAATACAAGGAGAAAATTTATTATTGGAATAATTGAGGCTATTAAAACTGGAATGATAAAGTTATTATTTGTATTTTTTGCAAATATTACAACGAAAATATTACCTAAGAAAAAGCTTAAACCAAAAGCTACACCAATAAGACCAAATGTTTTTGCTCTTTTTTCAGGGCTTGAAATATCTGCAAGAATTGTTGTTGCAGTGGCGGCAGTTCCTCCACTTAAGCCGTCAATTAGTCTAGCTATGAATAATAAAAATAATGGGATACTAGCTATTGAATTTGACCAATTAAAAAGAACAGTAAAAGATAATATTGATATTCCAATTATTGAGCCTGTAATACAAAAAAGAGTGACAGGCCTTCTGCCGTATCTATCACTCATAAGTCCAATAAAAGGAGAAGCTGTAAATTGAGCTAGTTGATAAGTACATGATAATAAGCCATATGTACTAGCTTTAGAATCAAAAAGTAAAACAAAAGAGGGTAAAATGGGCAAAAGTATACTTTCACTTAATCGATCATTTAGAAGAGTTACAAAAGCACTTAGTAGAGTAAATTTTTTGTTTGGTTTCAATAAAGTTTCTTTCACAATATTTCCCTTCATTGCGTTTAACTTCTACTACCATACTTGTTAATGGAGGTTAATGTGCCTGGTATTGTTTATTTAGTTGGAGCAGGTCCTGGAGACCCTGATCTTTTAACTCTTAAAGCTTTACGTTTAATAAAAAATTGTGATGCATTAGTTCATGATGCATTAATTCCAGATGAAATAACTAAAGAGGCAGGAAAAAATACAGAAATTTTCCATGTAGGTAAAAGAGCTGGAAAATGTTCTGTACCTCAGGCTGAAACTAATTCTCTCATTTTGAAATTAGCAAAAGAAGGTAAAAATGTTGTGAGGCTTAAAGGGGGAGATCCATTCGTTTTTTCTAGGGGTGGTGAAGAGGTATCGATTTTAGAAAAAAATGGAATTTCAGTTGAAATTGTACCGGGTATTACTTCTGGGATAGCTGCTCCCACATATTTTGGTATTCCACTGACCCATAGAGATGCTGCTAGTTCTGTAACTTTCGTCACTGGACATGAGCATGTAGATAAGGAAAAAAAGAGAGTAAATTGGAGAGATTTAGCCAAATCTTCAGATAGTTTAGTTATTTTTATGGGTATAAAAAATATAGAATTTATTGTTGAAGAATTAATTTTAGGTGGTTTATGTAAGGATACAAAATGTGCTGTAATTCAAGAGGCTACTTTGAAAAATCAAAAATGTTTTATAGAGAAATTAGATAATCTTGCAGATAAAATCAAAGATAAAGAATTCTTAGCTCCATCAATTATTATTATTGGAAAAATTGTTGAATTTAAGGTCAATAACAATATTACTAAAGTATCTGATGTCTATCTTCCAGATATTAATAAAGTTCAATTATATAATAAATCCCAAAAGTAAATTGGATCGAATTTAGGTTTAAGCTTTAATTCATTAACTTGATTAATTTGTCTGCAAGATAAGCTATTAATAGCAATTATTATGTCATCATTTTGAAATTCTGGAGATATTAATTTTTCTTTTACAATTTTCAATTTTAAAGCTTTAGAAATCATAATCCCCTCTAAACAGCCGCTCTCTTTTCTAGGTGTTATCCATTGATTATTTCTTTTAATAAGAAGATTAAATGTACTTCCACAACAAAGTTCACCTGACGTATTCAACAGGATAGAATCATCAAATGATTTTTCATTAGCCTCTGTCAAAACTTGTATTGCCTGATTATATGAAAATGTTTTGCATTTACTTATAAGACTGAATTCATTTATTTTTTCCGTTTGACTAATAAAAACACTTATCGGATGAAAATTTGGTTTTATTCTATAGAACTCAAGCCATAAATTATCTAAAACTTTTGTCTCTAAAGTGCTATCAATTGTTAGTGTTCGACCTTCATTAGTTCCTCGACTATAGTTTATTCTTACTGAAGCAAATTGATCATTCTTAAGCGATAATTTTTTTATTCCATCATTAATAAGTTGCCTCAAACTTAATTTATTTATTTTGAGATTAATATTTAAAATTTTGCTACTTTTTTCTAACCTTTTAAGATGTTCATCAAAAAGAACAGGTTTATTTTCCTTGATCAAAATGGTTTCAAATATACCATCAGCAAATTTTAATCCTCTATTATTTGCAGCAATAAATATTCTATTAATATCTAACCATTGATCTTTGTGCCAGCCTAATGTTTCTATCATTTTAGTGAATCAATTAATGGTAAAAGTTTCCACTTTAGTTCATTAGTTTCCTCTTCAGGATTAGAGTCAATCACTATGCCACAACCAGCATATATATTGATTTTTTTGTCTTTAATTAAAAATGATCTTATTAGTATATTGCTGTCAAATTCTCCATTCCAGTCAAGCTTCAGAAATGAGCCACAGTATGGTCCGCGTTCGCATTCTTCTAATTCAAAAAGTCTCTGGCATGATCTTAATTTAGGTGCTCCAGTTATAGAGCCCCCAGGCCAACAAGCTTTTAGTAAATCAATCCAGTTCTTGTCTTTTTTTAATTTGCCCCTTATTACTGAAGTTAGATGATGAACTTTTAAGAAACTTTCAAGTTTTAATATTTCTGGAACCATAATGCTTCCTGTTTCGCAAACTTTACTTAAATCATTTCTTATGAGATCAACGATCATAATATTTTCGGCTCTATCTTTTTCGTTCGTTATTAAATCGATAGCATTCAGCGCATCCTGATTTAAATCCTTATCTCTAGATCTAGTTCCTTTGATAGGTCTTGATTCGACAAAATTTTTATTATCTATTTTTATAAATCTTTCTGGCGAGGTAGATAATACCGCCTCTTTATAATTATTATTATTATTCACTATTATTCCTCCAAAGGGAGCTCTTAATTTACTCCTTATTTTTAAATAAATATCTAGAGGACTATAGTTATTGGAAGATTCAATTTCACATTTAGTTGTTAGGTTTGCTTGAAATATATCTCCTAGAGAAATCAATTTTTTCAATCTTAAAATATTTTTCTGAAATTTTTCAGCCATTTCGTCCAAATTAATTTTTGAAAAATCAAAATTCAAATTTGTTTTAATAATATTTTTTTCTTCAATAGTTTTTATATTGTTGATTATATTTTTATAATTCATCAGTTCATCTGAGTTTGTGCCTTCGATAATTATTTCATTTTTTATTAGATTACATTTAATGACTGGATCATATGATGCAATCCATAAAGTTGCCATATCAGATTGTCGCCATGGGTTTTTTGGTTCTATGTATACTCCAGCTTCATAACTTAACCATCCGATCCAAAATCCTTTTTCAATATTTTTTAAATTGTTAAAGGGATTATTAGTTTTTTCTAAGTCATTGATATCTCTTGATTGGATTATTTTTTTAGGTTTAATTCCTATGATTGACCATTCTCCATTTTCTTTACCATCACTGTCTAGCCAAGCTAATCCATTTTCTCCGAATTTTTTTGTTAGATGATGCGTAATCAGTGCTGGATCTATCCATTTTTCTAGAATTATTTTTTTTATTTTCATTTTTTATTATTGTTATTAAGCCATTTTGAATAAGCGGCATTTCTAATTCTGCAGCTATCGCACTTACCGCATGGTTTTGAATTACCCGAATAACAACTCCATGTTTTATCTAAAGGGACATGATTATCAAAAGCTAATTTAATAATTTCCTCTTTATTTAAATCTAATAGTGGTGTCCAAAGTTTTATTGGATTATTTTCTCTTCCTCTTTTATTGGCTAAATCTGCTAATTCTTGAAATTTTTTAATATAGTCAGGTCTGCAATCTGGATAACCAGAATAATCTAGTGCATTAACTCCTAATCCTATAAAATCTGCATCTATTGCTTCGGCATAACTTAGTGCAACGGAAATAAATATAGTATTTCTCCCAGGAACATAAGTATTAGGAATTTCATTAGTTTGTACTCCTTCTATCGGAATATTTTTTTGAGTATCAGTTAATGACGAGCCTCCCCATAAAGATAAGTCAAGCTTAATGATTTTAAATTCTTCGATATCAAAGTGTTTTGCAATTATTGATGCAGAATTTAATTCTTTTTTATGACGTTGACCGTAGTCAAATGAAAGGCCAAAAATTTTAGCTTCGGATTTTTTTGCGATACCAGTAACTGTAGAGGAATCTAAACCTCCAGATAATAAAACTACTATCGATTTATTTTTTAGAGTCATATTATTTCATTTAATTTTTAAGTATTTGTGAGTTTGGAGGCTCAATTTCCAATCGGGGTTATTTTTTACGAAATCAATAGCAAGAGAAAAACCATTCGCATTGTTCCATGCTGGCTGTAAATAAAAAATTTTATCTTCTTTTTTTAAGCCATCTTCGCTTTTAGAGACTTGATATTGTTTTAAAGTTTCTTTTTTTATTTGGATAGCAAATTCAATATCTTCTATATTATTAATGATTATTTTGATTTCATTACAGTTTTTTAAAAAATAATTTTTTGGAGGTGAGTGTCTTTTAGGAGATAAAGTAATCCAGTCATAACTTCCTGATATCGAATTAACTCCACTTGTCTCAATATGAATCTTCATTGAGTTTTGTTCTTTTTCCATAGTCATTTCTTTTATGGCTTTGCAAAAATTATCCAAGTTATGTTGTAAAGGTTCTCCACCTGTAATAACGCAAAAAGATGCTCCTTTTTCTCTGGCAATTTTTATGCGATCTATTATTTTTTCAATTGATATAGAAGGGTGTTTTTTCTCATCCCATGAATTCTTAGTATCGCACCACGAACATCCAACTTCACATCCGGCTAATCTTACAAAAAAAGCACTTTTCCCAGCGTGATAACCTTCACCTTGTAATGAATGAAATTGTTCGACTAAGGGTAAAAAATTTGTCATTTTCATTCAAAAAAATAAAGAATATTAATTTGATTGAGTCAACTTATCTTGAGAGGCTTTTATTAAGCCTTTAAATAAAGGATGAGGTTTGCCAGGTCGTGATAAAAACTCAGGATGATATTGACATGCTAAGAAGTATGGATGATTTTCTAGCTCAATTAACTCAACTAATCTGCCATCTGGTGATGTACCACTAATTTTGTATCCAGAATCTAAAAAACTTTGTTTGTAGTAATTATTAAATTCGTATCTATGTCGATGTCTCTCATAAATAACATCCTCATCATATAAGTTTTTTCCAGTTGTATTTTTTGTCAATCTACATGGATAAACTCCAAGTCTCATTGTCCCACCTAAATCAACTACATCTTCCTGTTCTGGTAATAAATGTATCACTGGATTGGGCGTGTTCGGGTCTAGTTCTGAACTAGATGCATCTGGAAGATTAGCTACATTCCTAGCCCATTCTATAACTGCACATTGCATACCAAGGCACAAACCTAAAAAGGGAATTTTATTTTCTCTTGCGAATTTTATAGCCGAAATTTTTCCATTGACTCCTCTATTGCCAAATCCCCCGGGTACGACAATTGCATCAACTCCATTTAAGTAAGTTTCTGATGAATTTTTTTCTATCATTTCTGCACTTACCCAATGTAAATCTAATAAAGCCTTTTGTTCAATGCATGCATGTCTTAAAGCTTCAACAACCGATAAATATGCATCTCCAAGTTCAATGTATTTACCTACTAAAGCAACTTTGATTGGAGCTCCAGGATTTCTTAGGTTGTGTATTAGTTGCTCCCAATTTTTCAAATCACATTTTTTATCTTCAAGGTCTAAATACTTCAGGGTTTCTTTGCATAAACCTTCTTTTTTTAAAGAAAGAGGTACTGAATAAATACTGTCTGCGTCTAAAGCTTCAATTACAGAGTTGATACTGACACCGCAAAAACCACTAAGCTTCTTTTTAAGAGCTTCATTGATAGATTTATCACTTCGGCATACAAGTAAATCTGGCTGAATTCCAATTGATCTTAATTCTTTCACTGAGTGTTGTGTTGGTTTAGTTTTTATTTCGCCAGATGTTTTGATGTAAGGAAGTAATGTTACGTGTATGTATGCAACATCGTTCCTATTGACATCATTTTTGAATTCTCTTATTGCCTCTAAAAAAGGTAGAGATTCAATATCACCAACTGTTCCACCAATTTCAGTAATAATAATATCTGCATTACTGTTGGCGGCTACTCTATGAATTCTTTCTCTTATTTCTCCCGTTATATGAGGTATTACTTGCACAGTTCCACCTTCATAACTACCTCTTCTTTCTTTATTGATAACTGCTTGATAGATAGATCCCGTAGTCACACTATTTAACCTAGTCATTGCAGTATCAGTAAATCTTTCATAGTGACCTAAATCTAGATCGGTTTCAGCCCCATCTTCGGTTACAAATACTTCTCCATGTTGGAAAGGGCTCATTGTTCCTGGATCAACATTTAGATATGGGTCTAGTTTTAATATTGAAACACTATATCCTCTAGACTTTAATAATCTTCCTAAGCTTGCAGCTACAATTCCTTTACCAATGCTAGAGACTACTCCTCCAGTGACAAATACAAATTTTGACATTAAATATTTTTAATTAAGCACATCCTCCTTATATTTTATTTAAACAAAAAACTTTTAGAACATCCATATATATTCTTATTCATCAATTGTTATTTCAATATCTAATTCTTTTAATTGTGATTCAGACACATTTGAAGGTGCATTTGTGAGAAGACATTTTGCTTGCTGATTTTTTGGAAAAGCAATGGTTTCTCTGATTGAATCTGCACCAATGATCAGCATGGTAATACGATCCAATCCAAACGCTATTCCACCATGAGGAGGAGCACCCATTTCTAAGGCTTCTATTAAAAATCCAAATTTTTCATCAATCTCTTTATCAGTAAGTCCTACAGTTTTCAGAACTTCTCTTTGTAAGTTCGCTTCATGAATACGTAAAGAGCCACCTCCTAACTCCAATCCATTGAGAACTAAGTCATAAGCATTTGCTGTGGAGCTCTCAATTGCTTTTTTCAAGTTTTCAGAATCTTTAGATTTTATATTCTTTGGAGAACAAAAAGGATGATGTAAAGCTTCATATCTATTTTCCTCTTCATTTCTCTCAAACATCGGGAAGTCTGTTACCCATAAGAAATTCCATTTGCTTTTATCAATGAGATTTAAGTCTCTTGCAATATATTGTCTAACCCTATCTAATGACTGATTGACAATTTGTTTATCTCCAGCTCCTAAGAGGATTAAGTCTCCATTTTTTGCTTCTGTGATTTTTAAAATATCAGCTATATGCTCTTCACTTAAATTATTTTTAATTGCCCCAATAGTCTCAAGCTCATCTCCTTTGACCCTTATAAAGGCCAAACCGCCAGCTCCTGCATCTTGAGCTACTTGGAAGATGTCACCTCCTGGTTTAATTCTTACGTTGCTAATACTTGAATTACCTCCTTTGACTGTTATGGATTTTATATAACCTCCAGACTTAATTGCCTTAGTGAAAATATTAAATCCAATATCACCTAATACACCTCCTAAATCTTTTAACAACATTTGATATCTAGTATCTGGTCTATCAGTGCCGTAATTATCCATTGCTGCCTGCCATGACATTCTTGGAAAAGCATTATTAAAATTAATATTTAAGACTTCTTTCCATATTTTTTTTATGAGACTTTCATTAAAAGAAATTATTTCTTCTTCACTTATAAAGCTCATCTCAATATCTAATTGAGTAAACTCTGGCTGTCTATCAGCCCTTAAGTCTTCATCACGGAAACATTTTGCGATTTGATAATACTTGTCCAGGCCTCCAACCATTAAAAGTTGTTTAAATAGTTGTGGGGATTGGGGTAAAGCAAAAAATTCTCCATTTGAAAGACGTGCAGGAACAAGAAAATCGCGGGCGCCCTCTGGAGTTGACTTTGTAAGTAGTGGGGTCTCTACTTCTGTAAATTCAAAATTATCAAGAAATTCTCTAGCAACTTTAATAATCTTATGTCTTGTTTTTAAATTTTCTAGTAATTTTCCCCTTCTTAAATCAAGGTATCTATATTTTAATCTGAGTTCCTCTTTTGTATTTTCATAATCATGTATAGACACTGGAAAAGGTAAGTTTTTTTTTATTTGGTTGAGAATTTGCAAATCTTTAACCTTAAGCTCTAACTCTCCAGTACTTAAATTTGTATTTATGGAATCTTTGGGCCTTTTATTAATAATTCCGCTAACCATTATTACTGTCTCATTTCTTAGAGTTTCTGCCTGTTTAAATAGATCTGCACCATCATTGGGGTTAATTGTTATTTGTAGGAATCCACTATGGTCTCTTAAATCAATAAAAATTACACCACCATGATCTCTTCTTCTATCTACCCATCCGCATAAATTAACTAATTTACCAATATCTGTATTATTGAGTTCTTTGCAAATTTTGTTTCTCATCTAAGTATGATTTATTTATCAATAACTTATAATAATTCTTTGAGGGTAAATTTAGTTAATAATTTTTTTTATAAAATGCTCTTTTTGTTATAACCCCTTTGAATTTTTTGCCTCTTATTAATATTTGAACTTCATTATTTATTATGGCATGCGAAGTATTGATGTATGCAAAAGCTATAGCTTGTTGTTTAGTTGGAGACCAACTGCCGCTTGTGATAGTCCCAATATTATCTTCACCTTTAAAAACTGCGCAACCTTTTCTTCCTATTGCTTTACCTTCTATAGAGAGACCAACTAACTTT
This sequence comes from Prochlorococcus sp. AG-347-K22, assembly GCA_003281285.1. Lineage (GTDB taxonomy): Bacteria > Cyanobacteriota > Cyanobacteriia > PCC-6307 > Cyanobiaceae > Prochlorococcus_A. Next base: position 81,965 of record QCCJ01000002.1, on the reverse strand, counting down.
TTTTGAATACCTAATCTTGACTGCTCTTCAAGAAATCTTCTTCCAAAGAATTCGTGATTATTTTCTAGATGTACTAGCCAGCCTAACCCTGCTTCATAGGGAGAAGTTTCTTCATTTATGTCTTGACCATAAAGATGCATGCCTGCTTCAAGTCTAAGAGTATCTCTAGCCCCTAAACCACAAGGTGCAACTTTTTTGGAAATTGAGAAATCCCATAAATTAATTGCTGCTTTTTTAGATAAAAGTATTTCTAGACCATTTTCCCCTGTATATCCTGTCTTTGCAAAGAAAATTTTTTCTTTAGGCGAAATATGTTCAAAAATTTTATATTCGCATCCAAAGTTAGGGATATGTGAGATCGAAGATTCAATCCATTCTTCAAATAAATCGAATGAGTTTTTTCCTTGTAGTGCTAAAAGTACTTTGTCTTTTTTAAAGTTTGTTATCGATATTTCATATTTATTTAAATTATTTTTTATCCACTGAAAATCTTTCTCATATCTAATTGCATTAACTATTAATAATAATTCTGATATGTCATTTTCTTGTATACCAAGGTCATAAATTATTAAATCATCTATTATTCCTCCTTTATCATTGAGCATTACTGTATAAAGCCCCTGACCTTCAGAAAAGGAGTATAAATTACTAGGAAAAAGTTTTTGAATATAATCCTTTGGATTGATTCCTCTAACAGATATCACACCCATGTGAGAAATATCAAATAATCCTGCTGAAGATCTAACTGATTCATGCTCTTTAATTAATCCTGAAAATGATATGGGCATTTCCCAACCTGCAAAATCCACTATTTTTGCATTGGATTCAACATATTTTGAATAAAGAGGACTTTTTAGCAAATCCATGAAATATTTAGTTAATATTTTGTATTTTTACACTGTAGTTTAGAAATTTTTTATTGCATATTTTCTAATGACAAAATTAAGCTTCTTAGTACTTTGGCTGCAACTATGCTACTTACTCCGCTTTTATCAATTTCTGGAGATAATTCCACAATATCTGAAGCCACAATTCTAAAGTCTTTTAAAGTTTTCAGTATTTCTTCAAAATCATTCCAAAAAAATCCTCCCGGTTCTGGAGTGCCCGTCCCTGCTAATAAACTGGGATCAAACCAATCTAAATCTATTGTTAAATAGATTGGAGATTTAGCGTATGGTAGTAGAGCTTGTTTTAACTCATGTGCATTTTCGCCTGGACAAAAGTTAACTAATTGGTGGTTGTTATACATAATTTCAAATTCTTCCTTAGTCCCACTTCTAATTCCTACTTGCAAAATTTTCTTTTCAGGTAACACTTCTAAGCATCTTTTCATAGTACAAGCATGACTATTTTCATTTCCTATATATGATTCTCTTAAATCTGCATGAGCATCAAGTTGAACCAATATCAAATCTGGATATTTTTTAACTAATGCTTCAATAGCACCTCTTGTAATAGAGTGTTCGCCTCCAAGCATAATAGGACTAAGGCGTTTACTAATTAAATAATTTGTTGCTGATTTAACCGATTCAATAACGGACTTTGAGTCATTTTTATCAATTAGTATTGATCCAAAATCAACATACATAATATCCTCTAGGTCTTTTTTTATTTTTGGACAATATGTTTCTAAACAAGTACTGACTTGTCTTATTGCTTCTGGACCAAATCTTGCTCCAGGTTTAAACGAACATGTCCCGTCATAATTAACTCCAAATATACCAATTGAGCAATTCTCAGGACTTCTTTTTGCTCCCATATAAATTGCATTTTCGTTATCAAATAAATTTTTTGTCATCTTATGAATCTAGTTCTTTTACAATTTTATTTGGCATCATTTTGAATGCTGCATTTTGAAAATTTAAATTCCAAATTTCACATCCTTTTTCTATTTTTAGAGCTTCATCATAATTTTGCTTTGATAAATATAGATCTTCTGAAGAAGCGAATGTCCAACTCCAAATCCCGCTTGGATATATAGGCACAAAGGAATACATAGTTTCAGAAACTTTAAATAAATTTTTTAGGGTTTTCAAAATATTTATGTGAATATTTTTAAAGGATTCCGGAGATTCGCTTTGCGTTGCTAATATCCCCTTTGGTGTAAGTATTCTTTTACATTCTTCATAAAAAGAATCTGAAAATAATAAATTTGAAAATTCTGAGGGATCTGAACAATCTATAAATATAACGTCGTAAAAATTATCTCTTGTTTTTTTTACCCATTTAACACCATCATCAAAATATATTTCTAATCTTTTGTCATTCCATGCTTTGCCTCCAATTTCTTTTAGAAATTTTTTAGATATTTTTATTACCTCCTCATCAATTTCTACTAGATCGATTTTTGATATTTGAGAATATTTTACGCATTCTCTTAAAGTACCACCGTCACCACCGCCAATAATTAGTACATTAGACTTCTCGTCAATGCTACTTAATGCAGGATGCACAAGACACTCATGATAATATTTCTCGTCTTTTAATGATGTCATCCAGCAACCATCTAACATTAAAGCTTTACCATAATATTCATTTTCAATAACAATAATTTCTTGATATTTTGAGGTTTTTTTAATTAGAATTTTCCCATTTAGGCCGAATCTTGAGCCTTTATGATATTCATCTATCCATGTTGTAATATTTGTCATTTGCTTTTAGGAATTTTCCCCGCCAGTTTTTGCTTGGCTATTTGCCAAAGCCGTTGAAAGTCTTTTGGAGTTTGTTTTTTCATATTATCTCCTGCATGCGCTTCGACGATTGAAAATCTGTCTAAAAATTTTATATTAGTTTTTTGAAGAGCTGACTCAGGATTTATTTTTAAAAAGTTTGAAAGATTCAGAAGGGTAAAGTAAATATCCCCAAATTCATTTTTTATATCTGAATCATTTTTGCATTTAATTGCCTCTTTTAATTCATTTATCTCTTCTTCTAACTTTTTAAAAATCTCATCAGTACTTTCCCACTTGAAACCATGTTCTTTAACAACATTTGTGATTTTATCTGTACCAACCGTTGGGGGTAAATTTTTAATTTTCAAATTTAAATTTCTACTAATTGAAGATTTCATATGAGTTGCTTCTTTTTCTAAATTTTTTATATTTCCCCAAATCTGTTGTGATTTTTTTAATGATACTTTTTCTTTTTTGTTAAAAATATATGGATGTCTATTAATAATTTTTTTATTTAAATTTTTTATAACATCATTTAGTGCAAATTCTTTTTCTTCGTAACCGATTTCAGCATGAAGCATTACTTGTAATAAAAGATCTCCTAACTCTTCACATATGTTATCTGCATTTTTTTCATATATCGCATCTATAAATTCATTACTTTCTTCATACAAAAATGGGATCAAAGACATATGAGACTGTATTTTCTGCCATGGGCAGCCCCAAGTTTTATCTTTTAATGCTTTGATATTAGATATTAAGATTTTAAAACTATTTATAGTCTCTAAATCGGAATTGTTTTCCAATTTATATCTATTGTTTGAGGACATAGGATATATTTTATTAATTAAATTTTGCCTCAATCATGAAATATTTAAATACTTAGTATAAATTTTTCAACTTCATCTATTAGAATGATTTATTATTAGGGCGATTAGCTCAGCGGTAGAGCGCCTGCCTTACAAGCAGGATGTCCCTGGTTCGAACCCTGGATCGCCCATTTATTATTTTTCTAATGACTGAGATCGTCAATCTTTCAATCAGTCAAAGCGCTGCTTCAGAACTATCTAGGCAAGCTTCTTATGGAGGTTCTCCAGGAGAAATGTCGATTGATTTGGTAGAGGATAAAAATTGTTCTGATGGATGGATGCATATTAAATTAAGGCCGGGTATATGTAATGGATCCCCTATTTCAAGAACTGAAGGAGTAACTTTATACGCGGATGTAAAAAAGTTTAATTTACTGAAAGATTTAAAATTAGATTATTACGGTGATTTGAGCGGCGGTGGATTTCTTATTTCAACACCAAAAAATGCAAAACGTTGTTCCTGTGGTTCTGGATTCAAACTTTTGTAGAATGGATGTGTCTTTTTTGCAAACTAATATTATTTTCATTAATTGGCTGCTCTCAAGATAAAATAAACAAAAAGTTTATTGAAATAAAATTTGCACATGACAGAGATGAATGCTCAATTATCTTTAGAGAATTATTCACCTTTTGAAGTAGAGAAAAAGTGGCAAGAAAAATGGGAAAGTCTCAAGGCGTTTAGTCCTAACCCTGAGGATGATGGGGAGCCTTTTTGTGTTGTTATTCCGCCACCAAATGTAACTGGATCTTTGCATATGGGGCATGCATTTAATACGGCTTTGATAGATGTTGTAGTACGTTTCCAAAGACTTTTAGGTAAGAATGTTTTGTGTTTACCAGGAACTGATCATGCTTCAATAGCTGTTCAAACTATTCTCGAAAAAAAATTAAAAAGTGAAGGCAAAACAAGCGAGGATATTGGAAGAGATGAATTTCTTAAAAGAGCATGGAACTGGAAAGAACAAAGTGGTGGAAGAATAGTTTCTCAATTAAAAAGGATAGGATATTCAGTTGACTGGACTAGAGAAAGATTTACTCTTGATCAAAAATTAAATGAAGCAGTTATTGAGGCTTTTAATATTCTCTATAAAAAGAATTTAATTTATAGAGGCGAATATTTGGTTAATTGGTGCCCTGAATCTCAATCTGCCGTAAGTGATCTTGAAGTTGAAATGCAAGAAGTAAATGGTCATTTATGGCATTTTAAATATCCTTTAATTTCTGAAAGTGGTGAACAGTTAAATAAGTACTTAGAAGTTGCAACAACAAGACCAGAAACTCTTTTGGGTGATACTGCTGTGGCAGTTAACCCTGATGATGATAGATATAAAGAATTTATTGGTGTCAAAGTAAAAGTCCCTTTCGTTGATAGAGAAATACCTATTATCGCTGATTCACATGTTGATAAAGATTTTGGTACGGGTTGCGTGAAGGTTACTCCAGCCCATGATCCAAATGATTTTGCAATAGGAAAAAGGCATAATTTAAAACAGATTAATGTAATGAACAAAGATGGAACTTTAAATATTAATGCAGGTATTTTTCAAAATTTAGATAGATATGAAGCTAGAAAGAAAATTATCAAAGAATTGGATAACTTAGGCCTTTTGACAAAGATAGAGGATTATAAACATACTGTTCCTTTTTCTGATAGAGGTAAGGTGCCAATTGAACCTTTATTGTCAACACAATGGTTTTTGAAAATGGACGATATATCAAAAGGATGTCTTAATGAAATTGATTCAAAAAAACCTTCGTTTATTCCTCCACGCTGGGAGAAAGTTTATAAGGATTGGTTAGAGAATATTAATGATTGGTGTATTAGTCGGCAATTGTGGTGGGGGCACCAAATACCAGCATGGTATGTTTTAGATGACTCTCAAGACTCAATAGAACAAAATACTCCATATATCGTTGCAAGAAATGAAGAAGATGCCTTAATTGAAGCTAATAAAAAATTTGGATTAAATATTAAATTGGTTCGTGATAAGGATGTTTTGGATACATGGTTTTCAAGTGGTTTATGGCCTTTCTCAACCCTTGGTTGGCCAAATACAAATGATCCGGATTTTAAAAAATGGTATCCAAATAATGTTCTTGTTACTGGTTTCGATATTATTTTCTTCTGGGTGGCCAGAATGACAATGATGGGGAATACTTTTACGAATAAAATTCCTTTTAAGGATGTTTATATTCATGGTCTAGTTCGAGATGAAAACAATAAAAAAATGAGTAAAAGTTCGGGTAATGGAATTGATCCAATACTGTTAATTGATAAGTATGGTTCTGATGCTTTACGATTTGCTTTAATTCGAGAAGTTGCAGGAGCTGGACAAGATATCCGGCTTGATTTTGATAGGAAAAAAGATACATCTTCAACTGTTGAAGCTTCAAGAAATTTTGCGAATAAGTTATGGAATGCAACTAAATTTGTGTTAATTAATAAAACTTCTAACAAAAATTATTCGCTTAATGAGAGTGATGAGATTTCTTTAGAGTTATGTGATAAGTGGATTTTATCGAAATTGAATCAGGTAAATACAAAAGTCGCTGCTTTGTTGAAAGAATATAAATTGGGAGAATCTGCGAAACTTCTATATGAATTCGCATGGAATGATTTTTGTGACTGGTATGTAGAATTTGCTAAACAAAGGTTCAATAATAAAGAGACTAAAAATAGACAAATATCTGAAAAAGTTTTAATAAAAGTGCTCAATGATATTTTGGTAATGATTCATCCTTTTATGCCGCACATTACTGAGGAACTTTGGCATGTACTGCAACTAAAATCAGATAATACATTATTATCTCTTCAAAATTGGCCAATTCACGAAAATAAATTTGTTGATAATAAGCTTGATAATTCCTTTCAGCAACTCTTTGAAATTATTAGGCTGATTAGAAATTTGAGAGCTGAATTAGGCCTTAAGCCTTCAGAAAAAGGTCCTGTATATTTAATTTCAGACAATGATGAATTGATTGATTTTTTAAAAACTTTAGTTGACGATATTCAAACTTTAACTAAATCTTCTGAAGTATTTATTTTTAAAACTAATGCTGTTGATAAAAAAGAGTTTGCTAAATCTTTTTCTGGGATAATTAGTGATTTAGAGGTTTACTTACCTTTTCAGGATTTTGTAAATATAGATGCATTAAAGGAAAGGTTAACCAAGGATTTAAAAAAGGTGACTATTGAATTAGAAAATTTAAATAAGAGATTATCTAATAAAAATTTCGTGGATAAGGCTCCAAAAGATATTGTTGATGAATGCAGATTTAAATTAAATGAGGGTTCGGTGCAAAAGGAGAGAATTACTAAAAAACTCGAACTATTGAATTGAGAATGAATATATTTCTAGAAAATATTTATAATTTGTCTTTTTTTTTTAATACTGGAATTGGCATCTTATCGTTTGTTTGTATTTATATTTTAATTGTTTTATTAATTCTTCCAGCTTCTTGGTTATCTTTATTATCTGGTTTTTTATATGGCTCATATTTAGGATCAATTATCGTTTTCATTTCCGCTTCAATAGGGGCATCACTTGCTTTTTTTGTATCAAAAACTTTTTTTGCAAAAAAGCTAAAAAACCTTTTTAGCCGTTATCCAAAATTAAGTGTTATGGAGAAAGTAGTAGAAAAAGGCGGACTTAAATTAATTTTTTTAGCGAGATTATCTCCGATACTTCCCTTTAGTATTCTAAATTATTTTTTTGGTTTGAATAATATTAAATTTAGAGATTTCTCTTTTGGCCTTCTTGGAATTATTCCAGGAACTTTTCTTTATTGCTCAATAGGGAGTTTGGCAAAAAGTCTCCAGGAGTTAAAAAATGTGCAATCACCAAATAATTTTTATATGACTATCGTCGGAGTTGTTTCAACTTTTTTGGTTGTATATTTCTTAGCTAAATACTCCAGAGAATATTTTGAAAACTCCTAAGAATTTAATCTTTAATATTCCAATCTCTAATAGATGCAATTAAGATAAACCAAAGTAGCCTAACTTTACCTAACAAAGTTCTATTGGCTTCTAATTCGATATATTTTGCTTGTCCACAAGGTGTTTTTATAAAGTTGAAAATCGTTTTCTTCGTCATAAGTCTCTCAAAAAGTCCTGATAATTATTCTTACATTTTATAGCCAAGATTTTTAGTTTTTTTACTTAAAAACCACATTTTTCATTGACTACTTTGTCGAATATTATTTTTTAAAATTTAAACTTTTTCTCCAGCTTTAAATCCTCTAAAGCATTTGAATCTAGGAAACCTAAGACTAAAAGCCACCGCATCCTTGGATTTAGTTTTAGCATCAGCTCTGATTTCTACAAGTTGACCGATAAGTTGATTCCGTTTTGCCCAATATTCTTCACGTTGGATATCACTAAATCCGCTTCCACAGCTAAGACTGTATTCATGTCCATCATCTTCCCCTTCTACTAGGACAGCTCCTAGTCTACCTTTATTGCGACCTGTACCTTCCTCAACCGATACAACCTTTAAAGTGACTTCAATGAAAGGTTTTGCTTTTAACCAACTGTGTGTTCTTTTGCATTCATACATAGCATCAGGATCTTTAATCATTACTCCTTCATATCCCCCTTCCACAGCAGATTTATTCAGCTCTACAAATCTTTTCCGTCCCTCAATGGTGTCGAGATCTATATTTTCCCATTCAAGTGTTTTTATATGTCTTAGAAGCATTGAATGCTTTGCTACCCATTCTTTTACTAATAAACTTCTTGCCGTTTGACTAGCGTTCCATTTCCCTTTTTGGAAGTTTTCAAGGGGACATAAGTCAAATAGGTGTAGAACTGCGTCTTTTGTTTGTTTGCCATCTTTTCTATGAACCTGTTTCATTAAATCCTGAAAGTTAGCGCTCATTACTTCACCATCTAGGACTAAGTCATGAGGTTCAGGATCTTCTTTTAAGACGTTTTCTATTTCTGAGATGATATGACCAAAATTATGGAATTGTTTTCCATTACGAGAAAACATTTCTACTTTATTTTGTCTAATAATAGTTAAGACACGCACACCATCTAATTTGATTTCAATTTGTTTTTTTCCTATCATTTTTTTTTCATGATTTGCACTGTCATGAGCTAATGGACAAGAAAAAATTGGAATCGCATATTTGGGAAATTTCTTGGCTATCTTGTTGATTGTTTTTTCAGATACACCACATCTAAGATCTTTAATTAAGACTCGTCTATAAAATCCATTCCACTCTTCTTTCGTAGCAGATTCCATAGCCGTAATAATTGCATCGCGAGCAGCGTGACCAGTAAGTTCTCTTTGAATAAGCTTATTTGCTAATTCCCTAAAATCATTCCATAAAAAATTTTGACTTTTTTCATTCTTTTTTTCAGGAACAATTTTTACACCAAAAGTTACCAATGGATCAAGTGCCATACGGATTCCTTCGAAAAAATCATCTAGACCTTGTTCCATTGCTTCTGAAATGATTTTTTCTTTATCTAATCTACTTGGGTGTAATTCTAATTGATGTATTATCTCTTCTTTAAACAATTCTTTTTGCCTCACAAGAAATTATTAATTCACTTTTGCTATTCTGTCTATTTTCCAATCATTGTCAGTTTTCGCGAAAGTAAAATCTAATGGCAGCTCATCTTGTTTATCTTCTGATTTTAAATTCAAAGTTATTATGATTTGATCTTCTTGAACTCTAGGTCTTCCTGATTTTAAATTTCTGTATTTATTAAGGTTTAAACTAGCTAAAAATTTAAGAAAGTCTTGGCGCTTCACATGAGTTTTGTAAGTTTTTGTAGTCAAACCGTATGCTGCATCAATTCTGCCAGCAGCTATTTGATCAAAAAACTTTCTTACTAATGGATTAATTCCTCTGGCGCTTATAACTAATTTGACTGCATTAAAAGTCCAAAAAGAAACTAGTACAGCGCCGCCAACTAATAATGCTTTAATTCCGATATCTTTAACTAGTGTTGCATCCATGTTGATTTGAGTTTTTTATTACTTTAAGAAAAGAAATCGTTTTTGATGGCTTTTTTTGTCAAAATAATACTAATTTTAAACCATAATGCCTGTAATTCCTCTTTTACCCTTATTTCATAAATTTAATAGCCAATATTTTGAAAATTCTCTAGCGGTAAATAATCAACCTTTAGTAAAAGTTAGATGGAGTGATAATAGATTAAAAACTACTGCTGGTTTTTATAAAAGAAAACAAATCAATGGACTTGTAGATTCCGAAATTATTTTATCGAAACCTATTTTGAGTAAATTATCTACTAGTGAAATAAACAGTACTTTATGTCATGAGATGATTCATGCATGGGTAGACAGGATATTAAAAAAAAATGAGATACATGGTCCAAATTTCTTAGAAAAGATGAATAAAATTAATGCGAAAGAAAAGAATTTTCAAATTTCTGTGAGGCACTCATTTCCTATTGAAAGGAGAGAATTAAAATACACAGGAACTTGCCAAAATTGTGGTGAGAAATTTTTCTACAGGAAAAGGATAAAGAATATTGCTTGTAAAAAATGTTGTGTAAATTTCTTTAATGGATCATGGAATAAAAAGTGCTTAATTTTGTTTGATTAAAAAAATAAGATGTGTTTTTGTTTCTATATTTGGAATTATTTATTTTTTTAATGTAATTTATATTTTAAAAAGCATAATAATTTATGGATTCAAGGAGAATTAGAAATCTTAGAAATAGTTTTGATAAAAATATTGTTGATAAACAGGTTGATAAAATTTTCGAAACTGGTAGACAATTTGTTGATGGAGTATCTGGTGCTAGGCCTGGAAAAAGAAGGAACTCTGATTTTCAAGGAATAACAAGTAAGAGTGTTAAAAAAGTAGGAAGATGGGTATCTGAAAAAGTGGATTTATTTTTTGATGAAGATAATGATGATTGGAATGATGAGAATTTTTACGATGATAAAAGCGATATTAAGACATTTTCCAGAGAATCAAATTCTTATGAATCTGCTAAACAGCACACAAAAAGACCTTTAGAAGCAATATCTTTAAGGCAACCAAAAAATTTACAGACAACTGAGCAAAAAAAATTACCTTATGTAAAAGAGAGTAAGGACGAAGATTGGCCAGATGAAATGGATTTCAAAGTTGAAAGATGGCAAAGAGCTTCAGAAAAAGAGAATAATACTTCGAGAGATCAATCAAACAAACAAGTTCAATCAAAATCAAGAAATCTTCCCAGATCAAGAAGAAGAAGAGTATAGTTTCATAAATTCTTTAATTCCTGAATAGCCTAATAAACTCTCTAAATGTGGATTAAATACTTCTCTAATAATTGTTAGGGGCTTTTTGTCTCGAAAAAATCTATAATTTCTTGACCAGAATGGACCTTTAAAACAAAATTGATCCTCTAACCAATTTGAATTAACAAGTGAAATTCGGTCAACTTCTCTAAACAATTCTGATCTGTCTTGTGTCAAATTCTTCCAAATTGGTTCTTCTTTGGCTTTTAAATTTTCGTTCACTTGTTCTGCATTCCACCAACTTTCAGCCCATGCTAGGTTTTTATTATTGTTTTTAATCCATACTTGTCTTCTAATTAAAGGTCCATTTAACTGGTTTAATTCTTTAGGCCCTTCTTCAATGAATAAAGGATCTACTCGCATTGAAATTAATTTAATTTTCGTCTCTTGATTAGTTAAAAGCTGTAAATGTCTAGTTGGACTTCCATCTCCAAGCAGCATTAATTTCCATGGACCAGATATTTTTGGTAATGAATTTTTCACCAAAAAAGTAGAGGCTTTTTCTTCCCACAAAATTTTTGGTGAGTTAAAAAGTTTATTATTCAGTGCTCAGAGGGATGCTTTTAAGATGATAACTTTTTTTCGACAAAAATATTTGCCTTTTCTTTTTTTATTTCTCTTATTTTTAGCCAAACAAGTAATGCAGTTAAATCAGCTTTGCTTACTCCAGGAATTTTTGAAGCATCACCAAAGTTTTTTGGTTTTATCTTATTCAAATTTTCTCTAGCTTCTAAAGATAATGTATCTATCTTTTCATAATTTATTTCTTGAGGCAGAGATTTACAGCTTTGACGATTTATTTGTTCAATGTTGTTTTTTTGTCTTTTAAGGTAACCCTCGTATTTAATATCTATTTCAACACCTTCCTGTATTGAAGAACCTAGATTTTTTTCATTCAAATTATATTTAATTAGATCTGAATAATGAAAGTTTGGTCTTTTTAAGAGTTCTTTCAAAGTTGTTGAGCCTTTGATTTTTGACCCCGTTTTTAATTCTATTTTTTTTGATATTTCATCGGTATTTTTTAAACGAGTGTTATTTAATCTAAATTTCTCTTTCTCGAGGAGTTTCATTTTTTCTTGATAGGCCGACCATCTTTTCTCATTAATTAGCCCTATTTGATAACCTAATGATGTTAATCTCCTATCTGCATTATCTCCTCTAAGAGTTAACCTATATTCACTCCTACTAGTGAGAACTCTGTATGGTTCTTGGAGATCTTTGGTAATTAAATCATTGATCATTGTTCCTATATAACTGCTTTCTCTGGTGAAGATTATTGGGTCTTTTTTGTTTAGTTTTCTTGTTGCGTTGACTCCTGCAACTAATCCTTGTGCTGCTGCTTCTTCATAACCAGTAGTGCCATTAATTTGTCCGGCGCTAAATAAATATTCAATTTCTTTCGTTTCTAGTGATGTTTGGAGCTGTGTTGCAGGTATGTAGTCATACTCCACAGCATATGCTGGTCGCAACATTTTACATTCACCTAATCCAGGTAAGGTCCTTAAAAGTTCTAATTGAATATTTTCTGGTAAACCTGTAGAAAATCCTTGTACATATATTTCAGGGGTATTAATTCCTTCTGGTTCTAAGAAAATTTGATGTGATTCTTTATCAGCAAATTTGACGATTTTATCTTCAATTGATGGACAATATCTTGGCCCCTTACTATCAATAAAACCGCCGTAAATGGGAGTTAAATGTAAATTGTCTCTAATTATTTGATGTGTTTTGGTAGTTGTTCTTGTGATGTGACAACTAACTTGGGGCATATTATTTTTTATATCTGGGTCAAACGAAAAATATTTATCTGCTGCAGTACTTGGTTGAATATCTAATTCATCAAAAATGATACTTCTTTTATCGACCCTTGCTGGAGTACCTGTTTTTAAACGTTCTGTTTTGATACCAATTTCGTGCAAATTTTGAGTAAGACCTTGTGCTGCTTGTTCGCCCGATCTACCAGCTGACATTGATTTATTTCCTATCCATATTCTTCCCTCTAAGAACGTACCAGCTGTGATGATAACTGATCTTGCAGAATAATAACTACCAAAGAAAGTCCTTACACCTTTTATTCTTTTTTTTAAGATTTTTTTTGAGTTCAATCCAATTTCTTCAGTTTTTGCGATATCTAGTTCAGTAATCATTGCTTCTTTTAAAGATAAATTATCTGTATTTTGTAGTATTTCAATCATCTTTTTTGAGTATTCTCTTTTATCTGTCTGCGCTCTTAATGCCCATACAGCCGGACCTCTACTTGCATTTAATATTCTTTTTTGTATAGCTGTCTCATCAGCTAATTTACCAATAATTCCACCTAATGCATCAACTTCATGTACCAACTGACTTTTTGCCGGGCCGCCAACAGCAGGGTTGCAAGGTTGCCAGGCAATCCTATCTAAATTGATTGTAAATAAGGCTGTAGACAATCCTAATTTTGCTGTTGTTATAGCAGCTTCGCAACCTGCATGTCCTCCTCCAATAACGATGACGTCAAAAGATTCATTTGTTGAGTGATGATCTTGCATTTTAGGAGCGATTTAATTAGCTAAATTCCTAAATCTCGTAAATTGAGGTTCAAATAATAATTTAACAGTTCCTACGGGTCCATTTCTATGTTTAGTGACAATGATTTCTGTAATTCCTCTATCTTCAGTCTCTGGATTATAGTATTCATCTCTATAAATCATTAATACTAAATCTGCGTCTTGTTCAATAGATCCTGATTCTCTTAGATCGCTTAACATTGGCCTTTTATTTGTTCTAGACTCTACTCCTCTACTAAGCTGAGATAAAGCTACTACTGGTACTTTTAATTCTCTGGCCATGCTTTTAAGACCTCTTGTTATTCGTGAAAGTTCTTGCACTCTATTATCAGGTGTTGATCCTTCCATCAACTGTAGGTAATCAATCACAATTAATCCAAGTTCTTTTTTTTGTTCAGCTATTAATCTTCTGCACAGAGATCTCATCTCTAAAACACTTAAGTTAGGCTTGTCATCTATAAATATTGGTAATTGACCTAATGAATTGATACCTTCTCCGAGTAATGGCCATTCATCTTGCTGTAATCTTCCTGTTCTTAGCCTGCCACTTTCGATTCCAACTTCCATAGAGAGTAATCTATATGTCAATTGTTCTTTGCTCATTTCAAGGCTAAATACACACACAGGTAAATCTTGAGATTGTGCAACATTTTTAGCCAGATTAAGAACTATTGAAGTTTTCCCCATTGAAGGTCTTCCAGCAACAATTATTAAATCACTTCTTTGAAAACCTTGAGTCATCGCATCAAGGTCGTAGAAATTTACTGGAATACCAGCTACTGAAGTACCTAATGATCTCGACTCTATTTCATTGAAAGTACTTGTAAGGATTTCAGCTGCTTGAGTCAGGCCTTTTGAAGGCTTTTCTTGACTGATTTCAAATATTTTTTGCTCTGCTTTATCTAGAACTTCATTAGTATCTTGAGTTTGATCAAAACCTAGTTGAACTACTTCATTTCCAGATCTGATAAGTTGCCTTCTCATGAATTTGTCGTTAATTAAATTAGCAACTTGTTCTATGGAAGCTGTAGAGGAAACATTTTCAACTAGTTCTACAAGTTTGCTGTTTCCTCCAATTTTTTCTAGTGATCCATTATCTGCTAACCAAGCACTCATTGATGTTAAATCAGTTGGTTTACCCTGGGTATGCAACATTAATGCTGTTCTATAAATCTCTTGATGGGCATTTATATAAAAAGCTTCAGGTTTAATTAAGTCTGCAATCCTTCCAATCGCGTCTGGATCAAGAAGTATGCCACCAAGAACAGCTTCCTCTGCTTGAACGTTTTGAGGAGGTACTAATCCAGAATTTTCACTATTAAAATCCTTTTTAAAATTTTTATTCTGCCCATTATTTGGAAAAGGTACGGAAACCATATCTTTAGTTGCTTAGATATATACTCTGGCTACTTTTCAAAATAATGCAACAAATTGATTAACTTGTTACTTCAATATTTACTTCTGCATTTACTTCTGGATGTAATTTTATTTTTGCAGTAAAGGAACCTAAATTATGAATATCGGGAACAGTAATATTTCTTCTATCAATTTCTTTTTTAGTTGCCGCTTCTATCGCTTCGGAAACATCCCCATTGGTAACCGTTCCAAAAAGGACTCCATCTTCTCCAACCTGTTTTTTGATAGTGAACCTACCTATTGTAGATAATGCAGTTTGGAAATCTAGAGCTTCTTGCTTTAATTTTTCAGCATAGATTTTTTCTTTTTCTTTCTTCCTTTCAATTTGTTTAAGGACTGCTGGGGTTACATTCATTGCCTTGCCATAAGGTAATAGAAAATTTCTTGCGTATCCAGGCGCTACTTCAACTAGATCTCCTTCTTTACCTAGTGATGCGATTGATTCAGTTAATGCAACTTGTACTCTTTTAGCCATGAAAATATTGAACAATATAGTTAATAATAAGACCTAGAGGGTAACTTTACTTTTTTTGCAAGACCAAATTTCGCAAGAATCTTAATATGTTCCCATGTTAAGTCTATCTGACCTCTAAATAATCCTTGTTTTGCCGAATTGGGAAATGCATGATGGTTATTATGCCAACCTTCTCCAAATGTTAATGCAGCAACCCAAGCATTGTTTTTAGATGAATCACCACTTTCAAATGGGGCTTTACCCCAACAATGCGTCGCGGAGTTGACTAGCCAAGTTATGTGATAAACAACCACAAGCCTCAATGGAATTCCCCAAAGGACTAAAGCCCAACCTCCAACTCCTAATTTTTGACCTATTGCATACAAAGAAAGTCCAATAGGAATTTGTAAGAATAAAAAATATTTATTTAGAAATCTATAGTATGGATCCTTGATTAAATCTGCACTTAGTTTTGGAACAGCTTTTAGTGCTTCGACGTCTTTAAACATCCAACCCATATGACTCCACCAAAACCCCTTTTTACTATTATGATGATCTACTTCAGTATCTGAAAAAGAGTGGTGATGCCTATGTAAACCTACCCAATCTATTGGTCCATGCTGGCAACTTATAGCTCCACAGGTAGCAAAAAATCTTTCTAACCATCTTGGAACAATGAACGATCTGTGTGATAACAATCTGTGATATCCAAGAGTTACTCCTAAACAAGCAGTAACCCAGTAAAAAAATAATAATGAAGTAACTGCAGGGAGACTCCAAAATTTTGGTTGTATAGCTATAAGAGAAAGAATATGAATTGCAACCATAAAAACTATTGTCCCCCACGTTTTATGTAGTCTTGGAGGATATCTTTTTGAA
The DNA here is from genome assembly GCA_003281285.1 of Prochlorococcus sp. AG-347-K22. Taxonomy (GTDB): domain Bacteria; phylum Cyanobacteriota; class Cyanobacteriia; order PCC-6307; family Cyanobiaceae; genus Prochlorococcus_A. The sequence continues at coordinate 65,855 of QCCJ01000002.1, read as the reverse complement.
TGACTGGAAGGTTCCAGTAATTTTTCTGAGAGTTCTATAACTTTTTCAGCTGGAACAGGTTTTTTTAATTTTGCTGTTTCTTGGAAAATTACTGAATTCATGATATTGAAATACTATTTTCAAAATTACCGATATGTAATATTATCATACTATACTATTGATAAGTTTAATTATCTGTGAGTCTCGGATATCGCGATAAATTATCTAGAGGTCGAAGGGCTATGGCTCATTTGATACACCTCTGGCATGAAAGAAATGGATGGTCTCACAGAGTTTTGCCATTACTTTCTGAAGTCCTTGATTTAGGTAAAGTTCATAATTCGCAAATTTCTAATCTTAGGAATGGGAAGTTATCTTCGCCAGGCCCTGAAGTTTTTCTTGCTTTAGCTCAAGTCAATACGATTCTTGATCAAGGTATTGAAAAAATCAGGGATCGTTTTGAAACTGATTACCCAGAGTTATGGAAATCTTTGGAAGAGTCTGCATTACCCCTAAAAAATGATTCTGGTAATCCATTGTCGGCCGGGGAGTTATTCGAGATATTTTCAGGATTAAAATCTCTACCTTCATCTTTTGACTGGTACATAGAAGATGAAGAAGCTTCTGCTTTAAGTGATGCTCTTTCAGTGCATTTTTGTCAGAATAAGGCTTGGAGATCATGTAAAAATCAGGTAATGGAAGCCTATGCTGTGAATAAATCTGCCCGTAGAGAACGTTTTGCTGAGGTAATAGCAGGAATTAGAGATTACAAGGCAGAAGAATTAGATGGAGAACTTCTTGATTTATATGAGGCTTCAAAAAAACTTTCTTATTTTCAGGGTAGGGGACCTAATGCTTTCCTCGCAGAATTAAGAAATTTAGCTTCTGAAAAATAACATGAATTTTCATAATAAATGACGCTAAACAATAACTTAAAACTGGCTGAAAACGCTGTTCTTTCTGTCGAAGAGAGTTTAAGTAAAGTTTTCCAAGAAAGGTCTAATCAGGTTTTCCAGAAATTAGAAAATATTTTGACAATTTTTAAGGAAGAAAAAGTTTCTACAAGTCATTTCAATCAATCTTCTGGTAGTGGTCATAATGATATATCTAGAGAAAAAATTGATGCGGTTTTTGCAAGATTGTTTCTTGCTGAAAAGGCAGCTGTGAGGATGCAATTTGTAAGTGGAACTCATGCAATAAGTTCTGTCTTATTTGGAATTCTTAGACCTGGAGATGTAATGTTATCTCTTACAGGACAACCATATGACACGTTAGAAGAAGTCATAGGAATAAGGGGAGGAGGTAAAGGCTCACTTAAAGATTTTGAGATTGAATATAAGCAAATAAATATCTGCGAGAATTTTGATTCTTTTGAAGAAAAAATTATTCATTCTTTTAAAGAAAATTCATGCAAATTAGTATTCATACAAAAAAGTTGTGGATATAGTTGGAGAAAGTCTCTTACGAATCATCAGATAGAGAAAATTTGTAGTCTTATTCATTCTCTTGATCCTAACTGTATATGTTTTGTTGATAACTGTTATGGGGAGCTTGTTGAAGATAGTGAACCAATTTCTAAAGGGGCAAATATAATTGCTGGATCATTGATTAAAAATTTGGGAGGAACAATTGTTCCTACTGGTGGGTATGTTGCAGGAGACGCAGAGTTGGTTGAGATGGCATGTTCTAGACTAACCTCACCAGGTATTGGTTCTTCTGCAGGAATAAATTTTGGACTAGGAAGATTAATTTTGCAGGGTTTGTTTTTAGCACCACAAATTGTTCACGAATCACTAAAAGGTGCTGATATGGTTGCAGTAGTATTTAAAAATTTAGGATTTAAGGTTTTACCAGAGCCAGCAACTTATAGATCTGATCTTATTCAGTCAGTAAGATTGAATAATCCTGATTTGGTACAAAAAGTTTGTCAATCTTTTCAAAATTCTTCACCAGTAGATTCTTTTCTGAATGTTGTTCCATCATCAATGGATGGATATGATTCAAAATTATTAATGGCAGGAGGTACATTTATTGAAGGCAGTACAAGTGAATTTTCTGCTGATGCCCCTCTAAGAGATCCTTACAATATTTTTGTTCAAGGTGGTTCTCACATAGCTCACATCAAAATTGCATTAATTCGATTATTATCTGAATTATTAGAAGAAAAATTAATTTCAAAGGATTCTCTACTTCCTTTATCTACTTAATCATGTCTTACAAGTTTCCAGACAACCTCAACTATGCTGATACTCATGAATATGTCTTGAAAGAAAATGGATTATTAAAAATTGGAGTTAGTGAATTCGCTATAGATCAACTTGGAGATATTGTTTTTGTTGAATTAGCTGATCAAGGGGCGACTTTAGAGAAAGGCGAGACTTTTGGAACAATAGAATCAGTTAAGGCCGTTGAGGAAGTCTATCTGCCTTTTTCAGGGGAAATAGTATCTGTAAATGAAAGTGTTATCGAGAACCCTGAGCTTTTACAGAATGACCCGATTGGAGACGGTTGGTTAGTCATTTTGAAACCAGAATCAAAAGCATCAATTGCTGATTTGATGACTTCTGAAGAATATCAATCAAAGGTTGTACCAAAATAAGGCAAACTTTCTAAAAAGAGCTATTTTAAAGAAAAATATTTTAATATGACATCCAAATTTGGGTCTGATTGGTTTATAGATAGGCATCTTGGGTTAGGAGATAATGATGAAAGAATTATGCTGAACAAGCTTGGTTTTAATAATATTGATCAATTTATAAATCAAGTCATTCCTGAAGATATTCAGCTTAAAGATAAATCTTCAAAAATATTGCCCCAAGGTTGTTCAGAAATTGAGGCTTTAAATGAATTAGAAGAGATTGCGAATAAAAATATTAAAATGAGATCACTAATAGGCCTTGGTTATTATGACAATCACATGCCTAAAGTAATCCAAAGACATGTTCTTGAAAATCCAAGGTGGTACACGTCTTATACTCCATATCAAGCAGAAATTGCGCAAGGAAGATTAGAAGCTCTATTCAATTTTCAAACTATTATTTGTGAATTAACAGGATTCCCTGTCGCCAATGCATCTTTGTTAGATGAGGGTACAGCTGCTGCAGAAGCTATGGCCATGAGTTTTTCCGCAAGAAAAAATAAATCTTCAAAAGTGTACTTAGTGGAATCAAATGTTTTTGATCATACTTTTAATGTTCTGCAAACCAGAGCACAACCTTTGGGAATATCCTTAAAACGCTTTACTCAAAGCAACCTTCCTAATCATGATGATGTTTTTGGAATGTTGTTGCAATTACCTGGTAAAAATGGGGAATTATATGATCCCACATTCTTAATATCCCAAGCACATAGATCAGAAATTACTGTTACGGCATGTATTGATCCACTGGCACAAGTTTTGATTAAACCAATTTCTGAATTTGGTGTTGATGTAGCAGTGGGTAGTATGCAAAGATTTGGTGTTCCAATGGGTTTTGGTGGCCCCCATGCAGCATATTTTGCTTGTAGCGAAAAATATAAAAGGCTGATACCCGGAAGAATTGTTGGGCAAACTCTATCTAAAAATGGAGAAAAGTCTCTAAGACTAGCATTGCAAACAAGAGAGCAACATATTAGAAGGGAAAAGGCCACTAGTAATATTTGTACTGCTCAATCTTTGTTAGCCATAATTTCTTCTTTTTATGCTATTTATCATGGACCCTCTGGATTAACCCAAATTGCTAAGAGATTAGTGGAGTTGAGAATAAATTTAGAATCAAGTTTAGCGGCTCTAGGTTTTGATATTCCTGATGGAATTAGATTTGATAGTGTTGATGTTTATTCTGAGCACTCCCAGAGGATTCATAATGAAGCTTTGAAAAATGGCTATAACTTAAGAATTTTGCCGTTGGGATCAACTATTGAAAATTCAACTGGCTTTGGGATCTCTTTAGATGAGCTTAGTAATGAAAAAGAAATCAAAGATATTTTGACTTTCGTAGCAAACCTTATAGAAAAAGAAGAAGATTTAGAGCATATAAAATTTGATAACGTATTTCATCTTGAAAGTTTAGCTTTGAGATCTAGTGCATGGATGCAGCAAGATATATTCACAAATTACCAAAGTGAAACTGAATTAATGAGATATATATTCCGACTTGCAGAAAAAGATTTTTCTTTGGTAGATGGGATGATGCCATTGGGAAGCTGTACCATGAAGTTAAATTCTGCAGCAGAGTTAAATCCAGTCTCTTGGGCTAATTTATCTTCAATTCATCCTTTTTCCCCACCAGATCAAACTAAAGGTTATTCAAAAATCATATCTGACCTAGAAAAATGGATAAGTGATATTGTTGGTTTAAAATCAGTTTCTTTTCAACCAAATGCAGGCTCTCAAGGAGAGTTTGCTGGTTTATTGGCAATAAATTCTTATTTTGAATCAAAAGGTGAACTGTTAAGAAAAAAATGTTTAATTCCTAAAAGTGCTCATGGAACAAATCCTGCTAGTGCAGTTATGGCAGGTTTTGATGTGTTAACTGTTGAATGTGATGACGAAGGAAATATTGATTTTCAAGATTTGTCGATCAAAGTCAAGAAATATGGTAACCAAATAGGAGCTCTTATGTTGACTTATCCCTCTACCCATGGAGTTTTTGAATTACAAATCAGAAAGATATGTGATTTAATTCACTCTGTTGGAGGATTTGTCTATTTAGATGGAGCAAATTTGAACGCTCAGGTTGGATTATGTAAACCGGGGAATTATGGTGTTGATGTTTGTCATTTGAATTTACATAAAACATTCTGCATTCCACATGGAGGTGGTGGGCCAGGAGTAGGTCCAGTTGCTGCATCAGAAACTTTAAGCCCATTTCTTCCTACTCATTCTTTAATGGATAATAATTTATCTAATAGTTCCAATTATGTATCTTCTGCCAAGCATGGGAGTGCAAGTATTCTTCCAATAAGTTGGATGTATATAAAAATGGCTGGTCTTAGTGGTTTAAGGAAAGCAACTGCTCATGCAATTTTATCTGCAAATTATATTGCAAATTCTTTAAAGCATAAATTCAAGATTCTTTATAAAGGAAAAAATAATTTTGTCGCACATGAATGTATTTTAGATTTTAGAGATTTAAAATCCAAAACTGGTTTGAGTGTCAATGATTTAGCTAAACGATTAATAGATTATAGTTTTCATGCCCCAACTATTAGTTGGCCTGTTCCAGAGACCATAATGATAGAGCCTACTGAAAGTGAAAGCTTGGTCGAATTGGATAGATTTTGCGAGGCTATGCTATTGATTGGAGAAGAAATCAGCGAAATAGAAAAAAATAGTGAATTAAAGAATAATAATGTAATAAGTAACGCTCCCCATACACTGAAAGAGTTAATTGCTGATAATTGGCATTATCCTTATTCAAAAGAAAAAGCTTCTTTTCCTTATAAAACTCCAACATCTATTAAGTTTTGGTCTTCAGTTTCTAGGATCAATAATGCATATGGCGATCGCAATTTAATTTGTTCTTGCAATGTAAATCAAGAAGAGACTTTCGAAGAAAAAAAATGTGCTTAAAGGACTAGCGTCCTTATATTTCCTTAGTTATTATCAGTGGGAATAAAAATTTAATATTTTCTTATAGAATTTTTTTAAATTTTTTTATTACAATATTCGAGCATCAAATTTTTTGGGGTATTTGAAGCTATGACCAAAGATTTTAAATCTGGTAATGTTAAGCACCTGCCAGTTAAAAACGTCGACTTACCAAATTTTGTTAATAATTTTTCTGGAGATAACTCAAATATTTGTTCCATTGAGGGAACTAATGTTATTAGAGTACCCTTTGGTAAAAAATTTTCAAAGAAAAAAAGGCCTGAAAAGAATCAAAATATTGCTACTCTAATACTTCCTATAAGTTCGTATAACAGTCCTACGCCTCCACACGTAGCATAATTAAGATTAAGTTTAATCTATTTCTTTTAGAGTATCTGCATAATAATTTTGCAGTTGTACCGTTGCTTGATTCCAATCCCATTTTTCTGCTTCGTTTCGTGCTTCTTTCCTCATAATTTCTCTTTTATCTTCATTCTCTAGAATTTTTTTTGTCGCTGCAATCAAGCTCTGTTCCCCATTATCTTTTTCATCAGGATTATATAAACAACCATTAATCCCATCGCTAATAATATCTGGAATCCCGCCCTTGTTGGCTCCGATAACTGGACATCCTGCAGCCATTGCTTCTAGTAAAACTAACCCAAGTGTTTCTGTACTAGATGGAAATAAAAATATATCTCCAGAGGCATAGGCACTAGCAAGTTCATCGCCAGATAAATATCCTATGAAATTAGTCTTTGTATTTTCGAAGATTTTCTCTAGCTGGTTTCTATATGGTCCGTCACCTACAAGTGCTAGGCAAGCATTAGGAATACTTTCTAAGACTGGTTTAATTCTCTCAATTTGTTTTTCTGCTGATAATCTTCCTACATAAATCAATAAGTAATTAGCGTCGTTATATTCCCCAAATAATTTTTTCCTCATTTTCTCACTTCTCAAATCTGGTCTGAAACTGTAAGTATCTACTCCCCTTTGCCATAGAGCAGTCCTTTGAATACCTTTATCTTTTAACTCATTTACCATAGCGGTGGAAGTACATAAATTTAACAAGGCTTGATTATGTGCTGCTTTAAGTAATTCCCACAAAAGTGGCTCTAACATACCCATACCGTAATGTTCCAGATATTTCGGAAGATGAGTATGGTAGCTAGCAATTAAAGGAATGTTATTAGTTTTCGCTAACCATATGCCGCCTAAGCCAAGTACAGCTGGATTAACAACATGTATCAAATCTGGGTTAAATTTTTCTAACTTATCTGAGACTGCAGGACCTGGTAAACCAAGCTTTAACTCTGGGTATAAAGGTAATGGCATTGCAGCAACGCCAACTACAGTTGCTCCCATATATGATTCTGGACACCCCTCTGGACAAAAAATTATAACTTCATCACCATTTTTTATTAAAAATTCAATCGTTTTAGTCAGTCTTGTGACTATGCCGTCAACTTTAGGTAAAAAAGTTTCAGTAAACAATGCAATTTTCACTTTCTTAAGGTAGTTATTTCAGAAATTTTAATTAGTCTTTATAGCCTCAGCTTGTTTTTTAGTCCAGGATGAAACACAAGGTATGCGCTTAAGGTCGCATCTTTTGGAGTATTTTTTAGCAACTTCAACAACTTCTTCTAATAGGCCATTATCAAGAGTCGTTGGGTTTAAACCTAATTCTATAAAGCATTTATTATCAACAATTAGATCATTTTCTACTGCTTCATTTCTAGGATTTGGTAAATAGTTGATATCAGCTCCTGTTAGAGACGCAACTTTTTTAGCTAGTTCTCCAACTTGATGACTCTCAGTCATTTGATTAAAGATTTTGACTCTCTCTCCAGGTTTTGGAGGATTTTCAAGAGCAAGTTGTACACATTTTACAGAGTCTTTTATATGTATAAATGCTCTTGTTTGCCCTCCTGTACCATGAACACTTAATGGATACCCAATTGCAGCTTGCATAAGAAATCTGTTTAGAACAGTTCCATAGTCTCCGTCATAGTCAAATCGGTTTGTTAATCTCGGATCTTTTATAGTTGCTTCTGTATTTGTTCCCCAAACAATGCCTTGATGAAGATCAGTAATCCTTACAAGATCATTTTTGTTGTAGTAAAGAAATAATAATTGATCTAAAGTTTTAGTCATATGGTAGACACTACCTGGACTTGCAGGATGTAATATTTCTTCTTCAAAGCGGCTTCCATCTGGTTGTGGAACTTCAACTTTTAGATAACCTTCTGGAATTGTTGCACCTCTATGCGATCCATATCCGTAGACTCCCATTGTTCCTAAATGAACAACGTGAATATCTAAATTACTCTCTACTATTGCAGCAAGAAGGTTGTGAGTGCCATTAACATTATTATCTACTGTATATCTTTTAGTAAAACTCGATTTCATTGAGTAAGGCGCTGCTCTTTGTTCTGCAAAATGGATCACTGAATCTGGTTTTTCATCAATGAGCAAATTGAGTAATTTTTGATATTGTTTAGAGATATCCATATTAATAAATCTCATAGGCTTACCCCCAATCTCTTCCCATGCAGAAAGTCGTTCTGTTATCGAAGCAATTGGAGTTAAAGATTCTACCTCTAGATCAATATCAATTTTTCTACGACTTAAATTGTCGACAATTATTACATCATGATTTTGCTCTGCTAAATTCACCGCACAAGGCCAACCGCAAAAACCATCTCCACCTAGAACAATAACTTTCACTCAGAACTCCAGAATTAATAGATTCGTAATATATTAATTAAATTACTACAGTGTGCTTCCAATTTGCGAAAAAACATTGTAAATAGTCTTAAATCTTCTTTCTTAATTAAGATAAATCAAATCAAATAATAAATTTTTACTCTCTTTTTAAACTTTGCTAAATTTAAAGAACTAGATAGATATATTTTTTTCCGGTGAACTTGCTACTGCAAAGTCTTGTTTTTTAATTCTTCCTGCAAGAAAAGCTTGCCTGCCAGCTTTCACTCCATAATTTATCGCTTGAGCCATTAGAGGAGGATTTTCAGCTTGTGCTATTGCACTATTTATTAAGACACCATCAGCTCCAAGTTCCATAGCTTGAGAAGCTTCACTTGGCACCCCAATTCCTGCATCAATTATTACTGGCACTTTTGCATTCTCAATAATCATCCCTATATTTGATAAATTTAATAAACCTTGCCCGGAGCCAATAGGTGATCCTAAAGGCATTACTGTTGCACAACCTATTTCTTCTAGTCTTTTTGCAAGAATAGGGTCTGCATTTATATAAGGAAGTACAGCAAAACCTTTTTTTATTAAAATTTCGGCCGCTTTAAGGGTTTCTATTGGATCTGGTAACAAATACTTTTTGTCAGGAATTACTTCTAACTTCACAAAATTATTTTCCTCTTGACCAGACAATTTTGCAAGTTCTCTGCCCAAAATTGCTATTCTGACTGCCTCATCGGAATTAACGCAACCAGCTGTATTAGGAAGCATCCAGTATTTTTTCCAGTTTATCTTTTCGAGTAAATTTTCTCCGGTTTGATCATGTTTAATTCTTCTAACAGCGACGGTTATAATTTCAGTCTCAGAATTTGACAAACTTTCAACCATATCTTGAGAAGATTTGTATTTACCAGTACCCACCATTAATCTACTGGAAAATTGTTTTCCTCCAATTAGTAAAGATGAATAATTTTTCATATTTAGAATCCCTTATCTTTAATACCTTTATAAGGTTTGTAATTATTTCTTTTTTCTAACTCTTTACTTTTTTTTATTGCTGTTTTGTTTTTTGGATCTATCACCAAAACCTTTTGATATGTAGCATATGCCAAGTCATACTCAAGTAAACGCTGTTGTGCTGATGCGAGGTTATTAAGGGCTATAGGATATTCTGGGAGTGATTTGATTGCAGAGTTATAGTATTTAATTGCTTTTTTAAATTCATTTTGAGCAGCATAAGAAAAACCTAAAGCGTTATTTATTATCGCTTTAGCTTCATCAGGTTCATTTTCATAATTTTCAATTGCTTTTAAAAAAGTTTTAATTGCTTCAGGATATAATCTTTTCTTTATCTGAATAGACCCAAATTCATATAATTCTGTAGCTTTAGTGAGAGAATCTAAACCTGTTTGCTCGAATTTTACTAAACTTAGTTCTTCACTTCTTGTTTTTAGAAATTGTCTGAATACAAAAATGGAAATTATTATTAATACAACAAAAAGAATTATTAAATAGGATTGAAAGGAAGAAATTTCCATTATTTATAATTACTTTTTAAATTATATTCTTTTTTTTAATTACTAACGGAAGAAACAATTTTTTCAAAGCACTTAGGATCGTTTAAGGCTAATTGAGCAAGCATCTTTCTATTAATAATAATTTCTGAATTTTTCATGCCATTTATCAACTTGCTATAGTTTGTTCCATTTATCCTGGCAGATGCGTTAATTCTAGAAATCCAAAGTCTTCTAAAATCTCTTTTTCTTCTTCTTCTATCCCTATAAGCATTACAAAGAGCTTTCATCACTCTTTGATTTGCTGTTCTGAAAAGATTTTTGTTGCCGCCTCTAAAACCTTTTGCAAGATTTAAGATTTTGTTTCTTCTTTTTCTGGCTATGTTGCCTCTTTTTACGCGTGCCATGAATATCTAATAAAAATTGGTTAAAGATTTATGCATATGGAATCATTAATCTTACATTATCAGCATCTCTTTCATCAACTACAGCTTTTGTTGATAGATGTCTTTTTAATTTTGAGCTTTTATGATCAAGTAAATGATTATGGAAAGCTCTTCTTCTCATGAATTTACCCGTCGCAGTAGCTTTAAATCTTTTGGCAGCTGATTTACGAGTTTTTAGTTTAGACATTTAAGTCAAATGTGTTTAATTAGGATAATCTAAACCTTTATACGCATTGGTGCAAATTAAAGTCCTTAATTGATAAGGAAAGTTCTAACTTATGAAACTTAAATTTTCACTTTTAAACTTATTTTTAGGCTGTATTTCCCTTTTCATAACTAATACAAAATTTACTTCTAATGTAAAAGCAGAAGAATTGCTAAAGGTTCAACTCAATACAGAAATTAAAAAAGGAAAATTTTTAATTGGTTTAAAGCAATATCTAGGCGGGGAAAATGATAGTTTTTCTAAAAAAAAGAATATAACCTTTATCACGGATAAAGGTTTTTTAAACGTGATATCGTCTAACGGCATTAAACATAAATCAAAACAGATTAATATTTCCTGGGTGGATATACCCATCAAAAATCCAGAAACAATTGAAAGAATTGTTTTTGGTCCTTTTGCTAGCTATGAATCAGCAAAAAAACAAGCAAAAAAACTTAAAGATAAAGGATATGAGACGACTGTTGCTTACCCTAAAAATTGGGAAGTATGGATTCCATTTGTAGATGATCTTCCAGAGTTTGAATTAAAAAATAAGATTTTCAGAAAAATAAAAAATTTTCAAATTACTCCTGTTCTCAGAAGTGAATATAACGTTATGAAGCTCGAAGGACCTATATATATTTATGCTCAAGAGGACATAACAATAAATGGTGTCAATTTCGGCAAAAATTTTTATTTATTAAAAGATTTATATGGAACTTGGACATTAGTTCAAAAAATTGAGTTTGATGATTATTTGGCAGGTGTTTTGCCATACGAAATTGGACCGAATTCTCCTTTGGAAGCACTCAAGGCTCAAGCAGTTATAGCAAGAACTTGGGGAATTTTTAATTCTGATAGATTTAATATGGATAAATATCATTTATGTATAAGCACTCAATGCCAAGTTTATAAACCTTCTAAAATTAAAAATAAAAAAGTACAAAAAGCAATAGAAGCAACTTCAAATTTAATTCTCACTTATAGAAATCAACCAATTAATGCTTTTTACCATGGTTCTAATGGTGGCGTATCTGCTACTGCAGTAGAGTCTTGGCAAATCCAAGATTATCCTTATTTCAAATCAATCATTGATGGCTCTAAATCATTCAACAAAATTTTTAAACTTCCAATTACAAATGAATCTGATTTAAATAATTTTTTAGATTTTGATAAAGAACAGTTTTATGGGAGTAATCATTATCTTTTTCGATGGGATAAGAAAATTTCTAGTCTTGAAATTAAAGAAAAGTTAATTAAAAACAAACTTATGAATATTAATGAAGATGTTTTGGATTTAAATTCTATTGAACGTGGGTCTAGTGGCAGAGTGATAAAATTGGAAATACAAACGGATAAAGGTAATAAATCTATTGTTCTTGTTAAAGATGATATTCGAAGGGTATTAAATTTTATACCTAGCAATTTGTTTACTATTAATAAATTAAATGATGATTTATGGCTTTTGAGAGGAGGAGGCTTCGGTCATGGTGTAGGTTTATCTCAATCAGGAGCAATTGAAATGGCTAAATTAGGATTCTCTTATGAACAAATATTGAATCATTACTATCGAGATGCAAAACTGAAAAAAATTGAGATATTGTCTCAGTGAAAGTTAAGTAATTAAAAATTTACTTTTATGAGTAAGGGTTTTTATAAAAATCGAAGATTAAAGTCGTTTATATTTCTTAGTGCTTGTTTTTTAGTAGCTTTTATTCCTCATGCTTACAATATCGCAAGTTTGTTTTACCTTATATTGACGCTTTCCTTTGTGATTGTTTTCTACGGATTAATAGTTATTTCTAGAAATTTTAAAAGGAACAAAGTTTTAAATACTGTAAGCAAAAGAATTAGCAACAAAGAGTTACCTGTGCTTGATATTTTAGTCGCAGCTAGAGATGAGGAGAACGTTATAGCAAGATTAGTTGAAAGATTATTTAGTTTAGATTATCCAACAAATAAATTAAATATTTACATAATCGATGATGGCAGTTCTGATAAGACTCCTTTGATTTTAGATCGATTATCTAGACAATATGACAAGCTAAAAGTCATAAGTCGTTCTCCAAATGCAGGAGGAGGAAAGTCAGGAGCTCTGAATTATGCCTTAAAGTTTACTCATGGTGAATGGTTATTAGTTTTGGATGCTGATGCTGAATTAAAACAAGATTCTTTGATAAGGTTATTTAGTTTTGTAGAAGAGGGTGATTGGTCTGCAGTTCAACTAAGAAAATCAGTAACAAATGTAAGTAAGAATTTTTTAACTTCCTGTCAGTCAATGGAGATGGCTATGGACGCAATCTTTCAATATGGAAGATTATCAGTTGCTGGAGTTTCTGAATTAAGGGGAAATGGCCAATTAATTAAGAAAGATACATTATTGTCATGTGGTTCTTTTAATGAAGATACAGTTACAGATGATCTTGATTTAAGTTTAAGGTTATTATTATCAAAATCTAGAATTGGAATCTTGTGGGATCCTCCAGTCATGGAGGAAGCAGTTGAGGATTTAAATGCTTTATTAGCGCAAAGGCAAAGATGGGCAGAGGGGGGTTTGCAAAGATTCTTTGATTATGGAGATCAATTATTTACCAATAAAATTGATTATTTGCAAAAATTTGATTTAACTTATTTCTTCATCTTGCAATATGCACTACCAATCATATCTATTTTTGATTTAGTTTTCAGTATTGCTTTATTCGATTCACCAATTTACTGGCCTATTTCATTTACAGCTTTTATGTTATCTGGAATTGCTTTTTGGTACGGTTCTTCTTGTAAAAGCGAAGTACCAGTATTGCAAAAAAGCAATTTTTTGATGGTATTTGTTTCGGTTTTTTATTTATCACATTGGTTTTTAGTAATCCCTTGGGTAACAATAAAGATGTCTATTTTTCCCAAAAAGATACTTTGGCGAAAAACTATTCATACGGGAGTTTAATTTATTCATCAAGGTCTATAATTTCTCCATTAAAAAAATTTGCTAAGTTTTTTGAGCTATCATCATATGTCTCGTCGTTAGATATTTTTGTTGATGAATTAGTTTTTTGTTCTATTTTTTTTAACGATCGAAGATTATTCACTTCATTTTGGGTCATTTCGGGAGTATTTGTTTGGTTACTAGTATTTAAATTTTTGGTTGAGAAATTAAGTATTATTTGATCTCCAAATATCTTTTTTACAGTATTTTCAATTATAACTTTTCTGCTTTTAATCATATTTTCCCAGTTTGGAGATAATGCAATTGTTATTTTTTCCGAATCAAAACTTTCAAGTTCGGCTTGTTGTGAAAGTAACATTCTTGTTGATGGTAACTCTACTTTAGAAAGAATTAATTCCCATTTATCTTTTAAATTATTTGATCCAGGATTATTTTGGTTATTGTCAGAAATATTTTCAACACTTTCTTTTTCAAAAACTTCAAATTTTTCTAATTTTTCGTCTTTTTTTTCAATCAATTCATCGCGAGTTATCTCTTTTTTGATACTTGGTTTTTGAATTTCATTAGAAATATTTTCTTTATTAAAAATTGCAATGTTTTTTCTACTTTCATGATTCTCCTCAGTCGTATTATTTTTACTTTCTTGCTTATTTTCAAAACTATTTATCTCTTGATTACCTAGAAGGCCAGTTAAATGTATTTCAAACCAAAGCCTTGGATTATCACTTGATTTGATTTGATATTCAATATTTCTCAGATTGTTATGCCAATTAATTATTGTTGATTTATTTATTGTTTTTGAGATTTTATCCAATTCATCTTGAAATTCATCAGACGTATAATAAAGATCTGAATATTTATTATTTGTAGTGTGTAATAGTAGATCTCTTGTTATGTTCAATAACCCGATAATTATTTGAATAGGTTCGTTTCCGGCATCATATAATTTGTTGCAGGTAATAATTAATGACTCTGGATTATTCTCAACCAATGATTTAATCAGAGTTGTTAATTCACTTTCTGATACTTCTCCTAGGAGGTTTTGAATATTGTTTATTGTTATCCCTTCTGGTAAAAGATTCAATTGTTCAAGAAGGCTTTGTGCATCTCTCATACCTCCATTAGATCTTTTCGCAATCATTTTTAAGGCCTGAACTTCATATGCAATTGATTCTTTTTCGGCGATTTCTGATAAATGTTGAAAAATATCGCTAGGGCTTATTCTTCTAAAATCAAACTTTTGGCATCTACTTTTTATTGTATTTAATACTCTCTCAGGATTTGTCGTCGCAAGGATAAATACAACTCTTGGGGGTGGTTCTTCAATAGTTTTTAGTAAAGCATTTGATGCTGCCGTTGAAAGCATATGACATTCATCAATAACATATACTTTCCATCTCGCTTGAGTAGGCGCAAATCTCGCTCTTTCTATAATTTCTCTTATATTTTCTACTCCCGTATTTGATGCTGCATCAATCTCGATAATATCTAGAGCGCTCCCATCTGTAATTTGTTTACATAAGTCACATTTACAACAAGGAGTTATGGTAGGTTGGTCGAATGCCTGGCAATTTAGAGATTTTGCAAAGATTCTTGCACTGGATGTTTTCCCAGTGCCTCTTGGACCATTAAAAAGATATGCAGGAGCAATTTTTTTTGTTAAAAGTGCTTGTTTGAGTGTAATGGATATAAATTTTTGCCCAACCAGTTCGTCTAAGTTGTTTGGTCTATATTTTTGATGAAAAGGCTTATGTATATTTAGCATTTATTTTTCATTAATTAGAAAAATTTGGGATTCAATTAAAAAAATTAAACTTTAATTTTATGCAGACTCTTTAATGATTCTTTTTGATCCTGAAGGTAGTTTAACAATTTTAGATGAGAACAATTTATCTACCATTTTTTTCGTAATTGTGAATTCTTTTACATTTTCTTCAGAAGGCAAAGTATACATTATGTCTAGCATTAGCTCTTCAATTATTGATCTTAATGCTCTTGCACCTGTTTTTCTTTTATATGCTTCAGTTGCTATCGCTTCTACAGAATCAGGCTCAAATGATAATTCAACATTATCCATGCTTAGCAAAGTTTTGAATTGCTTTACTAATGCATCTCTTGGTTGAGTCAAAATAGATTCTAAAGTTTCTTTAGTAAGACGATCTAATACAGCACAAACCGGAATTCTTCCAATAAATTCTGGAATTAGGCCATATTTCACTAAGTCATCTAATTCTAAATTTTTCAAGGAATCTCTTGGATCTACTATTTTTTTTGTATCAACTTTGTTTTGATCTGAATTAGTGGTAAATCCAATAGAGTGTTTACCCATACGCTTTTGAACGATATCTTCTAAACCTATAAAAGCTCCTCCGCAAATAAATAATATTTGACTCGTATCAATTTGGATGCAGTCATGATAAGGATGTTTTCTGCCGCCTTGTGGAGGCACATTAGCAACTGTTCCTTCAAGCATTTTTAATAATGCTTGCTGTACTCCTTCACCAGAGACATCTCTAGTAATTGAAGGATTTTCGCTTTTTCTTGCAATTTTATCTATTTCATCAATATAGATAATTCCTTTTTGAGCTAGTTCTACATTCATTTCTGATTTCTGTAGAAGTCTTAAAAGTATGTTTTCAACATCCTCCCCAACATATCCAGCTTCTGTCAAAGTCGTTGCATCAGCTACTGCAAAAGGAACATCCAGAAACTCTGCTAAAGTTTGCGCTAATAATGTTTTTCCACTCCCAGTGGGGCCGATGAGTAGAATATTTGATTTTTGTAATTTAGTTGCTTGTGAATCAGTTGAATTGTTATTTTTACTATCTTCTTTAACTTTCCAAGCTAAACGCTTGTAGTGATTATATACGGCTACTGATAATATTTTTTTTGCAGATTCTTGTCCAACAACTTGATTATCTAGAAAATTTTTAATTTCTAATGGCTTAGGAATTGAAGTTAATTCTAAAGGAACAGATTTTTTTGGATTATCAGTAGGTAATTTCTTTTTTACTTGCGGAGAGTTGTTTGTGTTCGCTTGATTATCAAGTAGTTCTTCATCGAGAATTTCATTACAAAGATCTATGCACTCGTCACAGATATAAACCCCAGGGCCAGCTATAAGCTTTCTTACCTGGTCTTGTGATTTACCGCAAAATGAACATTTAAGATGGGCGTCGAATTTAGCCATCGATTATAAGTTTTTAAAGTGAAAGGTGTTAAATAATCCCTATTCACTAGGATTGCTTATAAATACTGATTCGTCATCATATTCTTAAAAAATTATTATCCCTTGTCACTTTTTGATAACTTTATCAATTAATCCATATTCGACTGCTTCTGAGGGAGATAAAAAGTAATCTCTTTCTGTATCTTCATTAATTTTTTCTAAAGGTTGACCGGTATGTTCTGCTAAAAGCGAATTTAATGTTTTCTTGAGAAAAAGTATTTCTTTAGCTTGTATTTCAATCTCTACTGCTTGACCTTGTGCACCTCCCAGAGGTTGATGAATCATAATCCTAGAATTAGGTAATGCCAATCTTTTCCCTTTTGCTCCTCCAGAAAGTAGAAATGCCCCCATACTTGCCGCTACTCCAAAGCATATTGTCACAACATCAGGGGATATTTGTTGCATAGTATCGTATATGGCCATTCCTGCAGTTACTGAGCCTCCAGGAGAATTGATATATATTTGTATGTCTTTTTCGGGATCTTCCGCTTCAAGAAATAATAATTGTGCAACAAGTGAGTCAGATACTTGATCATTAATTCCAGTACCTAAAAAAATTATTCTTTCCCTTAATAGTCTTGAATATATATCAAAAGCTCTTTCGCCTCTACCTGATTGTTCTATAACGGTAGGAACAGCAGCAATAGTTTTATTATTACTTTTGTAAGATTTTATTGAACTTTGGATTGAATGTTTTTTTTCTGAGTTCACAAATTAATTTTAGTCTTATAAATAATTTAAGGGGTTTTTGTTGAATTAGTAGGAAATTTCATAAATTATTTTTTTTCTTTTTTATTTTGAGTTTTAGTAGTTTTTGTAGCTTTTGTTGTTTTGGAGGTTTTGGAGGTTTTGGTAGCTTTAGAAGTTTTTGTAGTTTTTTCTTTTACTTCAGAATTTTCCTCAAGCCAAATTATTAATTTTTCTTTGAGTAGATCGTTACTTACTACTTCTGTTAATCTTTTAATATCTATTTGTTTTGAAGATTGAGAGATTGCATCTTCATAATCTTTCATTTTTAAATCAATTTCATCTTTCTCGACTTTTATGTTTTCTGTTTCAGCTAATGCTTTTAAAGCTAAATTTCTTTGAACATTTTTTTCAGCTTGAGGCCTTGTGGACTCTGCTAATGACTTAACTAATTCAGGAGTGAAAGTAGATTTTACATCAAGACCTTGTTGAGCAAATCTTTGAGCTGTTTGTTCAATATTATTCCTCACTTCTATATCAATCATAGATTTTGGAATTTCAGCAACCAATTCGTTTGTTAAGGCATCTAATAAAGCTTCAATTTTGATATCTTTTTGAGTTTTTTCAAAATTGTCTTTAAGTTGCTTTTCAATATCTTTCTTTAATTCTTTTAATGATTCTTTGTTGCCAGACTGTTTTGCAAAATCGTCATTAAGTTCAGGCAATTCTTTTTCCTTAAGATCCTTAAGATTTACTTCAAAAATCGCTTCTTTACCTCTTGAATCCTCATGAGAATAATCATCAGGAAATTTAAGGTTAAGTGTTTTAGTATCACCAATTTTCATCTTTACGATTCCCTCAACGAAACCGGGAATCATTTTGTTCTTTTCTAACTCAAGATCCATTGATTCACTTGTTCCACCATCAATCTCTTTACCAGAATCTTTATATTTTCCTTTGAAACTAACGACAGCAATATCTCCTAATTTTGCTGCTCTATTGGTAACTGGAATAATGTTTGCAAACTGATTTCTAGATTTTTCTAGCGCTTCATCTATTGACTTAGGATCAAACTTTGTCTTTGATATTTCAACACTTAGTCCTTTGGATTTTTTAAGTTTTAATGCTGGGGCAACATCAGTTTGAAGAGTAACCTTAAGTGATTTTTCAGGACTAAACTTTGCAAGTAAAGATTCAAATCCATCTACCAATTCTGGCTCACTTAGTGGCTCTATAGATTTTATTTTTAACGCTTCTTGCCATGATTTATCAATAATTTTTTCCAGAGCAGAAGCATGTAATTGTGTGATGCCAATTCTTTGGATTAAGACTTGTTTAGGGATCTTACCAAGTCTAAATCCCGGAATTTTAGCCGAACGACTGATAGAACTGATTGTTTCATTTACACACGTTTTACATGTCTCAGATGGTATTTCTAATTCGAATGAAATTCTACTTTGAGGCAGAGGAGTTGTTTTGACTATTAGTGCATTTTTAGCCATGTTTTTCTAAGTTATTACTATGAGCCGAATCTTAATTATTTCACATTATGTGATTTCCTTGAAAGTTAATTTTTTGATAAAGTAAAAAAAATAGTCAATCTATTTATAAAAATCATTTTAAAGTGTGAGACAATCTCCGTATTTGCCTAATAGGCCATTAAAAGTTGCTGTTTTAGGTTCTTCAGGTGCTGTGGGATCTGAATTGCTAAAAATTCTTGAACAACGTGATTTCCCAATATCAGAATTGGTCTTGCTTTCATCAGAGCGGTCAGAAGGAAAAAAAATTATTTGGAAAGATGAAGAATTAGTTACAAAAAAAACAACTAAGGAAGAATTTAAGAATCTTGATTTAGTTTTGGCTTCAGCTGGCGGAAGTATTTCAAAAAAATGGTTGTCAACCATTATTGATCAAAATGCTTTACTGATAGATAATTCAAGCGCTTTCAGATTAGATAAGAACGTTCCTCTTATAGTCCCTGAAGTTAATGCTAGTGACGTACTTAATCATGATGGGGTAATAGCGAATCCAAACTGCACTACCATTTTGTTGACATTAGTTTTAGCTCCATTAAACAAACTTTCGACTATTCAAAGAGTTATTGTCTCAACATATCAATCTGTCAGCGGTGCAGGCCAACTGGCGATGGAGGAACTAAAACTTTTAACTGAACAATATCTTAAAGGAAATCCTCAAAAAAGTGAAGTTTTGCCATACTCCCTTGCTTTTAATTTGTTTTTACATAATTCCCCTATGCTTTCAAATAATTACTGCGAAGAAGAGATGAAAATGGTTAATGAGACAAGGAAAATATTAAATATTGCTGATTTAAAGCTCTCTGCTACATGTGTTCGAGTCCCAGTACTGAGAGCACATTCTGAATCGATCAATATTGAATTTGCCGATGTAGTTGAGCCTAAAGATGCTCTTGAAGAATTAAAAAAATCTCCTGGAATTGAAGTTATTGAGGATTACAAAAATAATAGATTTCCTATGCCAAATGATGTTATGGGAAGGGATAATGTTGCTGTTGGCAGGCTAAGAACTGATATAAGTCAGTCTCATGGATTAGAATTATGGTTATGTGGAGATCAAATAAGAAAAGGAGCAGCTCTGAATGCTGTTCAAATAGCTGAGTTATTAATTCCAAAAAAATGATTACAGACAAAACTGAGTGTAATAATCCACTATTTGGAAGAATATTGACTGCAATGGTTACTCCATTCACTGAGAATGGAGATGTAGATTATGAACTAGCTATAAAACTTTCAAATTATCTTTTTGAGAACGGTTCAGATGGAATTGTGTTGTGCGGTACTACTGGTGAATCTCCGACTCTTTCATGGGCGGAACAGCATAATTTATTTATTGCGGTAAAAGGATCTTTGGATGCAAGCTGTAAATTAATAGTTGGCACTGGTAGCAATTGTACAAGCGAAGCTGTGGAGGCTACAAAAAAAGCTTATGACTCTGGTGCCGACGGTGCTTTGGTCGTTGTTCCTTATTACAATAAGCCGCCTCAAGAAGGTCTTTATAAACATTTCAGTTCTATTGCTAAATCTGCAAAGGATTTGCCTCTTATGCTCTATAACATTCCTGGCAGGACTGGATGCAATTTATTGCCTGATACTGTGAAGAAACTTATGGATTTCTCAAATATTCTCAGTATTAAAGCTGCAAGCGGTAGAATAGAAGAAGTAACAGAACTAAGGGCTATTTGTGGCCCTGAACTCTCTGTATATAGTGGCGACGATTCATTGTTGCTTCCAATGTTATCTGTAGGTGCTGTAGGAGTAGTGAGTGTTGCAAGTCATTTAGTTGGATTGCAATTGAAAGAGATGATTCATTCTTTTCAAAGTGGAAATGTTTCCAATGCTCTTGCTATTCATGAAAAACTTCAGCCTCTTTTCAAAGCACTCTTTATGACTACTAATCCAATCCCAATTAAGGCTGCTTTGGAGCTATCTGGATGGGATGTAGGTAATCCTAGAAGTCCTTTGTCACCTTTAACCAATGACATGAAAAAGCAACTATCTTTTATCCTGAATTCCCTACAATAGGGATTTTATTTAACTTGATAATTAAATTAAAATAAACCTTATTTGATTACAAGCAGGCCTTTATAAATTTCAAAATTATGCAATCAAGTACAAATTCAACTGTAAATAGATCTACTCATGATTCATCTAGATCTAAAAGTAATACGCCAGCTCTACGAGTAATACCTCTTGGAGGACTACATGAAATAGGAAAAAACACTTGCGTTTTTGAATATGGTGATGAATTAATGCTTGTTGATGCTGGCCTAGCTTTCCCATCTGATGGTATGCATGGCGTAAACGTTGTTATGCCTGATACAACTTTTTTAAAAGAAAATCAAAGAAGAATAAAAGGAATGATTGTCACTCACGGGCATGAAGATCACATTGGAGGTATTTCTCATCATCTAAAGCATTTTAATATTCCCATTATTTATGGCCCAAAACTGGCAATGTCAATGCTTAGAGGAAAAATGGAGGAAGCAGGGGTATCTGATAGAACAACTATACAGACAGTAAATCCAAGAGATGTTGTAAAAGTAGGCCAACATTTTTCTGTTGAATTTATTCGAAATACCCATTCTATTTGCGATAGCTTTTCTTTAGCAGTTACAACACCTGTTGGCACAATTATTTTCACAGGAGATTTTAAGTTTGATCATATGCCAGTAGATGGAGAGCAATTTGATATTGAAAGAATGGTGCATTACGGAGAGAAGGGTGTTTTATGCATGTTTAGTGATTCTACTAATGCCGAAGTTCCAGGCTTTTGTCCTTCTGAGAAGACTATCTATCCCTCTTTAGAAAAACATATTGCAGAGGCAAAAGAACGAGTTATCCTTACCACTTTTGCTAGTTCTGTGCATAGAGTGACAATGATCTTAGAATTGGCCATGAAACATGGAAGAAAGGTCGGTTTGCTAGGTAGATCGATGATAAATGTTATTGCTAAGGCCAGAGATATTGGTTATATGAAATGCCCAGATGATTTGTTTGTTCCTATTAAGCAAATTAGAGATTTGCCAGATAGGGAGACCTTATTATTAATGACGGGTAGTCAAGGAGAACCCCTAGCAGCGTTAAGCAGAATCTCGCGTGGTGAACATCAGCATGTTCGTCTTAAGACTACTGATACTGTAATATTTTCAGCCAGCCCAATTCCTGGTAATACAATTTCTGTTGTTAATACAATAGATAGATTAATGAAACTCGGAGCAAAGGTTGTTTATGGAAAAGGTGAGAATATTCATGTTTCTGGTCATGGTTTTCAAGAAGATCAAAAGCTAATGTTGGCACTCGCAAAACCTAAGTTTTTTGTTCCTGTTCATGGAGAACATAGAATGCTTGTTTGTCATGGGAAGAGTGCACAAACTATGGGGGTTCCAAAGGACAATATCTTAATTATTGAAAATGGAGATGTAGTTGAGTTAACACCTAATTCTATTCAAAAGGGTGATCCTGTAAAAGCTGGTGTTGAATTGCTTGATAACTCACGAAATGGGATAGTAGATGCTCGAGTATTAAAGGAAAGGCAGCAATTGGCTGGGGATGGTGTAGTAACTGTTTTAGCTCCTATTAGTACAGATGGGAAGATGGTTGCGCCTCCTAGGGTTAATTTAAGAGGAGTTGTTACTACTGCAGAGCCAAGAAAAATGTCTATGTGGACAGAACGAGAAATAAGCTGGGTATTAGAAAATAGATGGAAACAATTATCCAGACAAACTGGGCCGAATAATTTTGAGGTAGATTGGATTGGTGTACAAAGAGAAATTGAAAATGGTTTATCGAGAAGAATGAGAAGAGAATTACAAGTTGAACCACTTATTTTGTGTTTAGTTCAACCTGCTCCAAGTGGAACTCGTGCTTATATTCCAAAGATTACCGAAGAGCAAAATTTCTCTAATAGAAATAGAAATAGAAATAATAATAATTTCCATAAGAAATCAAACAATAATCATCCTAATAGTTCAAATAACCCACAAAATACCCAAAAAAGTCCAAAAGTTTCACAGAGTCCATCAGCTGAGACTGCTACAGAAGATTCATTTGAAGGTAGAACAAGAAGAAGAAGATCTGCTGTAACTTCTTAACTTTTTTCAAAATTTATATAGTTTTTATCCCAAACAATTTTTAAAAACTCTTGCAGATTAATTTGACCTTTATTTTTTTCATAAATTGAAGTTGCTAATTTTGTCAGATTTTTAGAACTACATTGCTTTGCAGATATTTCTTTTAAAAATCTATTTAAAATTGTGCACCTCGCTTCAATACACATACTATTTAGGAGATTTCTATCGATACCCTTAACATCTTTACAATATAAATACGCTAGTTCACTAAGATCATTACGTTCATTATTGTATTTGCTCATTTTTTGGGAAAAATTATTTATCCTTTCAGAACAACCAGGATAGATGACTTCTAAGGTAGGAATAATTTTTTTTCTTACTAAATTTCTTTTCAATTTAAGATCGGAATTTGTAGGATCTTCCCAGACTGGGATTTTCATATCATTGCAAAATTGTTTTGTATCTTCCCTACTGAAAATTAATATTGGTCTTATTAAATAAATTTGATTTTCTATTAATCTTTTACTCTCAATATTACTCAGACCTGCAAAATTGCTTCCTCTAGATAAATTGAGGATAAATGTTTCTGCATTATCACTACTCGTGTGACCAGTTAACAAATAAATATTATGTTTTTGCTGGTTTTTATTTAATAAAGTTTTGGCTCTTTCACATAATTTTTTGTATCTCCATTCTCGTGCTTTTTCTTCTGAAGAAATACTTTCTTTATTTGCTTGATCAAAAGAGAATGAAATATTTTTATCTTTGCAATAATCTTTTAATTCAAGAGCATATAGTGATGATTTTTCGTGCCACTGATGATCACCATGCCAAACACTGATAGACCAATTATGTAGTTTTTTTAGGTCATCCATTAAGGTTAATAAGGCCATTGAGTCTTGACCCCCCGAAACACTTATTAAAATATTGGATCCTTTGGGAATTAATATTTTTTTGGTAAGAATCTCCTTATGAAGCTGATGATGCCATGATGACCAATTTTTCTGACTTAATTTTTTATCAGTCATTTTGTGTTGCTCAGATAATATTTTTTAAAAAATGCACTGTTTTACTAAAACAATGTCACAATCGGGTAATAAATTCATTAAGTAAATGAGTCTGATTAATCTTTTGCCACAAAAAATCAAAGAAGAGTTAAGAAGCAAATCCTTACTCAAAGTTATTTCAGGATTGAATAATTTCGATGTTCAGTCTGTGAAAATAATTGTTGAGGCTGCTTCATTAGGAGGTGCAGATCTTGTCGATATTGCATGTAAACCTGAACTCGTTGATTTAGCACTTAAGCATTCAACACTACCCGTTTGTGTTAGTTCAGTACTGCCTCGATCTTTTCAAGGTTGTGTAAAAGCAGGAGCATCATTAATTGAGATAGGAAATTACGATACTTTTTATGAAAAAGGTATTCATTTTTCAGATAAAAAAGTTTTAAACATTGCAAAAGAGACGAGGGATTTATTGCCTAATTTTCCTTTATCAGTAACTGTTCCTCATACTATGCCTATTGATAAACAAGTTGATCTTGCTGTAAAGCTCGTGGAAGAAGGCGTTGATATTATTCAAACAGAAGGTGGTACCAGTTCTACGCCTTACTCTCCAGGAATTCAAGGTTTTTTTGAAAAATCAGTACCAACTCTTGCAGCTACCTATGCTATTAATCAAGAATTTAAGAAACAATCTCTGAATATACCAATCATGAGTGCCTCTGGATTAAGCCAAGTAACTTGTCCACTAGCAATATCCTCTGGAGCTTCAGCAGTTGGTGTTGGATCTGTAGTGAATAAATTAGATGATTTAATATCAATGATTGCGGTTGTTAGGGGCTTAAAAGAATCTTTGAAAAATTCAATAATTGGAGAAAAAATTTCTTAGTATAGCAACATCCTTTAGCTACTAGCTTGATGAACAACTATAAGCTTCAAGCTCCTTACGAACCAAATGGAGATCAACCAGAAGCTATTAAAAAATTAGTTAAAGGCGTAAACAATGGTAAACAGTTTCAGACTCTTTTAGGAGCTACTGGAACTGGTAAAACATTTACCATTGCTAATGTAATTCAACAAACAGGAAGACCAGCCCTTGTTTTAGCCCATAACAAAACGTTGGCGGCACAACTATGTAATGAATTAAGGGAATTTTTTCCAAAAAATGCTGTTGAGTACTTCATTTCTTACTACGATTATTATCAACCTGAAGCTTATGTACCTGTAAGTGATACTTACATAGCCAAAACTGCTTCAATTAATGAAGAAATAGATATGCTTAGGCATTCTGCAACACGCTCATTATTTGAAAGAAAAGATGTAATTGTTGTAGCCTCAATAAGCTGTATTTATGGTCTTGGTATACCGAGTGAGTATTTAAAAGCTGCAGTTAAATTTGAAGTAGGAAAATCAATAAATCTACGTTCTTCTTTGAGGTCTCTTGTTGAAAATCAATATACTAGAAATGATATTGAAATTACTAGAGGTAGATTCAGAATTAAAGGTGATGTTTTAGAAATCGGTCCAGCTTATGAAGATAGATTAATAAGAATTGAGTTTTTTGGTGATGAAGTCGAGGCTATTAGATATGTTGACCCTACTACAGGAGAAATACTTGAAAGTTTGGAACAAGTTAGCGTTTACCCAGCGAAGCATTTTGTGACTCCAAAAGAAAGACTTGAGAGTGCAATAAGTGCAATTAGAAGTGAATTAAAAACTCAACTCGATAAATTTACATACGAAGGAAAATTATTAGAGGCTCAACGTCTAGAACAACGTACAAAATATGATTTAGAAATGCTTAAAGAGGTTGGTTATTGTAATGGAGTTGAGAATTATGCTCGTCATTTATCAGGTAGGGAGGAAGGTTCACCGCCAGAATGCTTAATAGATTACTTTCCCAAAGATTGGTTGTTGGTAGTTGATGAGAGTCATGTAACATGTCCTCAACTTCATGCGATGTACAACGGTGATCAATCTAGAAAAAAAGTTTTAATAGATCATGGTTTTAGATTGCCAAGTGCTGCAGATAATAGACCTTTAAAATGTGAAGAGTTTTGGGAAAAATCAAAACAGACATTATTTATAAGTGCAACCCCCGGTCAATGGGAATTAGATCAATGTGATGGTGAATTTATTGAGCAAGTTATAAGACCAACTGGGGTATTAGACCCAGTAATTGATGTAAGACCTAGTGAAGGCCAAATAGAAGATCTGTTATCTGAAATAAGAATTCGAGCTGAAAAGAATCAAAGAGTGCTTGTGACAACACTTACTAAGAGAATGGCTGAAGATCTAACTGATTTTTTATCTGAAAATAAAGTAAGAGTTAGATATTTGCATTCCGAAATCCATTCAATTGAAAGAATTGAAATTATTCAAGATCTTAGAATGGGCGAATATGATGTTTTGGTAGGAGTTAATTTATTAAGAGAGGGACTAGATCTTCCAGAAGTATCCTTAGTCGCCATTTTAGATGCTGATAAAGAAGGTTTTCTCAGGGCAGAAAGGTCATTGATTCAAACAATAGGAAGAGCTGCAAGACATGTTGAAGGTGTTGCCTTGCTTTATGCAGATAACTTCACAGATTCAATGAAAAGAGCAATATCTGAAACTGACAGAAGAAGAACTATTCAAAAAAAATATAACCAAGTAAATGGTATTACACCAAAACCTGCAGGCAAAAAAATAGAAAATTCAATATTATCTTTTCTAGAACTTTCCAGAAAACTAGATGCTGGTGGTTTATCGAAAGATTTAATAAATATAGTGAATAACAAAACTGAGGCAATTCTTAATTCAAGTGATAATCAATGTTTGCTCGAAGAATTGCCTGACTTAATAGAAAAGTTAGAAATTAAAATGAAAGATGCTGCAAAAGAGTTAAATTTTGAAGAAGCGGCAAATTTGAGGGATAGAATAAAAAAATTAAGACAAAAATTGGCAAGAAATAATTAAAAAGAACTTATTTTTCTAATTCGAAATGATTATGAATCGCGCTAACTGCTTTGTCGCAGTCTTTTTCTAAGACAATACATGAAGTCCTGATTTCACTAGTGGCAATCATTTCAATATTGATATTTTGGTCAGCCAATGCTCTAAATATTTTTCCAGCCGTTCCAACCTTAAATGCCATTCCTGCTCCTACTGTACTTACTTTGGCTATATCAGGGCCATCTTCAATGTATGATCCAGGTAATTTTTTTGTTAAGGTCTCAAAAACTAAGTTAGCTTTTTCTCTATCTTGTTTATTCATTGTAAAACTAATATCCTTAGTTTTTAAAGAGGAAATTCTTTCAGACTGAACAATAGTATCGAAAAGTAAATTATTTTCAGCTAATGCTAAACATATTGATGCTGCTACACCTGGACGATCAGGCAGTTTTCGAAAACTTACTTGAACTTGGTTTTTATCTAATGCAATTCCTCTTACTTCAGGTTGATCTTGTTTTTCGTTGATTGGATTAACAAATATTTGTGTATCGGATAACTTAAATTTCTCAGCAACAAATCTAATAGCTTTTGGTATATTATTAATTTCAATTACGCAGCTGACTTTAATTTCACTAGTAGCTATCAACCTTACATTTATATTAGCTTGGGATAAAGTATCAAATAAATCAGCTGAGACACTAGGTCTACCCATAATGCCTGCTCCTTGAATACTTAATTTAGTCATGTTTGTTTTTAGATTATATTTTCCTCCTAATTGACTAGTTATAAGTTCACATTGTTCTGCAGTCTTTTTAACTTCTAATTCACTAACAGTAAATGTAATATCGTTGTTAATTCCATCATTTGTCGCTTGTATGATTAGATCTACATTAATTCTTGCTTCTGAAAGTTTTTCAAATATTTGCGCAGCAATCCCAGGCCTATCAGGAATATTTGAGAGACTGAATACTGCTTGGTTTTCTAATACTTCAAGACTATTGACTGTTTTGGTTAATTCTAAGCTTCCTCTTTTGAGCGGGAGAGGTTTGATTTGACTTTCTAGGAGAGTCCCACTTGAGTCACTTTGGCTTGATTTGACACACAATTTAATTCCATAATTGCGAGCAATTTCTACTGCTCTTGGATGCAGAACTGAAGCACCGACACTTGCAAGTTCAAGCATTTCCTCGCAGCTAATTTCATCTAAGAGTTTTGCATTAGGAACAATTCTTGGATCAGTAGTAAGAACCCCTGGAACGTCTGTATAAATTTCGCACTTCTCAGCTCCTAAAGCTGTTGATAAAGCTACTGCGGAGGTATCTGAACCACCTCTACCCAAAGTTGTAATTTCCATTGCACCCGTGTGGCTTAATGTTGTTCCTTGAAATCCAGCCACTACAACTACAAAACCCTGGTTTATATAATTTTGGATCCTTTCTGTTTTAATATCCAGAATTCTCGCTTTCCCATGAATTGATTCAGTAATAATTCCAACTTGGCTACCGGTCATTGAAATTGCAGGTATTCCGTATTCGTTTAATGCCATTGAGAGAAGAGCTATGGATACTTGCTCCCCAGTCGAGAGAAGCATATCCAATTCTCTTCGATTAGGATTTTTACTAATTGATTCCGCTAAACAATTTAAATCATCTGTAGTTTGCCCCATTGCAGAGACAACTACGATAATTTCATTTCCTGCTTCTTTACTTTGACAAATGCTACTCGCAATATTTTTAATTTTTTTAATATCACCGACAGAAGTACCGCCAAATTTTTTTACTAGTAAAGCCATATTTAAATCATAATGTAAATTCTTAAACTTATAATTTGGTTAACTTAAATTAATTAATTTCTCTGTAAAAACATTTATAGGATTATTACCTTGTTTTAATAATGATTCAATATCTAGTAAGTTACTAATTAAATTAATTAAATATTCTTGAGATACATTTTTGACTTTTCTTCGAATAAAAAAAATTCTTTTTGGGTTAGAAATGCCTGCAAGATTACAAATCTTTTCTGCATTATCGTTACCTGAATTAACTGCTAATTTTATAATGGTATGAATTCTTATTTGGCTAATTAAACCTGCATTTAGTCTTAAAGCAGGTTCTCCTTTCTGTAAGGAATAATTTATTTCAATCAGACTTTCATTAATATTTTTTTGTAAGAGAAGATCAATGATTTTGAAAATATTGGATTGATGATCACTAAATATTTTTTTTACATCATTACTTTTAAGAAAAAGTTGTGAATTCGAATCACTTGATACTGCAGAAAGGTATGTTTTTGCTTTGTCTAATTCATTTATAAGTTTAAAGCTATCATTACCAACTGAATCAATAATTAATTCAGCTGCATTTTTATCAATTTTGATATTCATTTCATTTGCTGCATTTTCTAAAAATCTTTTTTGTCCCTCATAGTCCCAGATTTCTGGTAAAGAAAATGATTTTTCTTTGGCTAAATTATTTTTGATAAGTTTTTGTAAAAATTTAGTACTCTTTAGTCTTGAGTCTGGTTTTTTTGTATTTTGCAAAATGAAATAAGTATTTTGAGGTATATTGTCATGAATTTTTTCAAATTTAGTTCTTAGATCTTCTTTTTTGGTAGTAAAAATGGGATTATTTTTCAATGTAACTATTCTGTATCCATTTCCAAAAGGAGGTGTAAGAACTTCATCAAAAGCTTTATTGACTTGCTCATCATCATCTCCATTTAAATTAGTTACGTTTATTTCTTTCCATTCTTTGGATACTTCCTTATCAATTAATTTTTGAATAAATGTATTTTGAGCATTTAGATCATTACCCCATAATATTTGTATTGGCATAATAGCTCAATAAAAACCATATATTAACTATGATTACTTCTAACACAAATTAAATTTAATGGTAATAGATCATCCAATTTTTTTGGAAAGCATCAAATTCATAAGATCTCATTTAGTAGCCAATGATCTAAATCATTTGGAAAAAAAAGTTTTAGAGAGATTAGTCCATACTTCAGGAGATTTTACAGTTCAAAATCTTTTAAATTTTAGTGAAGGTGCTTGCGAAAAAGGGCTTCAGGCACTTAAAAATGGTGCTCCGATTTTAACTGATACCGATATGGCTGCAGCAGCAATAAAATCTATGGCAGAAAATACCAATAGGAATAAAGTATTCACCGCTAGAATGTGGTTTGGAATAAATAATCATTCAAACTTAACTAAAACTGCATACGGCTTAAGTGAAGGTTGGAAGGAGTTATCCGCTATAAATTCTGGAAGCAAATCACCTATTGTAGTTATTGGCAGTTCGCCTACAGCGTTAACTTATTTAATTGATATTTTAGAGAATGCAAAAGATTTACCTAGTTTGATTATCGGAATGCCTGTTGGATTTATTGGAGTAGAGAAAAGCAAAAACAAACTGATTTCAACCGATCTTCCTAGAATTGTTTTGAATTCAACTAGAGGAGGCGCTGCCATGGCAGCTGCCTCGGTTAACGCCTTGTTGAGGGAAACTTTTTAAAAAAGTATTAATTTTATAAAAATGTCAAAAATCTACTTAATATCATAATTTTTGTTATTTTCTTCTAAAGCATTTAACACTGATTTTGCTTTTTCTATAACTTCTTTTGGAACTCCTGCTAATTTAGCTGCTTCTATGCCATAGCTTTTGTTTGAGCCCCCTTTAACAATCCTGTGGCTAAAAATTAGCTGATCGTTATTTTTTTCTACTAAAACTTGAAAATTTTGTATATTCGTATTTGAATTTTTTAAATAATTAAGCTCATGATAGTGAGTAGCAAAAATAGTATTACATTGAATTTTTTTTGCAAGATATTCACTTACTGACCAAGCTATTGAAAGTCCATCAAAAGTAGATGTCCCTCTACCTATCTCATCAAGTAAAACTAGTGAGCTAGCAGTTGCCTGATTTAGAATTGATGCAGTTTCAGACATTTCTACCATAAATGTTGATTGTCCAGATGATTGATCATCAACCGCCCCAATTCTTGTAAAAATCCTATCTGCAATCTTGATTTCAGCATTATTAGCAGGAACAAAGCTACCAATTTGAGTGAGAATTTGTATTAAACCAAGTTGTCTTATAAAGCAACTTTTTCCGCTTGCATTGGGACCGGTTAATATAATTAATTTTTGATTATCCTCAAAAGAGATATCGTTTGCTACAAACTTTTTATCATTTAACAATTGCTCTACAATTGGATTTCTTCCTGCAATAATTTTTGTACTATTATTTGTCAATGAATCATTTATTGGTATTAATGAAGGTTTTATAAAATTGTTTTCTACTGAAGTAATTGATAAACCAAGCAATGCATCAAGAGATGCTATGGATTTTGCGATTGATCTTATTTGTTTTGTTTTTTCTGCAACTATATTTCTTAATTCACAGAATATTTCATATTCTCTTGATGAAGATCTACTTTTTATTTGGAAAATCTTATTTTCTTTATTTTTAATTTCTGAAGTGATATACCTTTCTTCATTAGTAAGTGTTTGCCTTTTGATCCAATGTTGTGGAGCTAAATTAACTTTTGACTTATTTATAGAAATGTAGTAACCAAAATTTTTATGAAATTGAATTTTTAGGTTTGAAATTTTGCTAATTTTCCTTTCTTTTAATTCCTCTTTATTTAGCCACTCATTGTAATCATCCATTAGATTACGTAATCCATCTAATATATTGTCAACACCATCGTGTATCATACCTCCTTCACTAATATTTAGAGGAGGATTTTCTATTAGTTTAAAACTTATAGTATCAGCTAATTCTAAGAGTCCTTCATCAATATTTTTTAATTGATCAGTCCAATCTGGGAGATCATATTTAAATAATCCAATAATGGATTTTATTCTAGGCAATTTTTTTAAACCTTCAGCTATTGCAATTAAGTCTCTGGGACTTGCGTGACCTGCACAAGCTCTACCTGCAAGTCTTTCTAAATCCCCCATTGCTCTAAGTAAATTTTGGGTATCTATACGTAATTGTTTAGATTCAATAAAGTTTGTAATTATATTTTGTCTTTTATAAATTTCATTAACGTTTAATAGTGGTGAATCTATCCACCTTCTTAAACACCTTGCACCCATGCAAGTATAAGTTCTATCAATACTCCATAGTAGCGAACCTACATAATTGTTTTCTCGTTGTGTATTTTTTATTTCTAAGTTTTTTTGAGTTTGATAATCAATAATTAATTTGTTCTTACCATATTGAATTTGTGGAAAGTCTAATGAGATTTTTAAAGAAGAATCTTTATCTAAATTTGAAGGATTAATTTTTTCTAAATAATTTAATAAACCTCCAAGTGATCTAGTTGCATTGTTTAAATTTTTAAGTCCTATTCCTTCTAGGTTTGCAATTTGGAAATAATTTTTTATTAGATAATTTGCTTCATTAATGCCAAAATTAGTCTCTTGAGAAACAGTATATATAATTTGACTATTTCCTTTAATTAATAAATTTTTTACTGCATTGCTTCCTACAATGATTTCTGAAGAATCTAATTTAATAATTTCATCAAATAGTTTTGACAGAGATTGGCCTTCTAAAGTTATTAATTCTCCTGTGCTTACATCAGCTTTTGATATACCCCATTCATAAGATTCATCTGAGTTTTCTTCTGATAAGTAAATAGCAGTAATCCAATTATTTTTCTTTGCTATCAACATCCCCTCTTCAATTACAGTTCCAGGAGTAATTATTCTTGTTATTCCTCTTTTAATTGGAGTGCCATAGTTTCCAGAACTTTTTTCTAATTGATCACATATAACCACAGAATAATTTTTTTTAATTAAATCAGCACAGTATCTCTCCATTGCATGATGGGGAACCCCTGCCATAGGGATCTTACCAATCTCTTTGCCAGCATCTTTACTGGTTAGCGTTATTTCTAAAAGGTTAGATATTAATACAGCGTCCTCAAAAAAACATTCAAAAAAATCTCCTAATCTATAAAGTAATAACCTATCTTTATTTTCTTCTTTTAGAGTTACATAATGCTTCATTACAGGAGTTAATTTCAGTTTTGAAACTGTTTTATAGCTATAAGATTCTTCATTGATGCAAACATTTTTGTTATTTGAAATCAAATCAGTCTTGAATTTATTTATTAAATTAGTTGAATTTTTTCTTTGTCTGGGTCTTTTTTGCGATTCTTTTTTTAAATCTTCCCAAGATAAATCTTCTGGAATTTTTGTTATTTCTTTTTGCTCATTATTGTCATTACCAATCGCAAATAAATTCTTTTGAATTATCGTATCTTCTTGCATACTTTTTTAATTCCTAAATAGATATTAGGTAGAAAATTTTTTTTTGCATTTAAAGTAGCTAAAGTATGTAAATTTTCTCTAAAAATTATCATTTTCATGAGATTATAGTATTTATAATGATTTGAAACCTAAGACTGAATTATGCAGGCTGTTAACTTTTTCTTCGTAAATGCTCTATTATTTGCTTCTTTAATTGCGGTAGTTGGAGTACCCGTTTTATATGTGACTCAACCTTCTACTGAGGAAGGCCAGCGAGAAAGCAGGAGAAAAATTTATTCTATTGCTGCTGTTTGGGTTGTTTTGGTTTTTGTTACGGGGATAGTTTCTTCATTAGTTTGAACTTAATACCTTTTCGTGAGAGTCTATTAATATATCGAAGTAAAATTTAATGGCTATTTTTGAGGGTTCTTTTACTAATGCATCTACTTTAAAAGTTGGGATTGTAATAGCAAGATTTAATGATTTAATTACAAATAAAATTCTATCTGGTTGTCTTGATTGTTTAAAAAGACATGGTTTAGATACTTCTGAATTAAGCAATCAAGTAGATATAGTATGGGTTCCTGGTTCATTTGAATTACCAATTGCAGCTAAAACTCTCATGAAAAAAAAGAGTTATGACGTTGTAATTGCTCTTGGGGCTGTGATCCGCGGTGAAACTTCCCACTATGATGTAGTGATATCTGAGGCGAGCAAAGGTATTTCACAAGTTTCAAATGAGAATAATGTTCCAATCATTTTTGGAGTTTTAACTACTGATACTATGCAGCAGGCTCTAGAAAGAGCAGGGATTAAAAATAATCTTGGTTGGAATTATGCTTTACAAGCAATTGAGATGGGATCCTTAATTAAAAATTTAAATTAATTGAAAAAATTTAATTATTTCTATCATTGATCCCTTCTTTGAGATAAACTAAAAAAGTTATGCGGATGTAGCTCAGTGGTAGAGCATCTCCTTGCCAAGGAGAATGTCGAGAGTTCGAATCTCTTCATCCGCTTTTAATGTTTGTATACTTTAGGTACTTTTAATAAAAGTTTGTAATGACAAGAGTAATTTCTATTGAGGATTTAAAGGGATTATTTACTAAACCTTATGGTACAGATGCACCAACAAAACAAAAATGGGCTGAATTTTATAATGAGAATGTTATTTTTACAGACCCAACTCAGGAAACAGAGGGTTTAGATTCTTATGTCAAAGCTCAAGAAAAGCTAGTTAAAAGATGCGATGATGTTTTTTTAGAAACTCATGCAATTTCCATAACTGGGGATTGTGGATTTGTTGAATGGACAATGGGTTTAAAAATTATGGGTAAAGAATTTATTTATCCTGGAACTACTCGTTTATTATTTGGTGAAAATGGATTAATAAAAGAGCACAGAGATTACTTTGATTTTTGCGGCCCAACTTTTGGACCAGTTCCGATTTTAGGAACTTTTATAAGATGGCTTTATAGTAAATTTGTATCTTAATTTTGTTTTCTTTAGCAACAGAGTGCTTTATATTTCACGAATCAATAAATTTTGAGAAGTAACTTCTTTAAAATTAAATTGAGAATAAAATAATTTTTTATTTGTTGTCATTAAATATAATTTTTTTGTATTTTTAATTTTTTTAGAAGATAAAAGATTTTTTACAATTATTGTGCCAAAACCTTTGCCTTGGTGATTTTGATCTATAACAATATCCCAAAGCACTCCACGGTAAATCCCATCGGTTAAAGCTCTACCAAAACCAACTATTTCCTTACCAACCCAAAGACTTATTACGACATCACTATTAGCAAGACATTTTTTGAGATCATTAATTGTTCTATTTTTTGCCCAGAAAGCATTAGTATCTAATAATTTTTGCAGCTTAATTAATCCATTTGTTGGTTTGAGATTAGGACCTAATCCAAAAACCCTTAACCCTAAAGCTCCTTTGGAATGTTTGATTAGAGATATTTCTTTCATTTATTAAAAAGATTTTTGAAAAGTGATGTCAGCTAGGTTATTTTTGTGACTTCAATCTAAATACCTTAATCGATAGTTTCTATAAAATAAAGAGATAATAGTTTTCTTCATTCTGTTGTAACGCACTAATTTATAATGTTTGTAATAGGATGAATTTTTTAGGGACTTTGACTTATGCTAAAACTTTTGTTGGGAGATCCGAATACACGAAAGTTAAAGCGCTATCAACCAATAGTGGAAGAGATAAATTTTTTAGAAGAAGAAATTTCTCAATTGACTGATGATGAGCTTAGAAAAGAAACTCAAAATCTTAAATCAAATATTTCAGCAGAATTAGATTTGAAAAAACAAAAAGAACTCCTAGAAGAATTTCTTCCTAAAGCCTTTGCAATTGTAAGAGAAGCAAGTAAACGTGTTCTTGATATGAGACATTTTGATGTTCAGTTAATAGGCGGGATGGTTTTAAATGAATGTCAAATTGCTGAGATGAAGACTGGAGAGGGAAAAACTCTTGTCGCGACTTTACCTTGTTATTTAAATGCTCTTACGGGAAAAGGTGTTCATGTTGTTACTGTAAATGATTATTTAGCTAGAAGGGATGCAGAGTGGATGGGACAAGTTCATCGTTTTTTAGGTTTATCCGTTGGCTTGATTCAGCAAGATATGAATCCAGTTGAGAGAAAGAAAAATTATGATTGTGATATAACTTATGCGACAAATTCAGAATTAGGATTTGATTATTTAAGAGATAATATGGCTACCGATATTAGTGAGGTAGTTCAAAGAAAATTTAATTACTGCGTAATTGATGAGGTTGATTCAATATTAATTGATGAAGCAAGAACGCCTCTAATCATTTCTGGCCAAGTTGAAAGACCACAAGAAAAATATCAAAAAGCTGCAGAATTATCTCTGGCATTAGTTAAAGCAAAAGAATTAAGTAAAGATGGTATTGATCCAGAAGGAGATTATGAAGTTGATGAAAAACAGAGAAGTTGTATATTAACTGATCAGGGTTTTGCAAAATGTGAAGAGTATTTGGGAGTTAATGATTTATATAATCCTCAAGATCCCTGGGCGCACTATATAACCAACGCTTTAAAAGCCAAAGAATTATTTATTAAAGATGTGAATTATATTATTAAAAACGATGAGGCTGTCATAGTGGATGAATTTACTGGTAGGGTAATGCCAGGAAGACGTTGGAGTGATGGACAACATCAGGCAATAGAAGCGAAAGAGAGTCTTAAAATTCAGCCTGAGACTCAAACATTAGCATCCATAACTTATCAGAATTTTTTCCTTTTATATCCTGGTTTAGCAGGAATGACGGGAACTGCAAAAACTGAGGAGGTCGAATTTGAAAAAACTTATAAATTAGAATCAACAGTAATACCGACAAATCAAATAAGAAAGAGACAAGATTGGTCTGATCAAGTATTTAAGACAGAGGTTGGTAAATGGAAAGCCGTTGCTAAAGAAACTGCACAAATTCATAGAGATGGTAGACCGGTTTTAGTTGGTACAACAAGTGTTGAAAAAAGTGAACTATTAAGTTCACTTTTATTAGAAGAAAAAATTCCACATAATTTGTTAAATGCTAAGCCAGAGAACGTTGAACGTGAGGCAGAAATTGTTGCTCAGGCAGGAAGAGCAGGTGCTGTCACTATTGCGACTAATATGGCTGGGAGGGGAACAGATATAATTCTTGGCGGTAATAGTGACTATATGGCAAGGCTTAAATTAAAAGAAATTTTAATTCCTTTGTTAGTCAAGCCTGATAATGAGCATAAGCCCCCAATACCTAAACAAAGAACTTCAAAATCTAAGGGTGGTTTTTCCACAAAAGCTGGTTCAAATTTGAAAAAGAACATTTCAAATTCTTCAACAAGTCTTTTCCCTTGCAAACTAGATGAATTTCTTGAAAAGAAACTCTCTCTTTTATCTAATGAACTTGTTAAAAATTGGGGAGATAGACAACTTTCTGTCTTGGAGCTTGATGATAGGATAGCTACAGCTGCAGAAAAAGCACCAACTAATGATGATTTGATTAAGCTTTTGAGAGAATCTTTGTCTGATGTAAAAAAAGAATATGAAAAAGTTTTGATTCATGAAGAAGAAAAAGTAAGAGAAGCTGGCGGTTTACATGTCATTGGTACTGAGAGACATGAATCACGAAGAGTGGATAATCAACTTAGAGGAAGAGCAGGAAGACAAGGTGATCTTGGTAGTACAAGATTCTTTTTATCTTTAGATGATAATTTATTAAGGATTTTTGGAGGTGATAGAGTAGCAAATCTAATGAATGCTTTTAGGGTTGATGAAGATATGCCTATTGAGTCAGGAATGCTTACTAGGTCTCTAGAAAGTGCTCAAAAGAAAGTTGAAACCTACTATTACGATATTAGAAAACAAGTTTTTG
Organism: Prochlorococcus sp. AG-347-K22; assembly: GCA_003281285.1. Taxonomy (GTDB): domain Bacteria; phylum Cyanobacteriota; class Cyanobacteriia; order PCC-6307; family Cyanobiaceae; genus Prochlorococcus_A. The sequence goes on along the minus strand of QCCJ01000002.1, from coordinate 28,360 downwards.
AATACGATGAGGTAATGAACAATCAAAGAAAAGCAGTTTATGGCGAAAGACTCAGAGTATTGAAAGGAATTGATTTAAAAAGACAAGTAATAGGATATGGAGAAAGGACAATGATTGAAATTGTAGATGCTTATATTAATCCTGATCTTCCTCCTGAAGAATGGAATATTGATCAATTAATTTCCAAAGTCAAAGAATTTATATATTTATTAGATGATCTTAAACCTGATGATATTAATTTACTGTCAATAGAAGAATTAAAAAACTATCTTCAAGAGCAATTGCGAATAGCTTATGATTTAAAGGAATCACAAATAGAAAAGATTCGTCCAGGATTAATGAGAGAAGCTGAAAGATTTTTCATTTTGCAGCAAATCGATAATTTATGGCGAGAACATCTTCAATCCATGGATTCCTTGAGGGAATCAGTCGGATTGAGAGGTTATGGTCAAAAAGATCCATTAATCGAATATAAAAACGAAGGATATGACATGTTTCTCGAAATGATGACTAATATGAGGCGAAATGTTATTTATTCAATGTTTATGTTTCAACCTAAAACTGACGTTAATGAAAAAAATTAAATCAATATTTAATCATCTCCAAGAAATTCAAAAATTTCTTTATCTTTAAGACTTTGAGAATCACCAAGTTTAGAAATATCAATAGATTCTGAGCTGACTATACATTGTAGAGTTTTTTGTAATTTAAGAATTTCATTTTCAAGAGAGTCTATCCTATCCATTAAATTTTTTATCACATTAGCTTCTGCATCTGGTAAGGCAGAGTGAGCTAAAGGATTTACTTTGACACCACTTTGATGAACTACCCTGCCAGGAATTCCGACCACAGTACTGTTCCCCTCTACATTTCGAACAACTACTGAGCCAGCACCAATACGGGTATTAGATCCTACCGTGATAGATCCAAGAACTTTTGCACCTGCTCCGACTACAACATTTTCCATTAAGGTGGGGTGTCTTTTGCCATGGCTTTTACCAGTACCTCCTAATGTCACTCCCTGATAAAGCAAACAGTTATTTCCTATCTCAGCAGTTTCACCAATTACAACGCCCATTCCATGGTCTATGAAAACCCTTTTACCAATTTTTGCTCCAGGATGGATTTCAATACCTGTTGCTAACCTATTAAGATGACTGAGTAAACGGGGAATCAAAGGAATCTTTAATTGCCATAATTTATGCGTAAACCTATGGATAACTATTGATTGAAAGCCAGGGTAGCAAAGAAATATCTCTAATATTCCTCTTGCGGCCGGATCTCTCTCTCTGATAATTTCTATATCTGATTTAAAAGTTTTCAATACCATAGTTTAATTAATAACCCCTATTTCTTTTTTTAATTGATTTATTGTTTCGATACTTAAATAATTTTTAGCACATATTATTTGAGGCAATCTCATTAACTGAGAACGATTTTTTAATAATGTGTTTTCTACAACTGATAAACTCGGTCCATCACACACTATATGGTTTGAAGCCTTTAAGAGTGAGAGTAATCTAGTATTATTGTCTGAAATTGCCGTCATAAGCATTAATTCATTACCACGCATGCTATGTATAATGACTTCTGCTGCTCTCAACAAACCAGGACTTATGCTAACAATACCTACACAACTGCCAGAATCTAATTCCTTAAGAATTTTTAATTCCTTTTGAAAGTCGCTCAAGTCAACTGCAATAGCGCGAACCCCATGTTGCTTAGCAACTTTTTCTAGGGGCTGTAAAAAATATCTGCTTGTGACAATCGTACCATTATTTGAATTACTCAAAACTTTTTCTAATTCTTCCATAGGAACAACCTCTACTGGTACATTAACTGTTGTAGAAAGGTCCTCTGCTATTAACATAGAAGCTCCAATATCTTCTCTTGGAGTACTGACTATGATTCTTGATCCGCACTTAATACGCCAATCAATTTCATTGTTCAATATCTCTCTAGTCTCTTGTAAAGTGAATCCAAGACTTATTAAATTGTCAATAACCTTCTTTGCTTCTTGATCAGGTGCCTTACTTATTTTATCTTTTGAGTAAAGTGATTTTGTAAATTCTCTTTTAGTAAGATTATCTCTTACATAGATACCTGATCCAGCTATTGCTTCAACAACTCCATCTAATTCAAGTTGTCTATAAACTTTGCTTATAGTATTTCGATGGAGTCCAGTCTGCATTGCAAGTTGCCTCGTACTGGGAAGTCTGTGTCCTGGAGGATAATGTCTTGCTGCAATTGCGAAACAAATTTGATTATTTAGTTGAGTAGATGCTGGAATATCGCTTTCTTGTTGAATATGGAATCTCACTTTAGAAAAATCCTGACTAATTTAATTTTTGATGTAGTGACACTTTAACATTCGTGATATTTTTTGATAACAATTTATCACCCATCATCTTTTTTTATCAGGGGAGTTTTGCGAGGGCTTAAAAACATAATCATGTTTCGCCCTTCTCTTTTTGGTTTTTGTTGAACTTCTGATTGCTCTTCTAAATCATTAGCCATTCTTAAAAGAAGTGTCTCAGCTAAATTTGAGTGTTGAATTTCTCTTCCCCTAAAAATTACAGTGCATTTTACCTTATCTCCCGATTTGAGAAATTTAGTAGCTTGACCAATCCGAACATCATAATCATGCTTGTCAATTTTATACCTCATTTTTACTTCTTTAACTTCTGTTTGATGAGATTTTTTCCTTGCTTCTTTAGCTTTCTTTTCTTGTTCAAATTTATATTTGCCGTAGTCCATGATTCTGCAAACCGGAGGATTTGCTTTTTCGCTCACCAAAACTAAATCAAGTTCTCTTTGAGATGCAATTTCTAATGCTTCTAATCTATCTATGACGCCTAATTGTTTTCCATCTGAATCAACGACTCTCAATTGAGGGTATTTTATTCTTTCATTTATATTTGGCAGCTCTCTAACTGGAGCTCGTCGGTCAAAGCGTGGGCGTGGGGGCATTCAGTTAATTAAAAAAATTGATTGGATGATGAACAAAATCTATTTTTATGAAGTTAGCTTAAAAAAGACTCTATTTTAATTATTGCATCTTTTAGCAGGTTTTTGTTATTAAGCCAAACAGGATTATTTTTATTACGAAACCAAGTCTTTTGTCTTTTGGCAAATTGGACTGTTTTTGTCGCAGTTAACTCAATCGCTTTGTCAACTGTCGAACGGTTATTTAAAACATCCCTAGCTTCTCGATAACCAATTGTTTCTAATATTGGCAAATTAAATCCGTATTTAGAGATAAGGTGGTTCGTCTCCTCAATAATTCCAGATAAAAACATATTTTTTGTTCTTTGAAAAATTCTTTCTTTTAAATTATCTCTATCTAATCCAAGCTCTAGGATTTTCCAGTTAGGCGGTTTTTGAACTTTCAGTGTTGACAAAGGTTTTCCTGTTACGTAGAAGACTTCTAAAGCTCTTATTGTTCTAATGTGGTCAGCAAAATTTATTTTTTTTGTTGATAATGGATCACAATTTTTTAACATGTCCCAACATCTTTCCTGACCAAGTTCTTCTAATTGTCTTCTGAAATTATTTTGAGGAGGGACATCTGGCACAAAAAATCCTTTTGTTATTGAGTTCATATACAACCCACTTCCTCCAACAAGAAACGGTAAATTATCTTGTTTAATTTCTCCCTTAATAGATTTTTGAGCAATTTCTTGGAATTGTTTTACATTAATTGGATTGATTGGTTCCTCAATATCTATTAAAAAATGCTTTATTTTCTTTTGTTGGATTTTAGATGGCTTGGCTGTTCCAATATCCATGGACTTATAAATTTGCCTTGAATCGATATTGTGTATATGAGTTTTAAAATATTCTGCAATTTCAATAGCTAATTCTGTTTTGCCACTTGCAGTAGGCCCAATTAAAATTATTACGTGAGGTAGATAAGAAGACATATGAATTTCTGAAGAAAAAAATATAAGCTATATAATTAAAGTGATTAAATTTTTCATTGACTTCGAGCCTTTATCTTATTGCGGTGGTAAGTTTAATAAAAGACCTTTTAAAAATAACATTTTAAAAGTCTAATATTTTTTTTATATTAAATGAGTGAGGACAAAAGATCTAATAAAGTCTCAAATGATTATGGTGCGGAACAGATACAGGTTTTAGAGGGGTTAGAACCAGTTCGTAAACGCCCAGGGATGTATATAGGTTCAACAGGACCTAGAGGATTACACCATTTAGTTTATGAGGTAGTTGATAACTCGGTTGATGAAGCACTTGCAGGACATTGTGATCACATAGAAATAGTTCTTCGAGCAGATGGTTCTGCTTTAATTTCTGATAATGGACGAGGTATTCCAACAGATATTCATCCAAGAACAGGGAAAAGTGCCTTAGAAACTGTATTAACTGTTCTTCATGCAGGAGGTAAATTTGGAAGTGGTGGTTATAAAGTGTCAGGGGGTTTGCACGGAGTAGGAATATCTGTAGTTAATGCTCTAAGCGAATGGGTAAATGTGACTGTTTATAGGGATGGACGCGAATTTAATCAAAGATTTGAAAAAGGTGTATCAAAGGGTGAATTGGAAACTAAAAAGCAGACTGGCAAACCATTTAAGAAAGGAACAACTATTTGCTTTAAACCCGACAAAACTATTTTTTCTGGAGGAATTGAATTTGAATATGCTCTTCTTTCATCAAGATTAAGGGAGCTAGCTTATCTTAATGGCGGAGTAAAAATTGTTTTTAGAGATGAAAGAAATCAATTATCAGATGGTTCTTTTAAAGAAGAAGTTTACCTTTATCAAGGAGGTATTAAAGAATATGTTGAATACATGAATGCTGAGAAAGATTCTATTCATCCTGAAATAATTTATGTTGACTCACAGAAAGAAAATGTATACGTAGAAGCAGCTTTGCAATGGTGTTCAGATGTATATTCAGATAATATTTTAGGATTTGCAAACAATATTAGAACTATTGATGGAGGAACTCATATTGAAGGGCTAAAAACAGTTCTGACAAGAACTTTCAATAATCTTGCAAAAAAGAGAGGCAAAAGAAAAGATATTGAAAAAAATTTAGCTGGCGAAAATATTAGAGAGGGTTTGACTGTTGTTTTATCAGTAAAAGTTCCAGATCCCGAATTTGAAGGGCAAACTAAAACAAAATTAGGAAATACTGAAGTACGGGGAATTGTGGATTCTCTCATTGGGGAGGCTCTCACAAAATATATGGAATTCAATCCGGGAGTTTTGGACTTGATTCTTGAAAAAGCAATTCAATCTTTTAATGCAGCAGAAGCTGCGAGAAGGGCTAGAGAATTAGTAAGAAGAAAAAGTGTTCTAGAAAGTTCTACGTTACCGGGTAAGTTAGCAGATTGTAGTTCTAGAGATCCATCAGAATCAGAAATTTACATAGTTGAAGGAGATTCCGCTGGTGGTTCCGCAAAACAAGGACGAGATAGAAATTTTCAGGCTATTTTGCCTCTCAGGGGTAAAATTCTTAATATTGAAAAAACTGACGATACTAAAATATATAAAAACACAGAAATTCAGTCATTAATAACAGCTCTAGGATTAGGAATAAAAGGAGAGGATTTCGACGAGAGCTCTTTGAGATACCATAGAGTGGTAATTATGACGGATGCTGATGTTGACGGTGCTCATATAAGAACTTTATTGTTGACATTTTTTTACAGATACCAAAGAGAACTTGTTGAGAAAGGTTTTATATACATTGCTTGTCCCCCTCTTTATAAAGTTGAAAGAGGTAAGAATCATAATTACTGTTATAACGAGAATCAATTAAAGGATACAATTCAAGGTTTTGGAGAAAATGCAAATTACAATATCCAAAGATTTAAGGGATTAGGTGAGATGATGCCAAAACAATTATGGGATACAACTATGAATCCTCAAACTAGGATGATGAAAAGGGTTGAAATCGAAGATGCACTAGAAGCTGACAGAATATTCAATATATTAATGGGAGATAAAGTTGCACCAAGAAGAGAATTTATTGAAACTCATAGTAGTAATTTAGATATGGCAACTTTAGACATATGATTAATAATGTTCTCAAGAATTTTTGTTTAATTACTTTTGCATTAATAGCTCCAATTACATTACCTGCTGGTGGGATCCAAAAAAGTTTAAATCAAAATAAGTACCATAATAATACAAATGAAATTATATTGACTTCCAATACTTCTCTATATTCTTGCCCTGAAATTTATGCTAAGGAATTATTAGTTCTTGATGTAGGTACAACGTTATCAGTATTACGTAATTGGAAAGTCAGCAAAAATGAAACTTGGGTTAGAGTTGAATTAGCTTCTAATAAATTTTTAGATAATCCTAATAAGATTTTAAAAGGTTGGATAAAAATGTAAATTTTGGATTTTAGTTCAATAAGTATAATTTTACTTGGCAGTACATTTGGATTAATAATAAGAATGCTCATACAAAATAATTTTAAAAAAAGTATAGGTTTTGATATTCAAAATACTTCAATAGTAAATTTTTTATCATCTTTTTTATTAGGAATTTTAGTAGCTTTAAATTTTACTAATAACAAAATATTAGTGTTATTTTATGGTGGTTTTTTAGGATGTTTTAGTACATTTTCTTCCTTTATATATCAACTATTTGACTTATTTCAAAAGAGAAAATTCTTAAGATTATTTTGCCACTATATTGAAGTGATATTTTTTTCATTCCTGTTCTTTTATTTAGGTTATTTTCTTATTCAGTTTTTTTAAAGTGAAAATAAATAATTTTATTTATATTCTTTTAGCTGCTTACCTAGCTACTTTTTTAAGATTAGCTATAAATAATACTTTTTTTATTTCAATAATTGGCTCATTTTTAGTGGGTTTTTTTATCAGTAGAAGATTAAGTGATTCAACTGAAAAAATTTTATTGAGTGGTTTTTTTTCTTGCTTTACATCCTTTAGCGGATTTATATATTTTTTGTACACAATTTTAAATCAAGGGGATTGGATAAAATTTATAATTTTTTTTAATTTAATCATTATCGTAAATTTATTCACAATGCTTTTCGGGTTCTGGATAAGTAGAAAAATTACTTAGATTTCATATAATGGTGTTGTTACTTTGATAAGAAATTATATTTATGAATGAAAATAATCTTGAGACAGTTACATCGTTATCTTCAGATCTAAGTAAAAGAGAAAATATTACTATTCAACTTGAGGAATTGCTCATCGCGGGAAATTACGATGAGGCAAAGTTACTTTTAGAGCCTTCCCAACCTGTTGATATCGCAGATGCTATTGGAAGCCTTCCACTAATATTGCAGGCATTAGCATTTCGATTATTAAAGAAAAATGAAGCAATTGAGGTTTATGAATATTTAGATCCAGTAGTTCAGCAAACTTTATTAGAAAGACTTCGTTCAGGAGAGGTTTTGGAAATCGTTGAAAAAATGGCTCCTGATGATAGGGTTCAACTCTTTGATGAATTACCTGCAAAAGTTGTACGAAAATTTTTGTCTGCTCTTAGTCCTGGGGAAAGAAAAGTAACAGCTGAATTACTTGGATATGAGCCTGAAACTGCCGGAAGATTAATGACAACTGAATTTATAGATCTTAAAGAGATGCAAACAGCGGCTGATGCTCTTTCTTTAGTTAGAAAAAGAGCCCCATTTACTGAAACTATTTATAGCTTATATGTTACAGATAAAGAAAGACATTTAACTGGTATTCTCTCCTTAAGAGACCTTGTAACTGCTGATCCTTCTAAGCCAATTGGTGATGTTATGACAAGAGATGTAGTTAATATCTCCACTAATACCAATCAAGAAGAGGTTGCTAGAGCAATACAAAGATATGATTTTTTAGCTCTACCAGTCGTTGATAAAGAAAAAAGACTGGTTGGGATAGTAACTGTTGATGATTTAATTGATGTCATAGAACAAGAAGCAACAAGAGACATTTACGCAGCGGGGGCAGTACAACCTGGAGATGAAGATGACTATTTCCAAAGTAGTTTGTTTACGATTGCTCGAAGAAGAATTTTATGGTTATTAATTTTGGTTTTAGCAAATGGTTTAACTACAAAGGTTATAGCTATGAATGATCAAGTATTAAAAGAAATAGTCTTATTAGCTGCATTTATTCCACTACTTATTGGTACTGGGGGAAATGTTGGTGCTCAAAGTTCAACGGTTGTCATTAGAGGTTTGAGTACTCAAAAATTGAAGTCTCTGGGTGCTTTTAAGGCAGTAGTTAAGGAGGCAATCACAGGTGCTCTTTTAGGTGTTTTCATGATGCTTGTAGTATTCCCCTTTGCTTGGTGGCAAGGAGAAGGGCCTTTAATCGCCTCAGCGGTGGGAATAAGTTTGATATCCATAACAACTTTAGCTGCTACAACAGGAGCGATCCTCCCTTTGTTGTTTGACAGAATGAAATTGGATCCAGCCTTAATGTCCTCCCCTTTCATTACAACCGTCACTGATATTGCTGGTGTATTTATTTATCTGAGTACAGCAAAATGGCTATTGAACTCATCATTGACCTGAATTCACTAGGTATTTATTCTCATTTTTGTAAAATTGTGGATTTTTTTGTTTAACTTTACATTTCTTAATGGTATTGTTTACAAAACATCATTTAACTTTCATGTCTTCTGAAACAATAGTTGAAAATAAATTAACGTCTATCGCAAGTATAAAAGCTAGTAATGATGTTGATCTTGTCCGGTCATACTTGAGGGACATAGGAAGAGTTCCTTTACTATCACATGAGCAAGAAATTACTTTAGGTAGGCAAGTTCAAGAATACATGGAAGTTGAAAGAACAGAATTAGAAATTATTGAATTAACTGGAGACAAGCCTAGTATTGATGAATTATCTACAAAATTAAATTTATCTTCCTCTATAATTAAAAGAAGACTGAGAGCTGGACAGAGGGCTAAAGAAAGAATGGTCGCAGCGAATTTAAGATTGGTAGTAAGCGTTGCAAAAAAATATACAAAAAGAAATATGGAACTTTTAGATTTAATTCAGGAGGGAACTATAGGATTGGTTAGAGGAGTTGAAAAATTTGATCCAGCTAGAGGTTACAAGTTTTCAACATATGCTTACTGGTGGATTAGACAAGGTATTACAAGAGCAATAGCTGAAAAAAGTCGCGCGATAAGGCTACCAATTCATATAACTGAAATGTTGAATAAGTTAAAAAAAGGTCAAAGAGAGCTCAGCCAAGAAATGTCCAGAACTCCAACTGTCAGTGAACTTGCAAAATACGTAGAGCTTCCTGAAGATGATGTAAAAGATTTGATGTGCAAAGCTGGACAGCCAGTGAGTCTTGAAACCAAAGTTGGTGATGGTGAAGATACTGTTTTATTAGATTTACTTGCAGGGGGGGAGGATTTGCCAGACGAACAAATAGAGATGGATTGTATGAGAGGTGATCTGCATTCTCTTTTACATCAATTGCCTGATCTACAATGCAGAGTTTTAAGAATGAGATACGGAATGGATGGTGATGAGCCAATGTCTCTTACAGGTATAGGAAGGGTTCTAGGTATTAGTAGGGATAGAGTAAGAAACCTTGAAAGAGACGGATTAAGAGGCTTGAGAAGACTCAGCGATAATGTAGAAGCTTATTTTGTTTCTTGAATAAATTCATTTATTAACTTGTTTGTTTTTTCAGGTTCTTCATCATGAGGACAGTGACCAGCGCCATTAATAATATCTAATCTTTTAATATTCCTGAATTGTTTCTTCCACTCTTTTGCTTCATTTAAAGATTCCCAAGGATCTTCCTCACCCCATATCAATTGGATTGGAGCATCAACTTTATCGAAAAGGTCAGTTGCAAGATAGTCATCAAATAAGTTAATAAAACCACGAAAAGCTTCTTTAGAATTTTTCCTTTGAGATGGTTGATAAAGTATTTCAATCAATTCTTTATCTATATTTTTTCCTGAAGGGTAAGCTTGTTCAAGTATTTTCTTTATAACTTTTGGATTAGCGGCTCTTGTAAAAAGTGTATTACTAATTACTCTTTGTCTGACTATCGTTTTAAGGACGGGTCTTAGTAGATTCATTAAGATATCACTTTTTTTTAAACGTTTATCATCCATAGTTCTTTGTGCACAATCAATCAAAATGATACCTTTGCAATTATCTTTGAGGATTTCAGCAGCTTTCAATGCAATAACACCACCAATTGAATTTCCTACCAAGTAAACAGGAGATTTTATTACCTCTGCACAAAATGTTGATATTTGATTACCCCATAAGTCAAATGAATATTTAATTGAATTTTCTTTTTCAGGTTCGTAATTTAATAAAGCACTAGGCTGACTACTTTTTCCAAACCCTAATAAGTCAATTGCGTAGCAGTTAGAAAATTTACCAAGAAAATCTTGATTATGTCTCCAGTGGTTTTTTGATGCCCCAAATCCATGAACTAATAAAATTTTAATATTTTTTTCAGAAGTAGATTCTTTGGATAAAGACCAAGAAACTTCCCAATTTTTCCACTTCCAAGTTTCAGATTTATTTAAAGACACTATGAATATGCTTTTAATTAAACTTTAATTCAAAAAAAAAATATTCGTTTTTAATAAATTATTCTTAGTTAAGAAAAGGCGTTCATTTTATGAAAAAGAAAAAGGTCATATGTATTGGAGAGGCTTTAATAGACAGAATCAGAAATAAGTCAAATCAAGGATTTACAGATTTTTTGGGTGGTGCGCCGGCTAATGTTGCTTGTGCGTTAAGAAAATTAAAAATTGATTCAATATTTATAGGAAGTTTGGGTAATGATGATAATGGAAAAAAATTTATTAAACACTTTAATGAATTGGAAGTTAATTTAGATTTTTTGCAATTAGATAATGATTCATCTACTCGTGTAGTTAATGTAGATAGAGATAAATTTGGAGATCGTTTTTTTTCAAGCTTTGAGGAAAGTTCTCATTCATGCTTTGCAGATGAAGTTCTTAGTAAGAAATTAATCCAAAAAGAAATTTTTAATTTGGAGGAATCTTTTCTAGAAACAAAATATTTAGTTACAGGAACGATCTTGTTATCATCTCCAATATCAGCAGAGACCATTTTTTTTATTCTTGAACAGGCTAAAAAATTTGAAGTCAAAATAGTTATTGATTTGAATTGGAGAGAGGTCTTTTGGGATAGTTCAAGTTTTTTATCAGAAATTACTAAAGCCGCGAGAGTTAATTTAATCAAAAATTTTTTAAATCATGCAAATGTTTTAAAACTTGCTAAGGAAGAAGCAACTTTGTTTTTTGAGGGTGAGAATCCCTTGCTAATATCTCAACAATTGTCTAACAGACCAGATGTAATAATAACTGATGGGAAAAACCCCATTGCATGGTATATCAATGGATTGCAGGGAATTACTGAAACTTTTTCTTCACAAAAAATTGTTGATACAACTGGTGCAGGCGATGCTTTTTTAGCTGGCTTAATTTCAAAATTAATTTCTTCTGGGTATCCTTCAAATGAACTTGAGATAGAAGATTGTATGAAGTTCGCAAGTGTTTGTGGATTATTAACTTGTCTTGGTGAAGGCGCCATTGAGCAACAGCCTTATTATGAGAAGGTTAATAAATTTTTGGGATCTCTTATTTCATAGTTCCTTCCATAATTTTTTGCGTAACTAATTTCTATTTTCCAGAAATTATCAATAACTGGTTCTACTAATTCTGGCCATTCAATAACTAAAATAGCTTGTCTTTGTATTGCCTCTTCTTCTTCTGAAAAAAAAACTTCTTTGGCTGAAGAACTATTCTCTAACCTGTATAAATCAAGGTGAATTAGCGGAATTCTTCCGGAGTTATAGTGATGCGATAAAGCAAATGTAGGGCTTGTAATGTCCTCAGAGATTGACAAGCCATTAGCAATCCCTTGAACAAATGAAGTTTTCCCAGCCCCAATTGGACCCTGTAATAAAACAATTGATTGGGGATTTAATTTGTGTGAGAGTTTTTTTCCTAAATTTAAAGTCTCTTTTAAATTCTCAACAAACACAAAAAAATACAAAAATCATTTATAGTTTAATAGAAAAAAGTATTTACTAGATATGGTTATCGCAAATTCAGTTAAAACCTCTATACCTAATTACATAATTGCTGATATCTCTTTATCAGATTTTGGTCGCAAAGAAATTAAAATTGCCGAAACAGAAATGCCTGGACTAATGGCACTTAGAGAAAAATATCAATCTGAAAAGCCACTAAAAGGTGCAAAAATAGCTGGAAGTCTTCATATGACTATTCAGACAGCAGTCTTAATAGAAACTCTTGTTGATCTAGGTGCAGAAGTGAAATGGGCTTCATGCAATATTTTTTCAACTCAAGATCATGCGGCTGCAGCTATCGCAGATCAAGGAATTTCTGTATACGCAAAAAAAGGTGAGACTCTTGATGAATATTGGCAATATACCCACTATATACTTGATTGGGGTTCAGACTCACCAAATATGATTCTTGATGATGGGGGAGATGCAACTGGGTTATTGATACTTGGTAGTAAAGCAGAAAAAGATTTATCTGTTTTAGATAATCCCGGTAACGAAGAGGAAATTGCCTTATTTAGTTCTATTAAGTCTAAGTTGAAAAATGATAGCGACTTCTATTCTAGAATTAAGAGTAATATCATTGGTGTCACTGAAGAAACTACAACGGGAGTTGCAAGACTTTATCAACTTCAAAAGCAAAATGCTTTACCTTTCCCTGCTATAAACGTTAATGATTCAGTAACTAAGAGCAAATTTGATAATTTATATGGCTGTCGCGAATCTTTAGTTGATAGTATAAAGCGTGCAACTGACGTGATGATTGCTGGGAAGGTCGCTTTAGTTATGGGTTTTGGAGATGTGGGTAAGGGTTCAGCTCAGTCATTACGTGGACTTGGTGCAATCGTAAAAGTTGCTGAGGTTGATCCAATTTGTGCTCTTCAAGCAGCAATGGAAGGTTTTAGCGTTGTTACGCTAGATGATGTTGTGAAAGATATAGATATCTTTGTTACGGCTACAGGAAACTATCAAGTTATAACTCATGAAAATCTTCTAAAGATGAAGGATGAGGCCATAGTTTGTAATATTGGACATTTCGATAATGAAATTGATGTAGCTTCATTAAAAAATTATCATTGGGAAAATATTAAACCGCAAGTTGATCACATAACTCTACCTAGTGGAAACAAAATTATTCTTTTAGCTGAAGGTAGATTAGTCAATTTAGGCTGTGCCACTGGCCACCCAAGTTTTGTTATGAGTAATTCTTTTACTAATCAAGTATTAGCTCAAATCGAACTTTTCAATAAGTCAGAGCAATATGCGAAAGAGGTTTATGTTTTACCAAAACATCTAGATGAAATGGTAGCTAGATTACATTTAGATAAAATTGGTGCAAAATTAACAAAATTAACTAAAGAACAGGCTGATTATATTAATGTTTCTATTGATGGACCTTATAAACCAGAACTTTATAGATACTAAGATTGAGTTTAATTTTTGTAAATTTTCTTACTTCAATTCCTGATTACATTAGTCTGGCTGTTGAAAAAAATTCAACAATTGCATATCTTGCTATTTGTTTGGCTATGTTTTTAGAAAATATAATCCCCCCAATCCCTTCGGAAATAATAATGCCATTAGGTGGTTTTTTTGTTTATCAACAAAAATTAAACTTCTATATTTTAGTTTTTTGGGGATTACTTGGAACTATTTTAGGATCATTGCCTTGGTATTATTTAGGTAGATTAGTAAATGAAAAAAAGCTTTCAAATTTTTTAGATAAAAAGGGAAAATATTTAGGAATTTCTTCTAATGATCTAAATAAAAGTAAAAGGTGGTTTGATAAATATGGAGTTTCTTTAGTTTTTTGGGGCCGATTAGTACCAGGTATAAGAACTTTAATTTCAGTTCCCGCTGGCATAGAACTTATGCCACTAAGAAAATTTTTGCTTTGGACTACATTCGGGAGCTTGATATGGGTAGCACTTCTCACTTATTCAGGATATTTATTTGGTGAAAACTATTTAATCATTGAAACTTATTTAGATCAAATAAAGTATGTTGTAAAGCCAATTTTAATTTTAATTTTTTTATATTTTTTTATAAAAATACTTATTAGATTTTTAAAAAAAAATAGAGTTTAGAAAGGAATTTCACTTGAGTTATTGCTGTTGGAATATTGATTATTATCAGACTCTTTTCGTGAGCCTAGTAAGTTTAATCTATCTACTCTAACAACTGGTTTATATCTATCTTCTCCAGTATTTTTATCTTTCCAACTATCAATTTTAAAACTTCCTGTAATTCCAATTAATGATCCTTTTTTTACATAATCTGCAGCTATTTGTGCTTGCTTGCCCCATATTTCTAGATTAAACCAATCTGGTTCTTCATCTCTGCTTCTTCTGTTAACTGCAATTGTGAAATTCGCCACGATACTGCCTGATTCAAAATATCTGACATCTGGTTCTCGTCCTGCTCGGCCAACAAGGTTAATAGTGTTAATTTCCATAATTTTTTTTTTTTATACTACTCATATTTCCTGATTCTGCTCAAAGTTTTACGTGCTATTCATAACTAAACGATAGAATTCCGAGAGCTTATCAAAAAATAGATATATTATTTATAAAAAGAAATTCTTATTGTGATTTTTAACAGATTTAAATTTTCTCGAGATATTGGCATAGATTTGGGAACGGCCAATACTCTCATACACGTATCAGGAAAAGGCGTTGTTTTACAAGAGCCTTCTGTGGTAGCTATGGATTTAGAAGAAGGAATTCCATTAGCTGTTGGTAAAGAAGCAAAGTTAATGCTTGGAAGGACCCCTGGTAATATAAGAGCCGTAAGACCACTAAGAGATGGGGTTATCGCAGATTTTGATGCTGCAGAACAAATGATAAAAACATTTATTCAAAAATGTAATGAAGGCAAGGGGATATTAGCCCCAAGAATAGTGATTGGTATTCCAAGTGGAGTTACTAGTGTTGAGCGAAGAGCAGTAAGAGAAGCTGGATTAGCCGGAGCTAGAGAAGTTCATTTAATTGATGAACCTGTCGCAGCAGCAATAGGAGCATCATTACCAGTAACCGATCCAATTGGAACAATGATTGTTGATATTGGTGGAGGTACTACTGAGGTTGCAGTGTTAAGTTTAGGTGGAACTGTTTTGAGTGAATCTGTTCGAATAGCAGGCGATGAAATAAATGAGTCAATTGCTCTATACCTTAAAAAAGTTCATAATTTAGTTGTTGGAGAGAGAACTGCAGAAGATATAAAGATTAAAATTGGATCTGCATTTCCAGATGATGATTTTGATAAAACTACTTTAGAGGTTAGAGGTTTACATCTTTTATCTGGTCTACCTAGGTCAGTCACTTTGTCATCAGGAGAAATCAGAGAAGCCATGGCTGAAACACTTAGCAAAATAGTCGAAGCTGTAAAAAGAACTTTAGAGCGAACCCCTCCTGAACTTGCTGCAGATATAGTTGATAGGGGGATTATGCTTGCAGGTGGTGGAGCTTTAGTGAGAGGCATTAATGATTTATTGAGCGATGAAACAGGAATTTTTACTCACATAGCAGAAAACCCATTGCTTTGCGTAGTGAATGGTTGTGGAGAGGTATTGGATGATTTTAAAAAGCTCAAAAGAGTTGTTGACACTCCAGACTTTATAAGGAATGCCATAAGAGACTAATGTTATGTTAGGTATCCGACGAATTTCTACTAATCGTTGGTGGCATAAAAAGAAAAATTGGCTTTTTTTTGCAATTTTTTTATTTTTGGCTTTTGTAAGACTATCAAAAGGAGCTTTTTATAAAGATTTTTATTATTTTATTTCAAAACCTTTTTGGCCTGGTCAATTTCAAAAAGAAATTGTTCTTGAGAGTATTGAACAAGAATATTTAATAAAGTTAAATCTTCTTAAAAAAGATAATATTAGATTGCGACAAATCTTATCTCTTCAAGAATTATCTAATGATGAACATATTTCAGCTGCAGTCATTTCGAGAAAAACAGGTAGTTGGTGGAGACAAATAATTTTAAATAAAGGTTCAAAGGATGGAGTAGAAATTGGTAATGTAGTGATTGGTCCAGGTGGATTATTAGGCAGAGTAAAAAATACTTCTTTATTCACTTCATCGGTAACTTTAGTAACTTCTGCAGAAAGTAAGTTAGGCGTTTGGGTGGATAGAATTCAAATAAATGGATTACTCGTCGGTTTAGGAGATGATTATCCTAGCCTAATACTTTATTCAAAAGATGCTGATATTAAAGTCGGAGATTTTGTATCATCATCTCCTGCTAGTACGTTATTACCTCCAAATATCCCTATTGGTATTGTCCAATCTATAGATGAGACATTGAAATCAAAAAAAACGGCAAAAATTTTACTTTTAGCAAAACCTCATGTAATTGATTGGGTGCAAATTTTAAAAGTAAATATTAAATGAATAAATTTTTGACAAACAATTTACCCATAATAAGTTTTATTTTTATCCCAATTATTTTTTTGTGGAACCCTAATTGGCTTGGATTTTTAGGTGTTCAGCCATATTGGCCATTATTTTGGCTATTGCCTTGGTCAATGATCAATGGATCAATCAATGGATTAATATTTGGTTTGTTTTTAGGTCTAATCTTAGATTCTCTAACTTTTAATGAAAGTTTTACTCAAGTTCCGGGCTTAATTGTTTGTGGGTTTTTGTTTGGGAGAATTAAATTACATAGTGATATTTTGTTGGGACATTTCAGGTATGGTTTAATATGTTCTTTTGGAAGTTTTTTATGTGGAACTCTTTATTTTTTACAAATTTTGTTTAGAAATTTTTCAGATAGTAATCCTTTATTGTTGATTCCAAGTATTAAAAATATTTTAGCGGAAGTTTTTTTGACTGGGTTTTTTGCACCCTTTATTTGCTCTCAACTTTTAAGAATGTTTAAATTTTCAAGAAGAAAAATACAGTAATAAATTTTGCCAAGAGGCAAAAGTGTTTGAAAAAATTTAAATATATTTTTTAAAAATCATTTAAAACTTTTATAAACCTTAGGAATATCTCTTTGAGGGTTCGTAATGTTATATTTTTAATTGTTAGAATATATATTCAATGCAATAGTTCTTTGCTTTGAAATATCGAGAAATCTTATTTAACTATGTCAAAAGCAAGAATTTTAGTTGTTGATGATGAACCAGCAGTTTTGAAGGTATTAGTTACGAGGCTTCAACTAGCAGGATATCAAGTTTATTCAGCCACTAACGGCGAAGAAGCTCTTGAGTCTTTTCACAGGGATTCCCCAGATTTGATAGTTCTTGATGTTATGCTTCCAAAAATGGATGGATTTGCTGTTTGTAGAAGAATTAGAGCTGAATCAGTAGTTCCAATAATATTCTTAACAGCTTTAGAGGCTATTTCAGAGAGAGTTGCAGGTTTGGATTTAGGGGCTGATGATTACTTATCTAAACCATTTAGCCCAAAAGAGTTAGAGGCAAGAATAGCTACCATTTTGAGAAGAATGGGTCCAACTGTATCGGTTACGGAAACTAAAGAAGTTCCTTCAGGCAAAGGAGTTATGAAATTTGGAAGTTTAGTTGTTGATACTAATCGCAGACAAGTTTCTAGGGCAGGAGATAGAATTAGCCTAACTTATACTGAATTTAGCCTCTTAGAATTATTGTTTGATGAGCCTGGAAAGGTTGTTCCAAGAGCGGAAATTTTAGAACAGCTATGGGGGTATCCTCCTCGTAGAGCCGCAGATTTAAGAGTTGTAGATGTATACGTAGCTAGATTAAGAGGTAAATTAGAACCAGATCCAAGAAATCCAGAATTAATTTTAACTGTTAGAGGAATTGGTTATGCTTCTCAGAGAGTTGGTGAAACAGCAACATCTTTGGCAAGTTGAGCCATAGTCTGATAATTTTATTAAATAAAACATATATATTAAAATAAATTTTGTCTGAAATAAAAGAAGCACGCTTACAAAAAGCTAATTCACTCGTTAGTAAAGGATTTGCTTCTTACGCACAGAGTTTCAGGGTTTCAAATACTACAAAATTTCTTATTCAGAAATTTGATTATTTAGAAAATGGTCAAGAGGAAGACTTCAGTGTTTCTATTGCTGGAAGGGTTATGGCAAAAAGGGTAATGGGTAAAATTGCCTTTTTCACAATAAGCGATCAAGATGGTCAGATTCAGCTTTATCTAGATAAAAAGATTATTAACTCAAATTTAGAAAAACAAAAATTACTTTCTTTTGAAGATATCAAGGAAATAGTAGATATTGGTGATTGGATAGGCGTATACGGAACTATTAAAAAAACAAATAAAGGTGAGCTTTCTATTAAAGTAGAAAAATGGGAAATGTTATCCAAATCTTTACAACCTTTGCCAGATAAATGGCATGGATTGACTGATATTGAAAAAAGATATAGACAACGTTATCTAGATTTAATAGTGAATCCTCACTCTAAAAATGTATTTAAAACAAGAGCAAAATGTATAAGTTTTATAAGAAAATGGTTAGATAATAGAAATTTTTTAGAGATAGAGACTCCTATTCTGCAATCTGAAGCTGGTGGTGCTGAAGCAAGGCCATTTATAACTCATCACAATACATTAGATATTCCGCTATATCTAAGAATAGCTACAGAATTACATTTAAAAAGAATGGTTGTTGGAGGATTTGAGAAAGTATATGAATTGGGAAGAATTTTCCGTAATGAGGGGATAAGTACAAGGCATAATCCAGAATTTACCTCAGTTGAAATTTATCAAGCTTTTTCTGACTATGTCGATATGATGAATTTAACAGAAGAATTGATAAAAGATATCGTAACTGATGCTTGTGGTTCTTTAACTATAAATTATCAAAATAGAGAAATTGATTTTTCTAAACCTTGGACAAGAATATCCATGAAAGATATTGTCAAAAAATATACAGGCATTGATTTCGATTCTTTCAGTGGAGACTTTCAAGCAGCAAAACAAGCCGTTCAAAGTATAAATGTTGATTTCTCTAATAAAGTTAATACTATAGGAAGACTTTTAAATGAGGTCTTCGAGCAAAAAGTAGAATCAAAACTTATTGAGCCCACTTTTGTTACCGATTATCCTGTTGAAATTTCTCCTTTAGCTAGGCCTCATCTTGACAATAAAGAAATGGTTCAGAGATTTGAATTATTCATTGTTGGTCGTGAGCTAGCAAATGCGTTTAGTGAGTTGATAGATCCTGTAGATCAAAGAGAAAGAATGCAATTACAGCAATCTCTTAGAGATGAAGGAGATCTTGAGGCTCACTGCATAGATGAAGATTTCTTGAATGCTTTAGAGATTGGCATGCCGCCTACTGGAGGATTAGGCATTGGCATTGATAGGCTAATTATGTTAATTACTGATAGCGCATCAATTAGAGATGTAATCCCTTTCCCATTGTTAAAACCAGAAATAACTTCCAAAAAAAGTGAAAATTTACCCTTGAATGAAGTAAAATAGATAAATTAATCCAATACGAAATTTTTAAATGAGTGGTGAACGTGTTGGTTTCCGTTTCAAACACGCGGATGCAGTAGTAAAAAGAAATCCTCAGGGCCGTTCAAGACGAGGATGGGTTATTGAGCCAGTAGAGCAAACTACAAGCAGAGGTACAAAAATGCCTGCATACAAAATTCGCTGGAGAGATAGTGAGAGGCCTGAAACAGTCTTGCAGCATATGTTAATTGCAGATCCAGATCCTTCCCCACCTCCAAGTTCAGTAAGTTTAGATTCATAGTTGCAATTATTCTGGATAATAATTTTACCTTTTTAGTGCATAGTTGATTTCTTTTTTTATACTTTTTTGTTTTTCATCTTGGCGTTTGTCATGTAATTTTTTCCCTTTGCCGACTCCAATAGTTAATTTTATCCATGAGCCTTTTAAATAAAGAGATAATGGAACTAAAGTCATTCCTTTTTTTTCAGTATTGGATTTCATTTTGATTATTTCTTTTTTATGTAGAAGCAACTTTCTATTTCTTAATGGATCGTGGTTAAAGAAAGACCCTACATTTTTATGTGGTGAAATGTGAACATTTAATAATAAGATCTCACCATCTCTAAATGAACAGTACCCATCTCTTAAGTTTGCTTTTCCGTTTCTAATGGACTTTACTTCAGTCCCTAAAAGCTCAATTCCAGCTTCGATTGTTTCAATTATTGCATATTGATATTTTGCATATCTATTCTCAGCTAAAAGTTTAAAATTATTTTTTTTATTATTATTCTTTTTAACTTTGTTTGAATTTTTTGCCATTTTCGTTATAAAAAGTCTTTCTACTCAGAACAATTGCAATTAACCTTTCATTATGGCAATAATTTCTTCCAATATAGGCGATAATGACTTTTCTCTTCGTAAAAAAGAGCTTAGGCTAGTTGATTCAAAAATAATTCCAGAAGAAAAGAGAAATAAAAATCTGAACTTAGCGAGGCCTCTTACTTTAAACGAATTTATTGGCCAAGAACAACTTAAATCTTCTTTAAGAATAGCTATAGATGCTTCAATTTTTAGAAAAGAACCGATGGAGCATACTCTTTTATACGGACAGCCTGGTTTAGGTAAGACTACTCTTGCTTTTTTGATAGCCCATGAATTGAATACAAAATGTAGGATAGCGACTGCGCCAGCAATTGAAAGACCTCGAGATATCGTTGGTTTACTTCTTGGATTAAAAGATGGTGAAGTTTTATTTATCGATGAGATCCATCGCTTAAATAAGTTAACTGAAGAGTTGTTATATTCTGCAATGGAAGATTTTAGACTCGACTTAACTATGGGTGCTAATAGAGGCGCCCGTTGCAGAACAATAAATCTTCCTAGGTTTACTCTTATTGGCGCGACAACTAAATTAGCCTCAATAAGTGCACCTTTAAGAGATAGATTCGGTATATCTCAGAAAATTGAATTTTACACATATGATGAATTAAAACAAATAATTTTTAATTTCTCCCGATTAATAAATCTCAATTTAGATGATGAAGCATCTTATGATTTAGCAAAGATATCTCGAGGGACTCCAAGAATTGCTTTAAGATTATTAAGACGAGTTAGAGATTATGCTCAGGTTGTTAATAAAACTAATACGATCTCAGTGAATTTAATAAAAAAAGCTTTAAATTCTTACCAAATAGACGAAAAAGGATTGGATTCTTTAGATAGACACTATTTATCTTTTCTTAACCAAAACAATAATATTCCAACTGGCCTTGATTCAATTGCAGCTGGCTTAGGTGATGATTCTTCAATGTTAGAATTTGTAGTTGAGCCATATTTAATCAAAATTGGTTTTCTTACAAGAACTCCTCGAGGAAGATTGCTCACTGCTATGGGGAAAAAGTACATTGAATCAAAAAATGATAACTTTTAAAAAAGTTAAGGTTTGTTTTTTAATAATTTTTGTTTTTTTGAATATTTTTTATATTGCACCATGCTATTCATTATCTTTGAGGGAGGATTTGTTTAAAAATGCACTAGATTTAAGTTCAAGCGGAAAATTTAATGTCGCTTTACAAGAATGGAATCAATATCTCGATTCTTATCCCGATGATGCTGCCGGTTTAAGCAATAGAGGAAATGTAAGACTTGTTATAGGAGATCTAGAGGGATCAATAGATGACCAAAATAAGGCAATAAGTCTGAATCCTACTGAAATAGATCCCTACATTAACAGGGGGATAGCAGAGGAAGCATTGGGTCTATGGTCGCAAGCGAAAAAAGATTATATGTTCGTTATTTCTCAAGATAGTAAAAATTTCTCTGCCTTATATAATTTGGCTAATGTAGAAGGATCTACGTCACATTGGGAAAAAGCTAGAGATTTATTTTCAAAAGCTGCTTTATATAATCCAGGATTTGCGATGGCTAGATCGAGTATGGCGTTAGCAGATTTTCAGTTGGGGAACATTGATGAATCTGAAAAAGAATTAAAAAAATTAATTAGACGTTATCCAACTTTTGCTGATGCTAGGGCAGCTTTAACAGCTTTGAATTGGTCCAAGGGCGAATCTGGGAAAGCGGAGAGTAATTGGATAGCGGTAACTGAATTAGATCCTAGATATAGTGATGAAGAATGGTTGAAAAAAATAAGAAGATGGCCTCCCCAACCAATTAGAAATTTAATGAACTTTATCGATTTAAAATAAGTGATGAATAGAGATCAATTTTATAAAAAAATTGATTCGTTTAATGATGAATTAATTAATTTAAGAAGACATATCCATGCACATCCGGAATTAAGCGGACTTGAAAATCAAACGGCGATTTTGATAAGTGGTTTTTTAAAAAATATTGGTTGGAAAGTTAGAGAATCTATTGGTAGGACTGGAGTTGTAGCTGATTTTGGGCCCTTAGATAAGGGCATTATAGGTTTAAGAGTAGATATGGACGCTTTGCCAATATTTGAGGAAACCAAATTAAGTTTTTCTTCAAAAGTAGATGGTGTTATGCATGCCTGTGGTCACGATTTGCATATATCGATTGGATTGGGGGTGGCAAAAATTATTAAGGATTTAAAACTAAATTTTGGGACTCGGATAATTTTTCAGCCCGCTGAAGAAATTGCGAGCGGAGCTAGATGGATGATTAAGGATGGTGCAATTAATGGTATGAC
Source organism: Prochlorococcus sp. AG-347-K22 (assembly GCA_003281285.1). Classification (GTDB taxonomy): domain Bacteria; phylum Cyanobacteriota; class Cyanobacteriia; order PCC-6307; family Cyanobiaceae; genus Prochlorococcus_A. The sequence goes on along the minus strand of QCCJ01000002.1, from coordinate 5,731 downwards.
CCATATTTTGGGAGTCCATGTCTACCCAGATTTATCCGTAGGGACTATTGGCATTAAAGAGGGGAGTTTAACTGCAGCTGCAGGAGAACTTAAGGTAGAGATTAAAGGAAAATCAGGGCATGGTGCTCGACCTTATGAAGGGATTGATGCTATTTGGGCGGCCTCTAAAGTGATATCGGGAATTCAAGAATCAATAACACGGAAGTTAGATCCTCTAGATCCTGTAGTAATAACTTTTGGGAAAATAAATGGTGGCAATGCATTCAATGTTCTTGCAGAAAAGGTTAATTTAATTGGTACGGTTAGATGCACCAATCGTAAACTATTTAAAAATATTGGTAATTGGCTCAATGAAAATATCAGTTCGTTAGCTAATAGTTGCGGAGCTGAAGCAAAAGTAATATTTAGAGAAATCACTCCGGCAGTTAATAATAATTCTGAAATAAATAGAGTCCTTAGAGATTCGGGAATTAAGGTTTTGGGTCAAGAAAATGTTATCGAATTACAAAAACCATCATTAGGAGCTGAGGATTTCGCGGAATTTTTAAAAGATATTCCAGGAGCTATGTTTAGGCTTGGCGTTTCGAGTTCAAATGGATGTGCTCCGCTTCATAGTTCTAAATTTGATCCAGATGAAAGAGCTATTGCTATTGGAATTAAAGTGATAACAGAATCCATAGTAAAATTAAATAATGAAAAAATTAATACAATTGGTAAATGAATATTAATAAAAGATTTATTTTATCTTTTGTAGCTCCTTTCATGATTCTCATATCTGCTGTTGGATTGATATTTAGGGATTATTCAAGGAAGGTTTTTTATTTACCTATTGGCGTAACGGGGGTTGTAATTATTTTGGAGAGGGGTATAAGCAGACAATTGGATAGGAAAAATATTTTAAAAAAGATAAAGTCTTATAAAAAAGCAAAATAAAATCATTTTATTTATTTTTACTCAATATGAGATGACTATTTTTTAGAAAAGAGCTATTAATAATATTAATACTAGGGGTGCTAAGAATTTTAACTTAGCTGAGATCATACCCTTTGAACCTGAATCATTAACCTTGATGCAGGGAAGTGAAGATTTGATCAAACTTTAGTAATAACACTTTTAAAAAATTTGTAAATTATGAGAAGTTCGTGGATTAAGCCTCGCCTTGGGAAAGACAATGTAACTCAAATGAATTTTGCGAGAAACGGATATATCACTGAAGAAATGGATTTTGTTGCTAAAAAAGAGAATCTTCCTTCTTCTTTAATAATGGAAGAAGTGGCAAGAGGAAGATTAATTATTCCAGCTAATATTAATCATTTGAATCTTGAGCCAATGTCTATAGGCATTGCTTCAAGATGCAAAGTTAATGCCAATATTGGTGCTTCCCCTAATGCAAGCGATATCAATGAAGAAGTAGAGAAGCTAAAACTGGCAGTTAAATATGGGGCTGATACGGTTATGGATCTTTCTACAGGAGGAGTAAATTTAGATGAAGTTCGGCAAGCAATAATTCATGAGTCTCCTGTTCCCATTGGAACAGTTCCTGTGTATCAAGCATTAGAGAGTGTCCATGGTTCAATAGATAGATTAACTGAAGACGATTTTCTTCATATTATTGAAAAACATTGTCAGCAGGGAGTAGATTATCAAACTATACATGCTGGGCTATTAATAGAGCATTTGCCGAAAGTCAAAGGAAGAATTACTGGAATTGTTAGTAGGGGAGGAGGTATTTTAGCCCAATGGATGTTACATCATTTTAAACAAAACCCTCTCTATACGAGGTTTGATGACATTTGTGAGATTTTTAAGAAATATGATTGTACTTTTTCTCTAGGAGACTCATTAAGGCCTGGATGTTTGCATGATGCTTCTGATGATGCCCAGCTAGCTGAATTGAAGACCTTAGGCGAGCTTACTCGAAGAGCATGGGAACATAATGTTCAAGTAATGGTTGAAGGTCCTGGTCATGTACCTATGGACCAAATTGAGTTTAATGTGAGAAAGCAAATGGAAGAATGTTCAGAAGCCCCATTTTATGTGCTTGGTCCATTAGTGACAGATATATCCCCTGGTTATGATCATATATCAAGTGCTATTGGGGCGGCGATGGCAGGGTGGTATGGAACTTCTATGTTATGTTATGTAACTCCAAAAGAACATCTAGGTCTACCAAATGCAGAAGATGTAAGAGAAGGCCTAATTGCTTATAAAATAGCTGCGCACGCTGCTGATATAGCAAGACATAGAGCTGGAGCTCGTGATCGCGATGATGAACTTAGTCATGCAAGGTATAACTTTGATTGGAATAAACAATTCGAACTTTCATTAGATCCGGAAAGAGCAAAGCAGTACCATGATGAGACACTGCCTGAAGAAATCTTTAAAAAGGCAGAGTTTTGTTCAATGTGTGGACCTAAACATTGTCCAATGAATTCAAAGATTTCTGATGAATCTCTCGATCAGTTAAAAGATAAACTTGAAGAATGCAACTCTTCAGTGTAGTTATCAATTAGTAGTTATAGAATTTCCTTCGTCTTATTAACAACGTTTTCGACCGTAAATCCAAAATTTTTCATACATTCTCCACCTGGTGCTGATGCACCAAATCTGTCCATAGTAATACAAATTCCATCAAAACCTGTATATTTATGCCAACCAAATGAATGGGCAGCTTCTACTACAACTCTCTTTTTCACACTACTAGGTAAAACACTTTCTTTATAAGATTCATCTTGCTCTTCAAAAAGTTCTACACAAGGCATAGAAACAACTCTAATTTTCTTACCTAATCTTGAAATTTCCTTACTTGCTTCAATGCAAAGATTCAGTTCGCTTCCAGTACCAATAAATATTAAGTCTGGTGTTCCTTCACAATCGGAAATTACATATCCTCCTAGAGCAACTTTGTCGATCGAAGTATTTTCTTGATTTGGCATGCCTTGTCTACTTAAACAAAGGGCAGAAGGTCTTTTTCGATTTTGAATAGCAAGCTTATAAGCTCCACTCGTCTCATTACCATCTCCAGGTCTGAAAACTAGCATATTAGGCATGGCGCGAAGAGAAGGGATAGTTTCAATAGGTTGATGTGTTGGGCCATCTTCTCCTACACCAATTGAATCGTGAGTTAAGACATAGATTACTCCTAATTCGCTAAGTGCTGAAAGCCTCATTGAGCCCCTCATATAATCAGCGAAAACAAGAAAGGTTCCACCATAAGGGATAAGACCACTATTGTGATAAGCAATACCATTAAGTACAGCTGCCATTGCATGCTCTCGTACACCAAAATGTAAGTATCTTTTTTCAGGACTATGTGGCTGGAATGATCCAGTTTCTCCTTTTATATCTGTGTAATTAGAGTGAGTCAAATCTGCTGATCCGCCAATTAATTCAGGTAGGTTAGGGCCTAGAGCACCCAAACATATTTGTGAATGCTTTCTGGTGGCTAACCCTTTATCATCAGGCGAATAAGAGGGGAGATCTGAGTCCCAATTCTCAGGTAATTGACCCTCTAACATTCTTTTTAATTCGGCTCCTTCAGAGGGATATGTTTTTTGATATTCTTCAAATTTATAATTCCATTCTTTCTCCAAAATTTCACCTTTGTTTATTGATTTTCTAAAATGCGCATATACTTCATCGGGTATTTCAAATGGAGGATATCCCCAATTTAGAAACTCTCTAGTTAATGCGGCTTCTTCTTCTCCAACAGCTGCTCCATGAATTCCAGCAGTATCTGATTTATTAGGAGAACCAAAACCTATGGTTGTAGAAATTTTTATAATTGAAGGCTTGTCTGTAATTAATTTTGCTTTTTCGATAGCTTCAGTGATTCCTTTAACATCATGATTCCCATCTTCAACATGTTGCACATGCCATCCATAAGCTTCGTATCTTTTTAAGACATCTTCGGTAAAAGAAACGTCGGTTCGCCCATCAATTGTAATTTGATTATCGTCATAGAGTGCAATTAATTTTCCAAGCTTAAGATGACCAGCTAATGAGCAGGCCTCTGATGCAATACCTTCTTGATTACAGCCATCACCCATTATTACGTAAGTATAGTGATCAACGATATTGCAATCAGGCTTATTAAATTTAGCTGCTAAGTGTGTTTCAGCTATTGCTAAACCAACTGCATTTGAAATTCCTGCTCCAAGAGGCCCAGCTGTAACTTCAACACCTTCAGTTTCGAATGTTTCTGGATGTCCAGGAGTTTTTGATCCCCATTGCCTAAATTCTTTAATATCTTCTATGGAAACTGATTTATATCCTGTCAAATGAAGCAAGGAATATAGCAGCATACAGCCATGACCAGCTGATAATACAAAACGGTCTCTATTGAACCATTTTGGGTTATTAGGGTTGTGGTTTAGTATGTTTTGCCATAATGCATAACCCATAGGAGCACATCCCATTGGCAATCCAGGATGTCCACTATTAGATTTATTTACTGCATCTACAGCAAGCATTCTTATACTATTTACACAAAGTGATTCTAATGAAACAGATGCAGCGACCATTGTTTTAAAATAAGTTAAGTTGGAAATACAGAATTGGTTGTCTTCAATTCATTTTGCTGAAAGCAAGGCAAACATTGTGACCACCAAAGCCGAAAGAATTAGAAAGAGCAACTCTTACTTGAGCTTCTCTTGCATTATTTGGTACATAATCAAGATCACATTCAGGATCTCGATTGACGTAGTTAATTGTAGGAGGGATAAAATTATGTGTCAAAGAAAGTATACAAGCCACAGCTTCTATACCTCCTGAGCCTCCTAGGAGATGACCTGTCATCGACTTAGTAGAGCTTACAGGAATGAGGTAAGATCTGTCTTTAAAAATAGATTTAATTGCAGAAGTTTCATTTTTATCATTAGCTGAGGTACTTGTTCCATGAGCATTTATGTAATCAACTCTTTCAAAGCTAAGACAAGCGTCTTCAATTGCTAATTTGATAGCTGCGGCGCCTCCAATCCCGCCCGGAGATGGAGCAGTTATATGATGAGCATCACATGTTGTTCCATAACCAACTATTTCTGCATAAATTCTCGCATTCCTTTTTTGTGCGTTTTCTAAAGTTTCTAAAACAAGAATTCCAGATCCCTCTCCAATAACAAATCCATCTCTTTCTGCATCAAAAGGTCTGCTAGCAGTTTGAGGGCTTTCATTTCTGGAAGAAAGAGCTTTGGCACTGGCAAAACCAGCTACTCCGAGAGGCGTAATACTTGCTTCTGCTCCCCCACAGATCATTGCATCTGCCTTTCCAAGTTGAAGTAATCTAAAAGAATCACCAATTGCATTTGAACCGGCAGCGCAAGCGGTGGAAACAGAGGAACTTGGTCCTTTTGCACCCAAAGCGATTGCAGCCAATCCAGTGGCCATGTTTGGAATCATCATTGGGACTGTAAATGGACTTACTCTTTTAGGCCCTTTATGACTTAATATTTGAGCTTGACTTTCCATAGTTAGTAAACCTCCAACACCAGAACCAATAATCACTCCAATTCTTGATGCATTTTCTTCTGTGATTTCAAGTCCAGAATCATTAAAGGCTTGCTTCGCAGCAATAACTCCAAACTGGGAAAAACGATCCCATCTTTTGGATTCTTTAGCTTCAATAAAATTTTCAGATTGAAGATTTTTTACTTCTGCAGCAAATTTGCAGGGATGTTGTTCAGGATTAAAGAGAGTAATATCTGAAACCCCATTAGTACCTGTTTGAAGTCCG
>QCCJ01000001.1 GCA_003281285.1 Prochlorococcus sp. AG-347-K22 | reverse complement strand
TTGGAAAATATGGTGGTCAATATGTTCCTGAAACGCTAATGCCTGCTCTTTTTGAGCTTGAAACAGCTGCGTCTAATGCATGGAAAGATAAACTTTTTGTAAAAGAATTAAACCATCTTCTTAAGACTTATGTAGGCAGAGAAACACCACTTTATGAAGCCAAAAGACTTACTGAACATTACAAAACTAAACAAGCAACTCCAAAAATATGGCTTAAAAGAGAAGATTTAAATCATACTGGTGCTCACAAAATTAATAATGCCCTTGGACAAGCTTTATTAGCAATAAGGATGGGCAAAAAAAGAATAATTGCAGAAACCGGAGCAGGTCAGCATGGAGTTGCTACGGCTACCGTTTGTGCGAGATTTGGCTTGAAATGTATTATTTATATGGGTGCTGAAGACATAAAAAGACAATCTCTTAACGTCTTCAGAATGAAACTTCTAGGAGCTGAAGTTAAAGTTGTAAATTCAGGAACTGCAACACTTAAGGATGCTACTAGTGAAGCAATTAGAGATTGGGTTTCTAATGTCGAAACCACGCACTACATTTTAGGATCTGTTGCAGGGCCACACCCTTTCCCAAAGATTGTGCGAGATTTTCATGCAGTTATAGGAGAAGAAACTAAAAAACAATGTCTGGAATCGTTTGGATCTTTACCCGATATTTTACTTGCTTGTGTAGGTGGGGGATCAAATGCAATGGGTCTTTTCCATCCTTTCGTTAAAGAAACTTCTGTACGACTTATTGGAGTTGAAGCCGCAGGAAGCGGAGTTGATACTGACAAACATGCTGCAACAATCACTAAAGGGTCAGTTGGAATTTTGCATGGATCAATGAGTCTTCTCTTACAAGATGATAATGGTCAAGTACAAGAAGCTCACTCAATAAGTGCGGGTTTAGATTATCCTGGAGTAGGGCCTGAACATAGCCATTTAAAAGATATAGGTAGAGCAGAATATGGATCAGTCACAGATCAAGAAGCTTTAGATGCTTTGAAACTTGTTAGTGAACTTGAAGGAATTATACCAGCACTTGAGACTTCCCATGCCTTTGCTTGGTTAGATAAATTATGCCCTACTCTTGAAAAAGATACTCATATAGTTATCAATTGCTCTGGTAGAGGCGACAAAGATGTTAATACTGTTGCATCTTTATTAGATATTTAATCAATACCTTGGAATTGATGGGTCAATGTATCTACTCCATCCATCAATACCCTCCTCCAAATTCCATATTTCGCTCACAATATTATTATCTAAACACCATTGCGAAAAATTATAACTTCTTATTCCCGCATGACAGGTAACTACAATTTCTCTGTCTAATAAACCAGCAAATATTTCTTTAACGTATTCAGATGTGACTTTACTAATTGGTATATGTAAAAATTCTTTTGAGAAACGAGCTAGTTCAAGCTCTGACTGTTCTCTTACATCAATCAGGACTGGATCTTCTTTCTCAGAATTAAACCAATCATTGAGACTAGAAGCATTTATAGATTTTGGATAACTTCCCAATTAATAAGATAAATCATGTGTTATTTACAATTTAATAAATTAAGTTGCAGTAAGAAGTTTATTGTTAAAAATAAAAATAAACATTGATAATGAAACTGAGGGTAATAGCAATAATACTATTATTATCTTTATTACTTTTTTTTGGTTTTAAAAAAGTTTCTAATAATAAAAATGAGGAGCAAAATACAAATATTGAGCAACTAAATATCTTAAAATATATACCTGAAAACAACAAATTATTATTTATTTCAAATTTAAATAGTTTTAATATTGTCAATAATAATGAAAAAGATAAAAATCCAGAAAATTTAGATAACTTTATTTTAATAAAAGATTCTATATTAGATTACTTAGGTATAGATCTAGGCAAAAATAAATTAGAAGATATCTATAATAATGAACTAATAATTTCAACTTTTGAAAATAATAATAAGCTTAAGGATGATATTTTGATTGTTTTTAAAATTAAGCCAGAAAAAACAATAGAAGATTTATTAAATTTACCTAATAAAATTGATCAGATTGATGAGATAATTTCAATTAAAAGAGAAAACAAAATAAATTTCCTTAACTTTATGTACCAAACCGAGGATAATTATATAATTGCTTCATCAGATAAAAAATTAATCAAAAATAGTATTAACTCAAGCAATGATTTTAAAGAAAAAAAATTTAAATATGAAAAAGAGCTTTTTAGCCTAAAAAACGAAAAAAATATATTATTCACAAATAAATTTTGGGAAAGTATATTTTTTGATAAGGAAATTTTTACTGAGAATAAAGAGGATATTATAGCTACAACATTTGACTTTAAAAATAAACATTTAATTTTAAAATCATATTTACTAAATAATAAAAAAAATATTGATATTCTTACTTACGATGAGTTAATAAATAAAGAGAATACTAATGAAGATAATCCTGAAATTTCAATTTTTAGTGATACAAAAAATTTTGAAAAATATCTAAAACCTTTAATAAATGATTTTGAACTAAATTTTTTTGAAGAGTTTAATCAAAATGATAATCAAAACATTTTAATTATCAATTCAAATAAAGATTGGCTTATTACATTTGAAAAAAATAATGAAGATCAATTTGATTTAAGTGTTTTGAAAAAGCTAAAAGATTTCAACAAATATACTTTGAAACAAAATGAAGATATTTATTCGATATATTCAAAAGATATTCTTGAAGAAAAAGACGATGTTATAAAACATTTAACTTATGAAAATATCTATTCAATAGAATCACCAGGTTTACAAATTATAAGTAATCATTTAATTGATGGTAAAAAGCTAGAGAAAATATCAAAAAAATTTTTAAACCTAAAAAGTAATAAAGATAAATCTACTTTTCTTTATTCAAAAGTTGATATCAAAAATGGTAATTCTAATAAAATTGAATATTTTTCTAATTTGCAGGACCTTAATTTTCTAATTAAAAATATTCTAAAGATATCAAACGAAGAATCGCTAGAAATCATAAGACAAAATATTCCTGAAAAATATCCAATTCTTTATACAGAAAAAATATTAAAAATTCTTTAAATTAAATTTATTCAAACAAGCTTCAAACAGAATCATTTTAATTTTTTGTGAAGTTCATATCTTATGGTTAATTAAAAATTATTTGACTATCTTTAATCTATAAGTATTCGATATTTAATTAAGCAATTGGATAGTAAAAAACTAATTTTAAAACCAGGATTAGAAGGTGTTCCAGTTACTAATTCATCTATCTGTGATATTGATGGCAGCAAAGGTAAATTATTGTACAGGGGTTACTCAATTGAGGAACTATCCAAAAAAAGCAGTTTTTTAGAAACTGCTTACCTATTGATTTGGGGTGAATTACCCACGGCTATTCAACTTAGAGATTTTGAACAAGAAGTTCAGATGCATCGAAGGTTAAGTTTTAGAGTCAGAGATATGATGAAATGTTTCCCTGCGACAGGTCATCCTATGGATGCTCTTCAGTCTAGTGCGGCTTCTTTGGGACTCTTCTATTCGCGTAGGGCAATAGATGATCCTAATTACATCTACAACGCAGTCATAAGACTAATAGCAAAAATACCCACAATGATTGCTGCATTTCAACTTATTAGAAAAGGACAAGACCCAATTCAACCTAGAGATGATTTAACTTACTCATCAAATTTTCTTTACATGCTGACTGAAAAAGAACAAGATCCTATAGCTGCAAAAGTTTTTGATAGATGTTTAATTCTACATGCCGAACATAGCTTAAACGCAAGTACATTTAGCGCTAGAGTAACTGCAAGTACTCTTACAGATCCATATGCTGTCATCGCTTCTGCAGTAGGAACCCTGGCGGGCCCACTGCATGGAGGAGCAAATGAGGATGTGATTGCAATGTTAGAAGAGATTAAAAACCCAAAAAATGCTGGGTCTTTTTTAGATAATGCAATAAAAAATAAAAGTAAAATAATGGGCTTCGGCCACAGAGAATATAAAGTCAAAGATCCAAGAGCAATAATTCTTCAAAAACTGGCAGAAGAACTTTTTATTAGATTTGGAGCAGATGAAATGTATGAAGTTGCTAAATCACTTGAGGCAGAGGCAATACCAAGACTTGGACCTAAGGGTATATTCCCTAACGTGGATTTTTATTCTGGTCTTGTTTATAGAAAACTTGGTATTCCTCGTGATTTATTTACTCCAATTTTCGCAATATCTAGAGTGGCTGGTTGGTTAGCTCATTGGAGAGAGCAACTTGGAGCAAATAGAATTTTCAGACCATCACAAATCTATACAGGCTCAGCACCAAGAGATTGGATCGGCTTAGAAAATAGAGAATAATATTTGCAGCTTTTCATAAAAAACACACATATTGTTTATGAAGAGTTAATCTATTAAGTAAATAACATAAAAATTTTGGAATACGGATTAGATCTCGAATATAGTTTTAATGAATTCTTAAAAGGTTTTGGCCTTTCCAGTGAAATAGCTCATATAATCTGGCTCCCTTTACCTATGCTTTTAGTTTTGGTAGCGGCAGTTGTTGGCGTTTTAGTAACAGTTTGGCTTGAAAGAAAAATATCTGCTGCTGCTCAACAAAGAATAGGTCCCGAATATGCTGGAGCTCTTGGAGTCCTCCAACCAATTGCAGATGGTCTTAAGTTACTTGTCAAAGAAGATATTATTCCTGCCAAAGCGGATGGAATTCTCTTCACTGCAGGACCTATATTAGTTCTTGTCCCAGTGATTCTGTCCTGGCTAATTGTTCCTTTTGGACAAAACCTTTTAATAAGTAACGTTGGTATTGGAATTTTCCTTTGGATCGCTTTAAGCAGTATTCAACCAATTGGCCTTCTTATGAGCGGATACGCATCAAATAATAAGTACTCTTTATTAGGAGGTTTAAGAGCAGCGGCTCAATCAATAAGTTATGAAATTCCTTTAGCTTTATCTGTACTGGCTATCGTACTAATGACTAATTCTCTAAGTACTGTTGACATTGTCAACCAACAAAGTGGTGCTGGAATCCTAAGTTGGAATATATGGAGACAACCAGTTGGTTTTATAGTCTTTTGGATTTGTGCTCTTGCAGAATGTGAGAGACTTCCATTTGACTTACCCGAAGCTGAAGAAGAATTAGTTGCAGGATATCAAACTGAATATGCAGGGATGAAATTCGCATTGTTCTATCTTGGTAGTTACATTAATTTAATCCTTTCAGCTTTATTGGTATCAATACTTTACTTAGGGGGATGGGGTTTTCCTATCCCAGTTGAATTAATAGCTAAGTTTCTAAATTTGCCAATAAATGCACCCTTCATACAAGTTTTCACCGCATCAATAGGAATTGTTATGACTGTATTGAAAGCATATCTTTTGGTTTTCATTGCAATATTATTGCGTTGGACAACTCCTAGAGTAAGGATAGATCAACTATTAGATCTAGGATGGAAGTTTCTTCTTCCAATTTCTCTTGCTAATCTTTTGATAACTGCAGGATTAAAACTTGCATTTCCTCAATTCTTTGGTGGTTAACTTAAGTAAAAATACTTAAATTTAAAATTAATCCACTAAAATAAAACTACTAAGTAAATTCTTCAAAATGAAAAATTTCCTTCATCAAATAAATAGCTATATCAAAGAAGCATATAATGCAGGGAAATATTTATATAATGGCTTATCAGTAACTTTTGATCATCTTCGAAGAAGACCTGTTACTGTTCAATATCCATATGAAAAATTAATACCTTCTGAAAGATATAGAGGAAGGATACATTATGAATTCGACAAATGTATTGCTTGTGAAGTTTGCGTGAGAGTATGTCCCATCAATTTACCAGTAGTTGATTGGGTAATGAATAAAGAAACCAAAAAAAAGGAACTTAGAAATTATTCTATTGACTTTGGAGTTTGTATATTTTGCGGAAATTGTGTTGAATATTGTCCAACTAATTGTTTATCAATGACCGAAGAATATGAATTAGCTACTTTTGACAGACACAATCTAAATTTTGATAATATTGCACTTGGTAGACTACCCACAAATGTTACAACAGATCCTTCAGTTAAACCTTTAAGAGAACTTGCCTATCTTCCTAAAGGTGTCATGGACCCTCATGAAATTCCAGCTTCAGATACTAGAGTTGGTAAATTACCTGAAGAAGTCTATGATTGGATGAGACCCGAATCCAATGAAAATAAAGATATAGTTTCTAATCCAAACAATTAATTTCCATTAATTTATGTCCATTGCAATAACAACTCAAATTATTTGTTTTTCAGTTTTATCTTTAGTTATCCTTATTGGAGCAGTAGGTGTTGTATTGCTAGAAAGTATTGTTTATTCAGCCTTTCTTCTAGGAGGAGTTTTCATGAGTGTTGCGGGATTGTATCTTCTTTTGAATGCAAGTTTTGTAGCTGCAGCACAAGTTTTAGTTTATGTAGGAGCAGTTAATGTATTAATAATCTTTGCAATAATGCTAGTCAATAAAAAAGAAGATTTAAAGCCCATTAGTGATATTAAATCGAGAAGAATCATATCAACATCAATATGTTTAACCCTTCTAAGCCTTTTAATAAGAGTTGACTTGACTAACGCATGGAGCCTTTCAAGTCCTCAAAACTCTATAGGAGAAGAATCAACTATCAGAATTGGTGAACATCTATTTAGTGATTATCTACTCCCATTTGAAGTAGCATCAGTTTTACTTTTAATGGCAATGATTGGAGCTATTGTTTTAGCTAGAAGAGATGTAATGAGCAAGGATATTTCCACTGGATTACCTGTTGATCAAGAGTTAATTGAAAAATCATCAGAACCATTACTTACAAATAAAAATTAACGTTTCACTTTTCTTATGATGAATTTAGAATCAATTCCTATTCAAGCATTTTTAATAGTATCTTCGGCACTATTCTGTATTGGGATTTGGGGATTATTAAATAGCAGAAATGCAGTAAGAGTTCTAATGAGCATTGAGTTAATGCTCAATGCAGTAAATATAAACTTAATGGCTTTTTCTTCCTATGTGGATAATAATTTAATTCAAGGACAAGTTTTTACAATTTTTGTGATCACTGTTGCTGCAGCAGAAGCAGCAGTTGGATTAGCTATCTTATTATCTCTTTATAGGAATAGGGTGACCGTAGATATGGAAAGTTTTAATTTATTAAAATGGTAAAACCACTAAATGAAACTTTCATTAGTGCTTATTATATATCGTTCAGATAGTTCTATAGCTCAAGAGGCTTCTAAATTCTGTGAAGAAGTCCTCAAAGCTAAAAATATAAAATCAAAAAGAATTCAAAGTGATTTTCATAGAGATGAAATTGCAAAACATCTTTATAATCTCAAATTAAAACCAAATATTGGCATAGTTCTTGGCGGAGATGGAACCTTTCTAAAATGTGCAAATGCTTTAGCTGATTATGATATCCCTTTGTTGAGCATTAATATTGGTGGTAATCTGGGCTTCCTTACACAAGAAAAAGATTTTTTGTTTGACAAATCTTTTATTGAAATCCTTGAAAACGAAGAATATAAAATTGACTTTCGTAATAGATTAAATTGTAATGTTTTTATTAATCGGACAAGTTCTGAGAAAAAGATTATAAAAAGCTACGATGCTTTAAATGATTTTTATTTTAAATCTGTTGAAGAAGACATTTCTCCAACCAACCAAATAGAAATTGAAATAGATAACGAGAAGGTTAATGAATACAAAGGTGATGGATTAATCATATCTACATCTACTGGTTCAACAGCCTACTCAATGGCTGCAGGGGGGCCAATAGTGCACCCAAGTATAGATGCAATGATTATTAACCCTATATGCCCGATGAGTTTGGCTAGTAGACCAATAGTTATACCTAATACAAGTAAGGTAATCATCAAACCTGTAAAACAAGGTAAAGGGGAAATTAAATTATGGGGAGACGGTTCAAAATGTACGACCATTAAAGAAAATTATTATTGTGAGATCAAAAAAGGGCAATCACCATGCAAAATAATAAAGTTTAAAAAAAGCACAAGTTACTATAGTACCCTAATAAAAAAACTAGATTGGAAAGGTGATTTATCTCAAAAAAATTTCAAAAATTAAATGGCTTTAGAGATAGAAAGAAGATTTCTTATAAAGAATCATAATTGGAAAGAATTCATAAATAAAAAACTTTATATTGAACAAGGATATTTATCCAAAAGTTTAGATGGTTGGATTATTAGGGTAAGGCTTATAGGCAAAAACTCTAAAATTACACTTAAAAAACATATCAAAGGCTTTACCAACTTTGAATTTGAATACTCAATTCCACGAAGCGATGCTGAAACAATAATGTCAAATCTTGCAAATACAATTAAAAAAGATAGATACTTTTTAGAAATTGAAAAAAAATCTTGGATTATAGATTGCTTTAAAGGAAATAATTATCCACTTGAAATTGCAGAAATTGAACTTTCTAATGAAGAGGAAGATTTAATTCTTCCATCTTTTATTTCAAAAGAAATTACAGGTCTGACCCATTACTCCAATTTCAGTCTTGCTAACAACCCTTTTTCAGAGTGGTAAGAAGAATATTTACAACTTTAAAAAGTAACTAGTCAGAGTAACCACTCTTGCTTTATATTTTCTTTATATTTAAGCAAAGTATTTTTTTATTTTCTTCAGATGTATGGTCTTTACGACAAAGAAGGAATATTGAGATTTGTTGATTCAGACAAGGATGCATGTATTGCATATGCTGAACTCTTTGAATTAGGTTCTACAAATTATTGTCTAATGAATTTGGCTAGAAATACAAAACAAGTAAAGGGTAATACTAATCTTGATCAGAGTCTGGGAGTGTACAACAATTAAAACCATCTCTACAAATCTTTCCGTTGTCCATAGCCCAATTCAAAAGTGCTACTCTGTTTTTTGAACCAGTTTTTGTAAACATATTACTTACATGATTATCAACAGTTCTTTTACTAATAGTTAGTTTTACCGCAATTTCTTGATTTGTAAGCCCATCAGCTACGAGATCAATGATTTCCATCTCCCTTGCTGAGAGACCCATCATATCAATGTTGTTTACTTCTTCATCAACCATTTGCATTTAAACAGTTCCTTTTTTATATTAATTAAGTTTAGCAATCTCAGTACACTTGTTAACCAACTAGGAAACAAAAGCAATTGAAATCAAAACTTCAGCAGACTTTAGAAAAAAGATCTAAGGTAATTACAGCAGAGTTAATGCCGCCAAGAGGTGGAAGCCCCATAAGATCTCTTAAGATAGCACAACTTTTGAAAGATAAGGTACATGCTGTTAACATTACCGATGGAAGCAGAGCTGTAATGAGAATGTGCAGCTTGGCAATGTCCAAACTATTACTGGAAAATGGGATAGAACCAGTAATGCAAATTTCTTGCAGAGATCGTAATAAAATTGCTTTACAATCAGACATTCTGGGGGCAAATGCTTTGGGAATTAAAAACATCTTATGCATTACCGGTGATTCAGTAAAAGCTGGAGATCAACAAGATGCCAAGGCCGTACATGAGTTTGAGTCAGTTAGATTGCTTCAGCAAATTCAGGCTTTCAATAAAGGAATTGATCCTACTCTAGGAGAACTTTCCGATAAAAAAACATTTATTTTTGCAGGTGCTGCAGCTGATACAAATTGCAGAAATAAAAGAAGTTTAGAAAATAGATTGAGAAAGAAAAAAGAGGCTGGAGCTGGATTTATACAAACTCAAATGGTTATGGAAAAAAAAAATTTGATAGAGTTTTGTGAAAAAATTAGCAAGCCTCTTGAAATTCCAGTAATTGCAGGTGTATTCCTATTAAAGTCTTACAAAAACGCTCTTTTTATAAACAAATACGTTCCAGGAGCAAACATCCCTGAAAATATCTTAAATCGTCTTAAAGATGCCAAAGACCCATTACAAGAAGGTATTCAAATTGCATCCGAACAAGCTCATGATTTTATTAATATCGCAAATGGTGTTCATCTAATGGCCGTAAAAGCAGAGCATTTAATTCCTGAGATTATTGAAAAAGCTAATCTTAGTCTGGAATATTAATCAAATCAGTACCTAATAATTCTGCCATAGCTTTCTGATGAGGCGATGGCTCAGTCAAATCAGATCTTCTTGAATCTGCTATTAACCAATCTAAAGATGCATCTTGCAAATCAAAATGATCTCCATTTTTCCCAACACAATATTTACCAAACACTAACTTATCCATAAGTCTTACACCTTTACCAATTTTTGAATAATCAAAAATTATTGAGTTATCTATAGTTGCGCCCTCGCAAATGCAACAACTTGGTCCAATCATGGAAGGTCCAATAATAGTTGCTCCATCCTCGATCCTAGTCATGCCTCCTATATAAACCGGCCCGGTAATATTAACCTTTTCCCAGTTAGCCGCTACATTTAAACCGGTAAAAACTCCTGGTTTTATTTCCTTACCTGGTATTTGCACTTGTCTTACCTTGCCTTGCAATACATTTCTAATAGCACTCCAATAATCAGGAACTTTTCCAATATCTACCCATTCAAAGTCCATTGGTAATGCAAAAAATGGTAAATCCATTTCAACAAGTTTAGGAAAAAGATCAGCTCCAATATCAAATTTCTCTGCTGAAGGTATGTAATTAAAAATTTCGGGTTCGAAAAGATAAATTCCTGTATTTATAGAGTCACTTAAAGCTTGATCAACTGTTGGTTTTTCCTGAAAAGCCTTTATTCGGCCATTTTCATCAGAAACTACGACACCGTAACTGGATACTTGATCTTTAATTACCTTCTTTGTTATTAAGCTCGCAATAGCTCCTTTCTGCTTGTGTTTTTTAACAGCTTGGGTTAAATCTAAATCAACTAAAGCATCACCACATAAAACAACAAAAGTTTCATCAAAGAAATTTTGAAAATCCTGAATTTTTTTTAATCCTCCTGCAGATCCCAAAGCATCACCTATTAATTCTCCATCTTCAATTCTTCCCTCAAAACTATAAGCAATTTCTACTCCAAATCTTTGCCCATCCCGAAAATAATTTTCAATTTCTTCAGCCAGATGAGAAACATTTACCATTATTTCCTTAAAATTATGTTCTCTTAAAAGTTCCAAGAGAAACTCCATAACAGGTTTTTGCAAAATCGGAATCATCGGTTTCGGAATAACATGCGTAATAGGCTGAACACGTGTACCTTTACCTGCCGCAAGTATCATTGCCTTCATAAATTCAAAACCTTTTTTTAAAATTATACGTTATTACTATGAAGCCTCTAAGCAGCCGAGGAAGAGGCATTACTTACCTCAAGATTTTCTATAGGTAATTGAGCTAAACCACCATCAGGTATTATTCTTTTAATTTGTATTGGGCCATATAAGTAATTAATTTGTTTAATTTCAATTTTGTTTTCAGATGATAAAAATAACAAAGCCCAAAAAACTCCCAAACGATCTTTATCTAAATCATTTTTTTCTACCGTTTGCCATTTCTTGACTAAATATTCAAAATCTGTCCATTGTAATGCTTTTTCCCATCCTTCAATAAATTTCCCTAATGCTTTAGTAGTTTCTGGAAGTTTCTCGCGATGCGCTAATGACTTTACTTGAGAAATTAAAGCCTTATCAGAATATTTTTTATTTCTTTTTCTCTTCATGAGCAGAAGATCTTGGGTTTCTATAACTTCTGCTATGGACTCTAACTGGCTTACAAGTTCACCCAATGTAGTTGTGCGTTTAAGAATTGGTTGTGCAATTGATCTTCTCCTTAGATATTTTTCAGGATATTTTGGAATATCAAATTCTTTATCAATCCAATCTTGATCGTCCAAATCAAATTCATCTTCAAAATCGGTAGAATTTTCTTTGAAAACATCAGATTCCAAAACCTGAGCCTTAAGATTAACTAATACGGAAGCCGCAAAAAATGCTTCGCTGGTCTCAGCTAAATCCTTATGATATGAGATTTGACTATTTGAAGATTGATTAAAAGTATGTGAGTATTGCTCTAAAAAACTATCAATTACACTTATTACATCAATATCCCATGGATCAAGCTCACCTTTCCCTGCGGCGTCTTGAAGAAACTTAATCAACAATCTAGGGCCTAATTGTTGCCTATCAATAGGATTGAAATAAGATATTTTGAGAAAGATAAAATCTACTCACAAGATATCTTTTAATTTATTTAATGCCAAACAATATTGCATTAATTTAAAAATTATATTGTTGGAGCTTTTAGGATGTCATTTGTTTTAGTTCCTGAAAAAATATTTGTTTTCACAGCACCTTTAACTGCAGTTAAATCTCTATCGACCAAATTATTGATAGATGCAATGTAACTTTCAGTAACTAATCTTGGGTACAAACCTATTCCAATAATCGGTAAAAGTAAACAAGCAATAATATAAACTTCCCTTGGCTCTGCATCTATAAGTTTTCGTTCTTCGATTAATTTAGGATTTTCTTTGCCAAAGAAAATTTCTCGTAACATTGAAAGTAGATAAATAGGAGTAAGTATTACACCGATAGCAGCTAAAGAGGCCATCACTACCCTAAACGGAAGTGTATACACTTCATCAGTAACAAATCCTGTAAATACCATCAATTCGGAAACAAATCCACTCATACCCGGCAAAGCCAGGGAAGCCAGAGAGCAAGCAGTCCATAGAGCAAACATAATTCTCATTTTTTGTCCTACACCACTCATTTCATCAAGTTTAAGAGTCTTTGTTCTGTCATAGGTGGCACCAACAAGAAAAAATAAACTTGCACCTATTAATCCATGACTAACCATTTGCAGCATAGCTCCGCTTGTTCCCAGGCTACTAAAACTACCTATACCAATAAGAACAAAACCCATATGACTTATCGAACTGTATGCAATTTTTCTTTTAAGATTTCTTTGAGCAAAAGAAGTTAATGCAGCATAAATTATATTGACTACCCCAAGAACTATTAATAATGGGGCAAATTGAGCATGAGCAACGGGTAATAATTGTGCATTAAATCTTAAAAGAGCATATCCTCCCATCTTTAATAAAATTCCTGCTAGAAGCATATGAACAGGAGCTGTAGCCTCTCCATGAGCATCTGGAAGCCAAGTATGAAGAGGTACTATTGGTAGTTTGACACCAAATGCAATTAACAGCCCTACATAACAAAATATTTGGAATTTTTGACTAAAATCTTGAGCTGCCAGGTGAGAAAACTCAAAGTTAGGAATTTCTGTACCATAGAAACCCATTGCTAACGCTGCCAGAAGAATGAAAATAGAACTGCCAGCTGTATAAATAATGAACTTTGTTGCTGCATATTGTCGATTTTTGCCACCCCATATAGCCAGTAATAAATAAACGGGAATTAACTCAAGTTCCCAAGTTAGAAAAAATAAAAGCATATCTTGTACGGCAAATACAGCGATTTGCCCACCATCCATAACCAATATCAAAAAGAAAAATAACTTAGATTTGAACTTGACTGGCCATGCAGCAAGAACGGCTAGAGCAGTTATAAAACTAGTCAATAATATTAACGGCATAGACATGCCATCAGCGCCAACAGACCAAGTAAGCCCTAAATCAGGGAGCCAACTAATAGTTTCTTTCAGTTGAACATTTTCATTACTAATATCAAAGCCATTTATATATGAACCTACAGTTATTAAAAAAGTTATTAATGCAATAGACAATGCAAACCATCTCACCTCTTTGCCATCCCCTTTATCTGGGAAAAAAGGTATCACAAATGCACTACCAATTGGGAATAAAATTGAAGCAGATAACCAAGGAAAGTTAGATAATCCAGCTCCCAAAGTTCCCAACATTTGTGTCGCAAAATGTGTATAAAAATAAGTACTCAATTTAACAAGAAATTTATCTTAAATAAAGTCTAGAAATTTTCTGTATTTTTTCACCCCAATGGACAGTGAAGACACACAATTGTAATTAAGATACTTGAGGAGATTGAAAACCAAATATAGCAACTAGTAGAATTACACCTCCAAAAACAATAAGAGCATAAAATTGAGCCCTGCCAGTCTCAAAATATTTTAAACCTTCGCCACTACCTAAAGTTACAAGTCCTGTAAGATTTACTACGCCATCAACAACCTTAGAATCAACCTCTAATACTTCTTTAGCAAGTTTTCTACTACCTTTAACAAAAAGTTTTTCATTAATATCATCTAGATACCATTTATTAGACAAAAATCTATTGATGCTAGGAAACTTTTCAGCAAATAAAACTGATAAATTAATTTTTCTCACAAAATATGCCTGATAAGCAATAATGATTCCAGCTGATGCAATTAGTACTGACGCAATTGCTAAAGGCAAAAATTCTTTTAATTCGAATGCTTTTGCAGCAGTCTCTGCTTCTTCAGGATCTAGTAAATTTGCAATTTTGCTATCCCATGGAAATCCCATAAAACCGATAATCACAGACGGTACAGCAAGAAATACCAAAGGAAATGTCATAGACCAGGGTGACTCATGAATAGAGCCATGTGCTTCATGTTCTTGTTCATTTTCTTCTTCTAGGTTTGTTTTAGAGGCTAATAGAAGCTCTTTTTGCAATTCTTTATTCTCCCCTCTAAAATCTCCTTCAAATGTCAAGAAATAAAGCCTAAACATATAAAAAGCAGTCATTCCAGCTGTTAGAAGTCCTACGAACCAAAAAGCTGGAAAAGATATAAAAGCATTTCCGAGTATCTCATCTTTACTCCAAAAACCTGCTAATGGAGGAATTCCACTAATTGCTACACAACCTATTAAAAATGTTGTTGATGTATATGGCATTTTTTTTCTTAAACCGCCCATCAATCTCATATCTTGAGCTAATACAGGCTGATGTCCAACTACTTCTTCCATAGCATGTATTACTGAACCAGATCCCAAAAATAGCATTGCTTTAAAGCAAGCATGAGTCACTAAATGAAAAATTCCTGCTATTGGTGCTCCACAACCCATTGCGAGCATCATATAACCAAGCTGAGAAACTGTGCTATATGCTAAACCTTTTTTTAAATCCATTTGGGTTAAAGCAATAGAGGCTCCTAAAAAACAAGTAATGGTACCAACTAAAGCAATAATGAACTGAATGGAGGGGAATATTGAATACAAAGGTTGAAGTCTTGCTACAAGAAATATTCCTGCTGCAACCATTGTTGCAGCATGGATAAGTGCAGAAATTGGTGTCGGGCCTTCCATTGCATCAGGCAACCACACATGAAGAGGAAACTGAGCAGATTTTGCCATTGGCCCTAAAAAAACTAAAAAACAAAGTAGTAAAGCAGCCCAAGTGGGTATCGAATTTTCAGATATTGATTGAGAAATTCCAGTAGCTATTTCATTAAAATCAAAACTATTTGTTGCCCAAAATAGACCAAGAATTCCTAGCAATAATCCAAAATCTCCTACTCTATTAACAACAAATGCTTTTTGTGCAGCGTGTGCAGCGCCATCCCTGTCATACCAAAAACCAACCAATAAGTAAGAACACATCCCAACTAATTCCCAAAATACATAAATTTCTAATAAATTCGGACTAACTATTAATCCCATCATTGAACTACTAAATAGTGCTAAATATGTAAAAAATCTGACATAACCTTTGTCATGCGCCATATAACCATGTGAGTAAATCATAACCAGCAAAGTTATTGTAGTTACTAACGCAAGCATTACACTCCCCAAAGGATCAAGTACAAATCCCATTGGAATTGTGAAATCCCCAGCATTAGCCCATACAAATAGTTTTTCTACTGATTGATAACCATTAACTTGCTCAATTAGAGCTTTATAACTAATAACCGCAGAAATCCCAACGAAAGAAATCAGACCTACAGAAACAATTTTTCTTGAATTATTAATTTTCTTGTTTATGCTTATTAGTCCTAATCCAGAAAGCACTGCTCCAATAAGTGGGAAAACAGGAATTAACCAGGCAATTTCTGAAGCTTGTGGCATGTTTTAGAGAACTTTATTTTAATTTTAAACTGTCAATTGAAAAATTCAGACAAAAATGATGAATTAAATGTTTTAACAGCAATATTTATATATTGATGAGACCACCAAAGTACGCCTATTGCAATTAATATACCAAATTGAGATAACCTAAAAAATTCCTTGATCTTAAATTCTTGCCTCCCCTCAAGTATTGCCATGAAGGGGATTATGGAAGTATTTTTTTTAAAATTTTCAAATTCTTCCCCAAATCTATTTGCTAATCTTTTATCGCCATGCCAAATTGCAAAAAGATGATGCAAAATTAAGCCAATAGAAGTTATTAATGTGAATGATGTACCAATCCATAAAGTGTGAGCAAAACACCAAATTATCTGCCCAAATGCTTGTGGATGTCTTGTGATTCGCATTATCCCAGTACCATAGATTCTTACTTTAGGTTTTAAAACCGAAGGTATTTCTAGCAAATTGTAAGTAGCGGGATATAAAAATAAAAAACTTATTGCAGTTAAGAACCAAACGACCATTAAAACAAAATTATTACCCTGTATATTCCATAATCTGATTCCGTCATATCTATGAGCCAAAAAATAACTAATCAAGATAATTGCAGATGGCAAACTTAAAAAAACAAAACATAACCGCCATAATCTCGGACCCATAATAGATTCTGCTTTAATTCTTAAAGCAGCTCCCCCACTATGAATTACCGCAAAAATCAAAATCAAAAGTAAAATTATTAGAGAAGTTTTATGAGTCTCCATATATTTAAATTGTTCAAATAATATTTGTTCTTAACAAGAATGCTCCGAACCATTAGAATTATAAGAAATTGTAGGCATAATAGATGCCAGAATTACCATTTACACTCGACCAATTAAGAATACTAAAAGCTATCGCAGCTCAAGGAAGTTTTAAAAAAGCTGCAGATCTCTTATATGTAACTCAACCTGCCGTGAGTTTACAAATACAAAATTTAGAAAAACAACTTGAAATCACAATTTTCGACCGAGGTGGTAGGAAGGCTCTATTGACTGAAGCAGGGAGACTATTACTTGAATATTGTGAACGAATTTTGAATCAATGCGACGAAGCTTGCAAAGCTATTGAAGATTTAAATAGCTTAAAAGGTGGAACTCTTGTCATCGGAGCAAGCCAAACAACAGGTACCTATTTAATGCCGAGAATGATAGGACTATTCAGACAAAAATACCCTGATGTATCTGTTCAACTTCAAGTACATAGTACTAGAAGAACTGGTTGGAGTGTCGCCAATGGACAAATTGACTTAGCCATTATTGGCGGACAATTACCAGGAGATTTGGAAAATCTGCTACAAGTAATTCCATATGCCACTGATGAATTGGCATTAGTTTTACCCTCTAAACATCCACTTTCGACCAAAAAAGAGCTTCTAAAAGAAGACTTATACAAGTTAAATTTTGTAACATTAGACTCACAATCTACAACAAGAAAAGTTGTTGACAAACTTCTCCAAGGTTCTGGGCTTGATATTCAAAGATTAAAAATTGAGATGGAACTTAATTCTCTTGAAGCAATCAAGAATGCAGTTCAATCAGGTTTAGGAGCTTCTTTTTTGCCGGTTGTTTCTATTGAAAGAGAATTATCTGCTGGAACAATCCACAAAGCATTCGTTGCTGATTTAGAGGTTAAAAGAGAACTTAAATTAATTACTAATCCGTCAAGATATACGTCAAGAGCATCAGAAGTATTTAAGAAAAACATTCTTCCACAATTTGCTAGTTTAGAAAGCCCTTTGAGATATATATAATTTTGATCAAAACTGAATTGCTTCTTTGTTAATACCTACACCGCCATCTTCGGCTTGTCCATCGCCTTTGATTATAAATTTATTTTCATTTACATCAGTCTGATAAACGCATTTAACTATTGGTTTATCTCTTATAGAACCAATGTAAGCAAATGTATTCATCCTTTGCTTACATTCTCTTACATCTTCATTACTAATTGCACCCTGTTTTTGTAAAACTGTCCAATTCTCTCTTCTAATCACACAACCTGGCTGAAGAGCTGGTTGGGTTACAAAACTCGTAGATGGATTTAGAGTCGTATACATTTCAACATCAATTACAAAAGCACTAGCTCCCCATTGTCTGCAAAATTCAGGGTCTGGAACAGCCATATCTAATTGTTGTTGACTTGCTATATTTCCCTGACCGCCATCTGTTGTACTTGTGATAGCGCTCCCAATACCAACACCTAAAATTAGTACTCCAGCAAGTACTGCAATGGTTCCTGTACTAAAGTTGATCTTCTGTTCAGAAGAAGCAGGCAAACTATTGTTTCTTTGGCCATATGAATCCATATCCCTTGGATTTGGAGGATAATAACTTCTATTTGAGCCTCTCCTTGGCCTTCCACTTGAGGATGATCTTCTATTCACAGTACTTCATTTGTCTTTGGTAAACCCATTGAATAATTCATTACTCTACAATTAGGGTTGTAACTTAGCTGACCATTTTGAAGCAAAAATTTAATTAAACCTTCAATTTCTGATCCAATTTTTCGAAGTTCATAATCATCTAAATCCTTTCCTATCCTCTCTTTTATTAATTCATTGAATTTTTTATTTATTTTGCTTAGAGAATCTTCGTTCCAAATAAATTCGTTATCGGGATCTAAATCAAGAGTTAGTTTATTGGGATGAAACTTTAACTCTTTGTCTACCACTTCGGCAGTAAAAATCCTTACATGTCTAGTAGTGGATTTTAAAAGCATTTTTTCCATAATTTTACGAAATAACCAACGAAAAAAACTATTATGTTCTAACTTTAATGTAGCTTATTAGTAAGTGTTAATTTATTTTTTGATTTAATAATGCGTGTTGTAATTGCTGGTGCTGGTTTAGCAGGTTTATCTTGTGCTAAATATTTAGTCGATAATGGCCACATTCCAATTGTACTCGAAGCCAGAGATGTTTTAGGAGGGAAAGTTGCAGCATGGAAAGACGAAGATGGAGATTGGTATGAAACTGGGTTGCATATATTTTTTGGAGCCTACCCAAATATGTTGCAACTTTTTAAGGAATTAGATATTGAAGATAGACTCCAATGGAAAAGTCATTCAATGATTTTTAATCAGCCATCAGAACCTGGAACTTATAGTAGATTCGACTTTCCCGATATACCTGCTCCAGTTAATGGAGTTTCAGCAATATTAAGCAATAATGACATGCTCTCATGGAATGAAAAGATCCTATTTGGATTAGGTTTAGTGCCTGCAATGTTAAGAGGCCAAAAGTACTTAGATAAATGTGATACAAAATCATGGACAGATTGGCTAAAAGAGCACAATATACCGGAAAGAGTTAATGATGAAGTTTTTATAGCTATGAGTAAAGCTCTTAATTTTATTGGGCCAGATGAAATATCGTCTACAGTTTTATTAACAGCATTAAACAGATTTTTGCAAGAAAAAAATGGTTCTAAAATGGCATTCCTTGACGGAGCTCCTCCAGAAAGACTTTGCCAGCCAATGGTTGATTATATTACCGCTCGTGGTGGAGAAGTTCACATGAATTGTCCATTAAGGCAAATCAACCTTAATGAGGACAGCACTGTAAAAAGTTTTACTGTTGCCTCTTTAGATAAAAACGAAAAGAAAGAGCTAACAGCTGATGCTTATGTAAGTGCAATGCCTGTAGATCTCTTTAAATTAATGATCCCTAAACAATGGAAAGGATTAGATTCATTTTCTAAATTAGATGGTTTAAATGGTGTGCCAGTTATTAATATCCATTTATGGTTTGACAAAAAATTAACAGATATCGACCATCTACTATTTAGTAGATCACCACTTCTCAGTGTTTACGCAGATATGAGTATTACATGTAAAGAATATGAAGATCCAAATAGATCAATGCTTGAATTAGTTTTTGCACC
The DNA here is from genome assembly GCA_003281285.1 of Prochlorococcus sp. AG-347-K22. Lineage (GTDB taxonomy): Bacteria > Cyanobacteriota > Cyanobacteriia > PCC-6307 > Cyanobiaceae > Prochlorococcus_A. The sequence goes on along the minus strand of QCCJ01000001.1, from coordinate 137,324 downwards.
AGCAAAAGATTGGATTAACAGAAGTGATCAAGACATCGTTGATGCAACTATGGAAGAGTTGAAGAAATTATTCCCAACACATTTTATGGGTGAAGATAAGACAAAATTACGAAAATATAAAGTAGTTAAAACTCCAAGATCTGTATATAAAGCGGTTCCTGGATGTCAAGAGTTCAGACCTAGTCAAAAATCCCCCATAAAAAACTTTTTCTTAGCTGGTGATTATACAATGCAAAAATATTTAGCATCTATGGAAGGTGCTGTTTTAAGTGGTAAGTTATGCGCAGAATCAATAAATAAGGAGTATACCAAAACCCCTCAAAATGTCTCTTTATAACGTCTGCAAACCCTTAATTTTAGCTAAAACTTTTTGAAAAATTCAATTTCTCAACTAGACCAAGCATACGAGATATGCCGAAAAGAAACTCAACAATGGGCTAAAACCTTTTACTTGGGAACTCTTCTATTACCTCAAAAAAAGAGAAAAGCTATTTGGGCTATCTATGTATGGTGTAGAAGAACAGATGAAATTATGGATAGCGTAGAAGCCTCAACTAAATCGCAAGATGAGCTTTCAGATAATCTAGATGAATGGGAAGAAAATACTAAAAATATATTTAAAGGGAACATTAAATCTGAATTAGACTCAGTTCTATTAGATACGATCGAGAAATATCCACAAAGTATTCAACCTTACCTAGACATGATAGATGGCCAGAGAATGGATCTGAATAAATTTAGATACAAAGATTTTAATGAATTAAAACTCTATTGTTATAGAGTTGCAGGGACTGTTGGTTTAATGACTCAAAATGTGATGGGGATTGATAGCGCTTACACATCAGCCCCATGGAGTGCTATGCCTGACCCCTCCGAAGCAGCTATAGCTCTTGGAATTGCAAATCAATTAACAAATATCTTGAGGGATGTAGGAGAAGATAGACAGAGAGGAAGAATTTATATCCCACAAGCGGATATTGAAAAATTTAATTATTCTGAGGAAGAACTTTTACAAGGAACAATAAATAAACAGTGGAAATCACTGATGAACTTTCAATTAACTAGGGCTCGCGAATGGTTCCAAAAGTCTGAAGATGGTATCAAATGGCTATCTTCAGACGCAAGATGGCCAGTATGGACGTCTTTGCGTCTTTATAGAGGCATATTAGATTCCATTGAAAGACTAGACTATGATGTATTTAATAATAGAGCTTTTGTAAAAAATTCAGTCAAAGCTCTTGAGATCCCAATATCTTTTTTGATTTCCCGAATTAAATAATTAAGCAGGTGTCTTCTGATTAGCCAACAAATCTTTTAATTTAGATAATTCTCCAGCCCATCTTGGGTCAGGAGCTTCCAAGTTAGGAGCATCACTATGAACAATTTTTTTAAAGTCTTTCCTCTTCTTATTTTTGTTTAATTTTCCACTATTTCTTTTGCTTGAAGCAGAATCCTTCTTTTCTGATAGCTCTACTCTTAATTTAGAACCATTAAATTCAAAACCGTTTAACTTTTGAATTAATAAATTAGCATTATCTTCATTATTAGTTGTCGCAAAACCAAACCCTCTACATTCCTTAGTATCCTTATCTAAAACTGCTTTAAATCTAATCGAATCAGAAACGGACTTTAAAAGAGTATCAAATTCTTTTGGATTAAATCCTTGTGGTAAGTTGCCAATGTAAATGCGAATGCTCATAAATTTTTCTAAAGATGATTTTGAAGTCTGAACTTCTAAACAAAACTAAACTATGTGTATTTAATCACATTTTGGCGCATTTTGTTCAATCCATCGCTTTGCTTTATAAATAGCTTCATCAAAATTATTTAATCTGTTATATGCAAGTTCCTTAGAAAGATAATGTAAAACCTCTCCTAAGATAGGTCCATCCTTTATCTTCAAATTTTTTTTGATTTCGTCACCATTAAGTAAGTTTGAAGGATGAAATAATTTATCGTCATTGTCACGCCATCTATGAAGCCAATCTAATCTTAAGTTTTCAGGTAAATAGAAAATAAAAGCTGGAAGAAACATCTCTAATTCTTTATGTAACGCAAATCTATCTGATTCAGTTAATCGAGCGATATTTTTTGTCTTCAATAAAAAGTGCCATTTTCTCAATAACTTAGTTTTTGTGATTTCAGCTTTACTAAATTTAAGTTTTTCTAGAGATATAACATCTAAAATTTGAGCAATAAAAAATGATGGTAAAAATTTTTCTTTTTCTTCCTGATTAAGTTCTGCATAATTAATTTTCTCTAAATCCAAAAAAAAAGAATCTTCAGATAAATTATCAGTACCAAATATATTTAATTTTTTTATCAACAATACTGCATCAATAGCATTTGCTCCATGTACTATTTTCTGTATTTCATAATTAATTCTCTCTTTAGCAACAAGATATAATTTCCCTTTATTTTTTTTAATGAAAGTAATTAAATTAAGATCAACTTTAAAATTTAATTCTGAAACAAATCGAAAACATCTTAATATTCGTAAAGGATCATTCAGTAAATTCTTTTCACAATTAGTTCTAAGTAAAGAAATCTCTATATCTTTAAGACCATTTAATGGATCAACTAAACACTTCTTATCAAATAAAAAAGCAATTGAATTAATTGAAAAGTCTCTAGAAAACAAATCTTCTTCTATCGTAGTTGAAACCTGATTGGCAATATCAATATAAATGTGATTAAGAATAATTCTTACTACTTCTCTTTTTTCATCTAAAATAATAAATTTTGATCCAATATTATCTGCAATCTTTTTCCCAATTTCAATTGCATTTAAAGGTACCACAATATCAAAATCTACCTTTTCAGTTTTTCTTCCCAAGATAATATCTCTTATGTAACCACCAACCAAATATGATCCTTTAGGTAAAAAACCTAATATTAAATCCAAATTATGAAATTTTATACTTGTTTCTAATTCATCAATTATTAGTGTATGATCTGTGTGAATGCTCCTTTTCATTTTATTTATTAATTATGTGCATTTGCATCAACTGTAAATGGGTTGATAGATGTATCACATATCATGATGTTGAGAATAATCATGATGTTGATCATATTTGTGATATGCCTGATTTTAAAGCAAAAAAACCATTCATTCATGTCAATATAGTTAAAGATAATAATGGTGATTATAAAACTGATTGGGATGTTCAATCTTGTGAAAGTTTTGAAAATGAATTTGGTAAATGGTCTAAGTGTAATCCAGGCATGGAATTACCTGTGTAAAGGTAATAGATGACAAATAAACTCGAACAAAAAGAAAATTACCCTACATTAGTGATTCATAGCACAGACAATTCTTTTTGCTTTGGGTATAGAAAAAACAATACCCTTGAATCTGATAAATTATTTATTAAAAAATTTGATAATGACCTTTGCAACAACTTAATTAATGATCTTAACAAATTCATTTCCAAAAAAAATTTACAAAAAATAAATAAGTTATCTGTCAGCATAGGACCAGCAAATTTTAATGCTTCACGACTTATTGTAGTTTTAGCAAGAACTATCTCACAACAAATCAATTGTCCTCTAAACAGTTTTAGTTCATTTGAAATAATGGCAAAAAGAATTGCATCAAAAAATAATATCTTTACAAACAAAAAATCATTCTGGATTTACAAAAAATTAAAACGAAAGGGTTTTATTGCAGGTAAATATGAAATTTTTCATAAAGAAAAAAACTCCATGGATCTAGTCATTCGAGAAACAGTTTCACCAAAAGTTGTCAAAGAACTTGATAGTACAGAACTTACTTTTGAGGCTAATTATGATGATAAAGAAGATTTAAAAGAACTATTAGACTTAGCAAATAAAAATTTATTAAATTCAAATGTAGATTCCTGGAGAAAAGTTTTACCTCTTTACCCTATTTCTCCAATTAACTAAATATTTATCCAATCAAATTATTAATATTATCTTGAAGGTGCATTGTTACAGAATTCAGATCATCTCTTGATGAACTCTGTGGAGGTAGAATAGGTTTTCCCACTTTAATAACTATTTTTGAAAACAAAGGAATAAAGAATTTAAATCTTATAAGTCTATGAGAATTTACTATTGCAACAGGCAATAATAATTTTTGATTTTTAAAGGCTAATAATGCTGCTCCTTGTTTGGGCCTATTCACTCGACCATTTTTTTGACGAGTACCATCAATAAATATTCCAATACAATTATCATTTGATAATTTTTTACATGCTGTTTTAATGGTATTTTTATCAACAATTCCTCTTTTTACAGGATAAGCTCCACAAGCCTTGATAATAAACCCAAGTAAAGGTATTTTAAATAGCTCTGCCTTGGCCATAAAAGATATATTACGTCCAAGAGCATGTCCTAACAAAGGAGGGTCAAGCAAAGAACCATGATTAGAAACCATTATAAAAGCATTTTTTTGTGGAATATTTTCTATACCTATTAAATGACCTCTAAATACAAATTTATAAATTGGTAATACAAAAAGTTTGCTAACCAATTGATAGGTTAATTTCTGAAAAACATCATTTTTCATACTTTTTTAATAAGTTATTTGATTAGAAGATGAAACTTGAGAAATTTTTAAATCTTTCATATGTCTTTTTGCTAAACCGCTAAGCACATTTGATGGGCCAACTTCAACAAAATGAAGATCATTATCTTTTGCCATTAAATCCATAGTTTCTCGCCACCTTACGCCATTACACATTTGATTTTCCAATCTAATTTTAAGCTCATCTGGATCGTCACATAATGAAGGGTCATAATTACTTATTACTGGGAAAGAAGGATTTTTAAACTTAATCTGTTTTAAATACTCAGAAAATTTTACTGCAGGCTCATCCATGAATGGTGAATGGAATGCACCTGAAACATTTAATTTTAGAAATCTTTTACAAGAAATTTTTTTCGATAAATTGTCTAACTCTTCGTTAGATCCTGATAAGACAACTTGGGAAGAGCTATTATCATTAGCAATTACAACATCTTCACTATTTTTGACTAATAATTCAAGTTCATTTCTATCAAAACCAATTACTGCTGCCATAGATCCTTGCCCAGCATTTACCATCAATTGAGATCTTACTTTTATTAGTGATACGCAGTCTTCGAATGAAAAAACATCCGCACAATATAATGCAGTTATTTCTCCCAGACTATGCCCAGCAACATAAGTTGGTTTAAAACCATTTTCTTTCAAGGCATCTAATAAAATTGATTCAACCAAAAAAAGACAGATTTGTGTATTTCTTGTATTATTCAAATCACTAAGAGGATTTGTTGGATCAGAATTTAACTCGCAAATTTCAAATAAATTTCTCTCAAATATCTCAGAAGCATAACTAAACCTATCTTTTGTGCTCGGCAAATTTTTAATTTGTTTTGCCATTCCAATTTTTTGCGAACCCTGTCCAGGGAATACCCATGCAACTGTCATAATGTTCCTATTTTGTTTTTAACCCCATTTAATTAGGGCTGCACCCCAACTTAGCCCAGCACCGAAACCACTTGTAGCAATAATATCATTTTGTTTAATTCTATAATCTCTTACAGCCTCATCCATCATTAGTGGAATAGTTGCTGCTGACGTATTGCCATATTTTTCTAAATTGCTAAGAATTTTTTCTCTGGGAATTTTTAACCTTTCTCCTACAGAATCCAATATTCTTTGATTAGCTTGATGCAGCAAGAGCCAATCAACGTGATCAGAATCATATTTCATTTTTTTCAACAACTTTTCAAGAATTATCGGAACTTCTTTAACTGCAAATTTATAAACTTCCTGACCATTCATTTGAATTGGAGAAAAACCACCACTTAAAAAGTCAATTTCGTCAACTATTAAATCCTTATTATTTGTTGATGGAAGGTTAAGAAAAGAACCCCTCCCCCCATCAGTTCTCATATCAAAACCTATAAAATTATCAAATTCATTTGTGGCTTCAATTGCTAATGCACCGGCACCATCTCCAAAGAGAATACAACTTCTTCTATCGTTCCAATCAACAAAACTTGATAATTGATCTGCTCCAATAACAATAGCCCTTTTAAAACTACCCCCTTTTAAAAATTGTGAAGCTGTTATTAAGGCAAATAAAAAACCACTACAAGCTGCAGTTAAATCGAAAGCTACAGCATTAGCTGCTCCTAATTTAGCTTGAATGGATGGCGCTGATCCAAATAAATCATGCGGAGTAGAAGTAGCTAAAACAATCAAATCAATCGTTTTAATATCCCAATTAGCCATTTCTATAGCAGTTAGAGCAGCCTTATAACCCATCTCATTAACATTATCTTCTAAACTGGAGATTCTTCTCTCAGAAATGCCAGTTCTAGATTTTATCCATTCATTGCTTGTATCAACCTTTTGACTAATTTTTTGATTAGTTAGGATTTGATCAGGTACATAACTTCCGCTTCCCTTGAATGACACTCCAATCTGATTAAAATTTGTTCCTTCCAAAAGAGTTCTTTAAGTTACTTATATTAGTCAAACATAAATTCGACTCAATATGTTTTATGAATTTAAAACTTGAAGCTTTTGCAGTTGATTTAAATTGTCCATAACACCATGATTCACTGCAGAGTGAGCCAAGCGAAGAGCACTAACTACTGATAAAGATTTGCTACTTCCATGACCAATAACGCAAATACCATTCACACCAAGTAATAAAGCTCCTCCATGTTCAGCATGATCTAACCTTTTCTTAATTCTGAGAAGATTACTTTTTAAAAAAGCTGAACCAACTTTCCCCCGCCTTCCACGTGGCAGCTCAGATCTCAAGATATCTAATAATACACCTCCCACAGATTCAAGAAATTTCAATAATATATTCCCAGTAAATCCATCACAGACTACTACGTCGAAACTACCTGATAATACATCTCGCCCTTCACAATTACCTCCAAAGTCAAAACTTTTTTCAGAGGATAATAATTCAAATGTTTTTAGGGATAAATCATTACCTTTACATTCTTCTTCTCCGATATTTAAAAGACCAATTCTTGGTTTTCGTACTTGTAGGACATCCTTTGCATAAACATTACCTAGAAGAGCAAATTGATGCAGATAAGATGGCTTACAATCAGTATTTGCACCGACATCTAAAACTAATACCGGACGAGTTTGATCCCTTGTTGGAAACAATGCTCCTATTGCTGGTCTCTCAATCCCTTTCAATCTCCCAATTCTAAATATGGCAGAAGCCATCATGGCACCTGAATTACCCGCTGAGTAGACAGCTTCAGCTTTATTATTTCTAACTAAATCCATCGCAACATTTATACTTGCATTTTTCCTTTTTCTAACTGCGGTAGCTTCTTCATTCATCCCAATAGGCTCTCCACTATCAATTAATTCGAGACGATTATTATCTATTTCATTTTCTAATAATTCTGCTAAACCAGTTTTTTCTGCTGCATCTTTAACTTTTTCAATGTTGCCGACAAACTTTATATTTATTGGAAATCTACTTATTGCTTCTAGGCAACCCTCAAGAATGGGACCAGGAGCATAATCTCCTCCCATCCCATCAACTGCGATCCAAATTCTTTTAGATTGAGATTCCTCTACCCTGTCTAAAACATTATCGTTATTTTGTAATCTTTTTAATGGATCAAAAACTAATGGCTGTAATGTATTTTTAGCTATTGTACTAGCATTTGAAACTACACTACTAGCAGTATTAACAACAGATTCAGCACTTGAAACTACATTACCTGCAACATTACCTGCAACATTACTTGCAACATTACTAGCTGTGGTTACTACTGATCCAGCACCAGAAACCATATTACCCGCAACATTACTAGCCGTTGCTGCAGAACTTGCAGCAGTATCAACTATAGAAGTCACAGCAGAATTTCTTTTGTACCAAATAACTAATCTTCTAATAGCTCTGGACTTGTTAATTTTTTGCGCTGTTTCTTTCCCCATTTATTTACCATCAAAAGGAGCAATATCGACAATCCGTTGGAAAAGATATCCTGTACCCCTTGCTGTCAAAATTAATTCAGGATTTGCTGGATCAGCCTCCAGTTTTGATCTTAATCTTGATATATGAACATCCACGACTCTTGTATCTACATGTCTCTCGGGGGTATATCCCCAAACTTCTTTCAAAATCTCTCCTCTACTAAATGGCTCTCCTGACCTACTGACCAAAAGCTCTAATAGACTAAATTCCATACCAGTTAATCTAATTCTCTCATCACTTTTAAAAACTTGTCTTCGATTTGTATCAATTTTTATATCCGTAACCAAAATTAATCCTGAATTAGGCATTCCAGGAATTTGCTCTTTGTCGATTCTTCTAAGAACGCACCTAATTCTAGCTTCTAACTCCTTTGGGCTAAATGGTTTTACTACGTAATCATCAGCCCCTAATTCTAAACCTGTTATCCTATCTGCAACATCTCCTAAGGCAGTTAACATAACAATTGGAACATCAGAATCTTTCCTTAACTCTTGACAAACTCCATAACCATCTAGCTTTGGCATCATAACGTCAAGCACTACTAAATCAGGTTCATAATCTTTAAATAACTTCAGTGCTTCTTTGCCATCACTTGCAGTTACAACTTTGTAGCCAATCATGGAGAGACGTGTCTCCAAAATTCTTCTAATACTTGCCTCGTCATCTGCGACAAGTATAGTTTCTTTAGTTTGACTAGATAGAGCCATTTGTTTCTATTAGCTAATCAGTAAGAGAATTTATTATTAACCTAATCTAACTTGTAGAGGGGCAAAATCCCAAACATTCTAGTTCCATTACTTCATTCACAGACTAAATGTCTAGCAAATTATCTACTTTTATTTGTCAGAATTGCGGATCTGAAACTTCTCAATACTTTGGTAGATGCCTAAATTGCAACTCATGGAATTCCATTGTTGAAGAAATAAAAAGTAAGGGATCTAAATACCAAGAAACAAAAAATTTAAAAAATAGTAAAAAATCTATTCAATTTAATGAGATTTCATCAAAAAAGATATCAAGATTCACAAGTGGTTTTAGAGAATTTGATCGAGTGCTTGGAGGTGGAATAGTACCTGGATCTGTTGTTTTACTAGGAGGAGAACCAGGTATAGGTAAAAGCACAATAGTTCTTCAATCAGCAGGAAAAATATCTCTTAATGAGAAAGTTTTATATATAACTGCAGAAGAATCTTTAGAACAAGTAAAAATTAGATGGGAAAGATTAAATCAAAAAAGTATTGATTTAAAAATTTTTGCAGAAACCAATTTATCCCTAATTATTGAAGAGATCAAACGTGTAAATCCAAGTTTCGCAATTATTGATAGTATTCAAGCCATCCATAATCATGAAATGCAAAGTTCTCCAGGATCGGTTTCTCAAGTTAGAGAATGTTCATCTGAATTGCAAAATCTTGCCAAAGACAATAATATTGCTCTTCTAATAATTGGTCATGTAACCAAAGATGGAGCTTTAGCTGGCCCTAAAACTCTAGAGCATTTAGTTGATACAGTAATAAACTTTGAAGGAGATAATATTTCCTCACATAGATTATTAAGAAGTATAAAAAATCGATTTGGATCGACCTTCGAGATTGGAATTTTTGAAATGCTTGATGAGGGTTTACGAGAGATAAAAAACCCAAGTTCAATTTTTACAAATAAAGAAAATATTTCAGGTGTTACAACTACGATTACAAATGAAGGCACTCGACCATTAGCAGTTGATATACAAGCACTGGTAAACAAAACTTTTTACAGTAACCCAAGACGCACTACAACTGGAATAAGCATAAATAGATTGCATCAGATTCTAGCTGTTATCGAAAAACACGTAGGGATAAAATTATCTGAATTTGATTGTTATATAGCTACTGGTGGGGGATTTGAGATTAATGATCCATCATCTGACTTAGGTGTAGCGATATCAATTTTATCAAGTTTGAAAAATATTCCTCCTTTGGCGAGTAGCTCATTTATTGGGGAACTGGGTTTGAGTGGTCAGGTTAGAAAATCAAATAACCTTCGGACAAAGATAGAAGAAGCTGTAAGACTAGGGATCAAAAATATCGTCGTACCTAAACTAGAGGAGGAACTAAATAATAATTTTCAAAATTTAATAAATATCAAAGAGATATCCAATATTAAAGAAGCAGTTGATTATTCTTTATCAAAATAAAAAAATCAAAGGTACATATCAATTGAGCTTCTGCCTGAGTTTTTCAACCAATTCTCAATATCTAGATAACCACCTGGATAAAGTCTCACTGCTTTAGACCAGACTTCAGCAGCTTTATCAAACCAAATATCTCTCTGATCTAGATCACCATTTTGCTCAGCATATCTTCCCCTTTTTTCATAAATCAAACCTATATTTTTCAAGCAAGATGGCTGTTTGGGATTTTCTACTAATGCTTTTTCATAAGTTTCAATAGACAAATCCTCTTCACCGTTACTCATGTATATAATTGCCATATTTTTTAAAGTCTCACCCCTATCAATTTTATTTTCTTCAAGCAGTAAGCTCTCTTTGTAATACTCTAATGCTTCCGAATAATCCCCATTATTTTGTGCAGCTAAGCCATCTCTGTAATAAATATATGCCTTTTTTTCTTTCTCAGCGATAGGCATTATTTTTACAATTGATTCAGCGATTACAGTAAAAGCTTTATCAATAAAATTGTCTCTGTTTTGATTACTAGGCACTGCTCAAATTCTAATAAAGTTAATATAATAATTTAAAAATTACTATTTAAAAAGTCTATTACATTTATTATTATAGTTAGATATAAAGTCAAGCATTAATTTGCTTCTATCATAAAAAATATGGAGAGCATTCAATTAAGCGTTACAGGAATGAAGTGCGGAGGTTGTGTTAGTACTGTTGAAAAAATATTGAATAATTCTGATGGTATTGAAAATGTTTCTGTTAACTTGCTTACTGAAAGTGCTTATTTTGAAATTACCCAGAAACATATAGAAATAGAATCAGTTCTCGAAAATCTAAAAGAGAATGGTTTCCCATCAAAGATTTACATTAATGATTTTTCAAAAAAAATAAACAAAGCAGAATTAGAAAAAAAAAAGAAGTGGAATAATCAATGGAAAAAACTAACTTTTGCCCTATTACTTTTATTTTTTTCAGGATTAGGTCATCTGGCAGAAGGAAGCTATATAAATTTTCCAATATTAGGTAATATATTTTTTCACGCTTCATTAGCAACGTCAGCTCTATTATTTCCTGGCAGAGGAATAATTATTAATGGTTTTAAATCATTTATTAACAACCATCCCGATATGGATTCTTTAGTAGCACTTGGGGTCATCAGCGCATATACAACAAGTCTTCTATCCTTAATTTTTCCTGCCACTGGTTTTCCTTGTTTTTTCAATGAGCCAGTTATGCTGTTAGGCTTCATACTGATTGGGCGTTACTTAGAAGAAAGAGCAAGATATCAAACTGCTTCATCAATTGGAGAATTAATAGATCTTCAACCTGAAATGGCAAATATCTATACAGAAGACAATCAAATAAAGTCAATAAGAGTGAACACTTTAAGACCTGATCAGGAGATTCAAGTTTTAGCAGGAGACAGAGTACCTGCTGACTGCATTGTTACCCGAGGTAATTCATATGTTGATGTTTCACATATTACTGGAGAATCCAAACCTATAGAAGTAAAAGAAGGCGAAAATCTATGTAGTGGGTCTTTAAATCTTAATTCAACTCTTAGGCTTAAAGTACAAAAGGTCGGAGGAGAATCTTCTCTTGCAAAACTTGTAAATCTTATTGAGTCTGTAAATGCAAGAAAACCTCGCATTCAAAGCATTGCAGATGAAATTGCAGGTAAATTCACTTACTTTGTACTTTTTTTTGCTACTTTAACCTTCTTCTTTTGGTGGAAGGGGGCAAGAAACATATGGCCTGATTTATTAAGTCGCAATCACGAATTAATTACTCACTCAAGCCATACACTGCACAGTTCGCTTGGTAGTAATGCTGAGAATTTCCTGAGTTTAGCAATTCAATTATCAATTGCCGTTTTAGTGATAGCTTGTCCTTGTGCATTAGGTTTGGCCACCCCAACAGTAATTACTGTCGCATCAGGTAAAGCAGCAAAAAAAGGGGTTTTATTTAAAGGCGGGGATAAAATAGAGATGGCTTCAAAAATTAATCAGATTATTTTTGACAAGACAGGTACCTTAACAAAAGGTAAGCCTTTTATTGTTGATTACAAAAATAATAATGATCATTCATTTTTATTAAAAATAGCTGCCAGTTTAGAAAAAGAAAGCAGACATCCAATCGCAGGTGCCTTAATTCAAGAGGCAAAAAAGCAAAATTTAAGTTTATTTCCAATAAAAAAAATTTTCACTCATTCAGGGCGAGGTATTTCTGGAGAACTTGAGTCAATTGATGGAATTATAAATATTGGAAATATTGAATGGCTACTAAGCAAAGGAATAATTATTGATAGTGATGCAAAAAAAGTCATTGAAAATGAAGAAACAAAAACAAACACTATCATTGGAGTAAGTATCAAAGATAAGTTATTAGGCTTTATTTTACTCGGAGATTTACTTAGAGATGATTCAATTAAAACAGTTCAAAATTTGAGAGAAAACAAATTTAAAATTAACATTTTAAGTGGCGATAGGAAAGAAACGGTTTTAGCTTTAGCAAAAAAAATTGGTTGTAAAGAAACAGAAGTAAAATGGGATCTTCTTCCTGAAATGAAGCTTAAAACTATAGAAAATTTAAAAATTAATAATAAAGTGGCAATGATTGGAGATGGTATTAATGATGTCCCAGCCTTAGCATCCTCAGACTTAGGAATTGCGGTAGGATCAGGGACTCAAATAGCCAAGGCAAATGCAGATGTAGTATTAATGGGAGATCAACTAAATGGATTACCATACGCCTTAAATCTTGCAAAAAAAACTATAAGAAAAATAAAGCAAAATCTAACATGGGCTTTTGGTTACAACTTACTAGCTATACCTTTAGCCGCCGGCATTTTGTTCCCTAAATACGGTCTTCTTCTTACTCCCTCAATAGCAGCGTTATTGATGGCTATTAGCTCTATTACAGTTGTAATTAATGCTTTATCTTTGGATTAAATGAAAGGAAAATTTATCGTTATTGAGGGTATTGATGGATGTGGTAAAACTACCCAAATAGATGAACTATCTAAATGGCTTCCTAATAGTGGTCTAATAAAGAAAGGGTCTAAATTAATCACAACAAGAGAGCCTGGAGGCAGTCTTTTAGGAAAAAAACTTAGAGGGCTGATTCTTGATAATAATGAAAATAATAAGCCTTCATCTCTTACAGAATTATTGCTTTATTCAGCGGATAGAGCTGAACACGTTTCCAAAATTATTTCACCTGCTTTAAATAACAATGATTGGGTAATAAGTGATAGATTTTCCGATTCCACACTTGCTTATCAAGGTTATGGAAGAAATATAAATTTAGAAATAATTAAAAATATTGAATCTATTGTGTGTCAAGGAGCATCTCCAGATCTCACTTTCTTCTTAGAAATTTCTCCAGAAGAGAGCATATTACGAAGAAAAAATGAAATTCCAGACAGAATAGAATCAGAAGGTATTAGATTTTTAGAAAAAGTAAATGAAGGCTTCAAATTAATTGCCAAACAAAAAAACTGGAAAGTAATATCTGCTTCACAAAATATTAAGACTATTTCTAATCAAATTAAAGAGACTTTGCTAAAAAATTTTTCTCATAACAAATGATTGAAGTTGAAAAAAATAATTTTTTCTTGAATGAAGAAGTCAATAGCTTTCTTAAGAACATAATTAAAAACAAATCATTGGCAAATGGTTATATATTTTATGGTGCTGAAGGATTAGGCAAAAAGCAAACTGCTCTTAAATTTATAAAAGATATTTTCAAACAGTCTTCACAAAGCGAAAATGTTGAAGAGAGAATTACAAACAATAACCATCCTGATTTTTTAATTATTGAACCTGATTCTCTTTTGGCAACAAAAAGTTTAGGAAGTTACGATCTTGAAAAAACAATAAAAAATGGATCTGAGATTATTAAAATTGCTCAAATACGCAATATCAAAACTTTTCTTAGTCAAAAATCAATAAACTCAGAAAAAAAAATTGTGTTGATTATTGATGCACACCTATTAAACGAAGCAGCCTCAAATTGCCTTTTAAAAACCTTAGAAGAACCTAGTAATGGCATTTTTATTTTACTAACATCTAAATTAAACCTTCTCTTAGATACAATCATCTCAAGATGCCAAATCGTCAGATTTCGATCTTTTTCTAGTAAACAAATAAAGTCAATTTTAAAAGAATATTTAAATACTTCTAAATTAAAGATAAATACTAAATTAAAATTTGAAGATTTAATAAACTCTGCAAATGGATCTCCAAATCAATTATTGAAAAATATTGAAATTTGGAATGATTTTTCAGATGAAATTATAAGTAAATTGGATTCTCCAATTCAAAATAATCTGGAAATATTAGAAATATCTAAACTAATATCTGAAAAATTTGAAATTTTTCAACAGATTTGTTTAGTAAATTTAATTCAAACAATTTGGTGGAGAAAAACAAAAAATATAGGTTTAGTTAAAAAACTTGAAAATTTAAAATACCTGTTAAGAAAAAACATTCAACCTAGGTTGGCCTGGGAAATAGCTTTTTTAAAAATTTCAATGGAAGATATATGAGAAATTAATCTACTGCAGAATTTATTAAGTTAGGATTTCTTGCTTGAATGAACTCTTGCCTAGCAGTTTCCACTTGAGAACCAATGGGTAATTCAAGACAATATCCAGCACCGTATACGGTTTTTATATAAATAGGTTTACGAGGATCAGGTTCAAGTTTAGTGCGTAAGTGTCTAATGTGAACTCTTATTGTCTCAATATCATCATCAGGTTCATATCCCCAAACTTCTTTAAGAATTAATGCTGGAGATACGGTTTGGCCATGTCTCTGCAAAAGACAATGAAGAAGTTCAAATTCAAGATGCGTTAACCTAACAGGAGATTCAAACCACATAGCTTCAAATCTTTCTGGAACAAGAGTTAAAGGACCATAATTTAATATTTCTTGCTGGTTACTAGAATTTAATTGTGCTCTGTTGGTTCTTCTTAATAAAGCTTTTATGCGTACATATAATTCTTCTAAATCGAATGGTTTAGTAATGTAATCATCTGCTCCAGAATTAAACCCAGTAACTTTATCTTTAAGGCCGCCTAACGCAGTTATCATCAAAATTGGTATGTTTGATGTTCTTTCATCTCTTCTTAGTCGTTGGCATAAAGTTAAACCATCAACACTTGGTAGCATTAAATCTAAAAGTATTAAATCTGGTGAATACTGAAGAGCTAATGCTTGACCTTTAATTCCATCTTCAGCTTTTTGGACATCGAAACCAGAATGTTCTAAATGCCTAGCTACCAAATCACGCATATCACGATCGTCTTCAATTAAAAGGATTGAAATTTTCATATTTATGAACTATTAAATAAAAATTAATTTTTAGTATTATGATTCTCTCAAGAATTTATAAAGATTGCTGAATTACTGTAAACATTTTTATCAATTAGATTTACCAAATAACTTAGTGATAGCAATGGATTAAATAAAAATTGCAAATTTTTAAAAAGTTGAAATTTTAGAATTTCTTTCGATTCTATTTACTTTTTCTTAATAATCAAAGGATTATTAGAAATAAATAATGGTTCAAATTGAAAGAATATCTAATTCAGATTGCCATTAAAAGGTTTAGAAAAATTGAATTAAATGGAGATTTTCCATTTTTAAATAAGAATTAACTAAGTTTAAAATTTTTAATTTCTATAAAATGTTTAAATTCATAATTTTGTCTATATTAAAAAAAATTTAAGTGTCTATGAAAAAGAAGTCTATTATCTTTTCTGATTTATCAAAAAAACAACTAGAAACTCTTAAAGAACTTTACATTCAAAAAAAAGTTGAATCGATGAGTCATCAAGAACTTAAACAATATGTATTAGAAATTATTTCTCATCAGATAAACGATACTATTGGCAAAGAAGAGGAATTGGAAGCATGGAAAGAAATGTCAGATTTTTTTGGGGAACAATTTGAAATAAATATCTTAGAAATACAAACAAAATATATTGACGATAAAAGCATGATTGAAACAGAAATAGATTCTCAGAAGCAAAGAATAGAATTACTTGAAAGGAATAATTTGGATCAAGAGAAAAAGGATATGTGGGATGATTAGAATTTGCTGAATTGTGGAGTAATTCAAACGCTATAAACAAAAAATGTATTAATTTTAAAAATGAAAATCAATCAAATAGCTTATTTTTTTCATTTTTGGAGAATTCAGTAAATGTTCTAATTACTGTTCTTAAAAAACAATTTTTAAATTTTAAAATCGATTTAATTATGTTAAATTTGAATATTTTCAAATGTTCTATATACTGTTCTTAATAGTATTACAAATATACTTGATTACATCTTCGGATAACCACTATTTGACAAAAAAGTGTTCAAAGAAATAAAAAAGTCACCTTTTTAGAGTGACTTTGAATAACTTTTTGGTATTTATAAACTCCCCGGGCGGAAGTCAGGGTGATATTTCGTGATAGTGCCTGACTGAAGTTGATATAAATTTTGAGTCAAAAAAGATAATTTCACCTTCATATCACCTGCACATGAACTCGCAAAATCGTCCTTTTTTAACCATCAAAGAAGTCTCAAATCTAATTGGAATTTCTGTTTCCACTATCAATCGTGGAGTAGAGAAAAGAACATTTCCCCCAAAACATAAATTATCTGCTCAAAGAATTGGTTTTCTTAAATATCAAATTGATGAATGGATCGGTGGAAAAAGAGGAAACTGGTGACTTGGAAAAAGTATTAAAAAAAACTTTAAATTAAAAAATGAGCAAAAACTAAAGATAATATAAGAAATATTTAAAAATTAAATTTATATTTGTGGACGTTAAAAAAATAAAAACGTACTCTAACAAAAAGTTTAAAATCTCTCATGGAGATGTTTTGGAGTGTTTCAAGCAAGTTCCGGAAAAATCAATTCAATTAATTTTTGCTGATCCTCCTTACAACATTGGAAAAAATTTTGACGGCATTTCAGATAAATATGAAGAGGATTTTTATATAGATTGGATGGAAAAATGGATCTTTGAGATCAACCGAGTGATTACTGATGATGGTTCTATTTACCTTATGAATTCAACGCAAAATCTTGCGAATATGGATTTAATTTGTCGTAAATATTTCCATATTCAAGCGAGAATTGTATGGCACTACGATAGTAGTGGGGTACAAGCAAAAACAAAATTTGGTTCTTCGTGGGAACCGATTCTCCATATGACAAAAAGCAAAAATAAATACACATTTAACTCAAAAGATATACTTATTGAGGCAAAAACAGGTTCTCAGAGAAATTTAATTGACTACAGAAAAACTCCACCACAAAGATATAACACAAAGAAAGTACCCTCAAATGTCTGGAATTTTCCAAGAGTTAGATTCAAGATGGATGAATATGAAAACCATCCTACTCAGAAACCATACGCACTCCTTAAGAGAATAATATTAACTTCTTCAAACAAAGATGATCTAGTCCTTGATCCCTTTAGTGGGAGTTTTACAACAGGTTTTGCATGCAAGATGCTCGACAGAAAGTTTATTGGTTTTGAAAAGAATAAGGAATATATCAAAATAGGTATTAGACGATTAGAACTTGAATCTGAATATAGTAAAAAAGAATTAGAAAAAGTAAAACAAAGAAAAACAAGTAATAAATCCAAAAAAGATCATGACAATACCTATACGCCTAACCTCTTTAATTAATCAAAATGTCCATATTCAACTTTAAAATATTTTTCAAGGTCTTTTAAAAAATTCTCTCTAATTAAATGACTGCCTAGCAAGGAATTAGATATTTGCCTTAAATCTAAATTTGTAAAAACTTGTTCAAAAAGATTCATATATATATTCACAAGTTCTTCATCAAATTCTTTACAAGCATCTTTTTTGATTTTCTTTATAAGATCTATAGACTCTTCTTCTGACTTGATAACAAAAGTAATAGGGACTCTATTTACTTTTTCAAAATCTAAAAAAAACTTCTTAAAGTCAAGGTTCTCAGTCACTTGAAAAAACCTTCCTAATGGTTTCAAAACGAAATCTATTCCTCCATCGTTTGCATTTGTACGTCCCGTTTTATATAAATTTAAGTAACTTTTTATAGTTTCCCCTTCGTTTTGCTTCCACTCAATAAATTGATTCTGATAATAATATTTGAGAATACAAAAAGAACATATCTCAAAAAGTCTTGCATCTGAGTTGACCTGAAATATTTCCTCCAAAAATTTTAAAATCTCTTCTTTTGAATTTAAAAATTTTATTTTTTCGAGGAATATATTTTCTCCTGATATTATTTCCCTCGAGAAAGCATCAACCACATTTACTATGAAACTTGCAATTTCAAGGGGATCTGAAGAATCAAAACTTAAAAGTTTCTTTGAAATTAGTCTAGTTTTAAGATTGTATGAAAGTCCCTCTTGCACTGGAAGTAAATCCCCATCTAATTTGATTTGTCTCTTAAATTCATCATTCAATCTATTGTCCAATGGATGATTTTGTAATTTTGCACCAAATGGTTTTTGCCTCATTCTTGTTAATAATGTTGAAAATTGACTTCCATCTGATATTCCATTTACATAATCTTCTGCAAGTACCTGCAAAGCATACAAATTACCTAGAGATCTTCTTGCTTTGCTTTGTCTATCAACAGCAAGAGTTTTTTTATACAAATATTTCACGACTGGATGATCGTTTGAGATATTAAACTTTTCAATTAATTCATTAAAAAAAACCGAATGATTCATTTTTTCTAAATCTTTTTGGGAAACTTTTCCAATAGAGTCAATTTTATCGCAAGTGAGTGAGATTAAATAAAAAAAAAGACCTCTATTGAAGTCTCTTGCAGTTAGTTGAGTTATAAATTGAACTCCCCGGGCGGGATTCGAACCTGCGACCAATCGATTAACAGTCGATCGCTCTACCGCTGAGCTACCGAGGAATATAGAATGAATTTAGCTCTTTAAAGTACCTTATGACAAGTAAAAGAGTTAATTATATTGAAATTTTGATGGTTCTTGCCAGCTAGATAAAAAACCATTTTTCAACTCTGCTACTGCATCAGCATAAGTTAATTCTTCATAACGATGAGTAATCCACAAAGCTGATAAAGGTTTTTTATTGTCACTTGTAAGATTTTTAATAGTTTGTAAAACTTTTAATTGGCTGGTTTGATCAAGTAACGCTGTAGGCTCATCTAAAAGAATAAAATTTCTATTACTAATCAGAGCGCATGCAATAGTTAAGCGTTGTTTTTGTCCACCGCTCAAAGTATGAACTGGCCTTTTTTCAAAACCAGTCATTCCTACCTGATCAAGTGCATATTCAATTTTTTTATTAATTTCATTTTGACTTATATTCTGATTAATATTAATCAGAAGCTCACTCCTGCAATTTGGCATCAATATTTGATGATCAGGGTTTTGAAACACCATGCCGATATTTGCATTAGAATCAATAAAACCATTTTTAGGTTTGATTATTCCATTAATTAATTTTAAAAGAGTACTTTTTCCGCTCCCGTTTTTACCTACGACCATCCAAAATCCAGGTTTTTTTATTGAGAAGTTACATTTAAAAATTAAATTTTCTTTTTCTCCACAATATGAAAAAGAAACATCTTTGAATTTAATATGAGGTATTTCATTTTCAAGGGAATCTTGCATTAATTCTATCAATCTATATCTAGAGAAAATCCCGGTCTTTTAGCTCCTCCTGCTACTGAAGATTTTTCATATATCTGAACAGAAATGATTTCTTTAGCTCTTACAGTAATTAATTTATCTCGCACTTTGTCACAACTTAATTCGATCAAGTTTGAAGATTCTAAAGTTTCATTCATAGAACTTTTTATTTCATCATAAATTCGTTTAACATCATCAAATTCTTTCTTCTGAATTGAAAGTGGAAAAGGCGAATATCTCAGACTTAGTTCCAACGAATACATAATCAAAATAAAAACTTCCTCCTATACTACTAAATATTTTTTCGCAGGAAGTTATTTAAATTAAATTCTTTTGAGAAAATTATATAAAAGATCTTTAAATACAATTATTATGAACATAGAGGATTTTATTTTGCATATTAAATAATAATTTCATGGAAATAGCAAATGATATAACTTCTCTAGTTGGGAATACCCCATTAGTTAAATTAAATCGAATCAGAAAGTATTTTGATTGTTATCCAGAAATAATAGCCAAGCTAGAAAGTTTCAATCCATCAGCGTCCGTTAAGGATCGGATCGCTTATTCAATGTTATGTAAAGCTGAAGAAGAAGGATTGATAACACCAGATAAAACAACGTTAATTGAAGCAACTAGTGGGAATACTGGCATCGCATTAGCAATGGTTGCTGCAGCAAAAGGCTATAAATTGATATTAACCATGCCGGATACGATGAGTATTGAGAGAAGGGCAATGTTGAGAGCATATGGAGCTGAATTACAGCTAACACCTGGGAAAGAGGGAATGAAAGGAGCTTTAGATTTAGCTAAAGAGTTGTCTTCAACCATTGCAAATAGCTATCAATTTAATCAGTTTGAAAACTTTGCTAATCCAGATATTCATGAAAGAACAACCGCCCAAGAAATATGGTCCCAGTCCAATAACAATTTAGATGGACTAGTTACAGGAGTTGGCACAGGAGGAACAATTACTGGTTGTGCACGTTTTTTGAAAAAAGTTAATCCAAATTGCAAAATTTATGCCGTAGAGCCCAAAAAAAGTGCTGTGATTTCCGGAGAAAAAGCAGGATCTCATTCGATTCAAGGAATTGGAGCGGGTTTCGTACCGAAAGTACTAAATACTAAATTAATTGATGAAATTATAAAAATAGATGACGATGAAGCATTTTATTATGGGCGTTTATTAGCTCGATTGGAAGGTCTTTTATCTGGCATCAGCAGCGGTGCAGCTTTAGCAGCAACTATAAAAATCGGTAAAAGAAAAGAACTAATGAATAAAAGATTGATAGTTATTCTTCCAAGTTTTGGAGAAAGATATTTATCAACAGCAATGTTTGAATCTAATACCTCGATTCAAGCCAGAAAAGATGGTTATCTTTAATGCATAATTTATAAAAATGGGGAAAAATTTATATGAAGAGTTAGGTCTCAAAAAAAATGCGACGAGAAGTGAAATTAAATCTTCATATCGCTCTTTAGTTAAGCAACATCACCCTGATGCAGGAGGCAAGAAAGAACGATTTCTTGCAATACAAAATGCCTGGGAAACTCTAAATGACCCTATCAAAAAGACACAATACGATAGGAGTTTTTTCTCTTCAAGTTCATCATTTGATTCATTAAATGAAAATTGGGAAGAGAAATTGAATTCAAAAAAATATAATTCTTCAATTAAGGACAAAGAAGTTGAAACATGGATTAAAGAAATTTATAGTCCGATAAATAGATTAATTAGTCAAATAATTAAACCTTTGAATAACGAAATAAAAGAACTATCTGCGGATCCATATGATGATCAACTATTGGAAAATTTTTGCAGTTACATAATTCTTTCACAAAAGAAAATAGAAAAAGTTGAAAAAATTTATAACAAAAAATTAGTTCCAAAGTCTATTTCAGCTTTAGGCCTCGATCTTTATCATTGTTTTTCACAAGTTAAAGATGCGCTATCAGAATTTGATAGATATACACAAGGATACGTAGATAATTACCTATTCGATGGCAAAGAAATGATCAAAGAAGCAAAAAGAATCCAATCAAAGATGTCTATAGAGAAAAAAAATAAAAACTTTTAGATATAAAAATTTTATTGAAGATATTCTTTGAGTTGATCTAATTTAAACCAAACATCTGGAACAGGTCTGCGCCATCGAACCTGAGCATATTCGTCTTTGAGTGAAAGAATCTCTCCAGGACCTTCAAACACATAATTAGGTAGATCATTATCACTGGCTAGCGCTTCGGTACTTTTTATATAATTTTCTCTATCGACAAAGACTAAGCTTCCTTTCTTGAGAGGTTTCTCTGGAATAGAATTTGTCATAATACAAGAAAGTTATTTGAAACCTATTATACAAAAACTTGTTTGAAAAATTATTGAAAAAAATTTATACCGGAATAATAATTACAAACGTCTGAAAAATTTAATAGCCTTAAATGATAAACATCTATATGATATGCGTCTTTTACTACTTGGCTGCACTGGATTTGTTGGTAAAGAATTAATACCAACACTACTAAATGAGAATCATGAAATATACATTGTAAGTAGAAAACCTATTAGTAAATTAAAGGTTGATTTAGATTTCAATAAATTTAAATTTTTTCAAATAGATTTATCAAAAGAAAAAAACTGGAATAACGAAAATCTTCTAAATACTTTAAGAGAGACAGATGGAATTATTAACTTGATGGGAGAACCAATAGCAGAAAAAAAATGGACTTATGAACAAAAACAGGAGATTGAAAATAGTCGTATTAACACCACTAAATTTATGATGAAGACCCTTAAAAATTTAAAAATAAACCCAAAAGTCATTATAAATGGATCAGCAATAGGTTATTACGGTACAAGTTTGTCTGGTGAATTCACTGAGAATAGTATTGGAGGAAAAGACTTTTTAGCTAATCTTTGCAAAAAATGGGAAGTGGTAGCTACTGAAAAACCATTTTTCTCAAGGTTAGTTATTTTTAGAATTGGAATTGTTCTAGAGGCAGATGGAGGAGCATTAGGAAAAATGCTCCCTATATTTAAAGTTGGATTAGGTGGGCCAATTGGAGATGGTAAGCAATGGATGAGTTGGATTCATAGAACTGATTTATGTGCATTAATTACTCAAGCATTAGTTGATAAAAAGTATTCGGGAGTATTTAATGCTGTTGCTCCAAATCCAGTATTAATGAGAGATTTTTCTAAGACTTTAGGCAAATGTCTAAATAGACCTAATTTACTTCCAGTACCTGGAGCGGTTTTAAAAATATTGTTAGGAGATGGAGCAAAAGTTGTATTAGAAGGACAAAAAGTAATTAGCAGTAAACTCAAAAATTATACTTTTAAATATCCTCTTCTTGAGAAAGCAATTTACGCCTCCACCAAGAATTAATACCGTTCACTAAAGCACCAACAATAAGAATTGTTATCAATGGAACTACAAGTGGATTCCAAACAATCTGAATAAAATTAATAAAAATAAATATGCCATTTAATTGCATGATTATTGCAAAAATAAAAAATATTGAAAAAAAAATGACTGTAAATAAATTTATTAATAAAAAATTATCGATAATTTGTTTTAACTTATTTTGATTATTCTCCTTAGTCATTTTTTATATGAATATTCATATCATTAACCATTTTAAAACAAGCATTGTTTTCACCCAGTCTTTTTTTGGCATTTTCATTACATAAGATCATAAACTTCTTATCTAGCTGTATTAGATATATTATTTTAATGATCAATTTTATTGTCTGATTGATTTGATCATTCTTATCTTTATAGTTACTGGCACAAAAAACATATTTTCCAAGCAAACGTCTTTGCGCTTCTGCAAAAGTTTTTGTAAATTGTGGGCCTTTACCTTCAATCTGAATAACCGGTTTTCCTAATCCAATCGCTTGCTCTGCTGCTGTTCCTGCCATGCTGATACAGCAACTGCTTTTCAATAATATTTTGTCAAAATTATTCCAATATATATTCACTTCTAAAAATTTATATTGGAATTTCAAGAGATTATTATCTTTTATGTTTTCTAGTTTTAACCATCCTCTTTTTTGAAATATCTCCTTTATTTTTAGTGAAGATAGAGCATTAACTATTGCAAAATTAAACTTAATTTTTTGAAAATATCTTAAATCTGATAATACCTCTAATACCTCTAAAATCAAGACAAAATTTTCTAAAGTCTCAGGGTATCTACTTCCTGGAAATAATCCAATACTAAATTCAGCTTTCTTTAATTCTTGGTTTCTAGGAAAAAACTTATCCATAAATGGGTTGCCTAAAAAAGACACTTTCTTTTTTAATTGCAAAGTTAAATCATTAGCTGTAAGAGAATCTCTCGTATATATTTTTTTTGCTTTTTGTGAAAGCAAGAAAAATTTAGAAGGCCATGGTAATTTTAACTTCCCTTCATAATTACTGGAATAAGCAACTAGATATGTAAAAAAATCTTTCTTACAAACCCATGCAAAAAAAACTGGCACAATATCTCCAACTACAAAAAAATAATCATATTTTTTTCTTATTCGAAAAGTTAAAGATAATCTTTTTAGAAGATAAAAAATTTCTCCTCCTAATATCTCAGTGAGTCTTCCCTTAAAAGAATTATAGCCAATTCCTCCAGTACTAAATTCTTTAGTTTTACCGATAATCTTAATTTTTTCTTTTTCGTAATGGTTTCCTATACCAACAATTGGCAAAGCATCAACAGAATAACCGCTTTTTACGAATTGCTTAGCTATTAGACTGCCAGATAGATCTTCTCCATGCCCATTACTTAATATTAAAATTTTAACCAATTTAAAATTCCAACCATTTTTTTACTTTGGTTAACTCAGGCCAATCTGGATATCTACTTAATCCGTCTTCAACAGATTCTTTCAACTCACTTTTAACTTCTGGCATCATCATAGACATTTTTTTTATTAACTCAATATGATCCCTAACACCTTTATTATTGGTAGCCAAAAGAGCTAAAGACAAATTCATTCTTGCTTGGGGATCTTGCTGATTTAATCGAACAGCTTGTCTTGCAGTTGACAAAGCTTCTTCATTATTTTTTAAAAGTAATTGAAGCCATGATAAACAAGTCCATGCAGCAAAATGATTTGGAATTTGCTGTATAATTTTTTGAAAATCTTGAACGATTGGAATTAAATCTTGCCCTGCTTTATATCTTGATAGAGCTGCATTAAAATCCTCTTCGATAGGATTAATTTCGTTATTCATTATTTATTAAACTGCAAAGGAGCTTCCACAACCGCAAGTTTGAGAAGCATTGGGATTTACAAAATTAAAGCCACCTCCAATTAATTCCTTACTAAAATCTAATTGCATTCCATAAATGTATAAGAGACTTTTAGGATCACAAACTACTTGAAAGCTTTGATCAACTTTTAATGAATAATCATAAACTTTATCATCGGGATTTATTTCATTAGTTCCTATAAAATCCATCGTATAACTCATCCCACTACAACCACCCGATCTTACTCCTACCCTTAGTGCTTTTTTATCACTTTGGCCCTTTAATAAATTTGAAATTTGTTCTATAGCATCATTCGTAATTAAGATACCTTTGCCATCATCAGAATTTTTAATTTCCTGTTTAACTTCTATATTTTCCATAAACAAAGGATTTCTACTATTTATAATATAAAAACTTAATCGATAGGATGCATAGAACAACCATTATCCAAACTTGATTTGTTATAATTCTAAGAAAAAGTGAAAATTGCGATAGTTGGTTCTGGATTAGCTGGTCTTACAGCAGCAGTGAATTTAGTTGATGAAGGCCACGAAGTAGAAATTTATGAGAGCAGGTCATTTTGGGGAGGTAAAGTCGGAAGTTGGGAAGATAAGGATGGCAACCATATTGAAATGGGTTTACATGTATTTTTTTACAATTATGCAAATCTATTCAAATTAATGAAAAAAGTGGGAGCTTTAGACAATTTACTCCCGAAAGATCATACTCATCTATTTATCAATAATGGTGGTAATTTAAAGTCTTTAGACTTCAGATTCCCTTTAGGTGCTCCATTTAATGGACTAAAAGCTTTTTTTACCACCGAACAACTGACTTGGGTAGATAAGTTCAGAAATGCCTTAGCTTTAGGGACAAGCCCAATAGTTAGAGGATTGATAGACTATGAAGGCGCAATGAAAATAATTAGAGATCTAGATAAAATTAGTTTTAAAGAATGGTTTTTAAACCATGGTGGAAGTGAAAAAAGCTTAGAAAGAATGTGGGATCCTATCGCATATGCTTTAGGTTTTATTAATTGCAAAGATATTTCAGCAAGATGCATGCTAACTATTTTCATGATGTTTGCTTCAAAAACAGAAGCCTCAAAACTTAATCTTTTAAAAGGTTCTCCGCATAAGTGGTTAACTCAACCAATTGTCGATTACATTACGAACAAAGGAGGAAAAATACATCTAAACCATAAGGTAGAAGAAATAGTTTATGAAAAGGAATCTTCCTCTTATTCAGTTAACCAATTAAAAATATCTTCTCCTGAAGGAATTAAGGCAGTGTTTGCAGATAAATTTCTAGCTGCCTGTGATGTTCCTGGAATAAAAAAAATAATTCCAAAAGAATGGTATCAGTTTAAAGAGTTTGAAGGTTTAAAAAAACTTAGAGCTGTTGCTGTTGCCACAATCCAATTAAGATATGATGGTTGGGTTACTGAATTACAAAAATATAATAAAGGAAACGAACCAATTGGACTTGATAACCTTCTTTATTCTGCTGATGCCTCTTTCAGTTGTTTCGCTGATTTAGCACTAGCAAGTCCAGCAGATTATAGAAAAAAAGATATGGGATCACTTCTCCAATGTGTTTTAACTCCTGGCGATAGATGGATGGGAAGATCTACAGAAAGAATTACAAAAGAAATAGATAAAGAGGTTCGCATTCTATTCCCATCATCCAAAAACCTTAAATTGCTTTGGAGTAATGTAGTACAAATTCCACAATCACTTTATAGAGAAGCTCCCGGTATGGAACCTTTCAGACCTAATCAAAAAACATCCGTATCAAATTTCTTCATGGCTGGTAGTTATACAAAACAAGATTACATTGACTCTATGGAGGGAGCTACAATGAGTGGACATTTGGCTGCTGCTGCAATTTTAGAGAAGAAAGCAGAATTAGCAAAGAATCTTGCAGTCAGTTAATTCATGGGTACTTGGCTAAAACATGACGTAATAACAGTTGTTAATGCGCCTCTTGAAAATGTTTGGGATACATGGAGCGATTTAGACTCAATGTCACTATGGATGAGCTGGATTGAATCTGTAAAAACAATTGATGAAGAGACTAATACATTACCAGATTTAACAGAATGGACTTTGGCTGCAAATGGCTTTAGGTTTAAATGGAAAGCTCAAATTACAGAAAGGGTCGAAAAAAGCAAACTTAAATGGAAATCTATAGGAGGTTTACCAACTGAGGGATCAGTAGTTTTCGAAAGTAAAACTGATCAAATCACAATGGTAAATTTAGCAATAACTTATGAGCTACCTAAAATGATTGCACGATTTATGGAAGAAAATATCTTAGGCAAAATGGTTACAAATGAATTACAAACCAATATTGATAGGTTCAAAGATTTAGTGGAAAAAAACTATTCAAAAAATGTTTCTAACTAAAAATATTAATTGCCAGATCTAGCAGTCCTTCAAAAGTATATTTTTGTGCCTGACTATCAACTCTTCCAAAAATCTTATTACATATTTTTGTTGTCTGAGGTCCAATAGTTAACAACTTAATTTGATCAAAATATTCTAACCATTGTTTACCAAGTTTTTTTTCTAGTAAAAAAGCAGCATTTACTACGGTTTTACCGCTTGAGAAAATAATTGCATCTACTTTTCGATTAGAAATAATATCAATTGTTTCTTCCGGAATTGAGTCAGGACATCGAGTTTCATATGCCGCAACTTCAAATACACGGGCACCAGCCTTTCTAAATTGATCTGCAATTAGATCCCTACCACCTGTTTGAACTCTTGGTACAAAGACTCGAAGTCCATAACCAGATACTGGGAAATTATCAATTAAACTTTCAGCAACGAATTCTGGAGGTATGAAATCAGCCTTAATTCCAAAATCATTAAGAGTTTTTGAGGTTTTTTCTCCGACTACAGCGATTTTTGTTTTTTTAGAACATTCTTTTAATGAACTATTAAAGTATCTAAGTCTTTTATCCACAAATTTGATCCCATTACTACTGGAAAAAATAATCCAATGAAAATCATTTATTTGATTTAATGCTTCGTCAAGAGGATTCAAATCATTAGGATCACCAATACTTATTGCAGGCAAATCAAATACATTAGCGCCCTTGCTTGTGAATATCTTTTTTATATCCAATATCCCTTCTTTTGATCGAGTAATAATTATATTTCTTTGATCAAGGGGGAGATCAACTATTGGCATCCTTTTCCTCAACATTATTATTTTGATTTTTATTTTTTAATTCATTGAGAAGTTTCAAAACTGATAATCCTTTATCAAGAACAATATCCTCTTTAAAAATTATCTCTGGAACTCTTCTCATCTCTATTCTTTTTCCTAAACTATGCCTTATAGAGTTTTTAGCAGTATTCAAGTTTGCTACAATTTCTCTCCTCACTTTCTCTTGAGCAGTTGAAGTTATGTAAATTTTACAGTGTTGCAAATCACCTGATAAATCAATCTTAGAAATATTGACGAAATGATCTCTAATAAGATCATTTTCCAAATCATTCTGCAAAATAAGGGTTATTTCTTTCTTCAAAAGAGAAGAAACTTTTGCAAGACGGTAATTATTTGGCATTATGGTTGTAAATTTATTGGGTTTGTCATCGCTTGCAAGACAAAATAAACAGTTATGAAAGCACTTAAGACAGAAGATATCAAACCTACTATTGTGAGTGGATTTGATCTATTCTTGAATAAAGGTTCAAGCAAAGCAACAAGTCCCCCAACAATGATGGATATCAAATACTTTGGATATCTTGCAACATTAGAGAAAAATTCGCCCATCAGCTCCACAAATAGATTACTTTTTTAGCTAAGTTTTAACAAACATTAAACAGCATGATTACATTATATCAATTTAGGCATAGTGCTTTTTGTTTAAAAACAAGAATGGCTCTTCATGCAAAAAAGCTACAATATCGAGTCGAAGAAGTAACACCTGGAATAGGCCAATTTGAAATCTTTAAATTATCTGGTCAAAAACAAGTACCTATAATAGTAGATAGTAATGATCAAGTTATTAATGACTCTTCAATTATTTGCGAATATATAGATAAAAAAAATGATAACAATCCACTCTTTCCTGAGGACCCAATATTATTTGCACAATGCAAACTAATTGAAGACTGGGCAGATACTACAATGGCTTCAACTTGTAGAAAAGCTTTAGTAAAATCCGCAATAGAAAATCCACAGCTAAGAACTGCATTACTTCCAGATGAAATCCCTTCTTCAGTTAAAAGTGTTGTTGATAAATTACCTTTTGAAAATCTTAGTAAAATTTCTAATGTAGTTTTCTCTTCTAAAGATAATTTAGAACTCCAAAAATTACTGGAAGCTTTATCAAAATCCTTGATCAACAAAAAATATTTAGTTGGAGATAGATTATCAATTGCAGATATTTCAATTGCTGCTCAATTATCCCTTCTTAAATTTCCAAAGTCTGCAGGACCAATTCTTTCAGGAGAGGGGAGCCAAGAATTCATAAATAACCCTTATTTAGAAAATCTTTTTATGTGGAGGAACACTTTAGAAGAATATCTCTTTAGTGCTAACTCTCAATAAATTCAAACGTCAATTTATATTTATTTGTTTTAATAGCATGAATAGAAGGATCACCAACTTTTGAACCATAAGAAGCAACATATTGCACTCCACAAATTGATGGTTGGATTGAATTATCAACTTCCAATATTTCTTCGGAACATTTTTGAAATTTACTAATGGTCTCTACCTGATTAATCCTTGAAGCCCCTGGCTTATGCGCTGTTTGTATAACTAGCTCATCCGCGAAAAAAATATCATCATCTTGGATCTGATTTCTCCCTGTAATTCTTGAATCGATATAAAAATCATTTTTTAAATAAGTAATTTGATTATTAATCGATTGAGGATCATTTACAACCTTGATTAAAGTGTCACCAAATATTGCTTTTCCAATAGATTCAGAATTTTTTGCACGATTACCAACAATTAAATCTGAATCATTCTTAAAGAAATTTACTTTATAAATAACTGGTTCTTCTGAATCATTAATTATATCTTGTGAAGTAACAAGCCAATTCCCCTCGAACCATTTAGGATAGATTAAATCCTTAGAAGTATCAGATAATTTAAAATTTGGCAAATACAATTCTGGCCATTGATTTTCACGATTTTCCAAAAACTCTCGTACGTTAGAATTAACTAGAGCAAAAGAACTTTCTAAAAAAATTCCTTGAAAAATAAAGCATAGAATTAGTCCAAGAAGAATCTTCATTATGTCAAATCCACTAATAAGAGCATCAGATCATTATGTATTATTAGAGCCAGATTCAAAAGAAAAAATTGTATCAAAGCAAGAAGCAATTTTATGGTTGAAGAATTGGCTTAGTAAGACAGAAACACAAACAATATATCAAAATATAGAAAATCCTGATCAGGAATTTCTTGAAGAATTATTGGAAAGCACTTATGAATTAGAAATAAAATTAGGATATGTTATCAAATGGTTTGCAGTAAGAATTGAACCAGATTAACTAATTATTTCTTTATGAATTGCATTAATTATTTTCATAGCGACCTCTTCAACACTATCCCTTTTTACTTTAATTCTTAAATCTGCTTGAGAATACAAATTTTCTCTAGATTGAAAAATGCTCATATATAAATCATATAGATTCTTTCCCTGAAGAAGTGGCCTATTTTCAATTTCATTTTTCAATCTTTCAATTGCTATATCTTTGTCGAGATCTATCCAAGCAATTATTCCCTGTCTTAAGATTCCCCAGTTTTCCCATTTGGTAACTATTCCTCCCCCAGTTGAGATTACTAATGAAGGAATTTTGATAGTTTCTTTAAGGCAGTTTGCTTCTAATTCACGGAAATTATCTTCTCCTTCATCATTAAAAATTTGATTGATAGATTTTTTTGCCAAATTCTCTATTAATGAATCTAAATCAATGTATTTATACTTCAATAATTCAGCCAGCTTCAAACCAGTTTGTGACTTACCAGAACCCATCATTCCTATTAAAAATATGCTTCTGCCCTTTAAATTATGAGCTGTTTTTTCGATAATGGATTGTTCCATAAAGACAAAAGCGTATTTAAAACCTTAAGATAGTATTATCGCAGATAGGTATGACTTCTACACAATCCAAACCATTACATGGAAAAGGACGTGAATGCGTCATAACTCGACGTGCCTGCTTTAGTTCTAGTCACCGTTATTGGCTCCCTGAAAAAAGCCAAGAAGAAAATTTATCTCTTTTTGGAAAGTGCAGTATTGCACCAGGTCATGGTCATAATTATGAACTTATTGTTTCAATGGGGGGAGAACTAGACTCTGATGGAATGGTACTTAATCTCTCTGATGTAAAACACTCTATTAAAGATAAGGTTACTGGACAATTAGATTTTCGTTTTTTAAATGATGTCTGGCCTGAATTTAATGTTAATAATCAAGAGGGTATACTTCCCACAACTGAAGCATTAGTAAAGGTCATTTGGAGTCGTCTAAAGGATGATTTACCTCTCACAAGTCTAAGACTTTATGAAAACCCAAATTTATGGGCAGATTATTTTGGAAAAAACATGGAAGCATTTTTAACAGTACAAACTCATTTTGCAGCCGCTCATAGACTTGCAAAAGAAGAGATATCCTTTGATGAAAATAAAAAAATCTATGGGAAATGTGCCAGAGTTAATGGTCATGGACATAACTATCTTGTCGAAATAACTGTAAAAGGAGACATTGATAAAAGAACTGGAATGGTTTGCGACTTATCTGCCCTCCAAGAGATAATAAATGATTTGGTTGTTGAACAACTAGATCATACTTTTCTAAATAAGGACATCGAATTTTTCCATAATTGTGTTCCAACAGCTGAAAATATAGCTTTATATATTTCTGATATTCTTAAAAAACCAATACATAACCTTGGTGCAACATTACACAAAATAAGACTCCAGGAGAGCCCAAATAATGCTGCAGAAATTTATGTTGATCAAAAGTTAACCAATTCATTGAAGTTGAAATTTGAAAATAGTTTAGTCACACAAACTTGAGTATCCCAAGAGTAATAATTGTTATAGCATCTAGTCTTGATGGGAGAATTGCATTTCCTGGAGGTGGAGAATCGCATCTTGGAAGTGAAGAAGATAAAAAAATGTTAAATCAAAACTTATCAATGGTAGACGCCACCATTTTTGGTTTAGGTACTTTAATAGCTCATCAATCAACTTACTTAATTAAAAATCTCAATGATAATGACGAAGTAAATATATCAAAAAGCCAACCAATTTCTATAGTTGCTTCAAATAGCAAAAACTTTAACAGTAAATGGAAATACTTTCGTCAACCCATTAGAAGATGGCTAATAAGCTCAAGTAAAGTTGATAATTCGTCGAATAATGACTTCGAGAAACAACTCTTTTTCGAAGATTCATGGGGGAAAACTTTAATTTCACTCAAAAAACAAGGGATAAATGATATAGCTCTTTTGGGAGGTGCAAAACTTATAAATTCATTTATAAAAGAGGATCTAATAACAGATATAAAAATTACAATAATTCCACGAATTATTGGAGGTAGCTATACATGGATCCCTCCAGAACAAACAAATACGATTTTTAATCTCAAAAGACTATGGGAAATAAAATCAATTAAAAATTTAATGAATAATGAAATACATGTTCATTACAAAAAAATTTGAAATAGATTCAATAAAAAATGAACCAAAAAATACATAAAGTTGAAGTCAAATTGTCAATTAAGGAAATCTCCAAGGAGATATGGGATGAATTAGCAAATGAAATAAATAATCCATTTTATGAATGGACTTGGCTTAAAAACCTTGAAATATCAAAAAGTGTTTCAAGAGAAACTGGTTGGCAGCCTCTATATTTTATTGCCTATAAAAATGATGAAATATTAGGAATTGCTCCACTTTTTTTAAAAAATCATAGCTATGGAGAATTCATTTTTGATCAATCATTTGCACGATTGGCTCAAGAGCTGAATTTAAATTATTACCCTAAATTAATTGGAATGAGTCCTTATAGTCCTGTAAATGGATATCAATTTCTTTATAAAAAAAATAAAGATAAGAAAGAAATCACAAATTTACTTATAAACCATATCGAAAGCTTTGCGATTACAAACAAAATTTTAAGTTGTAATTTTTTATATATTGATGAAAGCTGGGGCAACCTTCTTAAATCTTTGGGATACTATGAATGGATAAATTCCAGCAGTGAATGGAGGAGTAATGGAGAAAAAACGTTTGATGATTTTCTTTCTAGATTTAACTCTAATCAGAGAAAAAATATCAAAAAAGAGAGGAAATCAATTACTAAACAAGATATTAAAATAGAAATTTTTAATAAAGATGATATCAACCAAGAAATCCTCAAAAAAATGCATAATTTTTATGAACAGCATTGCTCGAGGTGGGGAGTTTGGGGAAGTAAATATCTAACATCTACATTTTTCGAAAAAATTATTGATAATAAAAAAAATCTTTTACTTTTTAGCGCATCAAAAAATGATTTTAATGATATTTTTGCTATGTCGATGTGCGTTAAAAATAAAAACAACTTATGGGGTAGGTATTGGGGGAGTCTAGAAGAAATATCTAATTTACATTTTGAATTATGCTACTACCAGCCAATTGAATGGGCAATAAAGAATAGTATCCATTTTTTTGATCCTGGAGCGGGTGGTAAACATAAAAGGCGGAGGGGGTTTTTTGCAAAAAGCACCATTAGCTTACATAAGTGGTTTGACAAAAATATGGAAAATATAATTTATCCTTGGCTAAATGAAGTTAATAAACAAACCGAGACCGAAATTGAATTTGAGAATAATTCCATACCCTTTAAATAAGAATTATTTGGCTTTACCAAAGATTATATTAGTAATATAGTTTTTATTAACTTCTAAGAATGGATTATAGTAAAAGTTTAGATGAAAAAATAAAGATTGATAATAATCTATCCAACAGATATATAGAATTAGATCCAAACGGTTATTTTATTATAAAAGTAGATTTAGAAGAAAATAAAATAATTTTAGAGCACTTTTTAAATAACATCGATGATGAAGGCTATGCGCTTGACCCGGAAACAAATGAACCAATTAAATGCGACTCTCAAAATAAAAGAGTTAGGAATGAAGTTTTTAAAGGTATTAGTGCGAAACAACTTGGCATATTGATCACTGAAGAAAGAAATGACTTAATAACCAGATTCGATCATGCTCTATATTTAGGCCGGGAACTACAAAAAGCAGAAGAATGTTTATACAAAAAATTACCATATATCCAAGATTAAGAAATTAAACGAAAATTTCTAATTTTTTCGTCTGATGTTAAATTAAATAAAAGTAAAAAAATTAATGAACATCATTTTCTATTTTGCATTTATTGGTTTTGGTTTTGGAGCTGCTTTCGCATTAGATAAGCTATTAAGAGCAGTTAAATTAATTTAAAAAAAAACTACAAAGTTTTAATAATCTCTCCATACAAATCATATTCATCTGCAAAAGAAATATTTGCTTCAACAAATTTACCAATATAATTTTTCAAATCAATTTTATCTTTAACAGATAAAATTACAGTTCCGTCAATTTCAGGTGCGAAATTGAAGGACCGACCTATTAATTCGTTATTGTCTGATATTTTTTCTACCAAAATCTTCATTTTTGAACCAACATATGACTGATTTTTATCTTTAGAGATATTTTGTTGAACTGAAATAACATTATCTTTTCTTGCCTCTGCAACCTCTGGAGATACTTTATTTGGCAAATGAAAAGCTGCAGTTCCTTCCTCAGGAGAAAAAATAAACACTCCCACATGATCAAATTTGTGCCTCCCCAAAAATTCGAGAAGATGTTCAAAATGTTCTTTTTTTTCTCCTGGGTAGCCAACAATGAGACTAGTTCTTAATACAGCAGATGGAATTTCTTCTCTAATTTTCTCCAAAATTGATTCATTCAAAGAAGCTTGCCAAGGTCTATTCATGCTCTTCAATACATCTGGATGACTATGCTGAAGTGGTAAATCAAAGTAAGGTAATATATTCTTTGAATCTTTGAAAGCCCTAATAACTTCATCAGTTAAACCTGTTGGATAAGCATAATGTATCCTTATCCAAGGAATTGGAACTTTAGAAAGCTCATTCAAAAGTTTGACTAATGATGGTTTTCCATAAATATCTTGACCATAATTAGTTGTTATTTGACTAATTAATATGATTTCTTGAATACCTTTTTTTGCAAGACTTTTGGCTTCTGACACTATAGATTCTATTGTTCTACTTCTTTGAGGACCTCTCAACTTAGGAATAATACAAAAGGCACAATTATAGTTACAGCCTTCAGCAATGCGCAGATAGGCAACAAATTTATTTTTATCTACAAAACGAGGCATTTCCTCATCTGCAATAAATTCAGGTATTTTTGAAACTTCATTAACGATTTCCCCTTTTTCTACTCTGTCTAAAACCTTGGCTATCTTTTGATAATCTCCTGTTCCAACCAAACCTTTTATTTCAGGGATTTCCTTTATAAGATCATCTTTAAAATGCTGAGCCATACAGCCTGCAACTATTACTTCCTTTCCTTGATTTGTATATTCTAGAATTTTTCTAATAGATTCTTCTCTAGCTGATTCAATAAAACTGCAAGTATTTACAACGACAACATTTGCATCATTTATATTACTGTCAACTTCATAACCCTCTTTATCTAATAAGCCTTGCATATGTTCAGTATCAACAAGATTTTTCTCGCAACCAACATGACTGAATGCAATCTTAGAAAGTTTTTTTTCTTTTACATTGAGACTATTTTGTTTCACAACTTGAAAAATAAGAATTAAAAGTTTTAAACAGCATTTCGTATATAACTCTCATGCCAAGATAATATTAGGATAGATAATGTAAATAACAAACTTTCTTTTTGTATGGCCCTTAAGACTTTAAACAGAAGAAATAAAAAAGATTTGAAATGGCCAAAAATCATAATCGCAATTCTTAGCACTATTGGCATAGTTGATACAGGTTCCATTACTTTAAAAAACTGGGGATTATTTACTTCGCTTTCATGTCCAGGGATACAAAATGGTTGTGAGACAGTTTTAAACAGTCCTTGGGGTAGTTTATTTGAAAATAATCAAGTTAATATACCTCTCTCATTAGCTGGATTTATAACATATTTATCAATATTAGTTATCACAACAATTCTCTCGCTTAATTTAATTTCCCCAAAAGAAAAATTAAATAAGTTTTTATGGTGGTTAATATTTCTAATTTCTTGTGCGTCATCAACATTTAGCTTTTTATTGATAAATATAATGTTTTTTAAAATTCAAGCATATTGTTTTTTTTGTATACTTTCAGCAATTTTATCGTTTTCTATCTTTATAATTTCTATGATTGGAGCAAAGTTCGAAAGTAGAGAACCTATGATTTTTAGAGGTTTTATTGTAGCCATTAGTGTCCTGCTGGGGGGCCTAATTTGGTCAACAAATGTTGACCCCTCTAATGCTATTGATGTTGCAAACCCCACTGAAAATGTATCGCCAATAATTACCACTTCAAGCTCTGCCCAGAAGGTAAAGTTTGCAAAATTTTTAAGTGAAAACAATATTGTTATGTATAGTGCATACTGGTGCCCGCATTGCCACGATCAAAAACAATTATTTGGTAAGGAAGCAGTTAAAGAATTAAAATTAGTTGAGTGTGCTAAGGATGGTAAAGATAATGAGTATGAGCTATGCCAAACGAAAGGAATCAGTGGATTTCCTTCTTGGGAAATAAATGGAGAAATTATTAGTGGGACGCGTGACTTAAATGAATTAGCGATAAAAACCGACTATCAGGGAGATCTTAATTTTTAATAAATCTTTTTTGAATTTTTTGATCTAACTGTTGTCTAGTATGGCATTCCCAATTTTTATCTTTATCAGGGAAATCATCTCTATAATGCCCTCCTCTACTTTCTTCTCTAAATAGACAAGCTTTTAATAAAGTTATGGTGGTTATTTGTCTATTCTTTAAATCAAGTAAAAGATTTAATGCTCTTCTATTACGTTCACTAAGTTTTATTTTTTGATCAAATTTTATTTCTTCAAGACTATTTAGTAAATTATTTTTATGTAATTTATCCATATCATTTTGAATGTAATTTAAAAATTTAATCATATTTACCTCATTTCGAGATACACCTAAATTTAACCAACATAGTTTTCTTAGTTCATCAATTTTTGCAGCAATTATAGAAATTTGATCTTCTTCGGGATCTTCAATATCAAACTCTTGAAATGATCTATCAAATTTTTTAAATTTAGAAAGGTCATTCAAAACAATCGAAGACATTTTTCTTGCGAAAACAAGACACTCCATCAGTGAATTACTTGCCAGTCTATTAGCACCATGCACACCTGTAGAAGCAACTTCTCCAACGGCATATAATCCTTTTCTTGTTGAAGATGCATTTAGATCAGTTTTAACACCTCCCATCCAATAATGAGCTGCAGGAGCTACGGGAATAACCTCATTTAAAGGGTTAACGCCATAATCCTGACATCGACTTAAGATCGTGGGGAAGCGCTCTACAATTTTTTCTGGGTCAATATACCGAAGATCTAAGCCAACATGGTCTACATTATTATCATGCATATTTTTCATAATTGCTCTACTTACCTGATCTCTAGTAGCAAGATCACGATTTTCAAGATTTATAACTGGACTTTCACCATTTTTATCAACTAAAATCGCTCCTTCCCCTCTAAGTGCCTCAGATATTAAGAAGCAAGGTGCACCATAAAATTTTAAAGCTGTTGGATGAAATTGCACGAACTCTAAATCTTCGATAGCAGCGCCTGCTTTCCATGCAAGAGCAATCCCTTCACCAGAGGATTGAGCAGGATTTGTTGTATTTGTAAATAAGTGCCCACCCCCACCTGTAGCCAAAACAACAGCTCTAGATTTAATCCAATATAAATTTGCTCCATCAAGAACCTGAACT
Source organism: Prochlorococcus sp. AG-347-K22 (assembly GCA_003281285.1). Classification (GTDB taxonomy): domain Bacteria; phylum Cyanobacteriota; class Cyanobacteriia; order PCC-6307; family Cyanobiaceae; genus Prochlorococcus_A. Next base: position 99,246 of record QCCJ01000001.1, on the reverse strand, counting down.
CCTCTACATTCTTTATTTTCAATGAGAAGTTCAGTTACTCTTACACCCCTGCAGTGAAGAATATTTTTTTGATTCTCAATATGATCTTCTAGAACTTCAACTAATGCTCTTCCAGTACGATCTTTAACATGTAAGACTCTTCTTCGTGAATGGGCTGCTTCTAAGGTAGTGGCAAGTTGATCAGAACTTTGATCAAAAATCATCCCTAAATTCTGCAACCTTTCGACACAACCTGGAGCTTCTTTAACTAGCATTTCTACAGCTTGAAAATCACATAGTCCATCACCTGCTTTTAAAGTATCCTCAGCATGAAGATCAAATGAATCATCTTGTCTAACTACAGATGCAATTCCGCCTTGAGCCCATCTACTAGAAGATACCTTACTAGTATTTCTATTTAAAAGAAGCACTTTTAAATTTGAAGGTAATTCAAGACAAGTCATAAGGCCAGCAGCTCCAGCGCCTATGACGATTACATCCCAATTATTTATTGGTATCGGTTTTTGTGAAAATGGAAGCCTTAACATTAAACCAATCCACTAAAAGTTGGTTGCAGAATTGCTAAAACAATAAAAATACCATCAACAATTAATGTCGTTTGAATTACGTAACCAGAAACTAAGAGTGCTTTACCACTAGTAGTATTAATTGTGCCAGAATCTAAAATTTCTTTTGCAATAAACCAAAGTATAAGAGCAACAACAACGATGATAGATAATGATTTTATTTGAATAAGACTCTCAGAAGTTTTTTGAAGAATCATGGGTGCATTTTCAGAATCTGCTGTAATTACCTGCCTCCATTGATCCATGATTCCGATTAAAAATATTGTAATGTCGGTAACTGCGGTTCCAAATAAAGAAGAGATATAAAAACTTGAACCTATTTTCCAATTAGTACCAAATCCAAGTAAAGCTAATGGGAGAACTACAGCTTCAACAGGTATGTGTAGGATAGGAAATGGGCTTAACCATCCCCAGAACAAACATCCACCAAGCCAACTACCTGATATACCAAGTAATAATGAACTGACAATAAACCACTTATTTGATCCTTTCTGATTCAAAACAATTGCCACTAAGACAATAACAAAAGTAAAACAAAGAGCACTTATTGGTTCTAATCTAACCCAAGGGGCTTGAACAAAAATAGGCAAAATTACAAAAAAAGAAGACCACAATCTTAAAGATATAGGATTTGATAAAAAACTATTTTCGTAAGAATCAACTTTCTTATGGGATTCATAGTTGAATTTATCTTTTACTTCTAAATTTTTTGTAATTAATTCTTTCAATGAAAAAGGTAATTTTAATTAATCTAAATCGTGTTTTAGAAAACTGCGAATGCCATATTTTAATAAATAAAAGGCCCATAATTTTGCTCCTATATTTAGATTTTTAAAAGTATTTAATACACTTTGAGTCATATATAAGTTTAGAATAAAAATAAATAAGAGTATTTGACCTTAAATTGTGTGGCAAGAAATTAATTACACGGAAGATCCCATTGATCTTTTGGTTCCTAATATTACTTATAAAATAAACCCTGCAGAAATTGAAAGTATTGAAGCCAATTCTATTGCTGAAGAAATAGGATTTGAATCAGGTGATTCAATTATTAGTATTAATGGGAAAAAACCAAGAGATTTAATTGATTATCAGATTCTGATTAGTGAAGAAATTTTAGACATATCAGTTTTAGATAAAAATCATGAGATTCACAATATAAATATTGAAAAAGATCAAGACGTTAATTTAGGTATAAATTTTAAAGATGCATTATTTGATTCAATCAAGCAATGCAATAATAGATGTCCATTTTGTTTTATTGATCAACAGCCAAGTGGTAAAAGAAAAAGCCTTTATATAAAAGATGATGATTATAGATTAAGTTTCCTGTATGGATCTTATTTAACTCTTACGAATTTAAAAAAAGAAGACTGGGAAAGAATTGCTATGCAAAAACTATCCCCACTTTTTATTTCAGTTCATGCTACTGATCCAGCCACAAGAGAAAAATTATTAAAAAATAAAAAAGCAGGAGTGATCCTTGATCAAATTTCATGGTTTGAAAAAAACTCAATTCAAATACATGCTCAAATTGTTGTTTGTCCAGATATAAATGATGGAGATATTCTTGAGAAATCAATTTTAGAACTTGCTGAATTCTACAAAAAAACTTCTCAGACAGTACTTTCAGTTGCAATAGTTCCTGTAGGACTTACAAAATTTAGACCTGAAAATGATGGATTGAAATCAATAAGCCCAGAATATGCAAAAAAAACTATTTTACAAGTAGAAAGAATTCAATCCTCTCTACAAAATACTCTTGGGACTCGTTTTTGTTGGCTAGCAGATGAATGGTATTTAATTGCTGGTACAAATTTACCTAGTTACAAAACCTATGAAAATATGCCACAAGAATCTAATGGAGTTGGGACTATTAGAAACTTTCTAAAAGCATTAAGGGAGAAGACTCAAAACCTACCAAAAAAAGTAAAAAAGCCAAAAAAAGTTAGTTGGATAGTTGGTAAATTAGTTTATGAAGCCCTAATTCCTACAGTTAATAAATTAAACTTAATTAATGGATTAACAATTAATTTATATGGTTTGCCAAGTATTTATTGGGGTCAAGATCAAGTTGTTACAGGTCTTCTTACTGGAGAAGATCTAATTTACGGCCTGAAAAATAAGGACTTAGGAGAAGCTGTTTACATACCATCTATTATGTTAAAAATTAATACTGATTTATTTTTAGATGATAAAAATATTCAAGAAGTTGAAAATCAAATAAATACTAAAATTCACGTTCTTGATGATTCAAATGATATTATTAATACTTTGATTGGTTAATCGAATATTTTCGATACTATAAAATATGCTTAGAAGAGTAGTAAATCCTATCTTATTATTGCCACTTACTTTAAGTATAAACACTGTTAATGTACTATCTAGCGAAACAAAAAATTACATTGATAATGTTTTAGAAGAAAAATCAAATATTACTTTTGTTAATTATAAAGAAATAGAAAAACTAGTATTAAATAATCTAGAATTGAAATCATTACTAAACTTAGTAACCTCTGCAAGGTTTAATCTTTCCAGCCAAATTGCCAAAAGATACCCATCCTTAGATTTTCAAGCCAATGGGTTACCAAAATATGTCGTAGGTAAACAGTACAATAGCAATTCACCTACTTATAAAACATCACAAATTACAGCTAATCCCTCCCTGAATATCAAATGGGATGTAATTGCCCCGCTTAGAGGATCCGAAATTAAAATTGCCAAATCAAATTACAAAATTGCAGAAAATAATTATGAGATTAAGAAAAAAGATTTAACTCAAGAAGCAAGAATCAGGTATCACAAATACAAAAAGTCATATCAAGACATTCAAAATAAAAAATTCACGTTTGATTTATCAATTACAAGTTTAGAAAATGCTAAAGCTAAATTAGATGCCGGAATTGGAACAAAATTTGAAGTTCTTGAAGCAGAAGCTCAATTATCTCGAGATAAACAATCACTTAATGATAAGAAAATAGAACATGAAATTAATAAAATTTCTCTTAAGGAGATTCTCAATATTAAGGGGGATTTTGAAACTAACAAAGAGCAAAATCTTATAGGGTTTTGGAATCATAAATTGAATAAGAATATTAATGAAGGTTTGGATAAAAATCTTTCCTTAAAAAACCTTATTCTTCAACAATCTATCAAAAAGAGCCAAGCAAATAGCTTTTTAGCCCAAAATAAGCCAAATATCTATATCAGCAATTCATTAGCTAGTACATTTTCAAAGGGTGACTCTCTGGCAACTAATATCGACTTTGAAAAATCTGGATCTAATTATACAAATACCATAAGTTTAAATTTTGCATGGAGTATTTTTGATGGCGGACAAAATAAGAACTCCTACAAATCAAAAATAGCTGATGGTGAATCTGAAAAATATGCTTATGAAAATCTAAAAAATGTTTTAACCACAAATATTAGTAAAGCCTACTTAAATCTTAAATTAAATGAAGAAAAAATAATTTCTTCTCTTAAAGAAATTGAATCTAGCAAGGAGTCGGTAAGGCTTTCCAGACTTAGATATGATGTTGGAATATCCACTCTAAAAGATGTTCTTATTAGGCAAAGTGAATTAAGTAATGCGAAATCAAAAAATATTAATGCAATATATAATTACAATTTGAATTTAGATGAACTAGAAAGATTAACTTTCCTTGAAAAAAGTAATAATTGTTTGAGCAGTAATAATACTAGAATTAAAGATGCAGAGACTATTTGCAATATATAAAGATGAATCAACCAAATTTAACTAATAAGCAACTAAGTGAGTTAGATACTTTATTTGAATTGGTTAGTCAACGTCAAAAAAAAGATTTTGGAAATATTAGCGCCAGCAATAAATCAGATGGATCATTATTAACAAGTTGTGATTTATGGAGTGACAAAACAATCGTAGATGGGTTAGCTTCAATAGCCCCAGGTGAGGGGGTCCTTAGTGAAGAAGGTCAAAAGTCCATTCCAAACTCAAGAGCTTATTGGGTGGTCGATCCACTCGATGGGACAACAAATTTTGCTGCAGGTATTCCTTATTGGTCTATATCAGTGGCAAGGTTCGTTGATGGTAAACCGCAATCCTCTTTTTTAATAATTCCTACATTGAAAAAAAAGTTTGTATCCATTAGAGGTAAGGGGGTTTGGTTAAATCACGAAAAAATAAATCCTAGCCAAAATAATCATCAAAGTGAATGCATTTCTTTGTGTAGTAGATCAATAAAAATTTTACAAAAAAAACCAAACTCAGTATTTCCAGGCAAAATCAGACTCTTAGGTGTATCGAGTTTAAATCTTACGAGTGTAGCGATGGGACAAACCTTCGGAGCAATAGAATCAACCCCAAAGATATGGGATATTGCAGCAGCATGGCTGCTATTAGAAGAACTTGATTGTTCTATAGAGTGGTTAGAAACAGATCCTTTAAATTTAGTTTCAGGAGAAGACTTGAGCGATGTTAATTTTCCATTAATTGCTTGCAGATCTATAGAAAAAGCTGAAATTTTAAAGCCATGGGGCAATTTGTTATTGGAAAAATAGTTGCATGTTAAATCAATAATTGCTTGAAAAAATTCTTAATCCGATACAATAAAAAATAAGTAAATAAATAAAATATTTGAAGAAAATTAATATGCAGCGAAGTTCAACATGGATACTGAAAAGTTTATGGGGAGCTTGTGAGCGATGGAGCAAATCTGATTGTGTTGATTTAAGCGCTGCATTTGCATACTACACACTTCAATCATTTTTTCCTATTCTTCTTATTTCTCTTTCAATAGCTTCATGGTTCCTAGGAAAACAAGAAGGATTAGATCAACAAATAATTGCTATTGCTGCTCAGCTTTTACCTCCTTCAGTAGTTGAATTAGTAGAAACAACATTATTCAATTTAATAGATCAAGGTTTTGGGGCAGGTATTCTAGGGGCTATGTTTTTGCTTTTTACAGCAGGAAATGCTTATCTATCGCTTCAAAGAGGTTCAGATAGGCTTTGGGAAGACGAAATTCCCTCTAAAAAAGTTAATGCTGCTTGGAGAGTGCAAGCTTCGAAGTTTCTCCGAAATAGAGTTGAAGCCTTTTTAATAGTATTCTTTATTGGTTTTTTAATGGTACTAGATCAAATTAGTGCAAATCTTAGGATGATCCCAAGTAACGTTTTAGAAAATCTTTCACAATCTAATAATCTTATTTCTGATTTATTATTAAAGTTGCCGTTATTACAAGTTGGTCAGTTTGCTATACCACTAATTGGCTTTTCTTTAATGGCTCTTTTATTACAAGCACTTTTACCCAGTAGAAAAGTTCCATTGAAGCCACTGTTACCTGGATCTTTTCTTATTGGAATTGGCCTTACCACTTTAAACCTAGCAGTAAGTAAAAGTATTCTCTCACTTGGAGTAAGATTTCAAGCATACGGTTTTATTGGAGGTTTTCTAGTACTTACGTTGTGGGTATGGTTATTAGGAGTGATTTTATATTTTGGACAGTGTTGGAGCGTAGTAATTGCTAGTATGACTTTAGTAAATAAAAAAAGAAATAATAGATAAAGATAACTAAGGTGAATTATTTTCTTAAGGCTAATAAAAATCTTCTTACATACTCATTAATCATACTTATCGTTATCCCAATTTTTGGATTTAACTTTTTCATTAGTTTTGTTGGAAATATTCTACTTCTTTTATTTTTGATTCCTCTTCTATTATTAGTTTTAGTGTTTATGGGTTTTAACTCTTACAAATCCAAAATTAACATATGCAGTAATTGTGGGACAATATCATTAGATTTAAGTGAAACCTGCATGAATTGCGGTGCAGATTTAGAGAATATAAATAAGAAAAACCTAGTAAATAAAAAGCCTAGTGAAAGTACCATTGATGTGAAAGCAGAAGAAATTAAGTAAAATACTAACCTATTCCAATTTGTCGAAGAATACTTTGTCCAGTAATTAATTCAGTACCAAGTCCAATCAAAATACCCATCATTGCCATACGGCCATTCCAAGTTTCTGCAAAATTTACAAAGCCAAATCTTGGTTGAGTTTCTTTATTCATAATTAACTAAATTATCTTTCAAATTATTTTAACGTTTTAAGGAAGATTTTATGAAAAATAATAAATTATTTATTTAACATGTCTTACCCCATCAACAGGTCGATACTCATCTCCAGTTAATTCTTCATATACAATGGCTGGCAATCCTGTATCAAACATTGTTTGCAATGCTTCTTTTAACATAGGATTCCAACCTCCAGTACTAACTTTTCCATGTCTTACAGTCCAATCCCAAGTCCCTTGAAGATCTCTAGGGAGTCTGCCTTCTCTATCTCTTCGCGCGACTAAATCTAAAGATTCAACTATACCAACAATAACTGGATTTTTACCATAAGAAGGAGTAAGGCTTAGTTCAAGTCTCACTGGATCTTCTTTAACCATTTTCAAACGAAACCTTGGTGGCAATTTGAGAGATCTAATTACCGCTGAAACAATTTTTGTTCTTAATTCCAATTTTTTTCCTTAGATGTATTTTGATTAATCAGTTGTTGAACCTTTTTCTTCTAACGAAGAGTCGTTATCATTCGAAAATCTTACTGTTAATAGCTCTTCTTCTGTAATGTTGCCTGATTTATCTAAAAGTTCTGGATGTATTGTGTACTTTTTTTGTTTAAAACTGGAAGTTCTTAAACCTTTATTTTTATTATCGGATATACCCCAGCCATTAGACATTACTTTAAAAGCTTTCCACACTAAATAAGTTAAGGCCGCAGAATATATAATTGGAAATAGAATAGTCATTTAACTTATAAATTAATTTATTATATGTTTAACATCATAGCTCGAAAAAAAGAAATTTAGCTATTTTAAGTCACTAAATTATTCTCTAGATTCAATTAATTAAATTACTAGTTATATTTAAATTACACTAATATGGTGGATAAAATCTCTCGAAGAACATAAGAAAATCTAAATTGAAAAGATACATACAAAAGCTATTACTAATCGTCTCATTAATTCCAGTAGGCATTTCATATCCTGCAAAAGTAATATCCCAACCATTTAGCAAACCAAAAATTAATGAAGTTAGTTTATTTTCAAACAAATCTTTCATAACTAAAGCTGTAGAAAGAACCGGTGCAGCTGTGGTGACAATTGATACTCAAAGATATGTTAAAAAAAGAAATTTTCCAAGAAATTCTCAACTATTTCTAGACCCATATTTTGAAAGATTTTTTGGATTAGATTTGCCTAACGAAAATCGACCAAAGATAGAACAAAACCAAGGCAGTGGATTTATATTTGCAGATGGACTTGTAATGACCAATGCTCATGTAGTGAATGGATCAGATAAGGTAATTGTTGGTTTAACCAATGGCAAAAAATTAAACGCTAAAGTGATAGGTCAAGACTCTTTTACTGATTTAGCTGTGCTAAAGATTGAAGGGAAAGGGCCTTGGCCAAAAGCAAAATTGGGCGATTCTGCAAAGATTAAAGTTGGTGATTGGGCTATAGCAGTTGGAAATCCATTTGGACTGGAAAACACAGTTACGCTTGGTATTATTAGTAATCTAAATAGAAACGTAACTCAATTAGGAATATATGATAAAAAACTTGAACTGATACAAACAGATGCTGCTATTAATCCTGGCAATTCTGGAGGTCCACTGTTGAATAGCGATGGAGAAGTAATTGGTATTAATACGTTGATAAGATCAGGTCCAGGAGCGGGTTTGAGTTTCGCAATCCCAATTAATAAAGCTAAGGAAATTGCCTATCAACTTTTAAACAATGGGAAAGTAATACATCCTATGATTGGAATTAGCCTAATAGAAGAAAGTATTTCTGAGGGGAAAAATAATGTCGTAAAAGTTGGATATGTAGTACCGAATAGTCCAGCTGAGAAAAGTGGAATCAAGATAAATGATATTTTAATTAAAATAGGCAATAAAGATATTGAAACCGCATCAGAAGTAATAGAACAAATTAGTAAAAATGGTATCAAAAAACAAGTAAATATATTATTGAAGCGTAAAAATAAATTTATTAACTTAAAAGTAATACCAACTGATATTACTAATCTACAAAATAACTAAAAAATTTAATTGTCATTCATTTTAAGTATTTCCACACATCTAGAAATACATCTTCCATCCCTTATATCGCAAGAAGTAATGCATTCAAAATAACTTTCAACAGGATCAGAAATTTGAAAATGTTTTTCTTGGAAATCGTAATTTTTCATTTAAATTATTAAAACTTATTTTTGTATTTTTAAGATTAATCAAGGACGGTAAACTATGTAAAGATAAATGAGTAGTCTTACTTAGCTAATTGTAAATTTTATTGAAATAAATCAAATTTTTTGGCTTTGAGTTTTTTCTAAAAAATATTCGTAATTACCATCATATGAAAATAACTTTGAATCTTTAATTTCAATAATTTTATTTGCAACCTTTGAAATAAAATACCGATCATGAGAAATGATTAATAATGAACCTTTATAATTTTTAATTGCTAATTCTAAGTTTTCCTTAGATTGTAGATCCAAATGATTAGTTGGTTCGTCCAAAAGGAGGAAATTACTAGGATTAATAATCATGAGCGCCAATGCTAATCTTGCCTTTTCTCCCCCACTGAGTTGTTTAATATATTTAAAAACAGTTTCATTTTGAAAGCCAAAACCTCCTAAAAATGTTCTAACTTTTTTTTGGGACCATTCTGGAGACTTATTACATATTAAATCAATAACCCTTTCGTCAAGTGAAAGTGCTTCAGCCTGATTTTGTTCATAATAGCTAGTAATTATATTATGTTTACCAAGATTAATTTCTCCAATTTCAGGAGATATTTTTTTCATAATAATTTTAAGCAATGTAGATTTGCCGCAGCCATTAGGTCCCAATATTGCTATTTTCTCCCCAGAAGAAATCTTTAAATTAATATCTAAAAAAAGAATTTTATCCTCGAAACTATGAGACAAATTTTTGATATTTAGAACTAATTTTCCTGAGCGAGGGCACTCTGGAAAATTAAAAACAGGACTTTTTGATTTTGCTATGGGAGCCTCAATTTTAGAAATCCTTTTTAATTGTTTTTCTCTACTCTTTGCTTGAGAACTTCTAGTTGCACTAGCTCTAAATCTATCTATATACCTCTTCTGTAACTCAATTTCTTTTTGTTGTAATTGATATGCCTTATTTTGTGATTCTTCATTCAAAGATTTCTGTTCGACAAAAAAAGAATAGTTCCCATTGTATGTTTCAGATGTTCCTCTATCTACAAAAATTATTTTTTTACATAATTTATCTAAGAAATATCTATCATGGCTGATTATTATAACTGCAATTTTAAGCGATGATAAATATTCTTCCAACCAAAAAATAGTTTCTAAATCTAAATGATTGGTTGGTTCATCCAGTAAAAGTAAATCAGGTTTTTGTAAGATTATTTTTCCAAGTGCAACTTTCATCTGCCAACCACCTGAGAAATTGCCAACTAATTTATCAGCATCTTCTATAGAAAAGCCTAATTTTGGTAATATTTTTTCTACATCAGATTGCATTTTATAACCACCTAAAGCTTCAAATTTTGCTTGATATTTTGCGAGTTGATTTACAAATATTTCAAGTTCATCGGAATTTTTTTTTATATCCAACGATTTCATTTTATTCTCAATTTCTAAAAGCTTAATGGCAACAATTTGTATATCTTTAAAAGAACTTTCTAATTCCTGTCTCACTGAAAAATTCAAATTACAATCAAACTCTTGCTTTAAATGGGCAATTTTAGGATTTCCCTCCTTGATGATTGTTCCACTTGTTTGCTCTTCCTCTCCAATTAAAATCTTAAATTGGGTTGATTTACCTGCACCATTAGAACCAACTAAGCCAACTTTTTCTCCTTTCTTAATCTCCCAACTAATATTTTTTAAAACAACATCTGTAGAATAAATTTTGCTTACACCTTCAAATCTAATCACTGTTTTAAAAATAGAATTTACAAAATCTGTGGCTTATTTACTAAAAAATATTTTGTGGAATAAAATTAAATCATGAAAAGAATAGAACAAATTGTAGTGATTTTCATAGCTGCAGCCCTTGCAATTCCAAGTTATTGGTTTTTTTGGACTTTGGCTGGTGGAGGTGGCTACAACAAAAGAATAAAACCTATTCCTAATCCAAATAATAATTATTCGAAACCTTTTTCTAAAGACCTCCTCGAGCCTTGATTAACCACATTTTAGTTGCCTCATCATCAATAGTACTCAAATATTCAATAACCTCTTCTTTGGTCACAGAAATATTTAACTCGTTGCCAATATCGCATATTTTATCTAAGGCTTTTTTGGGATTAGTTAAGGCTGTCATAAACAGACTTTGTTTCTTTTTGGAATCGTTGGCTATTATCTTATAGAGCTTTTCAGCATTACTGGACATTTTTTTAAAATCTATTTATTAATAGATTATTACTTCAAGCTACATTTTGTTCATTATATTTATTATTAGATAAATCATTATCCACTTCTTTTATCTCTTTTGCAGAGGCATCTGCCATACTTCTTGCATCTAAACATAAAACTTTTCTTAGTTTAGCAAAGTTAGCTGCGTGAGATTTTCTACCATCTTTTTGAGCATAATACTCAGACTGCTGAAGAATATGGTGAAGATGAGTTAACAAATATGGACTAATTACAGCTGATACCAAAACGTCACTATTTTCATTATCGTGTGAATCAGAATTGACTAATCTTTTTTTCGGTTTATCAATTATCGACCTTTTAGGAGAATCAATTTTTCTTGAATTTTTCATGGGACAATAAAACAATTAATTGATACGGACATAAATTTCCTTACTAATAATATACACAAAGATAGTATCCTTGACTAACTGTGTATACTAATAAGTAACAGTTATCAACTTTGACTCATGGCTACCCGCCAAAACTCAACTAATGGGAAGCCTAAATCCCCAAGAATTCAAGTAGTTCTTCCAGAATTAATATGTGAGCAATTAACTATTTTGGCCGATAATGAATCTAGAACAGTAAGTAATATGGCAAAAGTGTTAATACAAGAGGGTATAAAAAAATATTTCGAAAAAGAAAGTAAATCACCTGTTTCAGGAAATAATTTAAATACTGATAAATTTAGAGATGAACTTGAAAAACAAAGCGTCAGAAGATTAAAAAGAGCTCCTCAAAGGATTAGATACTATAAAAAATCTGATTAAAAATAATTAATTTTGAGGCAATTTCTGTAAATCTACAGTTTTACCCATAACTACCAAAATATTTCCTCTTTCCAAAATATATTTTGCTGGAGGATTAACTGTTAACTCTTCAGCAGGTCCTGCAGCAAGAACATTTACTAAATAATTTTTCCTCAAATTTAAATCTCTTAAAGATCTTCCAATAAATTGCTCTGGAACAGTTATTTCATCTATACCAGTTTGATTATCTAGTTCCAATCTTTCGATTAGGTTTGGTCTTACTAGTTCTAAACCTAATCTTTCTCCTTGCATCCTAGATGGGAAAACAACTTTATCTGCACCTACTCTTTTTAACATTTTTTCGTGCAAGTCACTGGTAGCTCTCGCTATTACTCTTTTCACTTTGCTTCCTTCACTATCCTTAGCAATAAGGGTTGTAGTTATACTTGCTTCAATAGGTTCACTAATACCCACTACAACAGTATTCATTTCAAGTATTCCCGATTCCTTCATAGACTCTTCATCAGTACAATCTACAACTCTCGCTTCTATCGAAGGTTCCAATTGCCTTAAATCATCAATAGCTTTTTCCGAATAATCTGCAGCCAAAACATCTGCACCATTACTAATAAGTTCTCTGCAAACTGCGGTTCCAAATCTTCCAACGCCGACAACTGCAAAAGTGAGTGCTTCATTTTCTCTCTTTTGAGACCACTGCCACCAATCAGCCATAATAAAACTCAGTCAATCCTAAACATATAAATCAGCCCTAGGATAGCCAATTCTCTTTTGTCTATCTATTCTACTCCTATAAAGAGCCTGCCAAAGTGCACTTAAAAGCAAAAGGATCCCAAGTCTACCCACAAACATACCCACAATAAGAATAAATTGACCAAAATGATTTAATTTTGCAGTCAAACCAATATCAAAACCAACTGTTGCAAATGCAGATATGCAAGTGAACAGAATTTCTAGGAATGTGAATGATTCTTTTTTAACAAAAGTATTAGTTGTACTAAGCAACATTGCCATTAAAAGAACAAAAAGCAAAGATCCAACTGTGATTCCAACTGCCTTTAGGATAACTTTATCTGAAATTAATCTATTGCTAATAATTACATCTTTCTGACCTCTTAAAGTTGATCTAGTTGCAGCCATTAAAGCAATAAATGTAGTCGTTTTAATGCCTCCACCAGTACCTCCTGTACTTGCTCCAATAAACATAAGCGTCATTAATAATAAGAGGCCCGTATCTGAGATAGAGTTCAAAGAAATCGGAAAATTTGTGAAGCCTGCTGTTCTTGCACTAACTGTTTCGAAGATAGATGACATTAACCGTTCAAACAAATTTAAATCATTAAAGAATTGACTATTAAGCAATGATTCAGTGACAAAGAATCCAAATGATCCGAACAATATTAGAGACAAACTTGTCCTAATAACTAGTCTGGAATGAAGGCTTAATTTCTTATAAGAAAGATTTTTTTTATGACTCCAAATATCATCAATAACCCGCCAGCCCAATCCACCCATAACAATGAGAAAAACAAAAACACTATTCACCAAATAATTTGTTCTATAGTCTTGAAGACTATTTGACATTAAGGAAAATCCTGCATTGTTATATGCAGAAATGCTGTGAAAAATGGAGGACCATAGTCTTTCCCAATTATTTTGAATGTCTACAAATCCAAAAGAATATAAGACAATTGCGCCAAAGGATATGATACTAATCGCAGTAATAGCAATGCTTTGAAAAGTTCGACCAATTCCTCCAACTCCAAATTCATCTAAAGTCTTTCCTTTGTCTAATCTAGTTCTTAGCTTTGTCCCCTTTACAACAAACCCTTGTAAAAATGTTGTAATGGCCATTAATCCTAGACCACCTGATAAAAGCATAAAAGCTAAGAAAACTTGACCAAAGAAATTTAAATCAACACCAATATCTATTATGGTTAAGCCAGTAACGGTTATTGCAGAAGTAGATGTAAAAAATGCTTCCCACAAACCAACCTTTGAAGACGAACATAATGGAGAACTCAAAATTAAAGTTCCAAGGCAAATAATAAATAAGCCTGTAACAATAGTAAATTGAGGCACAGATAGCTTTTTGTAAGCATCTTTTAACTTATAAACCTTACTTGTGAATTTCACGATATTACCTATAATTTAAAATTATCAATGCTGGCACTGTAAAAGACATTATGAGTGTTAATCCAGCTCCATATTTTGCGATATCAAAAAACCTATATCTTCCAGGACCATAAACCATTAAATTTGTTTGATAACCCATTGGAGTCAAGAAAGATTGACTTGCACCAAATAAAACAAGCATTATTAAAGCACTTGGTGAAATCCCTAAAACATTTGAGAATTCAATAGCAACAGGCAAAATCAAAGCAACCGAAGCAGCATTACTAATAAATTGTGTAAGAATAACTGTCGATACAAAAATTACGACTAGTGCAAAATACAGAGGCATTCCATTAAGGGCAAAGTTTAGATTGACAGCAATTAAATCTGCTAATCCTGTTAATTGCATAGCCACACTAAAGCATGATAAAGATCCCAACAATAAAATGACGTCTAACCTAATTGATTTTTGTATCTCTGCAGGTCTTAAACATCCACAAGCAACCATAGCAATGACTGCTAAAAGGACTGAACCTACTAATGGAATATTAGAAACCGAAGGCAAAACCACCATTCCTATTGCAATTCCAATAGATATAGGTTTTTTTATCATGAAAGGTAAATCATCTTCGAATTGATCTAAAATAAGTAAATCATTACTAGCTTGCAAACCTCTAATTGAATCTAACGGTGCTTGCAATAATAAAACATCTCCAGCCCTTAAAACAGCTTGACCTAATCTCTCCCGAACAGTTTGTTGACCTCTTCTAAGTGCCAAAACTGTTGCATTATGACGCTGCCTAAATCTTAATTCTCTCAGACTTGCACCAGCAAGTGTTGAACCAGCTGGCAAAAGGGCTTCAAAGGTCTTAGTACCTTCATCATCTGAGAAAATATTAGCTCCATCGATAGATGTTTTGTTTTCACCTAACAGAATGGTATGTTCCTGCTGAAGCCTAAATAAGTCTGCCCTTGTAACTCGGATTATTAATCTATCATCCGGTTCAATCCTTCTATCAGCCAAAGGGGGAAGAATCACTTTTCCATTTCGTTGCAATTCCAGAACATCAACGTCAAATCGTCTTTGCAATCTACTATTTCTGACAGATTGTCCAACTAATTCTGAATTAGAGGGAATAGTAACTTCAGTAAAATATATATTCAAATCACCATTTTTAATAAATTCCTTATCTCTTCCTCTATCTGGCAAAAGCACGTCAGAAACTAGAATCATATAGGCTGTACCTATCAGCCATACAGGAATTCCAATTGAAGTCAAACTAAATAATTCCAAAGCTCCATAACCTAATTGCTGACTAATATCACTTACAAGAAGATTTACTGAGCTACCCAATAATGTCAGGGTTCCTCCTAGTAAAGTAGCGAAAGAAAGAGGTAATAAAACTTTTGATGGTGATATATTTCTCCGCTCGCACCAACCTTCAATTATGGGTAACAAAGATGCCACTACTGGAGTATTAGGTACAATTCCAGATATTGGAGCAATCAAAAAAGCTATTAAAGAAATTAATTTCCTTGGAGTTCTAATACCTTCAGAAGAAATCAATTCTCTTACCCTGTCTAAAGCACCACTTTTAAATAATGCAGAAGAAACTGCAAATAAACCCATAAGAGTAATTAAGGATGGGCTACCAAATCCAGCTAAAGCTTTTTCAGGAGAGAGGACCCCTGTAGCTATGAATATTCCAACACATAACAAACCAGTCAATTCTGGCGCAATAGTATTTTTAATAAATAAAATTATTGACATTATTAAAACAACTACCGTTATAAACGCATCAAAATTATTAATAACTACTGCAATTAAATTCATACGAAACTTATTTAACTCAATATACCCAAAAACAAAATTTCAAAAAAGTTTAATTGGAATTATCTTTTTTGAGAAACTTTTTAAAAATAGATTTTTTTTGGAATATCCATGAAGATGCAGATTTTAAGCTTTCAGTAATATCAGGCAACTTGGAAGCATATATTAGTCTTCTTGCCTCAAAAGCTAATTTCCCTGATAAAGTAACCCCAAGCCCAGAAATTGAAGCTTCGCCTATTCCTAAGCTAATCATTTCACCATTGTCTCTAAATTCAAAGGGTAGAGGATTCTTTCCTTGAATTAAAAGTTCAAAATTATTAGCCAGATGATTTCCTTCCTGCATAGCGACCTGAGCAGTAATAGGTAAATCCTCCATTCCTTCAATAACTGAAATATCGCCAATAGCAAAACAGTTTTTATATTTTTCAATTTGTAAATTATTATTAACTAAAATTCGTCCAAATTTTTTTGTTATTTGATCAGTTTCTAAGTAAGACAAATTAGGTGTAACACCTGCAGTCCAGATAACAATATCTTTATCCAAAGAAGTTAATCCAGCCTCACTAGAAATACTAATTTTAGTTTCTGAGACTTCTTTAACTATGGAATTCAAAAGAACGTTTATTTTTCTTTTTTCTAATGCCTTCTCTGCTTCCTCTCTGTTAAAAATTTTGTTTTTATTAAGGATTTCATTTGATTTTTCTATTACATTAATTTCAATTTGGTCTGAAAATATATCTTTAATTTTGCATGCCAACTCAATGCCAGAGGGACCACCTCCAACTATGAATAACTTTTTATGCAACAAAGTATCTTGTAATTTTTTTAAAAAAAAATTTAATTTATTTAGATCGTGAACATCATTAAAAAAATAACAATTTTCATCTATACCTTTTATTGAAAAACTATTTGGAATAGATCCTGTACAAATAACAAGATACTGATAACTTAATTTTAAATTGTCACTAAATTCAAGTATATTTTCTTTGAAAGAAATCTTAGTCAAACAATTTCTTAAAAAAGTTATGCCCGCATCAGAAAAAATATTCGCAAATTTTGGGGTGGCTTCCCAACTTCTTATTTCTTTACTTAAAACTTCGTACATTAAGGGTTTAAATATAAAGTTAGTTTCAGAATCAACTACAAGAATTGGTAAAGAAGGATTAAGATTCTTTAAATTCAAAGCAAATGTCATACCTGCAAAACCTGCTCCAACTATTACTATTGGTTTTTGTATTGATTTCATTAGAGAAATATTGTTATCCGTAAATGTATTATTAAACTATACGAATAATTTTTAAATTAAGCGAAATAACATTAAACTCATAACCAAATTCAAGAATGATTGAAAAAATCAACAAAGATATTCAAACTAACTTGAGGAAACATAATCAAGAGCTAGTAGATATGAATCCTCAAGAAATTCTTTCCTGGGGTTACGAAAAATTTGATAATCAATTTGCTATTACAACAAGTTTTGGTATACAGTCGTCAGTCCTTTTAGATATGGTCAGTAAATTATATCTACAAAAAAAAATCAAAATATTTTGGATAGATACAGGTTACCTGCCTTCAGAAACATACCATTACGCTGAAAAGCTTATTGATAATTTATCCTTAGAAGTTGAAGTTCTGCAATGTGAATTATCTCCAGCAAGAATGGAGGCCAAATACGGAAAACTTTGGGAAACAAATAAAGAGAGTGATTTAGATAAGTATCATGAATTAAGAAAAATAAGACCTTTAGAAAATGGTCTAGAAAAATATAATATTTCCTGCTGGGCAAGCGGAGTTAGATCAAGTCAAACAGACAATAGAAACAAAATGAAATTCCTAGATATAATTCGTCAAAGACTCTCTTTAAGACCTTTATTAAATTGGACAAATAAAGATATTTTTTATTACATGGAAGAGAATAATTTACCTGCCCATCCACTTTTTATCAAAGGTTATTCTTCTGTAGGAGATTGGCATTCAAGCAGTCCTGATGGTATTGAAACAAAGGGCAGAGATACAAGATTTGGGGGGATTAAACAAGAATGTGGAATACACACTAATAATTAAACTGATCTTAGAACAATGGTCTCAGATATAAATTTTTTATTAGTAGGCAATAGCCGGCTTCATTGGGCAAAATATTCTAAACATCAAACTAAATTCTTTCATACCCAAAAAGAGCAAATGGTTCCCAAAAATATAGATCTTGATCAATTAATTTGGGCTTCTGTAGGAAAACTTCCAAATTTTTTGCTGAAAAAAGAAAATGAGATAAAAACTAAAGATATTCACTTATCAAATCTTCCTGATTATTTTGGAATTGATAGAGCTCTTGCTTGTCTCGCAGCTCTAAAAATTATTGAAAACCCTTTAAAAAAAGATTTGCTAATTGCAGATTTTGGAACAATATTATCGATAACAAAATTGAATTCAAATGGATTTATTATTGGAGGTCAACTTATTCCAGGTTTTCTAACACAATTAAAGTCAATGGAACAAAATACAAAAAATCTTACAGTTCCCAAAAAATATGATATTCCGATCAAAGATTTTTTAATTAATACAGAAGAAGCAATTTTAAAAGGAGTAATCAACTCTCTTACTGGGGTAATTAATAGTTTATTTAATCCAGCAAACGATATTTTAGTAATCTGCGGAGGAGACTCTGAACTCCTCACAAAATCTCTAAAGACTCAAAAAGAAAATATTATCAATGCTCCTGATTTAGTTATGGAGGGGATGATTATTCACCACCTGTCCATAAAAAATTAGCTTAACCCAAGGTCTGCAATTATATGATCAGCCATTATTGCTGCTTTTACCTTTAAGTAGATTTTTTCGATATTACCATCAGTATCGATCAAAAAAGTATTTCTCATCATTCCCATATATTCTTTTCCCATGAATTTCTTAAGTCCATAGCTATCGTAATCAGAAGAAACTTTAAAAGGTTCAGGATCAGATAAAAGAATAAAAGGTAAATTAAATTTTTCTATAAACTTCTGATGAGAAGATGCATTATCTTTACTAATACCAAGCACAACAATATTATTTTTTTGGAGTAAATCCCAATTCTCTTTAAAATTACATGCTTCTTTAGTACATCCTGGAGTATTATCTTTTGGATAAAAATATAGTATTATTCTTTTACCTTTAAAATCACTAAGAGAAACTTCTTTCTCAAAAGAATCTTTTAATTTAAATTCTGGTGCTTTGTCGCCAACCTTAAGAGCCATTGAAATTATTAAATGAGTATAGATATAAAATACCAAAAATTTGGTTTTATGAGATTAAAGGTGTGCAAGATGTCGCAACGGTAGAAGAAATTAAAACTGCAAAAACCCTAACAAGTTCAAGATCAAAGATTTTTTTAGAAACAAGAGCTTATTTGCGACAATCACTTTCAACACTTTTTGATTTAGACCCCCTCAAAATTCCAATTAATGCTCATCCTGGAGAACCGCCAAGTTTACCCTTAGGGATGGGAAATATCAGTTTAAGTCATTGTAAAGATGCCATTACTATAGTCTGGCATAAAAGCAAAATAGGGATTGATATTGAGAGAACAGATAGAGATTTTAACCATAAAAAAATTGCAGAAAAATATTTTTTTCATACCAATAAATCAAACCATAATAATTATTTGACAAAAAATATGATATTAAATCAATGGTGTGCTATCGAAGCGGCTATAAAATTGGATCATGGAAAATTAGCTAAAGACATTAACCATTGGCAATATTTTGAAAAATCAAAAGAGTTAATTCATAAGAAGAAAAAGATACATTTAAATTATTCACAGATTAACTTCCATAATTGGACTATCTCGTTAGCCTACGAAGAAAAAACTTCTTTTAATCCTGAGATTATTTGTTGTTCGAAAAATTTTTAGTTTTCTTTTCTTCTAAGCAGCTCTTCATATTGAGTTTTTTCCCATCCATTATTATTTGGTTCCCATATTTTTAAACCTCTTAAAGATTTGGGAAGATATTCTTGCGCGACCCAATTATCTGGATAATTATGAGGATTGACATAACTATTAGAATTATTTTTTAAATGAAGTGGAACATCCAAGGCATCGGTAGATTTTATTATTTCAATTGCTTTAAAAATACTTTTCGTACTATTACTTTTTGGAGACATAGCTAAATATAAAGAAGCTTGCGTTAAAAAATATAATCCTTCTGGAAAACCAACTCTATCAAAAGCATCACAACAGGATTGAACAACTACTATCGCATTAGGATCAGCTATTCCAATATCTTCACTGGAAGATATAAGTAATCTTCTAAAAATAAAATTAGGATCTTCGCCAGCCTCCAGCATATTTGCAAGCCAAAATAAAGTTGCATCCGGATCAGAACCTCTTATGGACTTGATAAAGGCACTTATTACATCGTAATGATTTTGACCATTTTTATCGTAAACAATATTTTTCTTTTGAAGTGCATCCTCTGCTATTGAGAGATTAATTTTGATTTCTTTAGAGTCTTTTTCAGCAGTTGTTTCTATGGCCATCTCTAGCGCATTGATTAATGTTCTTGCATCTCCGCCAGAAAATTTAATTAAATGATTTATAGCATCTTGAGTTAAATAAACTTTTTTTGAATCTTTTTTTTTAGAATAGTGAGTTATGACTTTTTGTATTATTTTCTGTAAATCATTTTCTGCTAGAGGAAGTAATGTAAAAATACGAGACCTACTGACAAGCGCTTTATTAACAGCAAAGAAAGGGTTTTCAGTTGTAGCACCAATAAAAGTTATAGTTCCATTTTCTATTGAAGGTAATAAAGCATCTTGCTGAACTGCTGTAAATCTATGAACCTCATCGATAAATAAAATTGTTTTTCTTTTTGAATTTATTAATCTATCTTTTGCATTAGCGATTTCATTTCTTAATTCTTTGACACTTGATAATACTGCATTTAACTTAATTAATTTTGAACGAGTATTAAAGGAAATAATTTCAATTAAAGTAGTTTTTCCAACACCAGGAGGGCCAGAAAAAATAAAATTACTAATCTTATCGTTTAATATTGCACTTCTTAAAAGCGAATTCTCATTCAGGATTGGTTGTTGACCAAAAAAATCTTCCAAATTCTTTGGTCTTAATTTATCTGCCAAAGGTGCATTATTTTCTATTTGAGAATAATTAGTAAATAAATTTTCTGAATGCATATAAATAAAACCAAAAAATCATTACTTTCAATTCTATGTAATTACTGTAGGAGTTTCCATTTGAGTAAGTTTTGAAATGTTCAATAAAGCATCTAAATCATTTATTAGAGGTTTCAAAGCGATCTGAGGATTTAATGAAAGATTCTGTTGAGGACTGAAAAATTTTTCAAAGTAAAGTCTTAATGTTGCACCCTTAGTTCCAGTTCCAGAAAGGCGCACAATTACTCGAGAATTATCATCAAGGACCAATCTTAAACCTTGATTTTCACTTATGGAATTATCAACGGGATCTAAATATGAAAAGTTATCTGCAACTTTAACTAAATGGCCAGCAAAACTATTTCCTTTTAAATTTTCGAGCATAGAAATTAGATTACCAAAGATTTGATTAGCAATATTTGAAGGAATTGCCTCATAATCATGTCTTGAATAATAATTCCTACCAAATTGTTTCCAATGATTCTGCATCAAATCACTTACTGAACATTTTTTTTCAGCTAAAACTTGTAACCAATACAAAACTGCCCATAGTCCATCTTTCTCTCTCACATGATTACTACCTGTTCCGAAACTTTCTTCTCCACATAAAGTTATTAAATTAGAATCTAAAAGATTTCCAAAAAACTTCCAGCCAGTAGGTGTTTCGAAACAAGGTATATTTAATGCTCGAGCAACATTATCAACCGCTGAGCTGGTTGGCATGGATCGTGCGACACCTGTAATACCATCTTTATAACCAGGGACACATTTTGTATTGGCAGTGATAACTGCAAGGCTATCACTAGGATTTACAAAACATCCACTTCCTAAAATCATATTCCTATCTCCATCTCCATCGCATGCAGCACCAAAACTGTAAAATTTTTTATTTAATAACAAATCAGCCAAGTGAGATGCATAAGTAAGATTAGGATCAGGATGTAAACCTCCAAAATCTTTTAGCGGGTTACCATTCATGACACAATCATGTGCAAGACCCATTTTTTCAACAAAAATATTTTTTGCATATGGGCCTGTAACCGCATTCATTGCATCAAAGATTAACGAGAAGTCTTTTTTTAAAAAATCACTAATTTGATCAAAATCAAAAATTTTCTCCATCAAATTAGAATAATCTTTTAATCCATCAATAATTTCCAAGGTAGTTTCACCGTAAGAATAAGTTCCATATTCACTAAAATCAGGTAATTGAATTTTACAAATTTTATAACTAGTTAGTAATTGTGAAGCCTTGAAAATCTTGTTAGTAATTATCTCAGGAGCTGGGCCACCATTAGAGATATTCAATTTCACTCCAAAGTCGCCATCAATCCCGCCAGGATTATGGCTTGCAGAAAGAATAATTCCACCAATAGCGTTTTCTTTTCGAATTAAATGTGATGTCGCAGGAGTAGATAATAAACCGTATTTTGGAACAATAACCTTTTGAACTTTATGAGCAATGCATATTTGGACAATTTTTTCTATTGCTTCAATATTGCCATATCTGCCATCACCGCCAATTACTAATGTTGAACCTTTTAAATCTTCTAATGATTGTAAGATTGCTTCAATAAAAATTTCTAAATAATGTTCATCTTGAAACTTTAAAGTACTTTTTCTTAAACCAGAAGTGCCTGGTTTTTGATCTAGAAAAGGGGAATTAATATGTATTACATTAACTTGAGTCATATTTTTAAAAAACTTCCAAAAATCTAACTAAATTAATGAGGCATTTCGGATGTTCTTAACATAGCGATAAACCATAATGAAGAAATTAATAATGCACTAAGAATTCCATAGTTTACACCAAATTTAGAAATTGTAATTGGAACAATTAGTGGAAATGTTAATGCCCCAAATAATGGAGTAAAAGCCACAATTTTTTTCATCATTAATTTAATTTATTAAAACCATTCAGTCTCAGCATTATCTTTTTCATTAGTATCGTCAAGTGGTGTAGTTCTGTCGAATTTCATTGATATACTTTTTGCTTGCTCACCAGATAAGTCAACAGCTTTAATATCATATTTTTGAGTTCCATCTCTAAATGGAACTTGAATTCTAAAAGTACCATCCGCAGCAAGGGGTACATCTTCTCCACCTATGGTCAGTTTTGCAGAAGGCTCTGTAGCTCCATAAACAATTAATTCAGCATCAGCGACGAGCCAAAAAGATCTATTTTTAACAATTCCACTTCCTGAATCATTTAAACCTGATGACCATTTACCAGCACCTGAGTCTGTGAGATTATCCTTAAGGTTTGTTGAATTAGCATTTTCCATGAATTCTTCAGAACCAACTTTTCGTCTGAGGGGAATATTAGTTGCTGCTTGATATAACCTTTCATGCATACCATTTTGTTCTGAGACAACAGGATTTGAAATATCTGGAATTGATTCAGAAGTAGAATCCAAATTAAAAGGTACAAATTTATCAAGAATTTGCTCAGAAGGATGAGAGCCAGGAACGTGACTTGTAGAAGAAAATGCCAATGACATCCAATTAAAACCATATTTATAACCTAATTCAACTTTGTAATCTCTATCTGCAAGTGGGATTGGCAAGTACCACTCAGTACTATAACTATCGACTGCTATCTCCCTTATTGTTCCTTGATTCAAATTGCTTCCTTCAGAACCAGATGCATCAAATAATCGTAAGCATAATTTATTGGCTCCCAAAGATTTTGCTTTTTCTCGATCCGCATCAGAAATTTGCCAAAAAACATAAGCCCAATCTGGATCTCGGGGTAGGAACACTACATTTGTTTTAACTTCTTCACTACTGTTGGAATTATTGGACTCAAAAGTTTCTTCAGATTTTGACTGAGGAGCAGTAGTATATGTCTTTTTTATAGATTTTTCTTGATATTTGAGTATTAAATCAACTAAAACAGCTTTCGTTTTGCGACTGTATAGCGGAACTGATAATTTACTTGCTTCTTGACGTAATTGTCTGAGGGTAAGTGAGAGTAATTGATCTTTATTTATGATCCCATCAGCCACTTTAAATTCTCCGTTTTTGTTTGGGATCAGTATGTTCTTTTTTTTAGGGAATTGTGTGTCTTTTTGCCCTGTCGTCAGGATCCTCTGACTACTAAAAAATTCTCAAAATGAATATTTATCTTCAAAACAGCTGGTATCAAAGCAATTAATTAATTTTCAAGTCTTTTTTAAATGTAAATTAATTTTCTTTTTTTTTAAATTTTATTACCTGAATTTGTTAACGACTCAACAAAAATATATTTTTTCTTCGGGATCAATTCAAAGGGAATTCAGCGTTGTTCAACTAGAAGTACTAAGTCATCTATCTCTAAATCCTCAATATTTTTACCAATTTTGTTTGAAAAAGTACTTAATTTTTTTGAAGTGGTTTCTAACTGCTCATAAAAAATATCACTAAATTTTTTATCATCAAATTTTTTAGATTGGTTATCACACCATTCTCTAAGGGGATTTTTATTTTGATATTCAAAACTATTATCTAAATTGATAATTTTTAAAATCTGGAGGCAATGAGCGAGAATTCTTAAATGATGTTTCTGCATTATAGGTAGATCAAGATTATCAATTTCTTTAATAATTTCTATGTTTAAAAGGTTAGACATGGGATCAAGATGATTAGACATTAATTTTTAGCTTTAATAAAGGAAAAAAACTCAATATTGGGGTTATCTTTCGTTAGAGTATATAGAGCTTATTGTATTAAGTTATTTTTGATAACATGGTCAAGGAAAATTTAGTTAAAGATGTAGTAAAAGAGCCTTATAAATATGGTTTCGTTACTGATATTGAAACAGAAAAAATAGCAAAGGGATTAAATGAAGATATCATAAGATTAATTTCTCAGAAAAAAGAAGAGCCAAAATATCTTCTTGATTTTAGATTAAAAGCCTTTAAAAAATGGCAAAAAATGAAAGAGCCTGATTGGGCAGGATTAGGATATAGACAAATTGATTATCAAGATATAATTTATTATTCTGCTCCTAAGCAAAAAGAGAAAATTTCTAGTTTAGATGAAGTTGATCCCAAACTTCTTGAGACTTTTGACAAGTTGGGAATACCCCTTACGGAGCAAAAAAAACTCACAAATGTAGCAGTAGACGCTGTCTTTGATAGTGTTTCTATAGCCACAACTTTTAGAGAAGAACTTGCTGAACATGGAGTTATATTTTGCTCAATTAGTGAAGCAGTAAAAAATCACTCGGATTTGATTGAA
Source organism: Prochlorococcus sp. AG-347-K22 (assembly GCA_003281285.1). Lineage (GTDB taxonomy): Bacteria > Cyanobacteriota > Cyanobacteriia > PCC-6307 > Cyanobiaceae > Prochlorococcus_A. Next base: position 74,138 of record QCCJ01000001.1, on the reverse strand, counting down.
AAATATTTAGGTACAGTAGTTCCAGCTAGTGATAATTATTTTGCTGCACTGAATTCTGCAGTTTTTAGTGATGGTTCTTTTGTTTATATCCCCAAAGGTGTTACCTGCCCTATGGATCTATCTTCCTACTTTAGAATTAATAGTGGAGATTCAGGACAATTCGAAAGGACACTAATCATTGCTGAAGAATCAAGTTCTGTAAGTTATCTAGAAGGTTGTACGGCTCCAATGTTTGATACAAATACCCTACATGCAGCAGTTGTAGAACTTATAGCATTAGACGACGCCTCAATAAAATATTCAACAGTTCAAAATTGGTATGCTGGTGATGAAGAAGGTATTGGCGGAATTTTTAATTTTGTCACCAAGAGAGGAAAATGTTTAGGCAAGAGAAGTAAAATTAGCTGGTCACAAGTTGAAACAGGATCTGCAATTACATGGAAATATCCTAGCTGTCTTCTTTTAGGGGAAGAATCAGTAGGAGAATTTTATTCAGTGGCACTCACCAATAATCTTCAGCAAGCAGATACCGGCACAAAAATGATCCATATTGGTCCTAAGACCAAATCAACTATTGTTAGTAAAGGTATTAGTGCAGGCAACTCAATAAATAGCTATAGAGGTCTCGTCAAAATGGGAACCAAAGCTAAAGGATCAAGAAATTACAGTCAATGTGATTCAATGTTAATTGGGGATCAAGCTTCTGCAAATACATTCCCTTACATCAAATCTCAACAACCCAATTCTGAAATTGAGCATGAGGCAAGCACATGTAGAATCTCAGAAGATCAACTTTTTTATCTCCAAAGTAGAGGTATAGAGTTTGAGGAGGCGGTATCTATGATGGTCAGCGGTTTTTGCAGAGATGTATTTAATCAATTACCTATGGAATTTGCTGCTGAAGCAGATAAGTTACTGGCACTTAAGCTAGAGGGATCAGTAGGTTAATGAATCAATTTCTAAACTGAAATGCAAAGTAAAATGAAAGAATCAGATCCAATTTTAGAAGTTGAAAATCTCTCTGCATCTACTGATAATCTTCCAATTTTAAAAGGAGTTTCACTTACAGTCTATCCTGGAGAAATCCATGCCATTATGGGAAGAAATGGATGTGGCAAAAGTACCCTTTCGAAAATAATTGCAGGACATCCATCGTATAATATTACAAATGGCGATATAAAATTTTTAGGTAAAAACATCAACTCTCTAGAACCTGAAGAGAGAGCTCAATCAGGAATTTTTCTTGGTTTTCAATATCCAATTGAAATTCCAGGTGTGAGTAATCTTGAGTTTCTTAGAGTCTCAACTAATGCTAGAAGGAAATTCCTCAACAAAGAAGAATTAGATACTTTTGATTTTGAAGAATTAGTTAAAGAAAAGTTAGAAATTGTGAAAATGGATCATGCATTCCTATCGCGGAGTGTAAATCAAGGATTTTCTGGAGGTGAAAAAAAAAGAAATGAAATTCTGCAAATGGCTTTACTTGAGCCCAAGATAGCAATATTAGATGAGACCGATTCTGGTCTAGATATTGATGCTCTTAGAATAGTGGCTTCAGGAATTAAAAAAATATCTAATGCACAAACTGGGATTATACTTATTACCCACTATCAAAGATTATTAGATGAAATTGAACCAAATTATGTCCATGTCATGTCAGACGGACAAATCATAAAAACTGGTGAGAGTGATCTTGCTCTAGAGCTTGAGAAAAAAGGGTATGAATGGACTGATAACTTTATAAAAGAGACCTAAATAAATGGAAATTATTGAAAAAATAAAAACTAATAAATCGATTGCTAATCAAACAGAAATACAAAAAATCTGTCTAGATAAATTACAATCAAGTCCCCTCCCTAATCCTAAAAGTGAACAATGGAGACTTTCAAATAAATCAAAATTATCAAACTTTTTAGACTACTCAGTTAATGAAAAAGATCCAAAATTTGATACACCTTTTCCGAACACTTCCCAAAGTACAGTTAGGCTAGTAATTGGTGATAATTGCCAAATTAATTTAATAAAGGAAAATTATTCAATAAAGCAACTTAGTGAGAATAAATTAGTTAAATATATCAAGGAACAGATATCTTGTTTTGATCAAAACGAAAATTGGAGTGACTTACTAAATCTATCTTTAAACTGTACAAAAAATACCTTAGGACTAAAAATAAGTGGATCACAAATCCCTCCTATTGAAATCTTTAGTCACGCATCAAGTAATTCTTTAAACGCAAAAACTCTCATAATATTTTTAGAAAAGAATTGTAATATTGATTTATTACAAGTAAATCTTGGTAAAGATAACTCTTCATTATCTCAATCTACTTTCTTTTGTTTAGAAGAAAATAGTTCCCTAAACCATGGTGTTGTTTCTTACGGTGAAAACAAATCAAATCTATTAAATTCTTTAAATATAATTCAACAAAAAAATAGCGAATACAATTTAGGATCTTTACATTTCAAATTTAATTATGCAAGATTTGAAATTCGTATTAAACAATCTGAAGGAAACGCTAAAACCAATATTAAAGGTATGCAAATAACAAAAAAAGATGAACAAATTTCAACTTATACAAAAATAGACTTTCATGGGCCAAATGGATTTCTAGATCAAATCAATAAATCACTTGCTGACGATAAATCACATGCAATATTTGAAGGTTCAATAATAGTTCCGAAAATTGCCCAGAAAACTAATGCTTCTCAATTAAGCAGAAATTTACTTTTATCAAATCTCGCACAAATAGATACCAAACCTCAATTAGAAATAATTGCTGATGATGTCAAATGCAAACATGGAGCTACAATTTCACAACTAAATGAAGAAGAACTTTTTTATATGCGAACAAGAGGGATCACATTAACAGAAGCAAGTAAACTACAATTAAGTTCTTACTTTCAAGAAATAATTTCATTTATTCCCGTTTCAAAAGATAATTGGGATTTGCTTGATAAACTTTTAAATGAAAATTAATGGAAACAATTCAAAATTTTCCTGAAATAACGAAAAAAGACTTTCCTCTTTTAAATAAGAACTCAAAAAGTAATGAGCAAATTATTTATTTAGACCATGCTGCAACCACTCAAAAACCAATACAAGTCTTAGAAAAAATTAATGAATATTATAGAAACTTTAATGCCAATGTACATAGAGGCGCACATCAATTAAGTGCTAAAGCAACAGAAGAATTTGAAAATGCAAGATATTTAATTAGCAAATATATAAAAGCGAATTCAACAAAAGAAATTATTTTCACGAGAAATGCTACTGAGGCAATCAATCTAGCAGCTAGATCATGGGGCGAATCTTCATTAAAAGAAAATGATGAAATTCTCTTATCAATAATGGAACATCATAGTAATATTGTTCCATGGCAAATGATTGCAGCAAAAAATAAATGCAAATTAAAATTTATAGGTATAGATAAAAATGGGAAATTAGATATAGACGATTTTAAATCAAAACTAACATCTAGAACTAAGCTCGTTAGCCTAGTACATGTTAGTAATACTCTAGGTTGCTGTAATCCAATCAAAGAGATCACTAAATTAGCTAAACAAAAAGGTTCTTTAGTATTAATAGATGCATGTCAAAGTTTGGCCCATCAAAAACTAGATGTGATTGATCTTAATATAGATTTTTTAGCGGGATCAGGACATAAACTTTGCGGTCCTACAGGTATTGGTTTCCTCTGGTCAAGAAAAGAAATCCTAGAAAAAATTCCTCCTCTATTTGGAGGTGGCGAAATGATTCAAGATGTTTTTGAAGAGACAAGTACTTGGGCAGAGCTACCACATAAATTTGAAGCTGGGACTCCAGCCATTGCAGAAGCAATAGGTCTTGCAGAAGCAATTAATTATATAAATACTATTGGATTGAATGAAATTCATAAATATGAAAAGAATATTACTAAATATTTATTTGAAAAATTAAATGCAATAGAAAATGTTGAAATTATAGGTCCATCCCCCGAGATAGATCCAGAAAGAGCATCACTTGCCACCTTTTATGTGAAAAATATACATTCAAACGATATTGCTGAAATTCTTGATTCCAAAGGAATTTGCATCAGAAGTGGGCATCATTGCTGTCAACCTCTTCACAGATACATTGGAATTAAATCTACGGCTAGAATTAGCATGAATTTCACGACCAATAAGGAGGATATTGATATATTTATAGAAAAATTAAAAGATACTATTAATTTTCTAAAAATCAATTCTTAAATATTCAAGGCATTTTCAAAAAATTCTTGAGATTTTTGCATTACTACTTTTTTATTTTCAATATTTTTAAACCCATGACCTTCATTTTCAAAAAATATAACTTCTGAATATTTATTATTACGGATCAAAATTTCTTGAATTTTTAAAGTTTGTTCATAAGAAATAACTTTATCTTTTTTTCCATGAAACAATAAGATAGGTTTTTTTATTTTGTTAATATGATTTATCGGTGATCTATTTATATAATCATCATGATTTTTTACATAATTTCCTACTAAAGAGTTTAAATAATCTTTTTCAAACCTATGTGTGTTGTAGTGCATATCCTTTAAATCAATAACAGGATATCTACAAATTGCTGCTTTAAAAATAGACCCATATAATAAACAATTCAGGGCAGTTAACCCACCAGCACTATTACCAAAAATTACTACTTTATCACTATCAACCAAATTTGATTTAATTAATTCAAAAGCAAGTGCTTTGCAATCATAAGAATCAACAATTCCCCACTTATAATTCAACCTCTCTCTATATGCTTTGCCAAATCCTGATGAACCTCCATAATTAACTTCAGCAACAAAAAATCCCTTCATCGTCCAATATTGAACTTCAGAATTATATGAACCATCAAAAAATGAAGTTGGTCCGCTATGAGCTCTAACAAGGAGCGGTGGCTTTCTAAAATTTTCAACAAGCGGCCTATAAAGAAAAGAATGAGTAGATTGATCTTCAAAACCTTTAAACCAAAATGTTTCAGGTATTGAACAGTCTTTTATATGATCAACAAATATCTGCTCAGAAAAATTTGATAAAACTTTTTTTTCAAAATCAATTTCAAATACAATTCCTAAAAAATCAGATCCACAACCTTTTAAAAGAACTTTTTTTCGAAAAACACTGAAATCACTTACTGAATTAAAAGGTGTAGTAAATTCCTTAACGAATTCAAGATCTTTATAGTGTTCAACTATAAAATTATTTTCTTTTCTTGCTAGGCAAAATAAATTTTTTACAGTTCCTGAAAAAAATGTTATTCCGGAGACCCATTGTGGTGCTCCATATTCAATCAAATTTCTCTGTACTCTTTTCTTAATAAAAATATTCTCAATTTCATTAATATCTAAAAACAATAAATTCCACCATCCAGAACTATCTTCAGAACATACTAAAAGTGTTTCACTTATCCAATAGGGTTGAAAAAAAGAAACATTTTTTTTAGTATTTATCAGCTTATTTGAGAATTTTTTTATTTTTTGTATCTCTCCATCTAGATCTATTTGAGCAAAAAACAGATCATTTTTCTCCCAGGGCATATAAGGGGAATCCCATTCTATCCAAGAAAGTAATCTAGCAGAAGTATTAGAAGATAATTCTCCAGCAAAATTTTTAAATTTTTTTATTCGATGAATATCTTGTTTAGTTTTTTTTAAATTTAAAGAAAATAAATAATCTCTATTATTTATCTCGCAAATACCATACAAAAAATTCTTTTCAGAAATGACAAATGAAGAATCAAAATTCCCATCAATTGATTTAGATAGTTGTCTAGGTTCTTGAATTGAATCGAGATATTTATTTTGACTGCTACAATTTGAAACTGCCTCTTTAAAAATTTGAAACCATACTGCCTTAGTAATCTGATCTATCCATATCAAATAAAAATTATTTTTAAAATTTAAACATTTATAAGATTTACCACCATATCCATGAAAATTATTTTTAATGTTATGTTTTTTACTTGTTAATTTCTGGGGAAACGCTTCTTTATCATTAAATGGTCTCGCAAAAATGGCATTCTCATTTTGACCTTCACCAACAACATCAATCCAAAAAATGGTTTCCCCAATAATAGTTAATTCCTTGAAAGCATTTTTTTTAGATTCAGTTTGCCGGACTTTTAACTTAGCATCATTACTCATTTAAAAAAAATATAAAGAAAGTAAATTAAAGTGCTAATATTTTTATAGCTAAACTCTTAATTAAAAACTTTTTTTAACGTGGCAAACCATTTTTCACAACTTGCAAAAAAGTCAAGAACAAATGGAAGCTCAGGAAAAATTGCAAAAGAACAAACTGGTAAGCCATCTCTAGATATTTATAAACTTGGTGATGATGTATTAAGACAAAATTCCAAAAGAGTAACTAAGGTTGACGAATCGATTAGAAAACTTGCTAGAGAAATGCTTCAAAGCATGTATGCAGCAAAAGGAATTGGACTTGCCGCACCTCAAATTGGTATCAATAAAGAGCTTCTTGTCATAGATGTAAATTTTGAAGATTCTGCAGCAGAACCTCTAATATTAATCAATCCAGAAATTACAGACTTTGGAACAACCCTTAATTCATACGAAGAAGGCTGCTTGAGTATACCTGGCGTCTATTTGAATGTAGTAAGACCCTCAACTATAAAATTAAAATTTAGTGATGAAATGGGAAGACCTCGTAAAATGAAAGCAGATGGACTTCTGGCGAGGTGTATTCAACATGAAATGGATCACTTAAACGGAATATTATTTGTTGATAGAGTTACATCAAAAGATGACTTGAACAAAGAACTTATAAAGGAAGGGTTTAATGAAAAAGACGTAATTTCTATTAATTAATCTAATGACTGAAACTACAATATTTCAAAAAATAATTAATGAAGAAATACCCTGCGATAAGCTTTTTGAAGATGAGTTTTGTATTGCGTTTAATGATATCCAAGCGCAAGCACCAGTACATTTTTTAGTGATTCCAAAAAAGCCAATTATTAGTTTATTAGATTGTATTGAAGAAGATGCAAATTTATTAGGGCATTTACTTTTTGTTGGTAGCAAAATAGCTAAATCAAAAAATTTAACTAATTGGAGAACAGTAATTAATACTGGAGCAGAATCGGGACAAACAGTTTTTCATTTACATATTCATTTTTTATCTGGAAGAAAAATGAACTGGCCCCCAGGTTAAAACTCTCGAAAGAAATGTTTATGGGTTATAAATAAGTAAAAACAAAATGAATACACCAGATTCCTTAAATACAGAATCCAAAAATTTATTCAATTTAATATCAAAAAATTGGGAAGAACTTGACGATTCACTCAAAACTAAGTTAATAAAAATTTGGAGAGTTTTAACTTATAAATGGCAATTACAAATTTTATTTAATCTACCTTTCCTTTTATGGTGGGTATTAGATAAATCTTTTCCAAAAGTTCATAAATTTGATACGACAATCTTGAATTACTTAAATTTACCTGACTGGGCACTTTCATTTATTGGCTTTGGTCAATAGACTGCTAAAAGTTATAATTTACCCTATAGTACTTGTCGAGTGATGAATAAAGCTGTTAATAATAAATCCAAAATACTGTACCAATTACAAAAATTAAGGAGGTTATCTCAGCCGTTTTTTCTTCCCATAGATCAATGTAATGGATTCCAATTCATATGGCTTTTGATTTCTCTTTTATTTTGTGTTGGTGGAGTAGTACTTGTCGGTCTTACAGGAATAATCAGTTTTTTTGAAAGCTTTCAACCAATTTTTCTTGAAAAGTATTTCGGAGGTGTTGTAAGTACTGTCAATTCAATTTGGGCTGGTAGCTGGGGATTGCTTTTTTCTGCCTTATTTTTAATTGGATCAGGGAGCTTTTTTAGCTTAAGACGTCAATTAAAAAACCGTAGATGGTTACATTGGTTGTTCCTTGCAATAATTGTATTAATGCTTTTAGCTGTAAACGGAATAAACGCAGGTATTGGATTCATTGCAAGAGATTTAACAAATGCTTTAGTAGAAAAACAAGAAGATGGATTTTATCGAATATTGGGGATTTACGCTTGTTGTTTCGCTGTGGCTCTACCAATACGTGTTTCCCAAATATTTTTTACATATAAGTTAGGGATAATTTGGAGAGAATGGCTTTCAAAAAGTTTAGTCAAAGATTATATGACTAATAAAGCTTATTACCAATTAAATCCAAATGATGAAGAACAAACCGATGTAGATAATCCTGATCAAAGAATCACAGATGATACCCGAGCTTTTACCGGGCAGAGTCTCTCTTTCACATTAGGTATTTTTGATGCCCTACTAACATTTTCACTCAATATTCTTATTTTATGGAGTATTAGTACAACACTTACTTTTTCTTTATTTGGTTACGCTGCATTTGCAACTTCTATCCTTTTAATTGCTGGAAAAAATCTTGTAAAGATTGACTTTGATCAACTCAGATATGAAGCAGATTTTCGATACGGCTTAGTACATATTAGAGATAATGCTGAATCAATAGCCTTTTACTCTGGGGAGAATCCTGAGCGAAGTGAAACTGAAAGACGCTTAGGAGAAGTGGTGAGAAACTTTAATTTACTGATTATATGGAGAGTAATAATAGACGTTATGAGAAGATCCATTAATTATGCTGGAAATTTCTTTCCTTATTTAATAATGGCAATCCCTTACTTTAAAGGTGATATTGATTATGGACGCTTTATTCAGGCTAGCTTTGCATTTGGAATGGTTGAAGGTTCTTTATTTTTCATTGTTAATCAAATAGAAGAACTTGCAAAATTTACTGCTGGTATTGGCAGATTAGAAGGATTCCAATCAAAAGTTGAATCCATTAGTCAAACCAACCCAACAAGCAATCAAAACGTTATTTCAGATTACCCCTCAATTCTTATTAATAATGCTGACCTTTGCCCACCAGGATCAAATAAAACAATCATTAAAAATTTAAATTTAAGCATCGGCAATAATCAATCACTTTTAGTTGTAGGACCATCTGGATGCGGAAAAACATCTTTACTAAGAATGATTAGTGGTTTATGGGAACCCGATCACGGAGTTATTAAAAAACCAAAAATTGGGGAATTATTATTTATACCTCAAAAACCATATATGTTACTTGGTTCTTTAAGAGAACAATTATGTTATCCCACAGAAGTTAATAAATTTAGTGATGAACATCTGACTTCTGTACTACATGAAGTAAATTTAAAAACCTTAGTGGATCGGTATCCTAATCTTGATATCAAACAAGATTGGCCACGAATTCTTTCCCTAGGCGAGCAACAAAGATTGGCTTTTGCAAGACTATTACTAAATTCTCCAAGATTTGCAGTTCTTGATGAAGCAACAAGTGCTTTAGATATTAACACTGAAAAAAAACTATATAGTTTACTAAAGGATCGAGAACTGTCTCTTATTAGTGTTGGACATAGACCTAGCTTAAAAGATTTTCACGAAAATATTTTAGAATTAAATGGACAAGGAGACTGGAAATTATTGACTTCTGATAAGTATAATTTTAAGGATTAACAAAAAAAATGAATTCTAAAGAAGAAAAAACTAACTCAGAAGTCACTAATTTAGAGAATGAGAGTTTGATACAACAGCAGAAAGATCCAAATTACATCAATAAACAAATCGAAGAAAATAAATTAGATGAAAAATCTATAGAAATAAAAGATGAATATAAATTTGGATGGAGTAGTTATTCTGAAATAACTAATGGAAGATTTGCAATGATTGGCTTCCTTGCAATAATATTGATTGAATTATTTAGTAAACAATCGTTTTTAAAATGGGCAGGAATCTTATAATTAATCATCAAATCTAGAACTGTTATCTCTTGGTTTCTTCTTGTTTGTTCCAACATTATATCTACTATTTTGATTTTTTGAATTTGATCTAGCTGAAGAGCTTACTCTACGATTCTCACGTGTTTTTTTGGCTTGATTAGCATCTTTAAACGAAGCATCTTCTACTTGAGCTGTTGAAGTTTGCTGCCTAATAGGGGATCTAGTAGGTTTTTTTCTTAATGGAGAAGAATCACTAGGAGCGGAGCTATTATCTCTTCTAGAAACTGTACGATTCATTCTGGGTCTTGACCCTGTTTTAACTTCTTCACGAGATAAATTTCTTCTCTCACCAAAGTTATTTGTCTCTGGTTGTTTACTATTTATTTCTTCAGAAGTCTGTCTTCTCCTTCTTATAGGTTCGTCATTTTCAAACTGACTTATTCCCCTCGTAGATGGCCTACTTCTACTTGCTGCAGCAGAGGGGATAGCTCTTGAAACATTCCTCCTACGAGATCGACCTTCCGTGTAGTCTTCTTCAAATTCATCTTCTTGAGGTTTAAATCTTCTGGATGGTCTTTCAGATTCTTCAAACCTATCATAATCGTCATTAAATCGGCCTCTAGAATTTCTGGGAACATCAGAAATAGGATCATCATCAAAATAAGATGACCTTCTAGCTTGATCAGTAGCAACTCCCCTCAATCGCACACTTTCATATGCGAAAAAAACTGTAGTTCCTGCTAATAAAAACTGACCAAACTGAAGGATAGGATCTAACCTCCAGCCTTGAAAAAATAATATTCCTCCGCACAAAAGTCCAATTGCTGCGAAGAAAACATCATAATCCCTAGCCAAGGCAGGCTTAAAGGTCCTCAAAAAATAAAGGCCTCCTCCACATACCGCGAGAACTATACCAACAATACTGGCCCAATTGAGACTAGCATTGACCACATTCTTTCTCCAAAAATTTAATTTTTAAAGGGTTACTTATACCCTCTATATATATAGTGTACTTAAAACTTCTACAAAAACTAGCGTCTTCCAGTAGAAGTACGATCGAGGGAATCTTTCTGGCTGACAAAAATCAAAAATGCAGTTGCTGGAATAACGATAAGTAAGGCAGCGGCAATAAAGCTACCTATCATTCCAACTGCGGAATTATTTGCAACTTCAGCAGAAAAATCTGCGGCTAGTAATAAATTAGAGATTTGAAACACTTTTTAAATATTAAATTCTCAATTTATAATACGAATTAAATACCTTTCAACGGGTTATTTATTAAGATGAATTAAATAATTGTGATTTCCTTGCTTGTAAATTCACTTCAAATTTTAGATATTAGTTTAGGAATTTCTCTTTCATATCTAACTATAGTTTTTCTAATAAGATTAATACTTACTTGGTACCCAAAAATTGATTTAAGTAAAGGTTTATGGTTATTAATTTCAATACCATCAAGCTCTATTCTTAATTTAACAAAAAAACTAATCCCTCCTATTGGAGGCGTTGATGTTGGACCCGTAATTTGGATCGGCATTATAAGCTTTTTAAGAGAAATTTTAGTAGGTCAACAAGGACTTATAAAACTTGCATTGCATACACATATTTCATAGAAATCATTTAATTATTTCTCAGTAATTTGGCAATAATTCTTCTTCTACATATTTAGTATGTATCTTACCCTGCTTAAATTTAGATTTATTCAGTAAGGTTAGATGAAAGTTAATTGTTGTAGGAATACCAGTTACTGCACATTCATTTAAAGCCCTGTTCATGCGTTTAATTGCAGTATTACGATCTTTTCCCCAGACTATTAATTTACCAATTAATGAGTCATAGAAAGGAGGTATTTCATAGCCTGTATAAACATGACTATCCACCCTTACACCGGGGCCACCAGGAGGAAGCCACCCAGTTATTTTTCCAGGTGATGGTCGGAAATTGTGAGAAGGATCTTCAGCATTGATTCTACATTCAATGGCATGACCGTTTAAATGAATATCATCCTGATTAAATTCCAAATTTGCTCCGCTTGCGATTTTAATTTGCTCAGCTATTAAATCAACTCCCGTAACCATTTCAGTAACAGGATGTTCAACTTGAATCCTAGTATTCATCTCCATAAAATAAAAATTATCATCCTCATCAACTAAAAATTCAACTGTCCCCGCTCCTTCGTAGCCGATACTTTTTGCAGCAGCAATAGCTGCGTTCCCCATTTTTTTTCTTAGCTCAGTGTTAATTGCAGGACTAGGAGACTCTTCTAGCAACTTCTGATGTCTTCTTTGAACTGAACAATCTCGCTCTCCTAAATGAACAACATTACCCGACCTGTCAGCCAAAATTTGAATTTCTACATGTCTTGGCTTCTTTATAAATTTCTCCATATATAAACCATCATTACCAAAAGCTGCTTCTGCTTCTCCTTGAGCTGCTTTAAACATTTTTTCTAGATTATCAGAGTTTTCAACCAACCTCATACCTCTTCCACCACCTCCAGCAGTCGCTTTAATAATTACCGGATAGCCAATATCATCTGCCAATTTATAAGCCTCATCAACATTCGATAACAAGCCTTTACTACCAGGTACTGTTGGAACTCCAACTGCTTCCATAGTTTTTTTAGCTGTAGATTTATCTCCCATAGATCTAATAGCTTTAGGAGATGGGCCAATAAAAACTATGCCGTGATCGTTACACATCTCAGCAAATTTATCATTTTCAGCAAGAAATCCATAACCAGGATGAATAGCATCAACCCCTCTCGATGTAGCAGCAGCAAGTATATTTGGAATATTTAAATAACTCTTATTACTTAATGAATCTCCAACGCAAACCGCCTCATCAGCAAGCTGAACATGCAATGCTTTTTTATCTACAGTGCTAAAAACTGCAACGGTTGCAATATCTAGTTCTCTACAACTTCTGACAATTCGTAAAGCTATTTCTCCACGATTAGCAATTAAAACTTTTTCAACCATTATAAAAATAAAATTGAAGAAATGAAATGACTTAAAATAAAAAATTATTTGCCAAAGTATTCAACAAAATTTTTTAGTAATCAGAGGACATTTTTTACAATACAACCTAAAACGTTATAAATGTATAAATATTTGTTTTATGCAATAGAAAAAATATTCATCATATTCAAAAAAACTCTTTTCGAACTACATGCTTATTTCAGCCAATAATGTATGATATTTTTAAGGTTTAGGCATCCCACAGTTGCTGAAAACCCTTTGCGGACGTGGCGGAATTGGTAGACGCGCACGTCTAAGGAGCGTGTGGCTTCGGTCTTGCGAGTTCAAGTCTCGCCGTCCGCATTTAATGTATTCTGGTTTAACTGCAATGAAAAAAAAATCAGTTGCAGTAGTTATAATTTCCAATGGTCCTGGTGAATTAGCTACATGGGTCAATCCTGTAGTGAACGAGCTGAACAAAATAAATAAATCACTTTGTGATGACGATAAACACGATTTCACTCTTAGGTTAGTGCTTGTTCCTTGCCCGAATGCTACTGGTAAAGAATTTTTAGTTGCAAATTCATGGAATAAATTCGAATTAATTACAAAATCCAAAAGTTTTTGGAAATTATTAATAAATCCACATTCTTTTGCTAATTGGCCAAAAAAAGGGGTGGTTATTTTCCTTGGTGGGGATCAATTTTGGAGCATTTTATTAGCTAAAAGATTAGGTTATTTAAATATCACATATGCTGAATGGGTTTCGCGATGGCCTAAATGGACCGACGAAATTGCTGCCATGAATGTAAAAGTAAAAGAGTTAATACCTAAAAGATATAAATATAAATGTAAAGTCATTGGCGATTTGATGGCAGATATCAATCTTAATAGCGAAATATCATTAAGAAATAAAGAAAAACATTACATTGCATTGTTGCCTGGTTCTAAGAAAGCAAAGCTTTCTGTTGGAATTCCTTTCTTCTTAGAAGTTGCAGATCATATCGCTGAAGAAAATCAAAATATAAATTTTATAATTCCGATTGCACCAACTACTGATAAAAGTGAATATTTATTTTTTCAAAGCAACAAAAATCCAATTACTAAATATTACTCATCAAAAATCAAAACAATTAAGAACTTCAAATCCTCTGGTTTTGATTATGTAATTGAAACATCAAAAAATACAAAAATTTATCTAATCAAGAAACATCCTTGCTATGAAATATTAAAAGAATGTGATCTTGCAATTACAACTGTAGGAGCAAATACTGCAGAATTAGCAGCAATTAGTCTTCCAATGTTAGTTGTTCTGCCAACTCAACATTTAAATATGATGAATGCCTGGGATGGTATTTTTGGAGTAATTGGAAAAATTTCATTCATAAATAGATTCCTAACTTTTTTAATTAAAAATTTCTATTTTAAAAAAAAGAAGTTTTTTGCTTGGCCAAATATTAAGGCTAAAAGAATGATTGTCCCTGAAAGGATAGGAAATATTTCACCAATAAAAATTGCAAGAGAAGTATTATTTCTTATTAAAAATAGAGATCAATTAAAAAGTATTAGAGATAAGCTACACAAAGAAAGAGGCAATAAAGGTGCTACAAAAAAACTTGCTTCTATAATTATTAATTCAATAAAAAAACTTTAACAATTACCAGGGATCATCAATTTCAAACTTTTCTGATTTTTTATTATCTTGAACTAAATTTTTTTCATCTAATGGTTCAATATCTAAAGTTTCAGTTGCATTTTGAATTGGTCTTTTCGAAACTAAATTAGTAGTTGATTGTTTCTTTTGCTTAAAATCAACATTGTTTTTTTCATCTATTTGATTAATACTATTTTGATTCTCGATCTGATCAGAATCATCATTATCCATGTATAGCTTTTTTCTGTTGTATTTTTCCTCTGTAGAGCCCTTTATTTCAACATATTCAAGTTCATCTTCATAATCATCTTCATAATCATCTTCTTCAACAACTTCTTCATATTCTTCGACCAAATTGTTTTGCTGTTCTGATTCAGAACCTGAAAGTAACTGATTCTCAACAGGTACAAGATTTGCTGAGTATCCATTTACTTCCCTTTCATCCCATGAAGAACCACCGACTCCAAGTTTCTCAAGTAGTCCACTACTTAGTTGCTTCAATTTCTCTTCCGCACCTTCATAAACAATAATCCTATCAGTACCACTACTTACAATTTCCTCAACAGGTATTTCCCAAGTGCTTAAAACTCCCTCACCTAAAAGCGGTACACCAACAGCACCCATAACGAGAGATATCAAATCCCCAGTCTCAATATCAAAAGAAAAGCCAAGAACTCTTCCTAAAAGTTGTCCAGATTCTGTAATCACTTGACAATTAATTACCTTCCCATATCTTTCTGGAGAAAAACTCTCACTCAAAGAATCTAGAGAGTCAACTAATATGACATCTCCAACTTGCTTTATACTTTCTAAAGGCATCCATTTTGGTAAACCTGGTAAAAATCTTGTAAGTGGATTATCTCTGAGTCCCAAAGCGACCACCTCTCTTCTGTCGATATCAACAACAACTTCGCCAACTACGCCTAGCCGCCTCCCAGTATCAGTAGTTATAACTTGTGTTCCCATTAATTCTGACCTTAACCATAAACGTTCGCTAGGAACCGAGTAAGGAAGATTCTTATTAGCAGATGTGTTAGACAAGCTCATAAATTTCTTTTTATCATTCTGACGTATAAATTTAAAAAAGTGAGTTTATGCAGCATTTGGTAACCCAAGAACTTGAGTATTAGCACCTCTTGCTTGCGCAACCCCAATTGTTCGTTCAGACGCACTAATCATAGGCCTTCTATGACTTACGACTATAAATTGAGCATTTGAAGACTGATTAGATATTAATTTTGACAACCTTTCAACATTTATACCATCTAAGAAACTATCAACCTCATCTAATGCATAAAAAGGTGAAGGTTTATATTTTTGCAAAGCAAATAAAAAACTTAAAGCAGTTAACGATTTTTCACCACCAGACATGGAGGCTAATCTCCTGACATTTTTTCCCTTAGGATGAGCCACTAAAGTTAAGCCTCCTTCTAAGGGAGCATTAGGATTTTCAAGTTGAAGAAATCCATCTCCATCAGATAAATTTGCAAAAATTTCTCTAAAATGTTTATCAACTTCTGTAAATGCTTGCATAAAAGCCTCCTGACGCATCGTAGATACAGTTTCAATTCTCAGCAATAATTCAGATCTTTCATTAGATAGAATTTCTAATTTTTCTCTCAAACCATTTAATCTCTCAATTAATTCTTCTAATTCATCAAGAGCCAACATATTAACAGGTTCTAAGCTTTGTAGTTTCCCATTTATGATCGAGATTTCTGATTGCAAAGATTCCAGACTCTTCCCTTCATATTCTCCAAACTGCGGGGAAGGATTAGGTAGATCTTTTTTATAATTTTCTAATTTTATTTTCTCGCTCCTCATCTCTTCTTTAAGAGATTGCATATCCCTTTCAAGATATTCAAGCTTCAACAGATAGTTATTATATTCTTGCCTTTTATTTGAAATTGAAGAGTTTAATTCATCTCTTTTCCTCCTTAATAAACCTAAATCCTTCTCTAGAGAATTTTTTTGATTATCGAGATCTGAAAGCTCTTTTTTAAATTGATCTCTTTTTTCTATCCATTCACCATGAGCAATTGCGAGTTGTTTAATAGAATCCTGCAAGTTTTTTTCTTGTAGTAAAGTAATTTTTAATGAATTATTAATACGCTCTTTATTTAAAGCAAATTGATTTTTTTTATCTAGTAAAGTATTTCTCTCTTTAATAAGTAATTCAAGTTTTTTATCAAGATTATTAAAATCGTCATTAAAAGCTATTAATGATGATTTTTGATTTTTTTCATAATTTGCCTTTTGAATGGTTTGCAGTTGATCAAACTTATCGTGATAAGGCTTCAATTCATTTTTTAAATGAACTAACTCGTTAACTAATAAATTATTAGCAGTATCAAGTTTATTTAATCTCGATTTACAATCCTCAATTCTTTGCGAGACAGCTTTAAGAGAATCTTGATTTACTTCAATTTCTTTATTAAATGAGGCACAATCCTCAATTATTTGACTGCGGTTAGAATTTAATTTACTCAGTCTATTATTTTTTATAATCAAATCATTATTTGACTCTTTTAAAGCTTCTTCGATAACTAATAATCTTTCTTTTATGGGACTGAAATCATCAATATCATTGTTAGTTCCAAACCTGTAAGCCAAATCTTTATTTAACTTACTGCCTCCTGTAATAGCACCACTTACTTCTAATAATTCACCACTTAAGGTAACCAACCTATTTTTTTGTGTAGATAACCTAGCTGAGGATAAGTCTGAAAAAACCAAAGTATCTCCAAAAACATATCGAAAAACATCTGAATAGACTTCATCAAAAGTAATTAGATTAATAGCTTTATCAATAAATCCATTCTCCCTGTTATTTTCAAATCTTGAAATTGCAAAATTCTTTTTTTGACTTTTAATTCTATTTAAAGGTAAAAAAGTTAATCTTCCCGCTTTCTTCTTTTTAAGAATTTCAATTGCTTTAGCAGCAATATGATCATTATCAACAACAATTTGTCCTAACCTATTTCCAGCAGCAATTTCTAATGCATATCTATTTTTCTCACTGACCTCTCCAAGTTGAGCTACATAACCATGTATACCCTCTAACCCTGCTTCTAAGAGAATTCTGAGAGCATATGAACCTCTTGATTCGTTTAAAGCTTCCTTCCTACTTTCGAATCTAGATAAATCCTTTTCAAGCCTTAATTGCTCGTTATTTAGCCTTGATTTAGTTTTAATTAATAAATCAATTTCATTTTTTAAAGAATTAATTTCTGCGCTATTACTTGCCAAGTTTTTATTCTTTGTATCGGATGTCTCTTTTTTTCTTTGATTTCCGTGTAAAAGTTTCTGCTTTTCTAAGTCTAAGGATTCGATCTGTGACAACATCTCATCTTTTTGAATATTATTTTGAATAGTTTCTTCTTCAATTTTCCTTTTTTTTATTTCCAAAGGATTAATTTGATTTTTGATACTTTCAAGCTCAGCATTTAATTTAATACTTTGTTTTGAGAATTCTCCAGATTCTCCAGCCGCATCAGAAAGTTTTTTTCTAGATAGTCTGTGTTTTAAAGTGAGATCATCAATTTGCAAGTTCAATTGATTTAAAAAATTATCATCAAAATTTTCTTGTCTCATCTTTTCTGACTCGATATTCCTCTTAGAAATTGCAATTTCATCTCTCTGATTTTGTAATTTAATACCTTCTTCTTTATTCAAACTTGATATCCTATCAAGTTCTCTCAAGCTAGAATTAATACTTCCAATATCAGAATTCACTTTTATCAAAGTATCCTCTCCTTTCTCCTTAAGCTCATCAACAAGTATTTTCAAAGCATCCTCTAAGACTGATATTTCTTTACTAATATGTTCTTTTTGTTTATTAAATAAAATTTGATTTTTTTCAATTTCACTTTCTTTTTTTTCTATAGATTCAACATGCTTAACTTGTTTTTCAAAAATAAGAACTTTCTCTAATTCGACTATTTGAAATAGTTTTACCTTTAACTCTTTATATCGCTTTGCTTTTTCACATTCTTTTTCAAGCTTATTTTTACTAGATTGCAATTCATTTTCTAAAATTTCACATCTTTCTTGTCTTTCGAAAACGTCATTTAATTTTGAATTAGTTTGTTCTATTCTTGTATCAAAAAGTGCAACTCCTGCTAATTCATCAATAAGATTTCTCCTCTCCTTATTATTCATTGATACTATTCTTGTTACATCTCCCTGCATAACAACATTGCTGCCCTCAGGATCAACACTAATATCTCTTAATATTCTCTGTATTTGTTGCAAGGTGCATTGTTTTCCATCAGAAGTATAAGTAGAAGCATAAGATCCACCTGGCATAAGTCTTAATTTTCTAGAAACTAACCATTCTTTTTGACCTTTATTAAGGGCAATTTCTTCTTCTTCTAGTTCCAAAGGCGGAAGGTCCTCTCTGGGAGACCAATCTTGAATATTAAATTTTACCGATACAGATGTTTCTGATGACTTACCCTCTTTAACTTTAGAGTTATTTATTAGATCTGGTAATCTTTCAGCCCTCATCCCTCTACTATTAGCTAGACCTAAACAGAATAAAATTCCATCTAAAATATTACTTTTCCCAGAACCGTTAGGGCCCGTAACCACCGTGAAACCTTCTTCAAGAGGAATTTTTACATTTCCCCCAAAAGATTTAAAATTTTCAAACTCGACCTGATTGATATGTACCAATCTCAAGTCTCAATAGCTAAATAAGAATAACTAATTTGCAAAAATTCTCAATAGAAATATTACGTTTATTTATAAATGAATATTAATAATTTTTGCTCAATCTACAAGAATTACCCGAAATTTCAAACAAACCAGAAAGAAGTTTACCGTCCAAAATGAATCTATAATATTCAGAGTCCAATTTATCAGAAACGTTTTTAAGTATTCCATGATCAATTCTTTTTACAAACCCTCTATTATTAGAAAGTTCATGTTCTATCCTGGATAGCCATAAAAGTCTATGATTTGGCTGCTTAGAAATTTCTATAGAAGCTTGATTTAATAAAGGTAGTTTTAAAAATTTCCAAGTTAAACAATCTATGCCATTTTCAACAAGAAAATCATAATGAATATCTATAGCTTTAGCAGAATAAACTTTATGTTCAAGCAAAACCCATTTATTCATTATCTAGTTGATAAATAAATCGAATCTATTTTCAAAACAAAGTTGAGTAAAGATATATTTTCTAAGAGATGTTTCCTGTTATTTAATTACTTGCATCAGGAACAAATCTTAAAGCAATGAATAGCAAACTTCCGGCTCCAGCGATAGCTGCAGCTACTAATCCAAAATCTGTAGGGATTGTGCGAGATGCAAAAATTAATGATGCAAATGTAATATCCATGATGAAATTTAAACTCATTTAATAAATTCAGTAATAGCTTAACAAAACCTTCTTACAGAACAGAGTAGATAAATAAAATGTAAATAAACTTTTATATGTTTTTATTCTATATAAATCGCACAATTCTTTAGATAAGGGTTCCAAATTAAGAAAATAGGGTCTAATCTTATAATAAATAAGTTTAAATAATGGAGACTTACCATCCTCCCAAAGAAGTAGAAGAAAAAGAAGATAAATCTGATCTTCCTGAAAAAGAAGTTATCTTAGAAAAATGGTTACTTGAAAAAATTGATAGTTTAATACCTTTAATAAAAGAAAAATGGCCTAACATTGCACAACAAACGATTGAAGCCACAAAAGGGAGTATTGATGATTTAGTTGAAGTAATAGCCAGCCATACTGGAACCTCAGCAGTTGGAATAAAAAGCCAACTATTTGAAATCATTGATTCAATAAGAGAAAAAAATTGGGAAATATCAGAAAAAATTGAGCCTATTGAAAGTCAATTAGAAGAATTATTAGAAGAGCTTAACAATACACTTAGACCAAAAATAGAAAGTCCAATAAGAAAAAAACCACTATTATCTATTGCTATTGCAGCTGGTATTGGTTTACTAATAGGAAGTCTACTAAACAGTGGCAGAAAATAATATGGAAAAACCAAAAAATAAAAACTTTGCAAATACAGCCTCCAGAATTTCAGCCATCGCAAGTTCAGTGATGGATTTGCATGTCAGAATAGCTCTTCAAGAAGTAGATAGAGAAAAAAGAAGATTAATTAGTGGTGGAATATTTTTGGCAATTGGCAGCACATTATTATTATTAGTACTAATTTGCATCCATATTATTTTTTATCTTTTTCTAGCGAAATATAATAACTGGAATATCGAATATAATTTATTACTCATAATATTTATCGATTTATTTCTTGCAGGCTTAAGTTTGAAGCTTGGAGGAAAATTAGCCAAAGGACCATATCTTCCTCAAACATTAGAGGGTTTAGGCAAGACAACAAAGGCCGTTTTAGGCAAGAAATAAATTACCTTATTAAATACTTTATCCATCTACAATCTATCCCCCCATTACTAACAGGAATTTTCAATGAAGATTTCATTTTCAAATATTTTGTTAGTTTTGGATTTCCACTTAGCAGCCAAAATTCCCAACCTGAAAAATTATTCTTTAGGTAGATTCCCATTTGTTCATATAAAGAAATCAATTCATTTTCATCGCCTAATTTTTTGCCGTATGGAGGATTACATATGATTATCCCGGGTGTGCAACTTAATTGGAGTGCTAAAAAATCATTATTTATAAGCTCAATATAATTTTCGAGTCCAGCTAATGATATGTTTACATTCGCCTGCTCAAAAACCTTTTTATTAATTTCACACCCTATTATTGTTGGTAATTTTTCATAATTTATAATTTTATTTTTTGCCTTATTTTTTTCATTAAGATAAATATCTTCCCTAAAGTCCAACCAATTCTCGAAAAGATATACTTGATCAATATTTATTGGAACTCCAAGGAATTGGTTGACTGCCTCAATTAAAAAAGTTCCCGAGCCACACATAAAATCTATTAATGGAACTTTGCCATTCCATTGAGTCATATTTATCAATCCAGAAGCTAAATTTTCTTTTAATGGAGCATTTCCAATTGCGGGTCTATAGCCTCTTTTGTGTAAGCTTTCTAAGCTGCTTTGAAGACTGAGAATTGCTTTATTATTATTTAAATGTAGATGAATTATAAAATCAGGATTATCTAGAGAAATATTTGATCTTTTATTCCAAACTGCCTGTTGCAAATCAGTTATAGAATTTTTTACTTCAAGAGCAGTGAAATGAGTATGACTTAAAGAAGATGTTCTCCCAGTTACTTGAACATTAAACGTTTTATCAAAGTGCAACCAATTTAACCAATCAAATGAATCTCTAACCCCCGCATATAAAGATTGCTTGTCGTAGCAATTAAAACTTGCAATTTCTCTATAAAAACGAAAAGCTAATCTAGAATAGAAATGAACTCTATAAAAAGTTTCAAAATCACATTCAAAATTAATAAATCTTTTATAAGTATTAATATTAAAGCCGCCTAAATTTGAAATTTCTTCTGCTAAAGATTCCTCTAGTCCCTCCGGAGATGATGCCACTACTTTCATATACGATAAAACTTAGTAAAAAAACTATTCAATAACCATTTTGCCTGTCAGAATATAAATGTCCAATTGGACTAGGTGATCTCAACCGATGTTTCGGACAGCGGTTCGATTCCGCTCAACTCCACTATTTGGGGTTGTAATGGTTTCGACGGGGCATAAGGAAGGTGACTGAAGCCGGCTCGGCTAGAGCAAAAACACAAATGCTAACAAAATAGTTAGTTTCTCCCGTCAAACAGCACCAGTTGCTGCTTGATCCTAAAGGAGATGGGGTTATATCAGCCTTATCAACCAAATGATACAAGGAGTCTGGAAGGACTCCACTTTTTTAAATAACAAAGAAGTTGTAATAGATAATTTATTCGTGTGTAAATATTGCTGCAAATGCTTGTATTAAAAAGAATTTTTTTAATTTTATAAGTATAAATACTGAGAAGATAACTTTTAAATTAATTTATCTTATTAAAAAATCGAATCTTGCAAAATGGAATCTAATAAAAAACTGAATGACTTGATAATAAATCTTAAACCAAAAGTTATTAGATTCACTGGCGAAAAATTTCCCAATGAACTATGGAATAGTGGTTGTCAAATAAAAAAAAATAAGAAAATATCTAGCTAAAAATTTAATTAAATGCTTGAAAATGGATTTTTAGGCATTTTTTTTAAACATTTATTTGACAATTCCTGAAGTACTTTAAATTCACTTTTATTTAAATTCCACTTATATACATTCGATACATCTATAACTTGAGATTTTTTTCGCATTCCAACGAGCGGAATAGCTCCTTGATAACAACACCAATTAATTGCTACTTGCGCTTGGGAAACTGACCTTTGATTTGCAATTTTTTTTAAACACCTCCGCAATTCATATGTTGGTTTTTTATAGTTTTCAAATAATGCATTGCGAAGAAAACTTTTTTCTTTATTCTGTTCTTTATCTGGATCAATACAAAGTATTCCAAAGGACAAAGGACTATAAGCAAAGAAATCAATATTATTTTCATCGCAAATTTTTTTTACCTGATTTTGTTTTCCTAAATCGGGAGCAAGCAAAGAAAACTGTATTTGAACACTCTTGAGGTTCTGATCTCTTTTTGCTAAGAAATTAATTAATTTCATCAATCTTTTAGGGCCTATATTTGATAAGCCTATTTGAAAATCAAAGCCTTCATCTTTTAAATCGCAAAGATTATTCAACAGCCCTAATTCCTGCCAAGGATTGTATTTTGCAGTTGACCAATGTAATTGCACTATATCTAATTTGTTATTAAGTCTTTCTAAACTTTTCAAAAAAGGTTTATTAAAACCTTTGTTACCCATTCTCCAGGGATAAGGTGCAAGTTTGGTTGCTACTTGAATTCTTTTTTTCTTTGCTGAAGGAGTATTTAGTAAAAATTTTCCTATCAACAATTCACTCCTACCTTGAAGATTCCCAGTACCGTAAGAATCTGCAGTATCAATTAGATCGAAACCTCTTCGTAACGCTTCATTATATGTCTCACGTAAATCATCGTCATTTGTAGATTGGTAATTCCAGAAAAGCTTATTCCCCCAAGACCACGTACCTAATCCAATTCTTTTTTTCACAAGCCAATTTAAATAAGGAACTTTATAAGGTTATCTAAAAATATTAACTTCTTTAAAATATTTCAAAGAATAAGTTTTAAAGCATTAAAAATCAATTTCTCTTGACATTAAGAAATTATTCTCCAAAGTAAGAGAAATAAAAATAAAAAATTGTTCATTACCGTTTGCGGACAGAAAGGGGGGGTAGCCAAGACCTGTACAAGTATTCACCTTGCTAGTGTTTGGCATTCTGAAGGTAAAAAAGTTTGCATAGTCGATGCCGACAAGAATAGATCTGCTTTAGCATACGCATCAAGAGGCAATCTTCCATTTCCTGTTTTCCCCGTCAGTTCAGCTGCTAAAGCATCAAGATCATCAGAAATTGTAATAACTGATGGCCAAGCTAGCAGTGATCAAGAAGAACTTAAACACTTAGCGTATGGTTCAGATTTAGTTATCTTACCTACAACTGCAAAAGCAAGATCAGTAGAATTAACTGTTGAACTAGCTAATTTATTAAGCAACTTAAAAGTTAACCATGCTGTAGTAATAGTAAAAGTTGATTTTAGACAGCAAAAAGCAGCGCAACAAGCCAAAGCAGCTCTAGAACATTTTGGTTTATATGTTTTTAATACATTTATACCCTTACTTTCAGCATTTGATAAAGCAGAAGCCTCGGGCAATGCTGTATTTGAAGCTGTAGACGATTTAGGTAGATCAGATCCTCGTCGAATGACGGGCTGGTCTGCTTATTGTTCAATTGCCTCACAAATTCCATGCCTGATTTCGAAGCCCTCATCCGACACCAACAACATAAACAACCAACAACCAATCAGCGCTTAAAAGTAGTTGATTCTCCTAATTTTGAAGAAGAAAAAAACGAAGAATCAATAATTAGACAATCTGGATTATTAGTTAATTTTTTTGGAGGTTTTATAGGCTCTGTAATTGGAACTTTAACAATACTGTTTCTTTATATGAATGAATATCTACCATTAGATTTACTAAAACTTAAGTAGTATATTCCGAGTTTATTTCAACATATTTTTTAGAAAGATCGCACCCCCAAGCTGTGCCTTTCGATTCGCCAGAATTTAGATTAATCATAATTTTTACAATATCATCTACTAAATATCTACCTTTCATTCTGGACTTAATATAGTCTGTGACTTTTTGTTGATCATATTTATACAACTTGCCGTTTTCCAAAATCTGAGCGTTTCCTATATGCAAGTCAACGTCATTTAAATTAAATTTAACTCCGGAATTACCTGCAGCAGAAATGATTCGTCCCCAATTCGGATCACAACCATGTATCGCAGTTTTTACCAAGGCAGAATTACAAATAGATTTCGCGAGCATAATTGCATCATCTGTATTTTTTGCTCCTTGAACCAAAACTTCTAATAAACAATTTGCTCCCTCTCCATCCCTTGCAATATTTTTTGCCAAGTTCTGACATACAATATCAATTCCTTGTTGGATAATTGGAAAAAACCTTTTTTCAATTTTCTCTCCTGCATTTATTCCAACAAAAGAATCATTTGTGCTTGTCTCTCCATCAACTGATATTGCATTAAAAGATTTTTGAACCGCAATAGCAATCATTTTGTCCCATTCTTCTTTTTGAATACCCGCATCACAGGTTAGAAAAGCAAGCATTGTAGCCATGTTGGGGTAAATCATTCCTGAACCTTTTGCAAATCCTGCTATTTTTATTTTTCTACCTTGAATAATCGTCTCTATTGACACTTTTTTTAAAGTCAAATCAGTAGTTAAAATTGCTTCTGCTGCATTTTCAAAATTATTACCCTTTAAATCACTAACTAAATTCGGTAAGTTTTTTACTAAATCATTTATTTGTATTGGAACACCAATTACACCAGTTGAGCACATTAAAACTTCTTCTTCTTTTATTCCTAAAAGTTCCGCAATCTTTCCTGTAGCAATTTGAAAATGTTGAATGCCAAGATTTCCTGTACATGCATTTGCTTGACCAGAATTAATTAGTATTGCTCTTACAAAACCTGAAGTTGTTTTAATCCTTTCCTCACAAATATCCACACAAGAAGCTCGAACTATTGATTGGGTAAACATCCCACTAAAAATACTTCCTTTTGGAGCGAGTATTAGTGCTAAATCTTTTTTATTTGAAGCTTTTAAACCAGCAGATATCCCAGCAAAAAGAAACCCCTTGGGTGTTACCTTACTGTCATCAACAAACGACCAATTGGAATCTAACTGGCTCAAACTTTTTCGTATTTTAATTCATACTAACTACTCTTTAATACTAAAGAAACTAAGTAATTAGATTATTATTAATTATATGGATATTCTTCAAAAATTAAAAAACAACCAAAGAAGGATTGGTTTAACAGGAGGTATTGCAAGTGGGAAGACAACCATAACTAATTACATTAGAAAACATAAAAACATACCAATATTAGATGCAGATCATTTTTCAAGAGAATTAATCAAACCAAACACATATGGATATAAGAAAATTTTAGATTATTTTGGAAATAAAATTATTGATAATAAAAGCAATTCAGGAAGGGAAATAAACAGAAAACTTTTAAGGAACATTATTTTTAAACACTCAGCAAGCAAGGAATGGATTGAAAAACTACTTCACCCCTTAATTAAAGAAAGAATGATAGAAGAATGCAGTCAATACAGAAATAATCAAACCATAGTATTGGTTATTCCATTATTGTTTGAAGCAAAATTTGAAGATATTTGCACTGAAATATGGTTAGTTAAATGCCCTAAAGAACTACAAAAAAACAGACTTATCACAAGAGATAAAATTAGCGAAAAAGAAGCATATGAATTGATAAATTTTCAATTAAGTTTTGAAGAAAAAAGAAAATTCTCAGATATTATTTTAG
Source organism: Prochlorococcus sp. AG-347-K22 (assembly GCA_003281285.1). Taxonomy (GTDB): domain Bacteria; phylum Cyanobacteriota; class Cyanobacteriia; order PCC-6307; family Cyanobiaceae; genus Prochlorococcus_A. The sequence goes on along the minus strand of QCCJ01000001.1, from coordinate 47,763 downwards.
AGAATTCGGATGATCAAAATAAATGGATCAATACGATAAAAGAGATTCTTTAAGCTTTAGCTATTTAATTTTTCCATAAGAAGTTTATTTGCAAGTTTAGGGTCAGCTTTACCTTTTGTTCTTCTCATAAGTTGACCAACAAAAAAACCAAGTAACTTAGTTTTGCCATTTTTAAATGCTTGAACTTCATTTGGATGTTCATTTATAAGTTCATCAATTATTGGTAAAATACTTGAAGAATCAGATATCATTGCCAACCCTTTTTCTTCAACTAATTTTTTCGGAGAAATATTTTTTTGAATAAGTTCAGGTAAAATTTCTTTTGCAATTTTTCCACTAATTATATTTTTTGAAATCATGTTAATCATTTCAGCAAGATTTTCAGGACTAAGCTTTAATTCACTAAAACTTAGTTTGTTTGATTTTAAATAGCCCACAATATCACTTGTTACCCAATTTGAAGCTAGTTTGGCCTCAGCACCATTTGCTACTGTTTCTTCAAAAAAGTTTGCCATGCTTATTTCATCAGAAATTACCCTTGCATCATATGCAGACAACCCAAATTGACTTACGTATTTATTTCTTTTCTTTGAAGGTAATTCTGGTAGTTCTTTAAACCATATTTCTTGTTGGGCTTTTTTTATTTCAATTGGACCTAAGTCAGGATCAGGAAAATATCTATAGTCACTGCTACCTTCTTTTAATCTCATACTTTTCGTTAATTGCTTAGCTTCATCCCATAACCTTGTTTCTTGGAAAATTTTTCCTCCATTTTCATAAACTTCTATTTGTCTGGCTATTTCATAATCACAAGCCTTTTGAATTGCAGAAAATGAATTCATATTTTTTATTTCCACTTTGGTACCAAAAGGAGCATGAGGTCCTTTTCTAACTGAAATATTGACATCACAGCGTAATGAACCCTCTTGCATATTTCCGTCTGATACCCCTAGATATCTAACTGTTCTTCTAATCTCTGAAGCATATTCAGATGCCTCTTTACCTGATCTAATATCTGGTTTACTTACAATCTCACAAAGTGCTATTCCGGCACGATTGTAATCAACTAAAGAATACTTAGAGCCAGCTAATCTATCACTTCCTGAATGGACTAGTTTTCCTGCGTCTTCTTCCATATGTAGCCTTTCTATACCAATTTTTTTGATATAAGGTTCTTTGTCCTTTTCAATTATTTCAACCTCTAACCAACCATTTTCAGCTAGTGGCTCATCAAATTGTGAAATTTGATAATTTTTGGGCAGATCAGGATAAAAATATTGTTTTCTATCGAATTTACAATGTTCTGCAACGTTTAAATTTAATGCTAACGAAGTTTTTACAGCATACTCAAGAACAGTCTCATTCAGAACCGGAAGAGTTCCTGGTAACCCACAAACTACAGGATCTATATGCGTATTAGGTGCATCACCAAAAGCTGTTGACGCAGATGTGAATATTTTACTTTTCGTATTAAGCTGTACATGAGTTTCCAAACCAATCACAGCTTCCCAAGATTCCAAATTGTTCATTATTAAAAGTCTCTTTATTAATATTATTGGATATAAAGGAAAAGAGGACCAAAACACAAATAAAAATATTAATTTTTAAATGGCACAAGAAACCAAAAATTCAATATTAATCATTGGCGGTGGACTTTTAGGTTTATCTATTGCTTATGAATTTTCTAGAAATAACTTCAAAGTTTTAGTTTTAAGCAAAAACAGAAATGAATCAGCTGGATTTGTTGCTGCAGGAATGTTAGCTACTCATGCGGAAGGGCTCGAAGATGAATTACTAAAATTTGGCCAAGAAAGTCAAAATCTAATTCCAAAGTGGATACACAGTATTGAACAAGATAGTGATATTAAATGCGGTTTAAAAAAATGTGGCATAGTAGTTCCTTTTAAAAATAAAAAAGATCTTGAAGAGTTTCCCACTTATGAATATGGAAAATATTTAAATCACAAAGATCTTCAAAAAGAAATTAATGGAATGAATTCTATTTGGAAACATGGTTTACTTTTTGAACAAGATGGTCAAATAGATAACCGAAGAAGACTGATGCGTGCTCTTGAGAGAGCATGCTCCTTGCATGGAGTCGAATTTCAAGAGGGATCAGAAGTAGAGGATTTGACATTCGAAAAAAACAAAATTACAGGTGCAACAGTTTTATGTGCCACTGGGGAAATAAAAAAAATTAACTGCCAAAAAGCAATAATATGCAGCGGTGCTTGGAGTAAAAAAATTTTTAATAAGATTCCCGTCTTTCCTGTAAAGGGACAAATGCTATCAATACAAGGTCCAACAAATTTTTTGAAAAGGGTTATTTTTGGTCCAAAAACTTATCTAGTTCCTCGTGATGATGGACTTATTATAGTTGGAGCGACAGTTGAAAAAGATTCAAAATTTAATCAAGGTAATACTCCTAATGGAATAAAACAACTGCAAGAAGGCATTCGCTCCTTATTGCCAGAAGCTATTAATTGGCCACAAATGGAACACTGGTGGGGATTTAGACCTTGCACACCAGATCTAAAACCAATAATTGGAAAATCAAAAATTGAAAATCTTTTTATAGCTACAGGACATTACAGAAATGGAGTTTTATTTTCTGCAATAACAAGTGATCTTCTTTTAAAAATAGTTCAAAATAAAAATCTTAAAGAAATAGAAAAAAGCTTTTTAGAAAAATTTAGTTTAGATAGATTTGCGATTTAAATTTTAATTTTCAGATCGCCATTTCGAATCAGAAGTTTCCCACTCACATAATTCCTCTTCGTTAAACCATAGATCAATTTCAAATTTTGCTGTATCTTCTCCATCAGAACCATGAATAATATTCCTCCCAATATCAATAGCTAAATCACCTCTAATTGTTCCAGGGTCTGCTTCAAGAGGTTTTGTTGCACCTATTAGTTTTCTAGCGCTCAAAATAACTCCTTCGCCTTCCCACACCATTGCTACAACAGGACCACTTGAAATAAAGTCTACTAAATCACCAAAAAAGGGTCTTTCTCTATGTACCCCATAATGATTTTGAGCAAGTTCTTTTGAAGGAATTAATTGCTTTAATCCAACCAATTTAAATCCTTTATTTTCAAATCTGCCAATAATCTCAGAAACATATCCTCTTTGAACTCCATCTGGTTTAATTGCAATAAAGGTTCTCTCTTTGGTCATTTAGTTAATAATCACTCTATGTATATTCAACTTTTGGGTGGTAACTTGGCAAGTAATCATTAAAATAAAAGATATTGTTTTGAGTTATTTTCAAAAACATTTATTAATCACTAAGACATAAATTGACCAATTTTGAGCCGAAAAAATTAAAGAATATTTGGACTATTGAAGATAGCATTGCGACTTATAACATAGACAAATGGGGAGATAAATATTTTTCTATAAATTCCAAAGGAAATATATCAGTAACTAAAGATATAAAATCTGAAAATAAGATTGATCTTTTTAAGCTTGTCAAAGAACTTAAGAGTAGAGAAATAAATCCTCCATTAATCATAAGATTTAATGATATCTTGAAAGATCGAATAAATGCATTACATGACTCTTTTTTAAAAGCAATAAAAACCTATAAGTATAAGAACATTTATCAAGGCGTTTTTCCTGTCAAATGTAATCAACAGAAAAATGTCCTTGAAAAGATAATAGAGTTTGGTAGCCAATGGAATTTTGGTTTAGAAGTAGGAAGTAAATCAGAACTATTAATTGGTCTTGCACTTCTTGAAAACCAAAATTCATTATTAATATGCAACGGATATAAAGATAAAAAATATATTGAGATTGCTACTTTGGCCAGAAAACTCGGCAAAAATCCAATAATAGTTATTGAACAACGAGATGAGGTAAAAAGAATTATTCAAGCAGTTCAAGAACTTAACGCGACTCCATTGATAGGAATTAGAGCAAAGTTATCAAGTAAAAGTAGTGGTAGGTGGGGTAAATCTATTGGAGATAATTCCAAATTTGGATTATCAATCCCAGAAATTATGTTGACAATAAAAGAATTAAAAGAAGCAAATCTTATCAACGAAATGAAATTGCTCCATTTTCATATAGGCAGTCAAATAAGTGATATTGCTGTGATCAAAGACGCATTACAAGAAGCGAGTCAAATATATGTTGAACTATGCAAACTAGGAGCCCCAATGCAATATATCGACGTTGGGGGAGGATTAGGAATAGATTTTGATGGAACTAAAACCTCCTCCAACACATCTACTAATTATTCTCTTCAAAATTATGCTAACGATGTAATTGCAACTATTAAGGATTCATGTGAATTAAATAATATCAAGCATCCAACCATAATCTCAGAAAGTGGAAGAGCAATAATTAGTCATTGTTCAGTTTTAATTTTTAATGTCTTAGGGACAAGTCATGTCAGTTCCAAACTACAAATTTATGATAAAAAAAATCAACAATTAATAATTTCAAATTTACTTGAAACTTTCTATGAATTAAAAAAACTTAAAAATAAAAAAATAAATTTATCTCAAATAATTGAACTATGGAATGATGCAAAAAAGTTTAAAGAAGATTGCTTAGTCGCTTTTAGATTAGGATTTTTAAGTTTAGCAGAAAGAGCTTATGCCGAAGAACTTACTTGGGCTTGCGCAAAAGAAATTTCTAATAACCTGAATAATGATGAAATCAATCACCCTGATTTATCTGAAATTACAGAAACTCTTGCATCAACTTATTACGCAAATTTATCTATCTTTAAATCTATTCCCGATAGCTGGGCAATAAATCAGATTTTTCCAATAGTACCAATACATAGGCACTTAGAGGAGCCGTTCTGCAAGGGCAACTTTGCAGATTTAACTTGTGATTCAGATGGGAAACTAAATAATTTTATTGATGATGGAAAAATTAAGTCATTACTAAATTTACATAAGCCAGAGGAAGATAATGATTATCTAATTGGAATTTTTATGACTGGAGCCTATCAAGAAGCATTAGGAAACTTGCATAATTTATTTGGTAGTACAAACGTTGTTCATATAGACATAAATCAAGATAATTCATATAAGGTCAAAAATATCATTAAAGAGGACAGTAAATCTGAAATTTTACAATTATTAGATTACAGTTCAGCTTCTTTGGTTGAATCTATAAGGATTAATACTGAATCAGCAATTGATAAAAAAAAATTAACTATTAATGAAGCAAGGAAATTAATGGAACAAATAGAAATTAGTCTCAGAAAAAGTAGTTATTTATCAGAATGACTATCTAATGTTTTTTGCAAATAATTTTTAGCATAATCTAGAGCATCACTTAACTTATCAATATCTTTAGCACCTGCTTGAGCAAAGTTAGGCTTTCCTCCTCCACCTCCCGAACAAATTTTTGCAATCTCATTAACTAATTTACCTGCATGCAATCCTTTTTTTACTGCATCATCTCCTAAAGAAACTACAAATAACAACTTTCTATTTTCTGGATTTGGTATTCCCCCAAGAATCACTATTCCTTTATTTCCCAAATGAGAAGTTAAATTAAGTGCTGCAGATTGCAAAGAATTCCCATCTAAGCCATCAATCTGATTTACTAAAATTGAAAAAGAATTTACTATTTGTGATGATGATTTTATAGAAGAATATTTAAAATATGCAATTTCATCTTTCATTTTTTTTATCTCTTTATTCTTATTAAAAAGCTCTGCTTGCAAATTATTAACCCTTTCAAAAAGTTGATTAGGATTTGCTTTTAACAAATCACTTAGTTGGTTTACTAAAGCATTTCTATCACTGAAATAGTCTAATGCTGATTGGCCTGATAATGCTTCGATTCTTCTTACTCCGGCTGAGATTCCTTCCTCGCTTATTATTTTGAAAGAACCTAATTCGGATGTAGTTTTAACATGTGTGCCACCACAAAGTTCCATTGAAACTCCTGGTACATTAACAACGCGCACCTCATCATCATATTTTTCTCCAAACATGGCGACTGCGCCCTTTTCAAGAGCCTCACTCTTAGACATATTTTTTATTTCTAGGGCATGATTTTCCATAATCCAAGAGTTAACTAAAGTCTCAATCTTAAAAATTTGATCTTTAGAAATAGGATTAGAGGAATTAAAGTCAAATCGTAATTTATTAAAGGCTACTAATGAACCTTTTTGTCCAACACTTTTATCAACAACTGATTTAAGTGCAGATTGTAATAAATGAGTAGCTGTATGATTTGCAGCAGCCTTAGCTCTATTAGAGGAGCTAACGTTAGTATTAACTTTTTGTCCAATAGTTAATATTCCTTTTTTGATGGTTCCATAATGTAAAAAAACATTTTTCTTTCGCATAACATTATCAACCAAGACCTCTAAATCTTTTGAAAATATCGTTCCAATATCACCAACTTGCCCGCCAGATTCCCCATAAAAAGTGGTCTGATCAAGAACAATTAAAACTTTCTGACCTTCACTTGCTTGCTTAACTAATGTTGAATCCAAGAATATACCCTTTATTTCAGCTTCGGAAAGGAGTGAATCATAACCATTAAAAACAGTTTTGTTAAAAAGATCTATTTCTCGCTCTAATGATCCCTCTAATGTCAAATCAATATTATTTGAAGCAGCTTTAGCTCTCTCTTTTTGTGCATTCATTTCTTCTTCAAAACCCTTTACATCGACACTGATGCTATTTTCTTCTGCAATTTCTATAGTAAGTTCTAGAGGAAATCCAAAGGTATCATAAAGTTCAAAAGCTTTAAAACCAGAAATTAATTTCTGCCCTGAAGAAATTATCTCATCTAGCAATTTCTCTCCTCTTTCAAGAGTTTCCCTAAATCTTATTTCTTCAATTTTTATCTCATTCAAAATTAAATCATTATTATTTTTTAAATCAGGATAATTATTATGCATTAAATTGATCCCGACAGTAGCAATATGAGGTAAAAATTCATTTGTTATACCTAATAATCTCCCATGTCTAACCATTCTTCTAATAAGCCTTCTTAATATATATCCCCTGCCGAGATTACTTGCTGCTACTCCATCCGAAATTAAATGAATAACAGCTCTTGTATGATCTCCAATGATTTTTAAAGAAATTTTGTTTTTATCGTCTGAAGAAAAATAATCAATATTTGCAATCTCACAAATTTTTTGAATGATAGGAAAAATTAAATCTGTCTCATAATTATTTTGCTTTTTTTGTAGTATTTGAGCCATCCTTTCAAGACCCATTCCTGTATCAATATTTTTAAATTTTAAATCTGTCAATTTTCCATTAGGATCACGATTATATTGCATAAAAACAAGATTATAAAATTCAATAAAACGATCTCCATCTTCTAAATCAATATTCTGCAGACCCTTTTCAGGATGAAAATCATAATAAAGTTCTGAACAAGGTCCACATGGACCTGTTTTGCCAGATGACCAAAAATTATCTTCTTCACCTAGTTTCACTATCCTATCTGGATGAATACCAATTTCATCTCTCCAAATTTTTGCAGACTCTTCGTCTTCGTGAAAAACACTCACAATTATATTTTCAATAGAAAGTTGATAAATATTAGTAACTAATTCCCAAGCCCATTGAATAGCCTCTCGTTTAAAATAATCTCCAAAAGAAAAATTACCAAGCATTTCAAAAAAAGTGTGGTGTCTAGCTGTAACTCCAACGTTTTCTATATCGTTTGTTCTGATGCACTTTTGGCTAGACGTAGCCCTTTTTGATGGCCTTTCTTTTAAACCTAAAAAAACTGGTTTAAAAGGTAGCATTCCAGCAATTGTGAGCATAACTGTAGGGTCATCTGGAATCAAAGATGCACTTGGGATGATTTTATGTAATTTTTCACTGTAAAATTTTAAAAAAGCATTTCTTATCTCATCTCCAGTAACTATTTTTTTAATTAGTTGAGATGTCATTTATCCAGAATAAGAAGATTAAAAATTAAAGAAAAGCGTAATTTCGGTTATTTCGCAAAGATAATCACGCGAATTTATATTCTATATAACTAAAGTTAATTTATAAAGCTAATTATTCTATGATAGCCTCTGCCCAGACAAGTAATTCTAAATTGGCACAAACTAATAACAAGTTAACGGTTCAATCTCAAAACTTTGCTGATGATTCTTGTGCCATAAGATCTTTGGATTGGGATCGCAGTAGATTTGATATCGAATTTGGTTTAAGAAATGGAACTACTTACAATAGTTTTATTATTAAAGGCGAGAAACTAGCAATTATTGATACTAGTCACGCAAAGTTCGAAGAATTATGGTTTGAAGAATTACTGAACAAGATAAATCCGCAAGAAGTTGATTATCTAATTACTAGCCATACAGAACCTGATCATTCTGGTTTAATAGGTAATCTTTTAGAATTAAACCAAAATATCACAGTAGTTGGATCAAAATTAGCACTTAAATTTATTGAAGACCAAATACATATTCCCTTTAGACGATTAGAAGTTAAGAGTGGAGAGTTTTTAAATCTCGGAACTAATCCTAATAGTGGTTTAGAACATAATATTGAATTCATAAGTGCACCAAATTTACATTGGCCAGATACCATATTTTCATATGATCACAGCACAAATGTTCTCTACACATGCGATGCCTTTGGACTCCATTATTGTTCTGACGAATTTTTTGACACTGATCAAAAAGAAATATACGATGATTTCCGTTTTTATTACGATTGCCTTATGGGTCCAAACGCTAGAAGCGTTATGCAGGCAATAAAAAGAATAGATAAGCTACCTGAATTAAAAACAATAGCTGTTGGTCATGGGCCTTTACTCCATAATCAAGTCAATTTTTGGAAAGGAAAATATCTAGAATGGAGTAGTAATAAAAGCAAAGGCAATGATTTTGTGTCAGTCTGCTACATTAGCGACTATGGTTATTGTGATCGACTAAGTCAAGCGATATCTCATGGAATAAGCAAAGCAGATGCACAGGTTCAATTAATTGATTTAAGGTCTTCTGACCCGCAAGAATTAACAAGTTTAATTTCCGAATCAAAAGCAGTAGTCATTCCCACATGGCCAGTAGACTCAGATAATGAATTAAAAGAAGCTCTCGGTACTTTATTTGCAGCACTAAAACCAAAACAATTTACTGCAGTTTATGATGCCTTTGGCGGAAATGATGAACCAATAGATTCCTTAGCAAATAAATTAAGAGAACTTGGACAAAAAGAAGCTTTCTCTCCCTTAAGAGTTAAAAATATTCCAGATCCCGTTGTTTATCAACAATTCGAAGAAGCTGGAACTGACTTGGGTCAATTGATCAATAAAAAAAAGAATATTGCTTCTATGAAGAGCCTTGATTCCAATTTAGATAAAGCGTTAGGGAGATTAAGTGGAGGATTATATGTAGTTACAGCGAGCCAAGGCGAAGGTTCTACATTTAGACAAAGTGCAATGGTCGCAAGTTGGGTTAGTCAAGCAAGCTTTTCTCCACCAGGTATTACAGTTGCAGTAGCAAAAGATAGAGCTATTGAATCATATATGCAAGTTGGGAAAGGTTTTGTTGTGAATATTCTGAGAGAAGATAACTATCAAAAAATGTTCAGACATTTTTTAAAAAGATTTGCCCCTGGAGCTGATAGATTTGCAGATGTAGATGTAATTAGCAACATCGCTGAAGGAGGACCAGTTCTTTCAGATTCACTCGCCTTTTTAGATTGTAAAGTTAGTTCCAGACTAGAGACTCCAGACCATTGGATAATTTACGGAATTGTTGAAAATGGTAATGTTTCTGACTTATCATGCAAGACAGCAGTTCATCACAGAAAAGTTGCTAATCACTATTAGAAAATAAGTCTTTAAAATGTCAGATATTAATATATGCTTACTTCCAGAAAATCAAACCTTATCAGAATTTGAAATTACTAACAATTTCTCTTGTGTAAGATTCTTAGACAAAAAAAAAGAAAGATTTGAACTTGAATTTAATCTTGAAAAAGGAACCTCTTTTAATACTTTTTTCATTAGAAGTCATGAGGAACTTTTTATTATTCATCCACCTGAAAAACAATATTTAAATTTATTTAATAAAGTAATTTCTAGGTTTTTTGATCAATTTAAATTAGATAAAATCAACTTCATTTCTGGTCATATTAATCCCCAAATTATTGAAACTATAAAAATTATAAGTACCCAATTTCAAAACACAACTATTACTTGCTCTAATCCAGGTTATAAACTTATAAGCGAACTTTGGAATCAAAGAAATCCTAAATTAGAGAACTTTATTGAAATTCAATTACCTGAAATAAACATAATCAAAAAAGAACTTAATTTAGAATTAGATAACGTTTCACTAGAGTTAATTCCTATTCCAACTGCGCGTTGGCCTGGTGGCCTGATAATTTATGAACGTAACCAAGAAATACTTCTTAGTGAAAAAATTTTCTCCGCACACATTGCATCTAAATATTGGTCTGAAACAAATCGAATTAGTACAGAAATTGATAGAAAACATTTTTATGATTGCTTAATGGCACCAATGTCTAATCAAGTAATATCAATAACTGAAAAAATTGCAGATTATGACATTAAAACTATTGCACCATTACATGGTCCAGCGATCGAATATAGCTTAAAAAGCTTTTTAAATGACTACATTAGATGGGGAGAGAATCTCTCAACAAATAATCCTAAGATCGCTCTGATATATGCAAGTGCATATGGAAATACAGCCTCAATAGGTGATGCATTGGCTAAAGGGATAAATAGAACCTCTGTAGAAGTTGAAAGTATTAATTGCGAATTTACACCTAATGATGTACTTATAAAATCTATCCAAAATGCTGATGGATATTTAATAGGATCACCCACATTGGGTGGTCACGCCCCAACTCCAATAGTTAGTGCACTAGGAACATTGTTAGCAGAGGGGAACAGAGATAAGCCAGTAGGAATTTTTGGCAGTTTTGGCTGGAGCGGCGAAGCTATAGATTTACTTGAAACAAAATTAAAAGACGGTGGTTTTAAGTTTGGTTTTGACCCTGTAAGGATTAAATTCAGTCCAAATAAACCAAAGATTAAAGAGTTAGAAGAAATAGGAACTCACTTTGGAAGAAAAATTATAAAAAAAGCAAAGATAAAACCCAGAAAATCAGATACTGGAATGATTACCAGCAAAACAGATCCAAAGCTACAAGCTCTTGGAAGAGTAATTGGGTCACTTTGTGTCCTGACGGCCTCTAAAGGCAAAGATGAGAATAATATTAAAGGAGCTATGCTTGCATCTTGGGTTAGTCAAGCAAGTTTTTCACCCCCCGGGTTAAGTATTGCAGTAGCAAAAGATAGATCGGTAGAGTCTCTTTTGCAAATAGGAGATTCATTCGCATTAAATATTCTTAGTGAAAAAGATTTTAAAGAACCTTTAAAAAGATTCACAAAGCCCTTTGCACCTGGAGAAGATAGATTTGAAGGAATAAATATTGAATTAACTCCTAATGAACAGATAATCATTCCTGAATCGCTCGCATGGTTAGATGCTTCTGTAAAAGAGAGAATGGAATGTGGAGATCATTGGGTAATTTACGCCGAAGTACTACACGGTAATATACTAAAATCCGATAGTCTAACCGCAGTTCATCATCGCAAAACAGGTGCTAACTATTAAATTTATTTATCTAATTTATGACTGAAACAAAAGATCTAATAATCATTACGGCTAGTTGTGGTAAAAATCTAGAACTTTCTGAAAAATTTCTTGAAAAAAGTAATGAACTTAAAATAAGTTCTGAAATTTTAGATCTTACCACTCTTGATATTCCATTATTTAATCCAAGAATTCACAGCAAAGAAAATATTCCGAATGAAATAAAAAATTTAAAAAAAAAGCTTTTCAAGATTGAAAGGTGGGTGATTTGTGCGCCTGAATATAATGGATCTATACCTCCCATTCTCACCAACTTCATAGCATGGCTTTCTATTTCTGGAGATGACTTTAGGAATTTATTTAATGGTCAGCCGATAGCAATTGCAACATTTTCTGGTGGCATAGGGTTAGAACTACTGACCTCATTACGCATTCAATTAGTGCATTTAGGAAGTCAAGTATTAGGAAGACAACTTTTGTCCTCATATAGTAAACCTATAGATACAAAAACTATTGAAGATATTATTCAAAGACTTTTACAAATGAAAAAATTAAAAACATAAACATTTAAAACCTAATAAAATTTCATTCTTTTTCATTCCAAACTTTCAAAATTTCTCTAGCCATAGGCAGTGCATGAACTGATCCTCCACCAGGAGTATTTTGTGCAAAAGCAACTATAAGTAATTCGCTTTTTTCAGAGGGAGTAAAGCAAACAAACCAAGCGTGATCTAATCCGCCTTCACCATCTTCAGCAGTGCCAGTTTTGCCTGAAACTGGAGGTAAATTTGAAACTCCATAATTAATTGATACTCCTGTGCCAGACTCGACTACTTTTCTGAGACCACTTTTTATCAACTGAATATTATTTGAATCAATATCGATTTTAATAAGTTTTTTATCTAAAAGATTTTCTTCATCTTTTTTAACTAAATAGGGCGTAACTAAATAACCTCCATTTGCAATTGCAGCATATGCTCTAGCTATTTGAATAGGGGTAACTTGCACAACAAATTGTCCAATAGACATACTCGCAATGTCTTCTGGAACCCAAGGGGTTCTTCCTGGTTGCCCCCATCCTCTGCCTTCTTTAGCCCATTCACTACTAGCTACCAAGCCTATATTTTCTTGTTCAGAAATTTCAATTCCAGATAAAGAATTAAAACCAAGCTTTCGTGAGACCTTATGAATTTCATCAACTCCTACTCCATAACCTACTTGATAAAAAAATGTATTACTAGAAACTCTTAAAGCATCTTCATAGCCTATTACCCCAAAGCCTAAATCATTATGCTCCCTAAAACATTGGCTCCCATAAGTTATACATGGTTTCGTATCTAACATGGTTTCTCTGGGGAATTTTCCACTTTCCAAGCCAGCTAAAGCCGTTACAATTTTCCAAACGCTTCCTGGATCGTAGGCATTTAATGCTCTATTAAATAGCGGTTTTTCAGGAGAATTAAAAAGCTTATTATATTCTTTCTCAGGTTTAAAATCCTTTGAAAAAAAATTTAAATCAAATGTAGGTTTACTTGTCATTGCTCTTATTGCACCATCTCTTGGATCCATAACTATTATGGCTCCAGCTTTTTTATCTTTAAGAACTTTCTCAGCAACTAATTGCAGATTAAGGTCTAGTGTTAGTTCAATATCATTACCTTGTACTGGAGGTCTTATACCTAATGATCTTTGAAATTTTCCTAATGAATTTACTTCAACCATTTCTCCACCCCATTCACCTCTTATAAAATCTTCGTAAACATATTCAATACCAGTTCTACCGATTAAGTCATTTAATTTATAACCATCTTTAGATAAGAATTTATATTCTAATTCAGTAATTGGCTGAGTATAACCAATTACATGGGCAGCAAGGGATTTATAAGGATAGTTTCTAATTAATTTGGTAGCTATTTCAAAACTAATTAAAGTACTTTCATTCTCCTGAAATTTTATTATTTGATCTACATTTAAATCATCAAGAATAATTACTGAAAGTTTCTGATTTTTTAGCCCATCAGAGTATTTTTTTTGAATTACATTACTATCAATTTTTAACAAGTTAGCAATACTTGATTTATGTTTTTCCCAATTACTTTTATTAACAGATTGAGGCTTCACTATTAAAGAATATTTAACTCTACTATCTGCTAAAACATAACCATTTTTATCTAGTATTCTTCCGCGTATTGGCTGTGAAGCAATAAGTCTGATCCTATTCTCATCTGACATCTTCTTAAAAGATTCATAATTTAAAAGTTGTAAAAAAATTAACCTACATAGAATCAGTAAAAATGATACAGAAGAAAAAATTAGTAACACTAAAGGTTGTCTCTTTAATGAAATAAGTTTTTTATTAGGACTTGTTTTTATCAAAAATATAAAATTTATTTAAATATTGTTTTTTCTAATAAGGCAATGGTTGATTTTATCTCATTAAGTCTAGTTATTAGATCTCTATAATCACTGTCTTCATTGATGAGATTAAACTCATCATTTTCGATATTATTTGAATTTAAATTTTCACTCATAAACTTATACTTTTTAGGCAATTATTTCAATTAATTTAATTTTAAATAATAAATTTATTTTTTCAAAATTTTATTAACCTATATACTTAAAAAAGATCAAAAAGAAATTAATTTAATTATTCTATATTTTGTTCAAAATATGGATTACAACTATTCTTTGATATCCCTAAAGACCATCCAATAAATGAAGAAATAAATATCGTGACGATTAATGGCAAAATGGCTTGTTGAGTATTTACTAAACTGAACCATTCCTTCCAGCTACTATAAAATCTTTCTCTTTGAAATTTTCTTTTTTCATTTTCTAGCAATCTCGCTTTTTTGGCGAAAGATTTTGTTACCCACTTTTCGAAAGGAATCTTTTTTATAATTGCCATTTTTCTCTCCACTTCTAATAATTGTCCGGAACTAAGATAAGGATGAAATGTACTTATCAATTCAAGAGTTTTTAAAAACATCTCAACAGTTGCATCTTTTATGAGCTTTTGCTCATGACTTAAATCAGCCCACTCTATTTCTGGATAAAAACGGTTCCTATTTGGTGAGATTTGATCCTCTGACATTTGACCAGGTTCTCTAAGCCATCTATTAGTATTTTCGTCAAATCTCCGCCAATATAAAAAAGGATTAATAAAAATTGTTTTACCAGATACCTTGACTACATCTTGTTGCAGATGATTAGTTATCTTTCTTTCAGAATTTTTCGATTTTATCAAAAGTCTAAATTAATAATCTATTTAAAGATTATCTTTTATTCACTATTTTTCCAGAAATATAAAAAATTATCATACGAATATTAAGTTATCGACAACTGCCAACGCTTCTTTAAATAATTACAGTATTCACAATTTAAAGAAGGTTTGGGGAAATTATCCGAACGTAATAAATTGACAGTATCAATTATCTTATTTTCTACCCATGAAGTAGAACAATCTAATTTAATTAGGTGTACGTCAAAATTTAATTGGTTATTAAAAAACTCTTCATTTTTCTTGCCATTGAAATATAAAAGATAAGCTTCTTTAGCCACTGGAAAACCGTTTTTTTTAAACAACCACTGATACATTTCTAATTGTCTTTTATAAGCTTTTGCATATTCGTATTTATTAAAAGTCTCTAACCAATCAAAATTAATTCTAGATGTTGCTTTTACATCAACGATAATAAGATGACCATTTTTTTTCTGCCAAATATCATCTACAGCTCCACCAAAGTCATAGTTGTGTTCAATTGACTTATATCTTATCCCTTGAAAATTACTTCTCCAACGTTCTAAATCTTTGTGTTTGAAAGGCACAGCATCAATTCCATATTCAATAAATAAAGGATGCGGCTCCTGAATTTTTCTATAATAATCAAATTCATTTTTACATAAATTATCCACAGCTATATTTAAAGTGAATGGCAATGATGGCGGTTTTATGTGATATTTTTTATCCAGTACACAACATCTTGGGCAACTAAGATATTTCTCAACTGTAGATCGACTTAATTTAATAATATCGGGCATTAGGTTTTAAAACTCATTTAAAAATTTCTTGCTTAAATAAAAAACTTTAAATTTTTTTTTTAAATTTGAAGACTTACTCCCACTCAATGTTTCTACCCATTTTTGATGCATCAAAGTAGTTGGTATCATTGACTTCTTTGAATTAAAATTCTCGTGACAAAGCCATGACAAACCTACTAGTTCAATTTTTGATGAAATAAGGCAATTTTCCGTCACTCCCACTCAATAGTTCCAGGAGGTTTACTTGTAATATCATAAACAACTCTATTAACTGAACTTACTTCGTTTACGATTCTATTTGCAATCCTCTCCAAAATCTGAAAAGGAATTTTTGACCAATCCGCTGTCATACCATCCTCACTTGATACACAACGTAAAACTATTGGCCATGCATATGTCCTTTTATCGCCCATCACTCCTACAGTTTTAACAGGTAGCAATACTGCAAAAGCTTGCCAAATATTATTGTAAAGACCTGCTTTTTTAATTTCATCTCTTACTATCCAATCTGCATCTCTTAAACAATCAAGTTTTTCATTATTTACCTCTCCCAAAATTCTTATAGCTAATCCAGGGCCTGGAAATGGATGTCTTTTTATAATTTCATCCGGCAAACCTAAAGCAGCGCCAACTTTTCGGACTTCATCCTTAAAGAGTTTTCTTAATGGCTCAACTAATTTAAATTGTAAATCTTTTGGTAATCCACCTACGTTATGATGACTCTTTATTTTTACAGCTATTCGTTCGCCAGTCTTTGGATCGATATTAGTACCAGCACTTTCAATAACATCAGGATAAAGAGTACCTTGGGCTAAATACTGAAAAGGGCCCAATCTGTTACTTTCTTTCTCAAATACTCTAATAAATTCTTCACCTATAATTTTTCTTTTTTGTTCTGGATCAGTAATACCTTTCAATTTGCCAATAAACCTTTCCCTTGCATTAATGTATTCAACTTTTATGTGAAATTTCTTATCAAAAAAATTCATTAAAAATTCTGGTTCACCTTTTCTCATAAAACCTTGGTCTATAAACATGCATGTAAGCTGATTTCCAATTGCTTTATTGAGAAGAAAAGCAAGAGTGGAAGAATCAACTCCTCCAGACAAGGCAAGTAAAACTTTTTTATTACCAACTTGCTCTCTAATAATGGGAATAGTTTCCTCTATATAGGTTTCGGTTGTCCAATCAGCCGCACAACAAGAAATTTTGTAAACAAAATTTTTAATTACCGTCATCCCAAACTCTGAATGAATAACTTCAGGATGGAATTGTACGCCAAATAATTTCTTTACATCATTTGAAATTGCTGCATGAAGTGTGTTCTCGGTATGAGCAATTTTATTAAATCCATCAGGCAAACAATTAATAGAATCACCATGACTCATCCACATAATAGATTTATCTTCTACATCAGAAAGAAGGTCAGATTCTTGGTCTATATTTATTGGTGCTCTACCATATTCAGCTCTTTTGGTTGCTGAAATAACAGATCCTCCAAGTTCTATGACCATTAATTGCATTCCGTAACATATACCAAGAATAGGAATTCCTAAATTGAAAATTTTTTCATCACACTTAGGAGCATTTTGTTCATATACAGAATTGGGGCCGCCACTCAAAATAATCCCTTTAGGGTTAATATTTTTAATTTCTTCAATTGAAATGTAATTACTTACTACAAGAGAAAAAACATTAGTTTCTCTAATTCTTCTTGCAATCAATTCAGAATATTGAGATCCAAAATCCAAAATTAATATTGAAGGATCTCGTTCTTTTTTAAAAATTTTTTGACTCATGTATAAAAGTTAACTCAATTTATTTACAAAAGCATAATGAATCAAAAATTAATCTCATTGAAAATAAGAAATATACTTATTGCCGTTAATTCCAGCCCACCTAATATTCCTTTTTCTATCAAAAATGATTGATGCGATTTCCATATCGGTTTTTACATACCTATTTACATAAGTAAAAGAACGCTTTTCGATTGTATTTGATAAATTCTTGAATAATTTATCCGCTAAAGATTTATTAAATCTTTCAAGAAGTAATAAGGCATCTTCAAGAGTTTTTAATTCAGATAATTTAACTACTATTTCAGATGGTATTTTTTCTTTGACGGCTAAATAAACGAGGATCTCTATTCTTCCATCAGCTAAATGATTATGTGTATGAAAAATACCCCCTGCTAATTTAATTAATTTTCCGTGATAACCAAAAAGAATTACAGTTTTAACTTTTTTTATTGCAGCATCTACTATTAGAGGTCCTATCCAATTTCCAACTTTTATAATTGGAAACTCAACATTACAAGTTTCTGCCAAATTTAAACCATTTTCACCAATAACAAAAACAACTTTCCCTTTAAAATCATTTTTAGTCAAATTCGCTAGCTTTGCTTTAGCTTCGTTTAATTGATCAGGTGAAGCACTTGAATAAGTCTCTGCAGAAGTTCCAATAATAGATAATCCCTCAACAATACCAAATGACTTATTACTAGTTCTTTCAGCTAAAAACTCCCCATTTGGGAAAACAATTTCTAAATTCAAATTAAAGCCAGCAGGAATACTATCTAATAAATTTTCATATAAAACTTCTTTGGCAAAATTAGAAATGCATATCTCTGATGTATCTTCTTTTACGCCTACACCGGAACCTGCAATAATATTTATTGGATTTTCTTGAGCGGAATTATTAAAAGAAATTTTTTGTAAAGAGGCTATTGCCCATATTTCTAAGTTTTGTGTAATGTCAAGATCTAAGCCAGACTTTGCAAAGGAAATTCCTAATGCTTGCGAGTCATGATTAAGTAAGCCAACAGAATGAATCTCAATTTTTATTTCTTTTTGTTCATTAGGAATTTTTATTAGTTCATAATTCTCAAATGGCAACCCTACTAGTTTTTTTAATGCTGATCTAGCGGCTCCAGCAACCCACAAAGGTAAAGAAAATCCTTTTTTCAAATCAAGTAATTGAAAAATATTTAATGAGAACTAATCTAAGAATGACCTATTTAATAAAAAGTGGCCATACAACAAAAATTATCATTGATGATTCCTGGACCCACACCAGTTCCCGAAAAAGTTTTACAAGCATTAAGTAAGCATCCAATAGGCCATCGCAGTAAAGAATTCCAAGATCTCGTAGAAAGTACTACTAAAAATTTACAGTGGCTTCATCAAACACAAAATGATGTTCTAACAATTACTGGTAGTGGAACTGCCGCAATGGAAGCTGGAATAATAAATACCTTAAGTAAAGGAGATAAAGTAATTTGTGGGGAAAATGGAAAATTCGGCGAAAGATGGGTAAAAGTTGCCAAAGAATTTGGGCTAGAAGTAATAAAAATTAATTCCGAATGGGGTACTCCACTTGATCCAGAAGAATTCAAAAAGGTATTAGAGAAAGATGAACAAAAAGAAATAAAAGCAGTTATTTTGACTCATTCTGAAACCTCAACAGGTGTAATAAATGATCTAGAAACTATTAGTTCATATATTCGCGCGCACAACACTGCTTTATCAATTGTTGACTGCGTTACAAGTCTTGGAGCTTGTAATGTACCAGTAGATGAATGGGAATTAGATATCGTTGCTTCAGGATCGCAAAAGGGGTATATGATACCTCCAGGGCTTAGTTTTATAGCAATGAGCCAAAAAGCATGGGAAGCTGCGGAAAAATCTAATTTACCAAAATTTTATTTAAATTTGAAATCTTACAGAAAAAGTCTTTTAAGTAACAGTAATCCATATACTCCAGCAGTTAATTTAGTTTTTGCTTTAGATGAAGCTTTAAAAATGATGAGAGAAGAAGGCTTAAATAACATTTTCCTCAGACACAATAAACATAAATTAGCGATGAGCAATGCTGTAAAGGCTTTAAATCTAAAGTTATTTGCTGATGAAAAATATTTAAGTCCTTCTATTACTGCAATAAAAACCGAAGGGATAGATGCTGAAGAATTTAGAAAAAAAATTAAGAATAATTTTGATATCTTACTTGCTGGTGGTCAAGATCACTTAAAGGGGAAAATATTTAGAGTCGGACATTTAGGTTATGTTAATGACAGAGATATTATTACGGTAGTTTCTGCTATAAGTAATACACTTCTTGACCTCGGCAAAATTACATCCCAACAAGCTGGTGAGGCATTAGTTGTGGTATCAAGGTATCTAGAGAAAAATTAAGTTAAGTTCCCGGCTCTTCAATATTGCCACCTAATTCAACAATCTTTTTTCTAAGAATGATTGATTTTTTTTCATCACCGTTGGTTTGAGCTATTGCAAGGGCAAACTCTAATTTTTCGAGCTGGTGTCCACCCTCAATAAAAGATAATCTTTTCTTTATGCGGTTTTTATTATCTTTGTATGAAATTTGTGAAGACATAAAATTCATGCTTTAGTTAATATTATGCCAACAAAAGGGGACATTACGAGAGGAAACTAAAAATATTATTTGACTATAAACTTAAATAAAAAAAAATTTTTCTAATATTATGTTCAAATATCCTTGAAATTTATGCCTAACATAAATCTAATCTATTATATTTTTGCAGGTTGTATTTTTGGAGCTTTAGCTCTAAAAACAGGTATTCCTGCTGCTCCTCTAGCAGGTGCTTTAATAGGCGCAAGCATACTTAGCATAAGTGGCAAAGTCGAAATCGCAGAGTGGCCAACCGGAACAAGAACAATTTTAGAAATCGGAATTGGAACAGTCATTGGTACATCATTAACAAAAGACTCATTAGTTGATATTCAAAATTTATGGAGACCAGCGATATTAATAACTTTTACTTTAGTTATTACTGGATTAGCAATTGGTTTATGGACAAGCAGATTGCTTAATATAGATATCATTACAACAATTCTAGGAGCTGCACCAGGAGGAATTAGCGGAATGAGTCTTGTAGGGTCGGAATACGGAGTGGGACCTGCGGTAGCAACTTTACACGCTGTAAGATTGATCACTGTACTCTTAATTCTTCCTCTAGTTGTGAAATGCTTGAATATATTTGGAGTGATTAAATCTTAAATTTCTATAGACATATTCACAATAAAAGATATTTTTAAATAGAAGATAAAAGCCTAATGCAAAGATTAACGAAAAAAAAACTAATACCATTAGCTTTGGGAATTTTCGCTCCTCTAACCCTTACTACGCCAAGAGTAAATGCAAGTGCATTTGGAGCGGAAATTTTTTGTACTATGAGAGACGGCGGAAATGACCATGAAAGTAGTTGGGAAGCAGCTTATTCGTATATAAAAAAACAAAAGGGGGGATTCTTCAAAGTTTCACCTAAAAATGCAGCAGCGCAAATTACCGAAACAGTAATAAGGGAAAGAGAAAAATTTAGTTATTGCGTTGAATATTTAGATAATCTTCATCCAAATAGAAAACTAATACGAGATTTAGAAAAAGAAGAAAAAAGAAAAGAAAAAGAAGAAAAAGATAGAGAACAAAAAAGAAAAAGATTAAAAAAGGAATTAGAAGAAGCTAATGAAGAAATTTCTGAAGAATTTACTGATGAAACACTCGATAGATATAGTTATTAATCAAGGTTCCAAAAAGATAATAATTTTTTCTAAATTCGATAAATACTATTTTGTATCCAAACACACTAAATCATTTTTTTTGTGGCAAATTTAGGCTAAAAAATATAAATGAATGTTGACTTTTAATATATTCAAGCGATTATTTATTTAACTAAATGTTCTGAATGCATATTAATGATGCGGTGTTTTTAGAGGATTTATGTCCTAAATTCAGATTAAGACAATGGCGAAAATCTATTCATAAATTTACTGGAAAAAGTTGTATATATTGCGGAAAACCATCTGAATCTATTGACCATGTAATACCACGAAGCCAAGGAGGATTAAGTACAACAGAAAACTGCGTCCCTGCATGTCTTTCATGTAATGGGGATAAATCAGATGAAAATGCATTGTATTGGTATAGAAGGCAAAAATTTTATGATCCCCGAAGAGCAATGGCTATAAGAGCTTGGTTAGAAGGAGATTTAAGATTAGCTATTAGATTACTACAATGGGCCAATCCTAATTTTAAGGTAAAAAATAAAAATCATATAAAAGATGAATCAGAATATAAAGCGGCTTGACTACCAAACATTACATATTTTTTTAGAGTTATAAGTCTCACATATATTTTCCAATTCTTTTGGAGATTCAGGGAATATTAAAATTGTCGAAAATGAAATAAGAAAGACAAATAACTTTTGATAGAATTTAAAACTAACTAAACTTACTTTTTTCTCTACAAGAAAGGGGTAACTTTTGCTAATAAAGATGGTTTTTGATTTTAAATCGGGCTCAAAAGCTGTCTTCATTATCAATTAATACATATGTACTACTTTAACCCAGTATGAATAAACCCGCAAGTTTACTTGGAAGTAAAAATAAATTTTTAATCTTGGGATGTGGTTTCAGCGGTAGTTTTTTTGCAAAAACTATTAGAAAATTGGGTTGTACTGTTTTAACAAGCTCAAGATCTGCAAGCAAAGATCCAAATAGTTTTATTTTCAATAGTGAAAACGGTGTGGTTCCTGATGAAGAAATTTTTGATGGAGTCACGCATATTCTTAGTTGCATACCTCCCGACAAAAATGGTAATGATCCAGTATTAGAAAGCCTTCAAAGTAAACTACAAGATTTACCTCTTGAATGGGTTGGATATTTATCTACCACAGGAATATATGGAAACACCGAAGGTGGTTGGGTTTCTGAGTTAGATCAGCCTAATCCTTTTCAAAAAAGAAGCCTTAATAGATTAAATTGTGAAAAAAAATGGATTGAATCTAGTTTGCCCGTGCAAATTTTTAGATTGCCTGGCATCTATGGACCTGGAAGGTCCACGTTTGAAGCAATCAAAAATCAAAAAATTAAAGTTATATTAAAAAAAGCTCAAGTATTTTCAAGAGTTCATGTTGCTGATATTACACATGCGATTATTTTTTTATTGCAAAATAAAGATTATTTGAAGTTTCACCAAACCATTAATATTGCAGATGATGAACCCTGTTCTCAGATAGAAGTTATTCAATATTGCTACGATTTACTTGGTTTAAGAATGCCAAAGCCAATATTATTTGAGGATGTAAAAGATGAATTATCACCTATCGCTCAATCTTTTTGGATGGAAAATAGAAGAGTTTCAAATAAACTTTTATGCGAAACACTCGGATATAAACTAATTTATAAAAACTATAAATTAGGGTTAAAAAATTGCTATCTGAATAGTTAAACAAATAAATTAAAACTTTTTATGAATTTTCAAAATACAAATAAAATATTGAAGATAGTATTAAGCGTCGGAGATGAGTCAGGTATTGGACCTGAAATAATCTTAAAAGCACTTTGTTCTAATCAGATACCAAACAATATTGATTTTATAATAGTTGGATCAAAAAAAAATCTACAAAATACATATAAATATTTTAGGTCATTAGGATTAGAAAACCTTGCAAATCCTAAAAATTTCAAGATACATGATCTCGAAATTTCTTCATCAGGTAATGACCCTAAATCAACTTACGGCAATTCAAGTTTCCAATATTTAACAAAAGCAATAGAAATTGTAAAACAATATCCCAACTCAGCACTTGTAACTGGACCAATTTGCAAAAAATCATGGTCTTTAGCAGGTCATTACTTCTCAGGTCAAACTGAAGTACTAGCAAAATCATGTGGAGTAAAAAAAGTTGGCATGTTATTCACAGCTAAATCACCAATCACAGGTTGGAGATTTAATACTTTATTAGCTACAACCCACATAGCCCTCTCTGAGGTTCCCAAAAAATTAACTACAAAATTAATCCACTCTAAATTGGATCTTTTCAAAGATTTTTGTTATAGCTATACTGATAAGCCTATTTTAAAAGTAGCAGGATTGAACCCTCACGCCGGCGAAGATGGTATTTTAGGGCATGAAGAGCAAGATTGGCTCAATGATGCATTAATTTCTTGGATTGAAAAGAATAGAGGTATTGAATTATTAGGCCCTTTATCACCAGATAGTTGCTGGAATTCTTCTGTAAAAGCATGGAATGACAAAAATGCTGAAAAGCATGATGGCATTCTAGCTATGTATCATGATCAAGGTTTAATCCCAATGAAAGTGATAGCTCTTAATTACTCAGTCAATACCACAATCGGTTTACCTTTTATAAGAACATCTCCTGATCATGGAACGGGATTTGATATTGCTGGCAAAGGAATTGCTCAATCTCAGAGCATGATTGAAGCTATTAAGGCTGCCGTAGAAATGACTAACAATTCAAGACTGCTTAACACGCATTAAAACTTGACCAAATTCAACTGGTGTTCCATTTTCAACGAGAATCTCTACTATTTCAGCATTAAATTCAGATTCAATTTCATTCATTAACTTCATTGCTTCCAAAATACAAATAGTTTGACCGACCTTAATGTTATTCCCTATTTCGACGAATGGTTCCTCATCAGGCGCTGCAGCCCTATAAAATGTCCCAACCATAGGGGAAGTAATTTCAGTAAGGTCAGAACGTCCTGGAGGCGCCACCTGAGGTGCTTCAGGCTCATTAACAACTGGGATATTATCATTAATAGTTTTTTGATCAGCAATTGTTTGCTTATCAAATGAAGTATTAGAAACTAAATTATTAATAACTTGGTTCTGATCAAATACATTCCTTTTTATTTCGAGTTTAAAATCTTCTCCCTCTAGCGAGAACTCTTGTATATCAGTTGTAGAGATTTTCTCTATCAAGCGATTTAAGTCATCATGATCTAATTTCATAGCCATTAATTTTCGCGTCCAAGATAACTGTCATTACGAGTATCAACTTTAATCATTTCTCCTACAGAAATAAATAAAGGAACCATAACTTGAGCACCTGTTTCCAGAATAGCGGGTTTCGTGCCCCCACTAGCAGTATCTCCTTTAACTCCAGGATCAGTCTCTGTAACTTTCAAAGTAATAGATATTGGGAGTTCTACTTCTAAAACTTTACCATTATAAAAAATTACATTAACCTCCATCCCCTCTTTCAAATACTTAGCACCTTTACCGATTTGTTCAGAGGTTAGTCTTGTCTCTTCAAAACTTGTCATATCCATAAAAACATAATCACCAGACTCCACATAAGTATGCTGCAGGTTAGACTTCTCAAGGATAGCCTGCTGTACTGATTCTCCGGCTCGAAAAGTTTTTTCAACAACGTTGCCGCTTTGAACTGATTTTAATTTTGTTCGCACAAAAGCAGATCCCTTGCCAGGCTTGACATGTAGAAATTCTACAACACGCCAGACTTGTCCATCCAATTCGATGGTTGTACCTGTGCGAAAATCGTTACTGGAAATCATTCCTGTATTACATCCCCAAGGATCATAAACCTGCGAGAGTGCTATGCAAAAATTCTTATCAAATCAGAACAAACTTTTCTTAATTCTTTCGATTGTAATTTTACAGGTTTTTCTCCTAAAACCGATTCAAGTACTAGCTGATTTACCTACTGGAAATGCAGTAAAAGATCCTAGTGCAATCCTCAGAAACGCACTCCCTATCAAGCAAGTTGAATTGCAAGAACTTCAACATAAATTAGAAGAAACTAGTGACCTTGTTAGAGGAGGAAGATGGCCCGCTCTTACGAAAACTGTTACAAAATGTCAATCTTTACTAAAAAAATACCAGAATAAAATTATTCAAGAATTACCAAACGATAAAAAGAAAATTGCTGAAAAAACATTTTTAGAGCTCAAAGAAAATTTTGATAGTCTTCAAGATTACTCTAAATCAAAGGATAAATATTCATTTATAGCGACCCGAAGAGATGCGTTAGATAAAATAGGTGGATTAGAAGAATATTTTCTACCAAATGAATTTCCATACTCTATTCCTCAGGAATTTGATAATTTACCAAGATTACTGGGGAGAGCAAAAGTCAATATAAAAACTTCCAAAGGAGATATGCAAGCAATTGTGGATGGATTTAACGCTCCACTAACTGCAGGAGCATTTATAGATTTATCTTCAAAAAACTTCTACAAAGATTTGCCTATCAACAGAGCAGAAGAATTTTTTGTATTGCAAACAGGTGATCCAATTGGTGAAGATATTGGTTACATAGATCCTGAAACAAACGAAGAACGACACGTCCCCTTAGAAATTAGAATTCCTGATGAAAAAGATACTTTTTATAATCAAACTTTTGAAGATTTAGGTCTTTACACAGAAACGCCAACATTACCTTTTGCAACACTTGGAACTCTAGGATGGTCTCATTCAAATACTGCAGTTGATGATGGGTCATCGCAATTTTTCTTCTTTTTATATGAAGCAGAATTAAATCCAGCAGGTCGCAATTTAATTGATGGTAGGAATGCTGCCTTTGGTTACGTTATCGATGGATTTGACGTATTAGAAGAACTTACTAAAGATGACACAATAATTTCAATTGATGTTTTAGAAGGGATCGAAAACCTCAAATTAAATGCATAAAGAAATATTAGAAGATATAGGGGAAAAAGAATTAATAAATAGGCTAGGAAAATTTATGCCTAAAAATCAAATTTCTGATGATTGCGCTTTAATCAAAACGAAAAATGAAAATTTACTTGTTAATACTGATTCTTTGGTAGAGAATGTTCATTTTAATGACATTACTATTTGTCCTGCGGACCTTGGGTGGAAAGCAGTTGTAAGCAACATCTCTGACTTATTATCCAGTGGAAGTAAAAAAACTATAGGTATTACAATAAGCCTAGTTCTACCTACTAGGACTGAGTGGATTTGGGTTGAAGAACTATACAAAGGAATAAATAAAGCATTAAAAGAGTATGGAGGGAAGATTCTAGGAGGAGATTGCTCAAAGGGAAATGAAAAAATCATTTCAATTTCGGCCTTTGGAATTCAAGGTGAACTTGAATTACGAAGAAACGCATGTAAGCCAGGAGACATAATCTTAACTACAGGAATTCATGGTCTTAGCAAACTGGGATTTTTAATACAAAATAAAATTAATTTCAATAATGAATTTTCACTTAATGAAAGATTAATCATTAAATCCATTGAACATTTTTGTCGCCCTAGAGTTTACCCAAATTTCCTAAATAATCTTCTCAAAACTCGCTCCAATAAAAAAATAAGAAGAATAGGATGCACTGATAGCAGTGATGGTCTATTTCAAGCCTTACAAGATTTAGCAATAGCTAGCAACTGTAAAGCGATTATAGATTATGAAAAAATACCTAAAGATAAGGATTGGCCTAAAGGAGATAAATGGGACGAATATTATTTTTTTGGAGGTGAAGACTATGAATTAGTTTTCTCATTGCCAAAAAAATGGGCACAAAATTTATCTAAACTTGATAAAGATATTAAAGAAATTGGTATTTTTGCTGATGGTAAACCATCTATTGAATTTAAAGATAATAAAAAAAACAAATTATTTAGTAACAAACCTTTCAAACACTTTTAATTATTCCCAATTTTTAGCAACAATCTCTGCTAAATCTACAACTCTCTGACTATAACCCCACTCATTGTCATACCAAGCAAGAACCTTTACAAGGTTATCTCCGATACACATAGTCAGGTCACTATCTACAATTGATGACTCGTTGGTACCTGCATAATCGCTTGACACTAATGGTTCATCTCCATACTTAATAATGCCTTTCATTGAGCTTAGAGATGCTTCCTTGAGAGCATTATTAACTTCTTGAGCTGTGACAGATTTAGAAGATTCAAAAACGAAATCTACTGCTGAAACGTTAGGAGTTGGAACTCTCATTGCAATTCCTGTTAATTTCCCTTTCATTTCTGGATATACCAACGCTACTGCTTTTGCAGCACCTGTAGAAGTAGGAACGATGTTTGTAGCTGCAGCTCTAGCTCTTCTTAGATCTCTATGACTATTATCTAAAATTCTTTGATCCCCTGTATAACTATGAATTGTAGTCATTAAACCTTTGTTAATCCCAAAAGTCTGGTCTAAAACTTTCACTACTGGAGCTAAACAGTTCGTTGTACAACTAGCATTACTCAAAATATCATAATCTTTGTGTTTATATGTATCAGCATTAACTCCAACTACATAGGTACCAACTCCATCGCCTTTACCGGGAGCAGTTAAGATAACTTTTTTTGCTCCTACTTCTAAGTGCTTACTTGCACCTACGTCTGTATTAAAAACTCCAGTAGATTCAATAACCAAATCTACACCCCAGTCTTTCCAAGGGAGATTCATTGGGTTTCTATCAGAGAAACACTTAATTGTCTTGTTATTAATTACAAAAGTATCATCTGTATACTGAATATCAACACCATCAAGCTGACCAAGGACTGAGTCATACTTTAAAAGATGAGCATTAGTCTTAGGATCTGAAGTCACGTTAATTCCAACTACTTCAATATTGGTGTAAGCCCCTCTACTAAGCCAACAACGCATAAAGTTTCGACCAATTCTGCCAAAGCCGTTAATTGCAACACGCAAAGTCATAACTAATAATTTCTAAATGATTAACCTAAGTTGCTGATCATACTGAATTTTGTGCAATAAAGTAAGTTTTTTTTGATTTATTAAGCAAATAAGTCTAGTTTTGTATTAATTCAAGAAAAAAAACATTTTTTTTTTAAGAAAAAATAGCAAAATTTAACTTAGAAGTTATTTTGATTTAAGTAAAAGATAAACATTGGATAAAGAATTACTTTTGAAAAGTCATTTTCATTTTATTGGGATTGGAGGCATTGGGATGTCAGCATTAGCAACGGGTTTACTTAAAAAAGGTTGTTCAGTTTCAGGATCTGATTTAGTTAAAAACGATGAAACTAATAAATTAGAGAAATTAGGTGCAGTAATATTTACTTCTCAAGTTCGACAAAATATTGAATTTGTTATTTCAAAATTTACCAACAAATTGATTAATTTTGTTGTAAGCACCGCGATCAAGCCAGAAAATGAAGAATTTTCGTACTGCAGAGAAAAAAATTTATCAATAAAACATCGTTCAGAGATACTTGCAATGCTAATGCGCAATTACACTGTATTGGCGGTAGCAGGCAGCCACGGAAAAACATCAACCAGCACATTTCTTTCTACAATACTTGAGTTATGTACACATAATTCATCTTCAATTACTGGAGGAATAATTCCTCTCTATAACTCTAATTGTCATTTAGAAAATACAAAATTCTTAGTGGCTGAAGTTGATGAATCTGATGGGACAATTAATAAATATAAATCTGATATTGGAATAATCAATAACATTGATTTTGATCATTGCGATCATTTTTCAAATTTAAGTGATGTCATATCTTCTTTTAAAAGTTTCGCTACAAACTCGAAAAAATTATTACTTAATTTTGATTGTGAAACCTCAAGAAAACATTTTTATTCTGATAGTAAGTGGTCAAACACTACTGCAAAAAAAGTAGCTTATGCCATAATCCCGACTGAAATTACTGCAAGATATACGATTGGAAAATATTATGAAAATGGAAATTTTATTAGTAGTTTAAATATTCCAATTCCAGGATTACACAATCTAGCTAATATCACCGCAGCAATAGCAGCTTCAAGAATGATTGGAGTAGATTTTATAGAAATTAAGAAAAATATAAAATATCTGAAATTGCCAAAAAAAAGATTTGAATTCAGAGGCCAAGTAGATGAAAGAAGTTTATATGATGATTATGCACATCATCCAAACGAAATAAAAGAGACCATTAAATTAGGAAGATTATTGATTCAGCAAAAACATGATAATGAATGTCAAAAAAGTAGATTAATAGCTATATTTCAACCTCATAGATATTCTCGAGTAAAGCAATTTACGAAAGAATTCGCTGAAGAATTATCAAAAGCAGATGTTATTTATGTAACCAGTATTTATGGAGCAGGAGAAAGAAACGAAGATAAAATGACTTCGAAAATTATCACTGATCTGATTTATAAAAAAAATAAAAATGTTTGTTACATAAATAATTATTATGAAGTTACAAAGAATTTTTACGAATTAACTCAAAAAGGGGATTTAATTTTGAATATGGGAGCTGGTGATTGTCATAATTTCTGGGCAATTTTAAATGAAAGAAAAATTAAATAGATAACTAATTTATGAATAAAAAAAAATTTTCTAAAAACTGTAATTTAAGTAGTTATACAACTATTAAAGTGGGAGGAATAGCTGAATATTTTGCTGAACCAAGAAGCATTGAAGAATTTTCATATCTAATAAAATGGGCTAATTTAAACAAACAAAGATGTCAAATAATTGGCGCAGGTTCAAATCTTTTAATAAATAATATTTTCATAAAAGGCTTAGTTATGTGTACAAAAAAATTGAAATCATTAAATATAGAGCCATATTCAGGAATTGTTGAAGCAGAAGCAGGTGTAATGCTCCCAACATTATCTAATTCTCTTGCTAAAAATAGATTACAGGGAGGGGAATGGGCTGTCGGAATTCCAGGAACATTAGGAGGAGCAATTTATATGAATGCTGGCACAGGTAATTTATCGCTAGCAAAAAATCTTATTTCCGTAAAAGTTATAAATAATAAAACTCATGAAAAATTTGAAATTAAAAAAAAAGATATCAACTTTGGGTATAGATTTAGCTCTTTTCAAAAAAATGATTTAACAATTATTAGTGCAAGACTACATTTTGAGCCTAATGGAAATCTAGAACAATTAATTCAAACAACCAAAAATACCCTTAAGTTAAAAACAGAAACACAACCATATCATCAGCCAAGTTTTGGTAGTGTTTTTAAAAATCCTGAGAATAATTATGCTGCAAAATTAATTGATGAAATGGGTTTAAAAGGATTTAAAATTGGCGGTGCTGAAATTTCTACAATGCATTCAAATTTTATAATTAACACTTCTTCAGCAAGTTCAAAAGATATCTATGAATTAATAACAGTAATTCAACAAAAAATACTACAAAACAAAGGAATTTTTTTGCAACCGGAAGTAAGAATGATTGGTTTTGACTATCCTAACTAAAGAAACTTTTTTACAAAAATGGCGGGTTTTGGACTTCCTAACTTTGGACAACTTACAGAAGCTTTTAAAAAAGCTAAACAAATTCAGCAAGATGCTCAAAAATTACAAGATGAACTGGAAAATATGGAGATTGAAGGAAAAAGTGATGATGAAATGATAAAAGTCTGGATAAGTGGAAATCAACTTCCTTTAAAAGTGGAAGTACAAGAAAATTTTTTAAACGCAGATAAAGAAAAAATAGAGCAAAACATTTTACAAGCTATTAAAAAAGCTCATGAATTGTCAACTACAACTATGAAAGAAAGGATGAATGATTTGACTGGTGGATTAAATCTTAATCTTCCTGGTTTTGATAATAGTGACTCTTAGAAGACTCAATCATTTCTTTATAAAAAGAATATCTTTCGAAAGATTTATTTAAATTACATCCCTCATCTTTTAAATGTAAGCAGTTACGATATTTACACTTTATTCCTTCTTCTATTACCTGTTTATATATTTCTGAATAAAGATTAGGTAACAACTTAATATCAACTTCTAGAGGTTGCATATTAAAACCAGGAGTATCCACAATGTAACTTTCATTCGATATTGAAAATAACTCAACATTTCGAGTAGTGTTTTTACCTCTCTTAATTTTATTGGAAACTGGAGCAGTACTATTTTGAAGACCTGGAATAATCATATTTAGCAAAGTAGTTTTGCCAACTCCGGATGGACCCATAAAAATTGAACATTCTTTTTGCTTTAACTCGGCTAATAAATTTTTAAAACAATCAGATTTCTGTAAATTTAAAGTTATTACTTGGTAACCCCATTTCTCAAATTTATCAAGTAGATATGATCTTCTTTTATCAGAAATTAAATCACATTTTGTCAAAACTAATGAGACTTCAACTCCCATTGATTCTGCTGATATCAAAAACCTATTAACTTGAGATAAATTTAACTCTGGTTCTTCAACGGAAAAAGTAATGTAAATGTTAGAAATATTTGCGACTGAGGGTCTAACTAAAAGATTTTTTCTTTTTTTTAGGCTTGTTATTACTGCGCGTTTACTTTTAAAATCAATTTTTTCAATCGCTACTTCGTCTCCAACATAAATTAATTGATCCTTGAAATTTATAGACTTCTTAACCTTACATAAAAATTTTTGGCTATTTCCAGAGTTTTCTTGATTTTTTAAATCAACTAAAAAAAAATCATTAAATTTTTTCGTAACTAAACCTAAATATTTACTATTAGTTTTCATTCAATATCTTTATTTTTATAAATTTTTCATCTTCTTTGATTTGTTTAAACAAGCATCCCATTTCTTTTAAATTGTTTAATACCATTTCTTCTGGTTCACCTTTGTCTAGTTCAACAATAAGTTGTTCATTTTTAGATAACTTCTCAAGAGCCAATTTAATTTTGACAACATTTAAAGGACATGGAACAGATTTAAGATCCAAATGCTTTAAGGAAGTCATTAAGATTCTTTACCAAATAATTTACTAAAAAGTCCACTGCTGGAATTAATATTTTTATCTGAATATTGAGAAGCTAAACCCTCTAAAAGCTCTCGTTCTGCGTCGGTTATACGAGTTGGTAATTTTACTTTTACTAAGACTTCATGATTTCCTCTTGCAACCGGATTTCCAAGTCTAGGTACCCCTTTATTCTCAAGTGAAAGAGTTGTATTTGGCTGCGTACCACTTGGAATTTTTAAATTAACATCTCCATCAACTGTAGTAATTTTTACAGTGTCACCTAAAATAGCTTGTAAATAACTCACCGCTATTTCTGAATAAATCGTCACACCATCTCTTTTAAGTTTTGAATCATTCTTAACCTTGATAAAAACATAAAGATCTCCAGGTGGACCCCCTTTCAAACCAACATTTCCCTCTCCGGAAACTCTTAATTTAGTACCAGTATCAACTCCTGCAGGAATATTAATTCGTAATTTTTTTCTGACTTGCTTTACTCCATTACCACCACAACTTGTACATGGATCTGAGATAATTTGACCAGTTCCATTACATGAAGGACATTCAGCCACTTGTGTAAAATTACCAAATGGTGTTCTCGTTGCTCTTCTAACTTGTCCACTGCCCCCGCAAGTTGAACAAGTTTTTGGTCCGGTTCCTGGTTTTGCGCCTGTTCCCCTACAGACTTCACATGTCTCTAGATGAGGAATTGTAATTTCTCTTTGTTGACCGAATATTGCATCTTTAAAATCAACATTAAGGTCATATCTTAGATCATCTCCTTGTTGAGGACCTCTTCTTTGAGTTCTTCCTCCCTGTGGAGTTTGTCCTCCAAAGCCATTAAAAAAGGTTTCAAATAAATCAGCAAACCCACCCATATCGCCCATATCAGGCACACCAGCTGCACCTCCGAGGCCAGCCTCTCCAAACTGATCATATCTAGCTCTTGTTTCAGGATCAGCTAATGCTTCATAAGCCTTGCCAATTTCTTTAAATTTATCTTCAGCACCGGGTTCTTTGTTAACATCAGGATGATATTGTCTAGCTAATTTTCTATAAGCCCTTTTTAAGGTATCTGCATCAGCATCTCTTGAAACTCCAAGTATTTGGTAAAAATCAGCCATTAGATAATGCTTAAGTAAAAATCTGGAATTTATTCATCTTCAGAAGTATTTTCCTCTGAATCAATATCCTCCTCAACTGTATCCTTTTCTACTTCCTCTTGTGAATTTTGTTTGCCAGGTCCCATCGAAACTTTAACCAAAGCATGTCTCAAAACCTTGCCCTCTAAATGATATCCTCGCTGCAATTCTTCTAAAATCAAATCTTCTTTAAACTCTTCACTAGGCTCTCTTAACACAGCTTCATGTAAATTTGGGTCAAATTCTTGGCCAACAACTCTCATCGGCGCAACTCCTTGCTGTTTTAAGACTTCTACTAATTGTTTATACAATCCTTGATAACTTCTATGAAGGGTTAGAGCTTCTTCACTTTCTGGTTTAAGTTGCTGTCTTGCTCTCTCAAAATTATCAACAATAGGTAGTATTGAAGTTAAAGTCTTGGAAACAAGTTGGATTTTTAAATCGTCCTGATCTCTTGACTGCCTTTTTCTAAAATTATCAAAATCTGCTGAAATTCTTACATATTGGTTTTTTAATGTTTCATGCTCTTTTTCTAATTGTTCTAACCTTGCATCATTATTGGAAATAGTATTTTTTAATTCTTCGGTATTTATTTCTTCTGTTTTTTGTGAAGATAATTCATCATTTTCAATTATTTTATCTTCAGCAGATGAAGTATTTTCAGGAGCATTATCCTGATTAGACTCATCATTTTCTTTAATATCAATATTGTCTGATTGATTTTCAATCATTTTTATAAAATTTTAATAAAACTATTTTCCAATAAAGTGATGCACAAAACAAGTTGCGGAAGGCCGCACAAATTTTTATTCAAGAACAAACCTTAATGCTAATCCGTTATTACAGTATCTTTTTCCAGTGGGAAGTGGCCCATCATTGAAGACATGTCCTTGATGACCTCCACATCTAGAACAATGATATTCGGTTCTTGGGACAAATAACTTGAAATCAACTTTTGTTTCAACTGATCCTTGAATTGGATCCCAAAAGCTTGGCCATCCAGTGCCGCTATCATACTTTTTATCTGAGAGAAAAAGCGGCAAATCACATCCTGCACAATGAAAAATCCCTTTTCTTTTCTCATTATTTAATTGACTGCTGAAAGCTCTTTCAGTTCCTTCCTCCCTCAAAATATAATAAGATTCTGGACTAAGCCTAGATTTCCATTCATCTTCTGATAAATTCCACTCCTCTTTAGATGCAAGCGAAGAGGCTAATACTTGCATAGGCTTTGCGATTATTTTTAAAAATGACATAGTAGGAATTAGAATAAAAGTTCTTCTTGTTAGAAATTGATTCATATATTTAAATCACATAAAAAATAAATGATTTCCAATACATTTGATTCTATTAAAAATATTCATAAATTAAGTATTGCTCCAATGATGGATTGTACTGATAAACATTTCAGAATGATAATGAGAAAAATAAGTTCTGAAGCTCTACTTTATACGGAAATGATTGTAGCCCAAAGTTTAGTGTATACAAATAAAAAAGAAAATTTTCTAGACTTTAATGATGAAGAACACCCGATATCGATTCAGTTTGGTGGAGACGATCCTAAAATCCTAAAAGAGGCAGCCCAAATGGCACAGGATTGGGGTTATGACGAAATAAACTTTAATGTTGGTTGTCCGAGTCCAAGGGTGTGTTCTGGAAATTTTGGCGCTTCACTTATGAAAGAGCCTGAAAAAGTAGCAAAATGTATAGAATCCTTAAAAAATAATTGCAACTTGCCAGTTACGATCAAACATAGAATCGGTGTAGACAATAATGATAGTTTCGATAATTTGAATAATTTTGTAAGAATTATCGCAAATGCTGGAGCAGACAGATTTACAATTCATGCAAGAAAAGCCATATTAAAAGGTCTAAATCCAAAACAAAATAGGACCATACCGCCACTAAATTATGATGTAGTAAAAAAATTGAAAAAATCAAATCCAGAATTATTAATAGAAATCAATGGGGGTTTAACAAATATCGATGAATCATTAAAAGCCTTGAATGATTTTGATGGGGTCATGATTGGACGGTCAATTTATAAACATCCTTTGAGATGGTCTGAAATTGATCAAAGGATTTATGGAATTAATAACAAACCCAAATCTGCTTCAAATATAATATTCTCTTTAATTCCATATATAGAAGCTCATTTGAGTAATGAAGGTAAATCTTGGGATATTTGTAAACATCTTATAAATTTAGTGGAAGGTATACCAAAGGCCAAAATTTGGAGAAATCAAATTTCAAATAAATCTATAAAAAAAGAATTAAATATTGAATATCTATTTAAATTAACGACAGCGCTTGAAGAGATGGGTTTCTAAATTGTCTCGTTTGAAGCATTGCTCTCATTGGACATTCCCCTTTTTCTTCTGCTCCTACCATTTTCGTATTCAGAGTTATCAGAGGAATTTCCATAACTTCTGTCTTCCCAACCTTCTGCTCCAGAAGATTTATTAGCGTTAGAGCTATTAGATCCATTATTGCCGCCGCCATAGCCGCCGCCATAGCCACCATTATTGCCACCGCCATAGCCTCCGCCTCCATAGCCACCATTATTGCCACCGCCATAGCCACCATTATTGCCACCGCCATAGCCGCCGCCTCCATAGCCACCATTATTACCACCTCTTCCTCCTCTACGAGATCCGCCAGAACCTCTAGGCTCAGCTTTATTAATTCTTAATGGTCTACCCATAAGTTCCGTGCCTTGTAAACCATCAATAGCTTTTGACTCAATCGCTTCATCTGCCATTTCGATAAATGCGAATCCTCTTTTCCTTCCGGTATCCCTCTCCAAGGGAAGAGAACAATTTACAACCTCACCAAAAGGGGCAAACAACTGTATAACATCTTCACGCTCTGCGCGGAACGGCAAATTGCCAACAAAAATACTCACTTTAAACTCAATAAAAAATTTACCTTATAAAAAAACTACAATAAGTAGTCTCATAACGTTGCTTTACTATTCTACTTCAAAGCATACCCTTGTTGTAGAAAATAATTGAGATTTAAAGTAACAGTCTTTTTTGCCAATTGTTTACCTCTTTTTCTACCTGAATAAAACCTGTGCCACCTTCGCTAGTTCTTGATTTAACGACATTAAGAGGTTTAAGGTCTACAAAAACATCCTCATCAAATTCGGGATGAAAATTTTTAAATTCTTCAATTTTGAGATTTTTAAATAACATTTTTCTCTCCAGGCAATATTTAACCATTTGACCAACAACTTGATAGGCGGTCCTAAAAGGAACATCTTTATCAACTAAGTAATCTGCCAAATCAGTAGCATTAGAAAAGTCGTTTTCTACAGAATCAGATAAATTTTTAATATTAAATTCAATACCCTCATTAATTAAAATAGTCATTGCCTTAACACAAGAAGATATTGTTTCTGCGGTATCAAA
The DNA here is from genome assembly GCA_003281285.1 of Prochlorococcus sp. AG-347-K22. Lineage (GTDB taxonomy): Bacteria > Cyanobacteriota > Cyanobacteriia > PCC-6307 > Cyanobiaceae > Prochlorococcus_A. The sequence continues at coordinate 11,098 of QCCJ01000001.1, read as the reverse complement.
TATTGGCTCTTTATCCTCTTGAAAATCCTTATTGTAAGAAAGTGGTACCCCTTTGACCATCGTTAACAATGCCTGGAGATGTCCATACACTCTTCCTGTTTTACCTCTAATCAATTCTGGAACGTCAGGATTTTTTTTCTGCGGCATTAAACTACTTCCTGTGGCACATTTATCTGTTAATTTTGCAAAAGAAAATTCATCAGTTACCCACAAAATTATTTCCTCTGAAATTTTACTTAAATGAGACATCAATATTGAAGATGCAGAAACAAACTCTATACAAAAATCTCTATCACTTACTGCATCAATACTGTTTTTATAAATCTTTTTAAAACCTAATTCTGCTGCGGTAAAGTGCCTATCTATTTTTATTTTTGTTCCAGCTAATGCTGCAGCTCCTAACGGAGAGATATTAACTCTTGAACGTACTTCTTTATACCTTTCACGGTCTCTTTGGAGCATTTCTATGTAAGCCAATAAATGATGAGCTAAAGATAATGGTTGAGCTCTTTGCATATGGGTATATCCAGGAATTAAGGTATAAATATTGGATTTCGCAAGATTTAAGAAGGATTTTTGCAAATCGGTTATTAAAATTTCAATATTGTCAATCTCTTTTCTTAGCCACAATCTTATATCTGTACCAACTTGATCATTTCTACTTCTACCTGTGTGTAATTTTTTACCAGTTTCACCAATTAAACTTATCAGCTTTTCTTCTATGCAATAGTGAATATCTTCAGAAGGTGGACTAGGGAAAAATTTACCCTCCAAATATTCAACTTTTATTAATTCTAAACCATTAATAATTTGCAAAGCTTCAGAAGAGGATAAAACTTTTGTTTTGCCAAGCATTTTCGCATGAGCAATCGAGCAATCTAAATCTTCTAAAATAAGCTTTCTATCAAAACCAATTGAGGCATTAAACTTTTCAATAAAAGGGTCAAGTGCATTATCAAACCTTTTACTCCAAACTTTTGCCATATCAATTAGTAACTTTACGTATCTCTAATAAAGCATTTTTTTATATAAGTGACAAAAAATATCTATTTCAATTGAAAAATAACCATAGAGGCATCATCTTCAAGATGTCTATTTTGCCCTGTAAAATCATCTAACTTTTTAAATATTTTATTTAAAATTTCTTGAGATGTATAAGATTGCTTGCATAATTTTGTAAGGGTTTTAATCAATCTTTCCTCATCAAATCTTTGTCCTAAAGAATTAGAAGTATCAATTACTCCATCAGTGTAATAAAGAACTAGATCATTTTGATTAAGCTTAATTTCACCACAATGATATTCAGCATCTTTTTGTAGTCCAAGTACAAATCCTTTTGCATCTAATTTAAAAATTTTTTGATCTGAACTTTTCCAAAGCAGGGGAGGATTATGAGCTGCATTAGCGAATCTCAATTTTCTAGTTCTAGGATCATAATCTGAATAGAATAATGTCACAAATCTATGCGATTGATCTAAATCATTTATTGCTAGTTGATTCAAATCATGCAAAATTCTATCTGGAGGCAGACCTGTAAGAACCTCTGCACGTAGCATTCCTCTTAACATAGTCATTAAAAGACCAGCCGGAATCCCTTTACCCATGACATCACCTATTACAAACGCCCATCTTGATTTTTCTTTTCTTTTTTCAGAGATATTTGTCTTTAAGCACATAAAATCATAGTAATCTCCACCGAGCTGAAGAGCTGGTCTACAATGCGCAGCCATATCTATACCATGAATAATTGGACAATAATCCGGGAGTAATTGAGATTGAATTTCAGCACCAGTGGAAATTTCTCTATCTACATTTTCATGCTTTTTCTTTGTTTTTATTAAGTAGTGATTTTCTAATCCAACAGCAAGGCAATTTTCAATAAAATTAAAATTACTATCTTCGGTAATTGACTGTCTAGAAATATCTTCGCTAAAAATATAAATAAATCCTCTACATTTGCCTCTAGATATTATTTTTTTTGTTTCAATTTTATATTCTTTAAATTTATTTTTTAAAGCATTTTCAAAAGATAGAATTTCTTTTATTTTAAAATTTTTTGAAAAATGAAATTGATCCAAAAAACTATTGATTTCTTCTTGAATTGTTAAATTTTTATAATTAACAGAAATTTTTATATTTTCATTCCATATCTCCCCCTCATAATTTAAAGGAATAATTAAAATTATACTCTCAGAAAAAATATGTTTAAAGATTAGGCATACATAATCAAGAAATTTATTTATATTCGAAAATGATTTTAAATAATATGCTAAGGAGGATGCAATTTCAGCAAATTTATATTTATCTTTTAGAGTTACTTTAGGATCATTGTCTAAAAATTTTTGAATAAATTTATTTGAAAATATTTTTTCTTTTTGATTATTTGTCAAAACAAATCTAATAGATAAATATGTTTTAACATTAAATTTAAGTTTTTAAAAAAAAATAATTAAATATTTATTTATCTGCAAGCAAAGCCTCTACAAATTCATAACTATTAAATGGTCTCAAATCTTTTATACCTTCTCCAGCTCCAATAAACCTTATAGGCAAATTTACTTCTTCAGATACAGCTAAAGAGACACCTCCTCTAGAAGTGCCATCTAATTTAGTAATAATTGCTCCACTTAGATCTGCTGATTTAGCGAAACTTTTTGCTTGTTTTAAGCCATTTTGTCCCTGACTTGCATCTAAAACTAATAATGATTCAACAATTGCATCTGGGACTTTTTTATCAATAATTTTTTTTATTTTTGTTAATTCATCCATCAAATTATTTTTTGTTTGCAATCTGCCCGCTGTATCAACAAGTAATAAATCAACATTTCTTTTTTTTGCTGAATTAATTGCATCAAAAACTACTGCAGCTGGATCAGCATTTTTTGATTGATTTGATATAACGTCAACATTACTTCTATCTCCCCACACTTTTAGTTGTTCTACTGCAGCCGCTCTAAAAGTATCAGCAGCAGCTATCAAAGTTTTAAAATTACTTTTTGATGACAAATATGCTAATTTTCCTAATGTTGTGGTTTTTCCAACACCATTAACTCCTACCAATAACCAGACATTTAACTTACCCTTTTGGGGAACTAAAAGATCAGAGCCCGAATTTTTTATTGGTTTATCGATAATTAATTTTAATTCCTCCTTCAAGAATTTTATTCCTGCTTCTCCACCAACGACTTCCTCGTTTAATTTTGTTCTAAGAGAACTTATAACTTTATCGGTTGAATCAATCCCTACATCAGCTCTTATTAATAAAGTCTCTAAGTCATCAAGAGATTCAGGAGTAAGAGGATCATCTCCCAGTTTATCCAATAATTCAGTAACAAATCCTTTTCGGGTTTCTTCTAATCCTCTTCTTAATTTAGTTAACCAATCAATTTCATCAATCGATATTTGATTTATTTTTTTTCCTTGAGCAGCTAATACCATTGCAGACCAAGTAAAATTATCATCAAATTCCCCTAATTCAGGTTCAGCAATAGTTTTAGACTGTCCAGAAATATTTTCTTTATTATTAACATCAATCAATTTTGGCTTTTGCTCTTCCTGTTTCTCTAATTCTTGCTTTTGCTCTTCCTGTTTCTCTAATTCTTGCTTTTGCTCTTCCTGTCGTTTTTTTAAAAGTGCATAAGCTTGTGCTGCCCATTCACGAGAATTATCAGAATCAGTATTAGTCATTATTATCTATAGTTCCTAATTAAAATTTTCTAAATACTATTTATTTATATCAAATAATTATGAGAATTAAATTGTTTGTAATCTCCTTAAAACTCCATTAATAAATTTTCTTCCTTGCAAATCACTATATTTATTGGCTAGATTAACAGCCTCATCACAAGCAACAGCGATAGGTGTGTTCAAAAAATTGATATCCACATAAGCTAGACGCAGAATATCCCTATCAATTCTTGGTAATCTTTTTAATCTCCAACCATCCATTACTTGATCGATATCAGAATCAATACTTTTAAGATTATTAACTATATTACAAATCCTTTGATTTACATCCTCTCTAATATCTATTTGACCGCTAGAAACAATTAATTTAGGAAAATCTAAAGCGACAGAGAGTGTATTCATTACAGTTTCAATTTTTGTCAGGGATTTTTTTAACTCATCTCGGACATTTGAATAGGAGGAATCAACACCTTCTTGCAATTCACTATCTAATATTTTTTGTGAAGCATTTTCTAACTCTGACTCGCAATTATCTAATTCCTCTCTGCAATGGTTTATTAGAGAATCTAAAGCAGATTCAAAAATTTCTTCTATCTGAAATTTATTCAATTTAAAATCACCTTTATCTTTTATAAGGCCAAGAGAAATTAAAGATAATTCTCTAGAAAGGGATCTATTATGCATCAATTAAGAAGAAGTATTAGTGGAAGCTCGTAATTGAGAAAACAATTTTGAAAATGTTGGATTTGTAGTATTATTTTTCTCATCTGGATTAACTATCCCAGCAGAAATTATTGTTCTAAAAGCATCTTCAACAGAAATATCCAAGTCCTTAACAGAAGACTCAGGAACGAGTGTATACCAACCAGTAGTTGGGTTTGGTGCTGTAGGGATGAAAACACTAAGTAATTTTTCTTCCAATTCTGGCTGCAGAGAAGGACCTACATCTCCAGTTACAAAGCCTACACTATATAGTCCCTCACGAGGATATTCAACCAAAACAACTCTTCTAAATCTATTAGATTTATTACTTAAAAAAGTTTCTAACAATTGTTTAAGGGTTTTATAAACCGCTCCAGCTACTGGAATTTTTGATAAAGTACCCTCTCCAAATTCTAATAACCATCTTCCTACAAAATTTCTTGCCATCAAACCTATAAGCAAAATAGCTAATAAGGGAACAGTTAAGCCTAAGGTGAGATTTATTAAATCTTGTAATAAAGGATTTAAATTAATAAAAGGATTTAGTTGCTTTGGGACTGAAGTAACTAACGTTAAAACAAATTTACTAACTAATGATGACAGCCAAATTGTTGTTGCTAAGGGTATTACAACTAACAACCCGGCGATAAGATCATTTTTGAGATCTTGTTGAAGCCTAGATCCTAAATTCGAATCTTGATTTTGATTAGATTCAACCAAAATAACGTATTAACTAAATTAACTTTACTAATAATTTAACTGTTTTTACTAAGTTAGGATATATTTTTCTTAAATATATCTATTTTATTTATAAGTTTATTCTCCAAAAATAACTCTTAAAAGAAATGCTATAAAGAAAAAAGAAATGATTGATACGATTCAAAACAAAAAAGAAATAAGTAAAAAATTAAAAGAAAGAGCTATTTTTGAAGGTTTTACAATTGCCGGAATAGCTTCAATATCAGATAGTTCGCGCATAAAATTAAGAACTAACGCATTAGAAAGATGGTTATCAAATAATTATCATGCTGAAATGAAATGGATGGAATCAGAAAAAAGAAAAAATATTGGCTCACTTTTTGAAGATGCAAAAAGTGTTTTAAGTGTTGGATTTGCTTACATTAATTCACAAAACAACAACAATAATTTCCTCAAGGTAGCTAAATTTAGCCAAGGTGAGGATTACCATAAGGTGATTTACAAAAAATTGAAGAATATTGGTAAATGGATCAACCTAGAAATTCCTGATTGCAAATGGAAAATATGTGTTGATACCTCTCCACTACTTGAAAAAGCATGGGCAGAGGAGGCGGGTATTGGTTGGATAGGTAAAAATAGTAATTTAATCAGCAAAAAAAATGGTTCATGGTTTACTTTGGGTTTTATGATTCTCACAAAAGATTTAATGCCAGACAAACCTCATGAATCACTTTGTGGAAAATGTGATATTTGTATCAGAAACTGTCCCACAAATGCAATCGTAGAACCATTTGTAATTCAATCAGATCTATGCATTGCGTATCACACAATAGAGAGCAGAGATAAAACTATTCCAAAGAAAATAGAAAAAAATTTAGGTGGATGGGTTGCTGGATGTGATATTTGTCAGGATGTTTGTCCATGGAATAAATCAGTTCCATACAACAATAATTATGAAACCACACCAAAAGAATGGATTAAAAATCTTAATATTGAGTCCCTTAATTGGGATGATAAAACGTGGCAAGAAAATCTTAAAGGAACTACATTAAAAAGAATTAAACCATGGATGTGGAAAAGAAACATACAAGCAAATATAAATAATAAAAAAATTAAAATATGAAGAAGTTTTTAAAAAAAACACTCTGGATCTCCTTGATCTGTTTTTACTTTTTTCAAATAGAAATTGTTCGAGCAATAGTTCCCTATTATTATTTCCCAACAAACAAAAATATACAAAAGCAAAGTTTATATATTGGCAAAAATGCATATCAACTTCTTTATTTTGGCCAATATGAAGACAGTCTTAACTTAGCCAAATTAGCTATAAAAATAAATCCAAAAAATGAAAAACTTTGGTTGATTTTAGCTGAAGCACAAATAGCTAACAAAAAGTATAAAAACGCATTAAATTCTCTAAATAAAGCAGAACAGATCAATTCAGACAATAGCGAAATATATTTTGCTAAAAGTAATGTTTACTTAAAAATTTCCCAACAAACAAAAGCAAAGAGTGCTTTAGAAAAAGGAATAAAGATTGAGCCTAATAACCACAAAGCTATTTTTCAATTAGGCAATATTTTTTTAATGGAAAAAAATTATTTGAGAGCTATCAAATTGTTTGATAAATCTATAAAAATTAAACCTGATTTCTGGCAAGCAATCAATAATCAAGGGTTAGCTTATTTCGAGAAAAACAATGTCAATCTCTCAATCAAACTTTTTGAAAGTGCAATCTCAATTGAGGAAAATGCTGAACCTTTACTAGGCCTGGCCTCATGTATCAGTATCAATGATACTAAATTAGCAATTCAGCTAGCAAAAAAAGCTTTGGCTAAAGATCCCAAATATGTCAATTATGATTATAGAAAAGAACAGCTATGGGGAGAAAAATTACAAACCTCTACAGAAATTCTTTTACAAAATGAACAACTAAAAAAAGATGTAATACTGGCAAAATCCAAAATAAGTGAATCATCTTAATGTTCAATACTGGTAAATATTCTTATACCTATTAGTCTTAATTTAGCTAATTAATAATTATTCAATTTTGCGCTCTAATGGATAAGAAAAAATTTACTTCCATCTCACTTCAAGAAGAAATGCAACGTTCTTATTTGGAGTATGCAATGAGCGTAATAGTTGGACGTGCTTTGCCTGATGCAAGAGATGGTCTTAAGCCCGTACAAAGAAGAATCATATTTGCGATGTATGAATTAGGTTTAACACCTGATAAACCATTCAGAAAATGTGCAAGAGTTGTTGGAGATGTACTTGGAAAGTACCATCCTCACGGAGATCAAGCAGTATATGATGCATTAGTGAAGCTAGTACAAAATTTTTCAACTAAATATCCTACTCTTGAAGGCCATGGAAATTTTGGATCTGTAGATAATGATCCACCTGCCGCAATGAGATATACCGAGACTAGATTAGCTCCAATAGCTAATAAAGGATTTCTTGAAGAAATTGGATCAGAAACGGTAAACTTTTCAAATAACTTTGACGGTTCTCAAAAAGAGCCAGATGTTCTTCCAGCTCAACTTCCATTTTTATTATTGAACGGCTCATCAGGTATTGCTGTTGGCATGGCAACAAATATTCCGCCTCACAACCTAGGCGAAATTGTAGATGGTTTAGAGGCTTTAGTAAAAAACAAAGATATAAGTGATAAAAAACTTTTTAACATTATCAAAGGTCCTGATTTTCCTACAGGCGGAGAATTAATTTATAGTCAAGCAATTGAAGAGCTTTATGAAACTGGAAAAGGATCTTTAACGATAAGAGGAGTTGTAAATACGGAAGAGGTAAATTTAGGCAAAGGAAAACATAAAAAGAATGCACTTATCATTACGGAACTTCCTTACCAAATTAATAAGGCAGGTTGGATTGAAAAACTCGCAGAACTTGTTAATTCAGGCAAGATAGATGGGATTTCTGATATTAGAGATGAAAGCGACAGAGATGGAATGAGAATTGTAATAGAACTAAAAAAAGATGCTAATTCTGAACTTGTTATTTCTAATTTATATAAAAAAACCACTCTCCAAACAAACTTTGGCGCAATATTCTTAGCTTTAATCAAAGGCAAGCCTGCACAACTAAACCTTAAGAAATATCTCAACTATTTTCTTGAATTTAGAGAAGAAACAATTAGAAAAAGAACTTATTATTTTCTAAAAAACACTCTTGAAAAATTAGAAATATCGGAAGGTTTGTCTAAAGCCACAAAAAATATAAAAAAAGTTATCGAAATTATTGAAGAATCGGAAAATTCTGTGGAAGCTAAATCAAAATTAATCGAAAAATTTTTCTTAAGTGAAAAGCAAGCAAATTCAGTATTAGATATGCCACTAAAAAAATTAACAAATCTAGAAAAAAATCAAATTGATAATGAAATAAAAAATTTAGAAGAAAAAAAGAATTATTTTCAAAAATTATTGAACGAAAGAGAATTATTACTTAAATTACTTATAGAAGAATTATTAATATTGAAGAAAAAATACAATGTTATACGTAAAACGAAAATAATTAAAAATATAAATCAAAATGAAGCATTAGAAACTCTTAATAATCAGATATTAGAAGACTTCATAAATAAAAAAACAAAGTTATACATAGACAATAGACTTTATTTAAAAAGGATGATTTTAGGTAATTACAAAAAATCATTTGAGGTTGTAAATAAAATTATAGATAATAAAAATATTCAAAAATTTATATGCAATATTGAAAAAAATATAAAATTGATTGGAATCACAAACACAGGAAAAGTTTTTAACATTGATTGGGAATCGAATATTAATAAAGACTATAAGTTAGATAATAAAATTCTTGGAAATATTCATCCTAGTGAAATAATAAATTTCCATTCAATTAAAAAAGAAACTAGAAATTATTTATGCATCTTGAATTCAGATGGAAGATTTAAAAAAGTTTTATATGATGAAGATATGATTAAAAGTAATAGATCTTTCACTATTACAAAATTAAAAAATAATTTAAAAACAATTGATTCTTTTATTTCTAATGAAAGCAAAGATTTAATCATATTAACCTCGATCGGAAGAATTTTTAAATTTAATTTATCAAATAAATTTTTAACGCCAACTTCTAAACAATCCCAAGGATTAATAATTGCAAAACTTTTACCAACTGAAAAAATCGTTTCTTGTTGTACATACCATGATGGTGAAAATATTTTTTTAATATCTAAACAAGGAAAAATCTTTTGCATAAATAGTAATGAAATTTATTGCTCAAATGATTACAGTTTGGGATATTTAAATGAAAAAACCCAACTTAAAAACGATTACTTCCTCAAAATAATTGCAAGTAACCATTACATTGATATTGAAACTAATAAAAATAAATCTGCAAGATTAAACCTAAATAAATTAAATTTCAAATCAAATAAATCAAACTTTTTAATTGATTTTTTAAAATTAGATAATGATGAATACCTTGAAAATTGTTTCCGACTTGAAAACTTTCTCGACTAAGATTTATATTCATTTTCAACCCAATTTAAGTATTCTTGATTAACTGTTCCAGTTACATAATCACCAGTAAAACAACTCATCTCTAAACCTTTAATAGGAGAATCACATATTATAGATTTACGCAAACTTTGAACACTTTGATAAACAAGATGATCAATTTCAAGTTTATCGGCGATTTCACTTATTGTCCTATTATGAGCTATTAATTCAGCTCTATTAGGCATATTAATTCCATAAACGTGAGGATAACGAACTGGAGGAGCTGCTGATGTAAAAAAAACTTTATTTGCTCCTGCATCTTTAGCCATCTGGACAATTTCTTTTGAAGTAGTACCTCTGACTATCGAGTCATCCACTATTAATACATTTTTATTTTTAAATTCTGCACTCATGGCATTTAATTTTTGCCTTACAGATTTCTTACGTTTCTGCTGACCAGGCATTATGAATGTTCTGCCAACATATCTATTTTTAAAAAAACCTTCCCTATATTCTATCCCTAACTGTCTTGCAACTTGCATTGCCGCGGGTCGAGAAGAATCAGGAATAGGCATAACTACATCAATATCTCCAGAATTGATTGTTTCTTTTATTGTCTCTGCTAAATAATCTCCCATCTTTAAACGAGCTTTATAGACTGAAATTCCATTCATAATTGAATCTGGCCTAGCTAAGTAAACATATTCAAAAGCACAGGGAAATAACATTGGATTTTCAGAACATTGCTTAGAGAAAAACTCCCCATTAAGATTTATAAAAACAGCTTCTCCTGGATCTACATCTCTCACTACTTGATAATCATTATTCTCAAGTACTAAAGATTCGCTAGCAACCATCCATTCTTCTTTTTTTGTAGTTAATGAAAGTCTTTTCCCTATGATTAAAGGTCTTATACCAAAAGGATCTCTGAATGCTAATAAACCATGTCCTGAGATTAATGCAATTGAAGCATATGATCCCTGAATTCTTTTATGTAAAGATTTGACAGCATTAAAAATAATATCAGGTTCTAATTTTTGATTATTTATTTGTTCTTGTAATTCTGTCGCAAATACGTTTAACAACATTTCAGTATCACTTGAAGAATTTGTATGCCGCTTGTCGACATTAAATAACTGTTTTTCTAAATCTCTAGTATTAGTCAAATTTCCATTATGTATTAAAACAATTCCATAAGGAGCATTAACATAAAAGGGTTGTGCTTCTTCAACACTTTCTGCTGATCCCTTTGTTGCATACCTAACATGACCCAATCCGATTTTGCCTATTAAATTCCTCATATCTCTCGTTCTATAAGCAGTATTAACCTGACCTTTGGCCTTATGTATATGGAAAACAGTATTTTCCATTGTAGCTATACCTGTTGAATCTTGACCTCTATGCTGCAAAAGCAAAAGACTGTCGTAAATTTGTTGATTTACATCATTTGAAGAAACGATTCCAACTATTCCGCACATAACTTAATATCTTAAAAAAATTAATAGTTGAGAAATGTTTTTCATATTTAA